>NZ_MBKP01000060.1 GCF_002243045.1 Methanolobus psychrotolerans
TTTTCCAGGTCTTCAATAGCATGTGAACTGTCGCCTGCTTCTATGGAATCCTTGTGTACCAGCACATACCTGAACCAGAAACGCAGGAAAGGGTCATCTATAACATAGCTCGTCTTACGGGTAGATGTTTTTTCTGCAGCAGGATGCTCTTTTCTTAAGAATCCGAGTTTCATCAGCGTATCTACATAATAGGACAGATCCTTTGTTTCCATGAATGCACCGGCAGCAATTTCTCCTGCTCTTGATGCACCTTTGGAGATGGAATAAAGTATGTTCATGTAGGTGGCAGGTTCTCTCAACTCTTCACGCAGCAGGAATTCACCTTCTGCATAGAGTACAGCTTCTTTGGAGAATATTGAGTGCTTCAGGTTCTCATAAAAGTCCTTGTCAGGATCAAAGAACCTGAGATAGAAAGGTATGCCTCCTGTTGCTCCATATATTTGCATCAATTCGTCCGGCTTATATCCCGGGAAAAAACCAGATATGTGGCGGAAGCTTAAAGGCATGACCTGTATCTGTCCTGTTCGCCTGCCGTAAAGAGGGCTTGAATAGGAAAGGGTTGTTTTTTCCATCATGGAAATGGAAGAACCGCAGAGAATCAGATGGAAAGATCCTCCTTTGAGTATCTCATCAACAATGAGCTGGAGTACAGATGGTATGGACTGATCAGCCTGTGCCAGATAAGAGAACTCATCGATAACAACAACAAGTTTCTGGTCTTCTTTCCATTGTCTTCTTATGTATTCGAACACACCGTCAAATGTCTCAGCAGCAGGTTCCATTTCATTGAACAGGCTTGAAGCTCTTTTCCTGAATCTAAGCGCATTGGATAGCGTTCCCCTCATATCCGCCAGAAAGAAAATATGAGGCTTATCCTTCACGAACTGCTGGATAAGCTCTGTTTTCCCAACCCGCCTGCGTCCATAGATGACGGTAAATGAAAAGTCTCCAGACTTATACTCTCTGTTAAGAGATTCCATTTCTTGAGCACGGTTAATGAAATTACGGAACATAATAATTATGATTTAGTTTAGTATTATTTATAGGTTATGGGATGTGATTGTTTTCTAGTCAAAACCAATATATCCCCGGAAATCCAACTAAAGTAAGACAACATCTTACGTAAGACTTTGTCTTACATACTTGGGGAGGAAATTTCATGTGTCATCAGTTAAGCCCATCATTCATCTCTAAATCGTTGTCTATTGACATGTAGATCTAGTGCTTGCCTAGAATATACTTCCATAAACATCTCAAGTGACATTTCTATTCCACAATATTTTAATATTGATCGAAGTTGATCATTAGCATTCTCTGAGAATATCTGGCTCCATAGAGTTTTGCAATGTATTCTGAATCCAGTACATCCGATGAAATGTTTGTGATGTATATGTGATATTCCTCTGTCTCTTTATTCATTATCGCAATCAATCGGAACTTTTCAGTATCGTTTTTCTGCTTGCCGTTATGGCTTCGACGTTTAAAAGAAATTTCCACATCTAAATCAAGAACCTGTCTTTTCAGATGTGGTAAAACTTCACTTATACATTTTCCCTTGACATCGATACTTCGGCCTCAATGGATACTGTTAACGTTAACAAGCAGTGGATCAGCGTTTTTCTTCAATCTGGACACAAAATAACCACCATTATCCTGTATCCTTGCAAATAGTTGATGCTTATAGAATCCAAGATCAATGAGGAGGATTCTATTCTTGATCCATGGTCCCATATGCAATGTCTTCAATTCATTAGTGCTTTCAGCATAGAGAGCTACATTTTTCGGTCCATTGGCTACTGCACTTACCAGTAATCCTACTTTTACACCTGCAGCTATTGTTCTTGTCCGTGCTGCAGGCCATTTTTCAGATAATGAGCTATGCAGTCGAACAATGCTGCTATCCTGGATCAGTACATCTTCGAATTTGGAAAGCTTCTCAGACAGGTGTTTTTTTTGCTCTTGGGCAAGTTGTTCTATCCCATGCATAACACAAACTCGGAGGAATGCTACCAGTTCGTGCGACAAGAAGCTAAATTATGAATTGCAGAAATGCTATCCACTCCATTTGGGATAATCCTACTATGACATGCGCTGATAGTAATATCGGGGTATGAAGCTCATAGGACAATGTGGAGAATTTTGGAAATCCAAACCGAATCATCTGCTAGGATAAGAATACTATGATGAGCGTAAAGCGAACCATTGTAAGAATCGTTAAGTATGACAAGCGAAATTGGATTGATACGCTTGAACCAAAAGGTATGGAATCAGACTATAATGGTTGAACTGACATTATAGGAAATGGACATATGATTCTCGGTTTATAGATGGCTTCTAAGGTATTCACAATTATTCATATTTTAGAACTTGGTAAGTCCAATGTGCTCCTCAAAAAGAGGTAGGGACTTCGTGAGAAAGAACAATGGCATAGAGGATAAAGGAAACGGTAAAAAGCGAATGGCAATCTGTAATGGAATGCATAGAGGTTCTAAATTTGCCTTAGTTCGAAAGGATGCAGACTTACCGTAGGTGTTCTATTACATGAAAGGAGGCAAACTTATGAATGTAAGATACTCAAAGACACCATCTGGTGAGAGGCTTACAGACAACAAAATGTTAATAAGCTGCAACCCCGAATTGCAAAAGTGGTTTCAACAAGAAATAGTTGTAACTGCTGCCCGATACTGAAAGGGTTATAGGATGCTTGAGCCGTATGAAGGGAAACTTTCACGTACGGTTCTTAGAAGAGGGAGGGCGAGTAATCGCTCTTTCTTATTCGACAGGAGTGAAACGTTCATACCAGCTACCGTCGCTTATTTTCGTAGTAGCTGCTTTTTCATAACTGCGTTTCAGACTAGTTAAAGTGCGCTGAAGCTGAACACCAAAACCAAGGGTTAGAACCCAGAACATTACCACAGGATCGATTTTTCGTTCCTGTTTTACAAGACCCGTTTCGTGAGCAGTTTGGCGTAGTCAATCAGGAGAGAAAATACCACAAAGGTTTTTCTCAATTATTTGTGGATCGTTTGCCATTATTGTCCCCTCAGACAATAAAATAAATGTAATAGAGTATATAAATACCAAAGTGTGGGATAGAAATCCTGTCAGAATCGGTGATATTAGAAAAACAGTGTCATAGGACTCGTTTTATTTCATAACCGATGACACATGAAATAAAATATTAAAGGAAAAGTGACAACTCTTAAAATGAACTGAATCAAATTACTACGCATAAACCAAACTCCAATCAAGGAATAGTAATCATAACATCAGAACTACTCATCCTAACACTCATATTGTAAAATGATGCTCTGACAAGACCATCGTCCAGTATTTCCACATCTCCCTGAGTTGAAAGGTAACTGTACCAGGCACTGGGATACTCTGAACTTATAGTGAGATTTGTTACTTCTACAAATGGATATGTCTTCTCTTCATGGTCTTCAACCTGGAGGTTCACAGTGGATACACCATTTCCACCCATGCTATCGGCTACTCCAACCACATTGAATATCCGAATATTCAGAAGTTTAGCTTCTTTATCCACCGTAATGAAAGGTCTGGATCGTACCAGTGACTCAGTGCTTGTAGATTGCTGCAATATTACAGCACCATTCTCAAAAATGAAATCCTGATCGATCCAGAAGTTATTTGATGAAACAGATTTGAAAGACCCGGTGGTAAAATTCATGCTCCTGTCATAAGTGTATCTTGTCTCGGAATTATCGTAAGGAGGTACTTTTTCGTATTCTATCTGGAATGACCCGTCAAGCATGAGAGTAAACGGCTTTTCAGCATCCTTCAGTATGTCTGAAAAACCATAAACCGGGTTTAAAGCATCAAATGTAAAATACTCATCAGTGTCTACTAAAGGAGTTGGAACTTTACCATAGAAAAACAGATTGCCATCACGATAAGTCTCTATTAGCAATGTACTATCACCAACCCACTCAGCATAAAGAGTATTGTCATTATCAATAATAACTTCATACGTAACAGGAAGACCTCCTTCTTTTACAAGAAGAAATGAAGACACAGACGTCAGGTTGTTTAAAAAAAACACCGAATCAAATCTGTTCTCCGGTTCTGCTACATTAATCATTGAGATATTGATCCAGCTGCTGTTTGGATTAACTATCAGTGTCCCACTTGAAGAAACAGACGGACCAAAAGGCATTTCCTTGCTTCCTAAAGGTATCAGGACTTTTTCATTAGAACTTCCTGAAGCAGCCAGTGAAGCTATTCCTACAAAGCTATCTCTTACTTCCTGCATATGCTGGATGTCATTCTCAGAACCAAGTGATGGTATATAATATGCATTAATAGCAGAAATGAATGTTGTCAGGACTGCAAGAATCAGAAGTGCAGCTATCACCGTTGAAACTGCATCACACGATGAGTTCAGTTTTCTGATCATACCTTTTTAACCTCACCTATAGATATTATTGCTCTCTGGTGAACTACCGTGACCTTTACATCATTCATATCGGAACTTGAATCGGTACTTGCATTGAGAAATAATGTCTCAGGGAATTTCCAGAAACTTTGATTGGTAAGCTCGGTTAATTTGTAATCTTTTTTGTCGAACATATTGGAAGCATTACTGATCTCGATATGCACATCATTGGTTCTGATGGGGTCCCCGCCAACATGGGTAATATCTATAATCCCAACCTCACTCTGATTGAAGCTCATTTCTATTTCAAGATAAGGGGGGCGTTCATCCGGCAGAAGCGCATAAATACTAATTGACAGGACCGCTGCCAGAGTAACTACAAGTGCAAGTTTGAGTACTTCACCAATCATTTCCGAAGCCATTTTTCCACCTAGTAATTCATGAGCATTGTAAAACAGGCAAAGGTCAGTACAAGAAGTATTACAGAATGTTTGAGACCTGAAAGAAGATTCCCATGAGCCATTTCACCAAGAATCACTCCTGAAAATAAACCTAATATTCCACAGGTATTGAACATTGTCGAGGTAATCTGGTCAACATTAAGCATATTATCCCCACCAAGACCTGACATCGAAGGTATGAACTGTGTTGAAAAGGAATAACACACATACATGAATGTCCCAAAAGCAATGTAAACAGTTGCAAGGTAAATAAACCCAGTCTGGAACCTGTCATCCCTGAGTTTCAACATGTTCTCTGTATCTTCTGCAGCTATCAGAAGTACATCCCTTGTATCGTCGCTTACCTCAGTAGCTTTTACAAGAAGAGTTATCGCCCTTCTCAGAGCAGGAGTACCTATCCTGTTTTCAAAACGTGAAAGAGCATCTTTCATCTCACCGCCCCATTTCATATCCAGCCAGACCCTTTTTACTTCACCAGATAGTAGTCCTACATCTGATTTCAAAAGAAGACTGATCGCATGATTTACCGGGATTCCCATTTCGTTGACCTCTGCAAGACGCCTGAGGAAATCAGGCACTGCTTTATCAAGCTTTGCCAGTTTTCTCATCTTATACTCGTGGGCAAGCGACACGGGAAGCAAAGCAATGATTATAGACAAAACTATCTGTTTGTTCAGATCATCTGACATAAACAAAAATGGAAGGGACATGAACGGAATACTCACAAAAAATGCATAGAGCGGCTTTTCAAGTACAGGTGCCAAAGGATGCTTTAATTTACCAATTATTTTTCTTTTTAATTTTTTGTTATTATAATTTTTAAGATTTGATTCATAATTTTCCTCATCAATTTCTTCCTCGTCCGCAAGTTGTGATTTTCTCTGCGTTTCCCTGTTCACATAATGAATACCAAGCTCTTCTTTGGGAGAAATTGAATCTATCAACACTATAAGTGCAATCGAACCTAATGGCAGACCCAGATAAAGAGCCTGAAACAAATAAGATGTCTGACTTTGATTGAGAAGACCAATCGTCACAAGTGTTATGAGCAAAAAGATTGGTACAGCAACAAATGCAACTACGTATACTTCGGAAATGATCTCCAGCGTTTTTATGAACATTTCCTGGGTTTTTTTGGCATGCAGGAAATATTGTTCTGTTTTGATAGCAAAATACTGATGAATATCGCTTCCACCCTGTATCATTGGGACCAGATTCTCAAGAAAATCATGAAATGTTTTAGAAGGTGTGGTTTGTGCAATGTTTTTCACAGCTTTTACTAGATCATTACCCAGCAGTTCCACATCCCTTACTATATACAATGCCTCGGTTGCAATCTCACCGTATATGTGTGGATTCTCTGCAAGTTCCTTAATAGTTTCATATATGGGAGTTCCTCCTTTTGTCATACCGTAACAAAAAGAGGAAGCATGGGGTAGCAATACATCTATTTTAGTTGCACGTGAATATGCAATGAAACGTGGATATTGCAGATAAGTCCAGTACACCAAATAAGCTGACACAATTGGTAAAACAAGATAGGTAATACCTGAAAAAATAATATTCTGATATGTTTCGAGAAAACTGAATATTGGGATGTCTACAAGAAACTTCATTAAAAATAAAGATACAAGTACGATTGCATAGGTCTGAACTGCATATAATATCCCCTGCTCAACATACGTGGAATAGTGAATGTCCATTCTTGCGGATCTGAGGCTATTTACCAGATAATAATACTTGTCAGAGCGTTTTTTTGCATACCTCCTGACAAAACTAAAGTTGATCAGTGAATTATACATGTTACATGGCTTCATATCATAATTCACCTGAGTTTAATAGTTTGATTACTTTTTCGGGATCTTTGTTGTAAGAATTTATCAATCGAATGAACTGGTAATAATCCCTGATACCCTTTTCAAGCATAAGGTCAAGAAACATAGTTCTTCGTCCAAGCTCTTTATTTATTTTTGATTCTGACCAACCCATTTTATGGCCTATATCCTGAAGAACCTTTGAACCTTTAAACTCAAAAAAATCTGTAAGCGGATCCCACAAAAAAGTATCTTTTAGTTTGATGCTGTTTGTTACACCAATGACTTCAGATACATGTGAAGCTTTTCTTTTTTCAATACTATTTTCATATATGTTGGATTGCATTGAAATAATATCCAGTGCACTGAACATTGCAGGAGGTACGTTTATAGGAGGATTGGTAAACCTGTTAATTACTTCCTGTGGTGTTCCTGCATGGAAAGTTGAGCATGTTGAATGTCCTGCATTCATTGCCTGGAAGAGGGTTTGCGATTCACGGCCTCTTACTTCTCCTACCAGCAAATATTCAGGCCTTTGTCTTAGTGATGCACGCAAAAGATCTTCAAGATCTATAGTACCCATTTTGTTTACGGCCAATCCTTCTCTTGTTATTGTTGATATCCAGTTCTTGTGAGGAAGATTAATTTCCGGGGTGTCTTCAAGAGTTACAATCCTTATATTCATAGGAATGAAAAGACAAATAGCATTTAAAGCTGAAGTTTTTCCAGTAGCTGTTCCACCACAGAAAAGGATGCTTTTTCCATGTTCCATGGAGAACCAGAAATAAGCCATCATTTGTGACGAGAATGTACTCCATGCAATAAGGTCAAGAGGTGTTAACGGTACTTTCTTTTGCCGGCGGATACTGAATGAACTTCCCTTGGGACTGATATCATGTCCATATGTAATATTAATACGGGACCCATCACGCATTATGGTATCCAGTATAGGAGTAGATCGTGAAAGATGGCGGGAACTTTGCTGTGCTATAAGCGTGACAAAATGATCAAGATCCTCGTCGTTTGAAAAGACAACATTGGTTCTGATGTTTCCATAAGCTTTATGGTAAACAAATATTGGAATATTGACTCCGTTGCACCATACATCCTCAATGTTGGTGTCTTTCATAATTCCGCTTATGGAACCAAAATCAATAAAGTCGCGTTTCAGATAGTAGTATATTTTCTCAAAGGTTTTTGTCTGGAGGTCAAAGTATTCTGTTAGTGTGCGCTTTGTATTTTCTCTCAGGAGTTTATATCGGTCAATTGAATTTAGTTCTGCTTCACCATCAATATTTGAAATGGTCATCCTGTCTCCCATTACGGTATTGAACTCTTCCAGCAAAGATTTTTCAAACTTGTTCAGTTTTGGTTCAATCAGATGATAATTAATGGTTTTCTTTTGTTTGTCTCTCAATATACAGATAAGACAATATGGTTCATCCACCCAGTAACGTTCCAGTTCTTCCATGTGAGACGGGGGTATAAAAGATATAAGTTCATCTACAGTTTCAGAGGTATCAAGAAGCAAATCATCATTACTTCCGGAGAAATGACTGGAAATACCTTTCAACATGTCAGGTGTCGGTATGCTCGCTGATGCGATGATCTGCATTACTGAACTGTTAAATTTATTGATTATTGACTTCATACCCAGACCCCGTTTTTTTCGTTTTTTTGTTCAGTTAGCTTTTTCTAATCCGTTATCCAGAATCAATTGCAACTGCTACATAATCAGGACTGAAACTTCAATATAGCAGGAAATATGTATGGCAGGTTCTATAAAAAACAGGGAAATTAGGTTAGAACTAGTATCTTTTTAGATAACAAAAACATTAACCGTATTGAAGAACTGTTCCTTTGAAAACAGAAAGTGCAGCATCAGAAGTAATTCATGATATGTTGAGAAAAAGATGTATAAATGCTTATTCTGGACTGATCCATATTTTTTCCAGTGACAATTGTTACAGGAATCCTTATCCCTGCACCAATACCAAGATCGCTGCCTGCTGGCTCTGCAATAGCATAAATCCGAAGGGAAATATTTCCGGATGCACTCTCTGGCGGAATGCAACTCACACTAACTTCTTTTGTCATACCTGACGAAAGTTCAAATGCTGAAGGGGAAATGCAGATCCAGCCGGCATATTCATTGTCCGTATATAATGTATAACCTGAAGGATCATTCCCATTGTTGATTATAGTGATATTCTTCTGGAAAACACCATCTTTCAGATCAAACTGAAGACTATGTGGAGAAACTCCCAGTGAAACAGCTAATGCGGCCTGTGTTAAAAGAGTGACAGAAACAACTGTTAATGCGAATATTATAATTAATTTATTCAAACTGACTTTATAATACACAAATATAATATAGAATTTAATATTATATAAGTTACGAGGCAACAAGTAATTTCAGTAATGTAATTTCAAAAAGTCTTGGTAACTATTCAGCCTAGCTCCCTTCCACCAAGCTGATTTCTCTCTCTACGATCAATTCTGCAATATTAGAATAAGTGAATCCCCATAGAATATTTCACTAATCGAATCGATAACAGATAGGGATTTCTTACTAACAGTAGAAACGTATCCCCTTATCCGGCAGAAATTTCTAGCACCTTGTTCACTACGGAAGGTACCGGATATCTTCTGCTGTACTTTTGTCATTCTGATATCTCTTTCAGCCTGATTGTTATCAAACGGAACGTTTGGGTCGTACATAAACCGCAAGATCTCTTCCTTGTACCCGATAAACCGATCCAGCAAATTCTTTACCGTGGTTTGCTTCCTACGTCCTCGTTTTTTAGACGGCCCTATGGATTCCGGATCAGGAGGGTTTTCGTTCATTCCAAAACGAGTTATGTGATCATAATCCTCACTGAACCTTTGAATCAATTCATGATTTAAAAGACCATTATCAACATGATGTTACATCAAGAGATCACTCATTATCTGTGGCCATTGTTGATCACTGTTTTCGGAAGCTCCAGTTAACTCTCGTAATAGATGTGCGTTACATAATGAATGCTGACATTCATATTTGTTGTACGGTTTCCAAAAATCATGTGTTGCAACACCTGTATAATCAGGAAGAATTCCCATGGCATCCATTGCTTCTGAGCCCCTTTTGCGATGTGCAAAATAATAGGTCAGTTTGCCTGTACCTGCCACATGAAGCCAATTACGAACTGCATTTATTCTCATTCCTGTTTCATCCAGATTGATAACAGGAGATCTTTTCAGGAGATGTCTCACTTCTTTTTCAAATCCTTCCAGTTTCGCAAAGCAACTGCGTTCGGTGTTCACTATTGTAGCAGGACTTATCCTGCATCCCAAAATATCAGAGAACAACTTGGTAACACGCTGATAAGGAAGTAATTGGTAAGTGTGCAAATAAACTGCAAATGACTTAACTCGATGACCGTATTGAG
>NZ_MBKP01000061.1 GCF_002243045.1 Methanolobus psychrotolerans
TTATGGCGGATATCAAATTGATATTCCAGTCTTAGGGAAACTATTAGAATTGTATCCATTCCTTGAAGAATCCCTCATTTCTGTATATGAATCAGAGGAAGGGATTGAAAAATATAGCAGAATGTCACCGAAGAATGCTAAAACTGCCATTGATACGATTTTATCTTTAATACATTAAAAGAAACATTAGCAGTAATACACTTACAGAAAAACAATACAGCCAGCTAACTTACAGTACTACTTTTTCAAGAATAAGCAGCCGCCCTCATAGTCAACCTGGAATGAGAATCTGTTAAGGTGGGGTGAAAGATCAGGCCTGGATCTCGAAGGATTAAGCAGCAAAAGAACCAGGAAAAGTATAGAGTCCTGGATGGTTGCTGCAGGGATTCCGCTGAACATAGTCTGTCTTCGCCAGGGACATGACAAACTGACTTCAATGAATCATTATCAGGGATTGCCCTTCAAGGATGGCGAGAGAGTGGAGATCTCCAGGAGACTGGCGGGATGGACATGAATCAATACGCTTTGTCGTGATGATTGAAGCTTACAAGAGTGATTACGCCGTTGGTGTCATCTATCTCGTAGATCAGAACGAAATGGCCAACGTGAACCCTGCGGTATCCTTTGAGAACATTGCTTAAAGGTTTCCCGCACTCAGGATTTTCACGGATACTTGTAGCAGCTTTCTTAAAACGATTGAAGAGAACAGGATCCTTCTTGAAGAGGACCTTGGTCTCTTTCTCAAAATCAGGTGATGTGACTATTCGATACGTCATTTTTCATAGCTGGCAAACAAGTCTTCAAGAGAATCGTACTTGGTGCCTTTTCCATCTTTAACGTCTTGTATGCTTTGCTCTACTTCTTTGATGAACTCGGGATTAAAGCATTCCTCAGGAGGATAAGAGGCTTTCTTGGTTCCAGCTATCTTTTTACTGCTAAACCTGCGAATAGAAGTGTGAACGCTCCTCATAGTAGGGTATTCTTGGATTGTAGGTATATAAGAATGTTGATGCTGGGAAGACTCATGCCCCTTCCTGAAGAAGCTCAGAGATTGTCGGGTTAGAATCCAAGATATGAATAAACAAAGAGCATACCCATCAAAGAAAGATAGAGGAGAACAAGAAGAATTAACCCTTTTAAAGCCATTTTGTTATGTTAATCCATTGTAGTTGCTGAGGTACATATATACAACTATATGAATCTGCTGGAAAACATTAGCCACAATACATTCGAATCTCATTGCAATCTAAAAAGAAGAAATCTAGCAGGGTTTTAACCCTACATTCTTCTCCGAAATAGAATAAAAATCTGATTATCTCCAATCCGGCTCAACATCTATCGTATTATAATCCTGATGCTCCTCCGGATCATAAGCTTTCAGTTTTCCACCACATTGAGGACATTTCTTAACCCAGTCCTGATCAATGATGCACCTGCAGCTAACACAAACTCTATTCAGCTTATCACCTTTGAGATTCTACCGTCATGATATGCCCAGACAATATCATCACCTTTTACTCCGTCAAGCTGCTCAACCTGCTGAGCTGTCTGCTTCTCAGACATATCCATGGAAGGATTATAGGCATGAACATATTGAACTCTTTTTGTCTTTTTGTCCTGGACCTTGAAGTACTGATCCACCAGCTCCTCCCTGCCAGTGAACCCATGCCCTCTCCAGCGGTTTGCCATCTGGCTTAGATGAGTGTTCCAGAAATTATCCTCCATTGCCTTGAAAACAGGTTCACCAATTACGTGCTGTTTGTTCCCGGTTAGTGTCTTTTTATCTTCAAGCCTGTTGTCCGGATACTTCGGATCCCGGACCCTGGAATAGTATGATGGATTCTTCACATGTGGAAGTTCATCCTTTCTCATCCTGGCAGTTGTCTCACTGTGGGTTGCAGCTTCTTCCAGATCCTTATCTGCACCGATGTACTTATACCGCTCAAGCAGTCCTTTTCTACGTCCATCCATTGCCCTTAATGCATGGATCATCTCATGGGTCAGGACATCGTTGGCCTCATCCTTGTCACGCAGGTAACTTCCGGATATCCGGATCTGACTGGTATTTGTCTTTTCATCATAGATGTGAAAACCTGCAGCTCCTCTTCTGGTTTCAATTCCGTATGTTACTCTGTTCTGCAGAATGTCAAGTTCGTGTGAAGAAAAGTTCCCGGCTGATCTGCTAAGTTCCTTTGGCAAATTAGGATTAGGAGAGATCACATCCCATTCACCACTTTTCTTTTTATTCTTTGCAAGAGCAGATCTTGGCGTGGTTGGCGGAACTCTTTGTTTCTGGGATCTTCTGGTCTTCTTTGGTGAGTAGAACTGTTTGCCAGGATTGTCATCGATCCCGATAATATCATACCTGTTTGGTTGGGAATACCATTTGTTCAATCCTTCCTGGTTGTCAGGTGTAAACGTATTCATAGCAGTCAGAGCATGATCAAGATCTTTTGACCTGGGAGATCTCCTGGAATGCTTCAGTATTGCACTTTCAAGCGATACATTCGGTCTGGACTTTCTGCTTTTTCTAGCCATGAAAGTGTATCTGAATTTTCCGACTGATATTTTTTGTGATTGTTCAAAAGGGGAATGGCAAGTCCATGTTGAATTATTAGCGATGGTTAACTATCATACCCATTGCTCCAATCATCTGACAAACGTTCTGCCTGTGCCAATACTAACTGAATGGCCTCTTCCTGCTTATCAGGGGGATACTTATGACGGCGCAAAGTAATTCTGACAAGATTACGCAATTTTGCACGTACACTATCGCGTTTCTGCCAGTCTACAGTTGTGCTTTTACGTAGCTTCTCTGCTAATTCCTGTGCAATCTGCTTAAGAATTTCATCACCCAGTTCACGAACTGCACTTTCGTTGTCTGCCAATGCATCATAGAATGCTATCTCTGATTCATTGAGCCCAAGTTCTTCGCCGCGTTTTGCAGCTTCCCGGAACTCTTTGGCCATTGAGATAAGTTCCTCTATGACCTCGGCACTTTTGATTGCACGACCATGATATTTGTTAAGCGAGGCTGTTAAACGTTCACTGAATTTGCGTTCCTGTATTACATTATTGCGTGTATGTGACCTGATCTGGTCCCGAAGAAGCTTTTGTAATAACTCCACTGCAAGATTCTTATGGGGCAAATGCCTCATCTCATCGAGGAATGCATCAGACAGAATACTGAGATCTGGTTTTTCCAGACCTGCAAGTTTGAAGATATCCTCCACTCCTTCTGCCATTAGGGCATTGTCAAGGATCTGTTTTATGATCTGGTTCTTCTTTTCCTCGGCCAGTTTTTTATCGCTGCTGGATGCTTTGGAAATAACTACTTTTACAGCCTGGAAGAATGCTATCTCTTCACGAAGCTCCATTGCTTCATCTGAAGTTCCACATAGCGAATATGCCTTGGAAATGGCAAGCACCACGTCAAAATAGCGTTTTTTTCCATCTTCGAGGCCGAGGATGTGATTAGCTGCCGGCAGGAGCAATTGAGAAGCATTCGTCCTATAGGTTTCATAATTGAATCCATGGAACATGCCGCGGGCTTTTTCCATTTCTCCTTTGAGTATCGCCAGAGGCTCAGCAGTACTAATGGTAGGGGAGCCTTTGCCACGGTTCTCTACATACGTTTTCAGAGCTAGACGAAGTTCTGAAGCAATACCAATGTAGTCTACTACAAGGCCACCCTGTTTTTCATGAAAGACCCGGTTGACACGTGCTATTGCTTGCATGAGATTATGGGCACGCATCGGCTTGTCCACATACATTGTGTGAAGACACGGTACATCAAATCCGGTGAGCCACATGTCACGAACAATGACAAGTTTCAAAGGGTCTTCCGGGTCCTTGAAGCGATTCTCCAGCATCTTCTTTGTCTGGGAGTTGTATATATGAGGTTGAAGAGGTGCATCATCAGAAGCAGAACCTGTCATGATGATCTTTATTTCTCCCTTGAATGGATCATCACTGTGCCACTCAGGCTTTAACTGAGTGATTGCGTCATACATGCGCACACAGATCTCACGGCTCATGCAGACGATCATACCTTTGCCTGCAATGGAAGCATTGCGATTCTCAAAGTGCGTTACCAGGTCACTGGCAACTTCTTTTATTCGCTTGTCGGCTCCTACCAGTTGCTCCAGAGCTGCCCAGCGGGATTTTGATCTCTCACGCAGGGCAATGTCTTCCTCCTCTTCCAGGACTTCTTCGACTTCCGTATTGAGCTTCTCTATGTCAGCCTGGTTTATGTCAAGTTTCGCCAGACGGCTTTCATAAAAGATTGGCACGGTTGCACCATCTGTCACAGCGTCCTGGATGTCATATATACTGACGTATTCACCAAAGATCCTGCGGGTGTCCTTGTCATCGCTTTCAATAGGTGTGCCGGTAAAACCAACGAATGTTGCAGAGGGCAGAGCTGAACGCATGTGATGAGCATAGCCATATTTGAAAGCCCCTGTGGTTGTATCCAGTGTAGCACGGAACCCGTACTGGCTGCGATGGGCTTCATCGGCTATCACTACAACATTATCACGGTCGGTGAGTTTCGGGAAATGTGTTTCACCTTTTCCGGGCATGAATTTCTGGATTGTGGTGAAGATTATGCCACCTGAAGGACGATTGGCGAGCAGTTCACGTAACTCTTCACGGCTCTCAGCCTGTACAGGTGTTTCCTTGAGCAGCATTTTTGCATTGACGAAGGTCCGGTACAACTGCCCGTCAAGGTCGTTACGGTCGGTGACTACAACAAGTGTGGGATTCTGCATCTCCGGCTGCTGCATCAGTTTGCCTGCAAAGCAGGCCATGGAGATACTCTTACCTGAGCCCTGTGTATGCCAGATTATTCCGCCACGCTTTGAGCCAGGTTCCACTTTATCAGCATAGTTTGCACGCGGCTCCTTTCCCTGATGACTTACCGGTAATCCGGCAGCTATCACAGTTGCACGCACTGCTTCCCTCACTGCATGGAACTGATGATACCCTGCGATCTTCTTGATCTGCGTATCCCCTGCAGGTTCGAAAAGAATAAAGTGCCTGAGATAGTCCAGCAGCAGTTCCGGAGCAAAGAACCCGCGAACCACTTTCTCCAGCTCATATTCCAGGAGAGGCTGATCTTTTTCACTGCGAATGGTACGCCATGGCATGAACCATTCCTTTGATGCTGTCAATGAACCCACACGGGCATTGAACCCGTCGGAGATAATCATGGCCTCGTTGAACACAAAAAGATCGGCTATCTCGGATTTGTAGGTCTCCAACTGCCTATACGCAGCCCATATATCCGCCTTCTCAACAGCAGGATTCTTCAATTCAATTACAGCAATAGGCAACCCGTTTATGAACACAACGATATCCGGCCTGCGAGGTTGCTTCACTCCCTGGACCGTGAACTGGTTCACGACAAGATACCTGTTCATTTCCTTATGCTCAAAGTCAATGAGCCTTACCCTATCCCCACGCACCTCTCCGTCAATTTCATACTCCACCGGCACCCCTTCCAGCAGTATCTCATGAAAAGCACGGTTGTTCTTCACAAGAGAAGGGTGCTGTGGTTTGCTGAGAGTATGCAGTACATCTTCCAATATTGAAGCAGGCACACCCGGATTCAAACGATGCAACGCATCCAGTACACGACTTGGAAGCAATACCTGTAAGTAGTCCTGACGCTCCGGCATAGGACCGTCATGAGCGATATCAGGACCGTACTGGTAGTCCCAGCCGGTGTCCTGGAACCAGGCTAAGGCTATTTCTTCAAGGTCGTTTTCGCTCATTTTGTGGCACCTTCATGCAGTTATCCTGATCGTTGTTTTATTAAGAATTGGGTTTATACTCTAAAGAAATTAATATTTAGAGTATTTAAGACTGCTGTTCTTAAGGCATGCGATAAAGGAGGTTACATGTCCGGAGGCATTCAAAAGCATTTACTACCAATCCGGTGGAAATTGGTACTTATCGGTACTCACGACACCCGTTCAACTCCTTTATATTTATACATAAAGCTCCTACCTCTTTCTATTTTTTCGACATATCCCAGTTTCGCAAGATGCTGCATGTCATTTCTTGCTGTGTCATAGGCAATATTGTACTTTCCTTTGATCTCAGCAATGGAGAAGTATCTGTCAGGTTCTTTGAGCAGATTCTTGAGTATGTCAGCCTGCCTGAGGTTCAGATTCTCAGAGGTTTCAATGATCTGCATCGTTTCATGTTGTTCCTGCTTTTTGAGACTGATGTACTTTTCAAGTTCATTCAGCGCTTTTTCTATTGCAGAGAGATTGTAGTTTATGAAGTATGTAAGGTCGTTATCATCGGTTTCGGTATACAGATAGGACATAGCATATTTTGCTTTGGAGTGCAGGAGTATCCTTGATATTGGCATGTACTCAAAGAGCCAGTAACCCCGGCTGAGCATGTACCAATAGAAGATCGACCTTGCACACCGTCCGTTACCATCAGTGAAGGGATGAATATAACCTATCAGGAAGTGGAGGATCACGCCCTTGATAAGAGGGTGGATGAACTCTTCTTCATCGCTGCTGGCAAACCTGCAGAACTCTTCCATGAGCAGGGGGATCTTCTCAAAGTCAGGAGGGATATGATATACCCTGTTCCCGTCCTGAGGGTCAGCAACTACGATTTCGTTGTTGTCCCTGAACTTTCCTTCATATTCGGGATCTTCAAGCGTGTCGTGTGTTATCTCCATGTGGATATCAAGCAGTGTATCCAGATCAATGGACCTGTTCTTCATTTCTGCTATCCTGCACATGGTCTGATAGCCGTTGAGGATCATCTTTTCCGAGTAGTCCCTGGGTTTTCGCTCCTGCCGTAGCATTTTCTTTGCTGCCTCCCTGGTGGTGGCCGCTCCTTCAAGCTGGCTGGAGGCAATGGCTTCTTCCATGAGCGAGTTGATGATGTACCGCTTCCTGTCCGCAGCACTCACTCCCCCTGGTCCGCTTTCCAGGTATCCGGCGCCTTTTGTGTCCAGCAGGTGCAGTTTCCTCAGGGTATCGCCTGACAGGACATACCGGAAGGTCCATTCTCCGAATTCAACGCGTTTGGCCTGCAATGTCCTTGCACTTTTTATCAAAGCCCACAGTTTCTCAGCCTCCACGGGCAGTTTGCGGTGCCGGAGCTCTTCCCAGTGTACATACTCGCGGTTGTACTTTGCAACAAGCTCCTGCATCTTAGGATCAACGAACATTGAGAGCATTTCAGGATACTTCCCGATAACCTCCCACATGTCCGGTGCTTTCTGTGGAATCTTCATAACTACCGATCCGTTACTTTTTGGTATATATTGGTAGTTATTGGAATAAAAGGGTTACTACCAATTTGGTGGAGATTGGTAGATATTGGTATTACTCATCAGGCATACTCTCAATAATTGGCTCTGCGTCTTTAATCCGCAGCTCTCCTGATATCAGCTTGAGCAGCAGCGTGTCGCACAGTTCGGCGAAGGTGCGGGATTCTTCTTCGATTTCCCGATGCTCGAAGTCAATGAGCCATACCCTATCCCCTCGCATATTTAAAACATTTTGAATCGCGACATTTTGTCGTGTTTTTTGTCGTGATTCTTAATTAGAGGTACTATTGACTAGTCTATCACGACATTTTGTCGTGTTTTTTGTCGCGATCATTGGCGCACTATTTCATAGAAAGTAGAAGGTCCTGAACCTACCTTTCTTAATAAACCAGAATCTGCAAATTTCTTTAAGTGGCGCTGTGCTTTACGGTCATCAAAGCCCATATGTTCAACATATTGCTTCTTGGTGATGGTAACTTTTGAAGTTAAAAATTCCCAGCCTACCTTTTCATCTTCATTGAGAGATAACAGTACTTTTGGTTCTAGGGCTTTTATCGCACCTCCGGAACTGCGGTACAATGTCAATGTAAGATAAGGATTGTCAAATGAATATAGAGGAAATGGTAAATTATATCTCTCTGGAAGTGACTGTAATGTTTTCATTCCTAACCCACGCTCTTCGGCAAGATCCATTTGAGAGAATACATAATGTAATTCCGGGTTGCGGCTTAGCATTGGAGCTTTGAAGTTTTTCAACTGCTCAAGAGTTATAGGTGATAGTGGCTCACCCGGACTCTTTATGTTGATTGTGTCTGGAGTCACTACCAACTGGCATTTTGCACCTTTAATTTCGTAGTCACGATGCACCAAAGCGTTGACCACTGCCTCTCTAATGAGTTCAAAAGGCATTGCAGATCTTGTATTTCTTTGCATATGGCTGCGATCGATAATACTTGGCAATTTTTCATTGAGCCATTGTTCTACCTGCTTTGGAATCTGAACCATTGGGCCATCAAAGTCAAAGGTCTCGTCTGTTCCATCTGGATAGTTAATTGTCCCCAGTAATCCTGCCTGTGGCATTAATGTGCGTGGCTCCTTTCCAAACAGCAGCAAACCAAAACCAGTGGGTTTGAATTCCTTTTTCTCTTGTTTAAGAAGTCCTTGC
Organism: Methanolobus psychrotolerans; assembly: GCF_002243045.1. Lineage (GTDB taxonomy): Archaea > Halobacteriota > Methanosarcinia > Methanosarcinales > Methanosarcinaceae > Methanolobus > Methanolobus psychrotolerans. The sequence continues at coordinate 8,472 of NZ_MBKP01000061.1, forward strand.
TGTACAAGCCTACGTTTAAAAGATAATGAATCCACCTGCTCCTTAATATTCGCAATTGATCTGTATTCCTTTAAAGCCTCTTCTGAAAAGTCATCTAAAGAAACTGTTTTTAAAATATTTTCAAGGCTTGACAGTTTGATATCTTTTGACTTGCTTTCTTCCCTTACACTGTCTGCTCTTTCCATAGCCTGTTCAATGAACTCTTTGTTTTCCTTACGGATTATCTCCTGAAGGTCACGGTCGAACATGTGGACAGTCACACCTTTATCCTGAAGATGTTTGATTCCTTTACGATCGACTTTCGGATCAGGATCTTCAATGCCCACCCAGACTTCTTTTATCCTTGCCAGAACAATGCGTTCAGCACAACTTAATTTAGGATGATTACGTGCCCCTGGAGCACACGGTTCAAGAGTTGCAAACAGAATGGAATTATCCAATTTCTGATCCCTATTCTTACGTTCCAGTAAAGTATACTCTGCATGATCTCCCTCACGCAATTCTCCTCTGGACGCTGTTTCAATACTTCCATCTGATTTAAGGAGTACCGCACCAACTCGTGGACTGGTTTTTCCGTCATTACGGGATTCATGGACGGAACCACGCATTACCTCAATGGCTTTCTCCATAAATTTCCGGGGATCAAATTCCTTCTTAACCATCATATACACAATCCATAATTTTTTGTGTGTCTTTCACCCGCAGCTCTCCTGAGATCAGTTTGGGCAGCAGCGTGTCGCGAAGTTCGGCGAGAGTTTGCGACTCTCTTTCGCATTTGACGATTTTTTCATAGAGAAGACGAACACATTTATCGAAATTGTTCATCACATCGACTGTAGGCGTGACTATTGGTATTGGACGGAAATTTGATTTACTTATTTCGAGAAAAGTGGAGCCGTTTGCCCTACTAAGAATATCATCATGGGCAGAACTAGCCCACAAAAGAAGAAATAGATTTGAAACATCTTTTTTAGGTTTCAGTGCTATAAATCCTTGATTAATAGCAACCGGAACTTCAGCTACTGCAAGATAACCAATCGGTGCACGTGACGAAAGAAGAACTGTACCCTTTGGCAATAATCCAGAACTAATTTTTGATAGACCACCATCAGTTATTAATCTCTCAGTATTAAGTAGAACTGGAATACTAAGCGAGGAAAGATCTTTCGGTGTAGCCCAATGATAAATTCCGCCATCCCAATAGGTGGGTTCTTTTGTACTTGGAGTACTACCTCCTACTACTTCTGCAAGATCCCCAATGGTGTAAACATTCCACCCTTTCGGCACCTCCCCCAACTCATTCTCCTCAAAACTATCCGGGAACAGGTCAGCAATCTCCTCCGGCAGCCCCGTATCCTGACCATCGACCTTTGCACGGACCGGATCAAAGTCCACGAACCACGACTTGAAAATAGCCCGCGCCATGGCTTCCAGTGTTTTGTTCATCCGGTGGTTCAACTCTATTTTCTCGTCGAGTGTGCTAAGGATATGATTTATAGAACACATTTCTTCATAATCCGTAGGAACCACTATAGGAAATTTACGAAGGGCACCAAGAGGAATGTACTGTTGGGTGGTACCCCTCGAATGTTCACGGATTATTTGTTGTGCAGATGGAGTTCGTAAGTAATAGTATAGCCATTTCCCCTCAGCCTCACCCTTGCTTTTAAAAAGTCCAATGTTTTTGATGGCGAAACTTGGTTCTTCTTTAATGAGACATGGTTCACCAACAGTTCCAATCATGGATACAAGAACATCCCACCGATCTACTTTGCTCCGCTTGTTTATAGATTCAAAATCTTCGTGTGAAATTAAATTGGCACCTGTGATATCGAGCTGCCCACCAGTGATATGTCGCGAAGTCACAAGATATTGACCATTTTCTACAGTTTTCGGAGAATCGTGCGTCCCATCTCTGACGGAAACACAGAACTCCTCTGCTGGAATGATTTTCCTTTCACTCATCATCCTCCACCTCCTCCACCTCCCCCAATTCCTTCTCCAGTTCCTCAATGGTCGGCAGGTTACCTTTCTGATCATCAGGCAGGGACTGAGCAAGTTTATACTCGGCTACACCTAGCGGTTTGTGCATGTCGCGCAGGTAGGCATATTTTTCACATGTATCAGCATCCTTTTTCATAATTAATTGTCCAACGGGCTGTTGGACTAATAGCTCTTCACATTCTAAACCAAGCAGTAGGCCCTCATAACCCGCAGGTATCATATCAGCTACCATATCCCAATCCCTTCAGATTCTCGCGAATAGCTTTTTCCAGCTTTGCACTCTCTTCAAACTGCAATTCGAGTTCCATTGTCAGCCTTTCCATCTTTTCCCCGAAAGGCTCACCATCGTCTTCCTGTGCAGCTGCACCAACGTAACGACCCGGAGTGAGTACATGACCATGTTTACGGATCTCATCCAGTGTAACCGACTTGCAGAAGCCTGGCTCATCCTCATAACCATCTCCCTTTTTCCATGCATGGAAAGTGTCAGCTATTCGGAGAATATCCTTTTCATGATCAAAATCGCGCAAAACACGGTCTTTCATGTAACCAAGATCACGTGCATCAATGAACAGTACCTCTCCCTTACGTTCCCGGCTTCCATTATAAGCCTCCTTGTTGCGGGTCAGGAACCAGATACATGCAGGGATCTGGGTGTTAGTGAAAAGCTGTCCCGGCAGTGCCACCATGCACTCCACCAGATCCTTCTCTATGAGCTCTTTGCGGATCTCACCTTCATTATTGGTGTTGGAACTCATGGAACCATTGGCAAGCAGCAATGCCATGCTGCCATTTGGTGCAAGGTGATAGATCATATGCTGCATCCATGCAAAATTAGCATTGTTGGCCGGCGGAATACCATATTTCCAGCGCGGGTCTTCCTTCAGTTGCTCACCGCCCCATTCCTTCATATTGAAAGGCGGATTGGTCATGATGTAATTTGCACGCAGGTCAGGATGCTGGTCACGTGAAAAAGTGTCTGCAGGCTCCTTCCCGAAATCAAAATCCATGCCACGGATGACCATGTTCATGCATGCAAGCCGCCAGGTTGTAGGGTTTGACTCCTGTCCGTATATGGATAACTGTCCGATACGTCCACCTTTGTCCTCCACAAAACGTTCCGACTGGACAAAGAAACCGCCTGAACCACATGCTGGGTCGTAAACTCTGCCCTGGAATGGTTCAAGCATCTCAACAATAAGAGTAACTATAGATTTAGGTGTGTAATACTGCCCACCTTTCTTTCCTTCTGCACTGGCAAACTGACCAAGGAAATACTCGTAGACATGCCCAAGGATGTCCTTAGCCTTCAGGTTATCATGGATAAAAGGTATAGTAGCAATAAGATCGATCAATTCTCCAAGTTTCGCAGAGTCGATCTGAAGACGTGCATAATCTTTAGTCAGGACGCCTTTAAGTTTAGGATTATCCTTCTCGATTGCCTCCATTGCATCATCAAGAAGTCGGCCCACACTTACCATCTTATAAGTGTCGATCTTTCCGTTTTTGACAGTAATTTCTGTACCTGAAGGAAGCTTGGCACAGCTTTGCAATGTATCCCAACGGGCCAGAGCCGGCACCCAGAACACATTCTTCTCAGTATAATAGTCCCGGATCTCCAGTTCTTCAGCTTCTAATTCCTCATCTCCACCTAAATAATATTCATGTTCGGGATCTTTGAATTGTTCCAGAAGCTCTTTTCGTCGCTCCTCGAATGCATCAGAAACATACTTAATAAAAACAAGGCCGAGGACTACATGCTTATAGACTGCAGCATCCAGATTGGAACGTAATTTGTCTGCGGATGTCCAGAGTTTGTTATCGAGATCTTTGAGGAAATTTTCGTTTTCATCCATGGTATAAGTTCCTGAACTGTGATGAAGCATTTACGGGTACACACAATATTAAAGCGGACACGTAGTTCTTAATTATTGATTAAGTTTATTTTGGATTTTATGACTGTACAAAGTAATAACTCTTCCGATTCTTTTTTGCAGATAAGTAAATAGTAATCAGCATTGTTGCATTGTAACTATTCAGCCATCCTTTCAGCAATAAAGTAAAAATCAATATATTATGACCTCATTCTAAGGTTGAGAAAAAAGATTCTATAGATCTGAGGGGATTCACATAGAACGAGAAGAAATACTTGCAGTTTATGATGCTGGTCCTGAGGCAGTCGTCGAACTTGTTACTCAGCTATTTTTGATAATAGAAAAACTGGAAGAACGTGTCAAGCATCTGGAAGAGATGCTTGAAAAGAATAGTCGCAATAGTAGCAAACCACCTTCTACTGATTCTTACTCACGGAATAAACCAAAGGTTAAAAGTCAGAGAAAAAAGAGCGATATATCCGTAGGTGGTCAACACGGTCATCCTGGTACTACTCATGTGTCATCGGTTAAGAAATAAAACGAGTTTCATGATGTTGTTTTTCTAATATCAGTGATTCCTACTGGGTTTCTATCCCAAGCTTAGATATTTATATACCCGACTGCCTTTATTTTATTGTCTGAGGGGACAATAATGGCAAACGATCCATAAATAATTGAGAAAAACCTTTGTGGTATTTTCTCTCCTGATTGACTACGCCAAACTGCTCACGAAACGGGTCTTGTAAAACAGGAACGAAAAATCGATCATGTGGTAATGTTCTGGGTTCTAACCCTTGGTTTTGGTGTTCAGCTTCAGCGCACTTTAGCTAGTCTGAAACGCAATTATGAAAAAGCAGCTACTACGAAAATAAGTGACGGTAGCTGGTATGAACGTTTCACTCATGAACTGGTAGCATTTCTGAGAGCTTGCGTTATGCATGGGATAGAACAACTTGCCCAAGAGCAAAAAAAACACCTGTCGGAGAAGCTTTCCAAATTCGAAGATGTACTGATCCAGGATAGCAGCATTGTTCGACTGCATAGCTCATTATCAGAAAAATAGCCTGCAGCACGGACACGCACAATAGCTGCAGGTGTAAAAGTAGGATTACTGGTAAGTGCAGTAGCCAATGGACCGAAAATGTAGCTCTTTATGCTGAAAGCACTAATGAATTGAAGACATTGCATATGTGACCATGGATCAAGAATAGAATCCTCCTCATTGATCTTGGATTCTATAAGCATCAACTATTTGCAAGGATTCAGGATAATGGTGGTTATTTTGTGTCCAGATTGAAGAAAAACGCTGATCCACTGCTTGTCAACGTTAACAGTATCCATTGAGGCCGAAGTATAGATGTCAAGGGAAAATGTATAAGTGAAGTTTTACCACATCTGAAAAGACAGGTTCTTGATGTAGATGTGGAAATTTCTTTTAAACGTCGAAGCCATAACGGCAAGCAGAAAAACGATACTGAAAAGTTCCGATTGATTGCGATAATGAATAAAGAGACAGAGGAATATCACACATACATCACAAACATTTCATCGGATGTACTGGATTCAGAATACATTGCAAAACTCTATGGAGCCAGATATTCTCAGAAAATGCTAATGATCAACTTCGATCAATATTAAAATATTGTGGAATAGAAATGTCACTTGAGGTGTTTATCGAAGTATATTCAAGGCAAGCACTAGATCTACATGTCAATAGACAACGATTTAGAGATGAATGATGGGCTTAACCGATGACACATGAAATTTCCTCCCCAAGTATGTAAGACAAAGTCTTACGTAAGATGTTGTCTTACTTTAGTTGGATTTCCGGGGATATATTGGTTTTGACTAGAAAACAATCACATCCCATAACCTATAAATAATACGAAACTAAATCATAATTATTATGTTCCGTAATTTCATTAACCGTGCTCAAGAAATGGAATCTCTTAACAGAGAGTATAAGTCTGGAGACTTTTCATTTACCGTCATCTATGGACGCAGGCGGGTTGGGAAAACAGAGCTTATCCAGCAGTTCGTGAAGGATAAACCTCACATTTTTTTTCTGGCGGATATGAGGGGAACACTATCCAATGCACTTAGATTCAGGAAAAGAGCTTCAAGCCTGTTCAATGACATGGAACCTGCTGCTGAGACATTTGACGGTGTGTTCGAATACATAAGAAGACAATGGAAAGAAGACCGGAAACTTGTTGTTGTTATCGATGAGTTCTCTTATCTGGCACAGGCTGATCAGTCCATACCATCTGTATTCCAGCTCATTGTTGATGAGATACTCAAAGGAGGATCTTTCCATCTGATTCTCTGCGGTTCTTCCATTTCCATGATGGAAAAAACAACCCTTTCCTATTCAAGCCCTCTTTACGGCAGGCGAACAGGACAGATACAGGTCATGCCTTTAAGCTTCCGTCACATGTCTGGTTTTTTCCCGGGATATAAGCCGGACGAATTGATGCAAATATATGGAGCAACAGGAGGCATACCTTTCTATCTCAGGTTCTTTGATCCTGACAAGGGTTTTTATGAGAACCTTGAACAGTCAATTTTCTCCAAAGAAGCTGTACTCTATGCAGAAGGTGAATTCCTGCTGCGTGAAGAGTTAAGAGAACCTGCCACCTACATGAACATACTTTATTCCATCTCCAAAGGTGCATCAAGAGCAGGAGAGATTGCTGCCGGTGCATTCATGGAAACAAAGGATCTGTCCTATTATGTAGATACGCTGATGAAACTCGGATTCTTAAGAAAAGAGCATCCTGCTGCAGAAAAAACATCTACCCGTAAGACGAGCTATGTTATAGATGACCCTTTCCTGCGTTTCTGGTTCAGGTATGTGCTGGTACACAAGGATTCCATAGAAGCAGGCGACAGTTCACATGCTATTGAAGACCTGGAAAA
>NZ_MBKP01000062.1 GCF_002243045.1 Methanolobus psychrotolerans
GATCCTCTATTAAAAGATACAGACGGTGACGGCTATGACGATTATGTTGAATACCACGATGCGGACCATGATCCACTTGTCTACGAAGTACGTTACGGTTACCTAGAAATCGGCCGTGAGCTCGTACTGGGTGCAGTACTTGGAGAATGGGGTGCCGATGACCATGATAGCACATATTACATGTCTGGCTGGTTGCTTAGTGGTTTTGTTGCCGTAGGAGACGTCAGGGACATAGCCGCTTCAATCTGGAACGGGGACGGGTTTGGAACACTGTTGAATGCTCTAGCCCTGATACCCGGATATGGTGACGCAGCAAAAGTAACCACTACAATCAGCAAATTTGTAGCAAAACATCCGCATACGGTTTTTGCGATCGCGGGTTTTGTGGTAAAGCATGTTGATGAATCAATCGATATTGTAAGGAAAACATATGGTAATGCCATTGTCGATAGCTTGAAAGCAAAGGGACTGAGTGATGATGACGTAATACAATTGGTTAAGAAGAATATTGATTTGAATGAGCTTCATACCGCTTACAAGATTGGCGAAGATTTAGTTTATGTAACTTTAAAACAACATAAACATGTAATTGATAGGCATGTTACTGGAGTTGTAAAGGGGAAATCCGGTAAACGCACTGATTTCTTCCCAACCGGCAATCAAGTTAGACCGGGAGTAACAACACCTGCTGTTATGACTGTTCAAGATGTTGATAATGTGATAAAAGATAGTATACAATTTGGAACAACTAGATCAGAAGGAAATGTAATATTTTATACTTGGAACCCACATCAATTTGGAATTACTGAAGTAGAAACATTAGTAAATACAAAAGGAATGTTCATTACTTCATATCCAAAGGCCGGACCAAATGTAATCTGGGAGTTTGATTGATGTCAGAGATTGAAATCAAATATTGTATAGATAATTTAGATTCTGCCCCTTTCAAAGATGAATGGGATATAGAGGGTAGGTTGTCTATCACAAAAGATAGTGTAACGTTAACGAAAAGAATTGATGATTCAGATGACGATGGATTTAGAGGAGATTATATATTTTACAATCTTGAAAGATGGGTGGACTCGGTTCCTAAAATATGCAATGGCGAGAGGTGTAAGCTTTATTTTATTGATAGTCAGGAAATATTTATGTTTATCCCAAAAGGAGAGATTACTTGCTTCAAGTATTATACTGAAGGGATAGGCCAATTAGTTGAAAGGGAAAACAAACGTTATCCCAACCATGAAGAGGGCATACCTCTAAAAACAGATGAATTGGTTCTGGAAATCATCAGGGTCTCGGAATTATTCATAGATTCTGTAGGTCCAAAAATAAAAGATAAATCGGATATAATTCGATTTAAGCAGTCGCTTAAGGAGGCAAGAGAAGCATACGATCAATACTTAAAAAGAACAGAACAGAATTAAATCCCGGAATTATTCCAAGCTTGAATTGATTCAACTTCATCGAAGTTGAGTCTTTAATTTCTTTTTTTCCAACTGGAAAGACAATCTCTTCTGATATAAAGAGAACAGAGTTTGAACTTCCTCATAGAATGGAAGACTCCGATGTATTAGAAGTAATTTTTGATACTATTGAACCAAGCAATTTAAAATCAACAATATTTAATGGTAAGCTGTATGAGTACGTATATAATCCCGGCAATTTTGGAATTTCGGAAATGACTGTTTGGATAAATAAGGAAACAGGTAAAGTCGTAACGGCCTTTCCAAACAAGGGAACTGATGTCTGGAAATGGACTGGCGTAACGTGGAAAAAGGTGATTTAAAGTGTCCAACTTCGAAATTTCCATGATTAAGGATGAGGAATTTATTGAAGACATAATAAGATACGAAGACATCTGGGATGTCTATGGTTCATTGAATATCTCAGTAAACGGGAAGAAGCTAGGGTTTTTAGACAACTTGGCTTTTTTCCTTTCATATTTTTATGATAGCTGTCTGGCATCACTTCCTGAAATATATTCAGGTAAGGTGTTCAAATTTAAATCTGAGGCTTCTTATGAACTAGTATTCGAGCCAAAAGATGATAATGTCACAATCTACTTAGTAGAAGAAAATAAGCGACACGATGATGAGATTGATATTCCTTTCAAAGATTTTGCAGATGAAGTTATTAGAAGTGTGGATGAATATGTGGACTACATATTAGACATGAGACCTGATTTAAGAGAGACTAAAAGGACAAAAAAATTCAAAAACGAGGTTGAGGAATTAAAAAATTTATATGTTCAATGTTGTGAGAAAAACGCAACATAAACATGTTATTGATCGGCATGTTACAGGTGTTGTGAAAGGGAAGCCTGATAAATACACTGATTTCTTCCCAACCGGCAATCAAGTTAGACCGGGAGTAACAACACCTGCTGTTATGACTGTTCAAGATGTTGATAATGTGATAAAAGATAGTATACAATTTGTAACAACCAAAACCAAAAGAGAAATAATATTTTATAGCTGGAACCCACAAGAATTTGGAATATCCAAAGTAGAAACATTGGTAAGTACAGAAGGAAAATTTATTACTTTATATCCAACAGCCGGATCAAATGTAGTTAGGTGGCAAGACTAATGGCACATATTGAGATCAAATATTGCATAGCAAATTTAAATTCTGCTCCTTTTGGAGATGAATGGGATATAGAAGGTGGATTATCTGTTGCAAAAGATTGTCTTATCTTAACTAAAGAAATTAACGATCCCGAAGACAAAGGATTTAGGGGCGATAGTATATTCTATATTCTTGAAAGATGGGTGGCTTCAATTCCTAAAATGTTTCAAGGCGATATGTCAGAAATTAGTTTTGTTGATAGTCAAGAGGGTTTTTTGTTTACACCTAAAGGAGAATTTACCTTTTTCAAGTATTTTATTGGTGGTTCCGGTAAAATACTTAGTAAAGACGGAGTATTATCAGTTGAAGAGATTAACAAACGTTATCCCAACCATGAAGAAGGCACACCACTCAAAACAGACGAATTGGTTTTAGAAATAATAAGAATCGCCGAATTATTCATAGATTCTATAGGCCCTAAAATAAAGGATAAATCAGATGTAATTGGGTTTAAGCAGTCGCTTGAGGAGGCACGTGAAGTATACGATCAATACATAATGAGAAGAGAACTACATTATTGAACCTTGGAATAATTCCAGATTCG
>NZ_MBKP01000063.1 GCF_002243045.1 Methanolobus psychrotolerans
CCACTACTCTTCCTGGCCAGAAAGAGGTCATCGAGATGCTCAAAGAGCAGGGTCTGCGTGACAAGGTAAAGGTAATGGTTGGCGGTGCTCCTGCAACCCAGAACTGGGCTGACAAAATAGGAGCTGACTGCTATGCGGAAAATGCAAGTGAAGCTGTGGCAAGGGCCAAGGAACTCCTGCTTTAAATGAGGTGAAATTATGGCAACAGAATATAAATTAAGAATGGGAGACGGAAAGCGCGTATTCATGACAAGGGAGCAGATCGTAGCTGACATTAAGGAAGGTATGGCAGATGCTGCTGACCTTGGAAGTATCCCTGAACTTACTGAAGATGAGATAGACAAGCTTGTGGATATCCTCATTATGCCTTCCAGAATGGTTGGTGTAGAGCTTGGAAAGGAAGTTCCTGTAACCCACGATATCGGAACCATCAGGCTTGACGGTGACCAGGGTAACAGCGGCGTAGGCATTCCTTCCAGCAGGCTGATAGGTTCGATGATGCACGAGCGTGCTTTTGGTGCTGACACAATGGAACTCGGACACATCGACTACAGTTTCAAGCCTGCAAAACCTGTTATAGCACAGGAAATGCAAACAATGGAAGTCTGCCAGCAGAACATGGTTATTCCTTTGCTCTATGGTGCAATGCCCAACATGGGTCTTTACTATACACCCGATGGACCTTTTGAAAACCCCGGAGACCTGATGAAGGCGTTTAAGATCAGGGAAGCGCAGGAGTCCATGGAGCATGCTGCCAAGCATCTGACAAGGGACACTGTCTGGATCATGCAGAGGATGATGTCTTCAGGTTCTGACGGTGTAAACTTTGATACGGTTGGTGCTGCAGGTGATGGTGACATGTATGCTTCCCTGCATGCTGTCGAGGCACTTAGAAAACAATATCCTGATATGTACATAGAGGTAGGTATGGCAGGTGAACTCCTCCTCGGTTTGCATGGTGAGATGGAATACGATGGTGTCACCCTTGCAGGACTATGGCCTCATCAGCAGGCTCCCCTTGCTGCAAAGGCAGGTGCCAACATCTTCGGACCCGTTGTTAATACTAACACCAGCAGGACATCCCCGTGGAATCTGGGAAGAGCTGTGACCTTTGTCAAAGCTGCCGTCAAAGCTTCACCAATTCCTTGCCATGTAAACATGGGAATGGGTGTTGGTGGTATCCCGATGTTCGAGACGCCGACCATTGATGCAGTATCCAGGGCCAGCAAGGCGATGGTCGAGATTGCCGGCGTGGATGGTATATAGATAGGGGTCGGCGACCCGATGGGTATGCCGATCTCCCATATAATGACCTCCGGAATGAGCGGGATCAGAGCAGCAGGTGACCTTGTTGCAAGGATGCAGTTTGCAAAGAGCATGCGCGTCGGTGATGCGAAGAACTACGTTGCAAAGAAGCTGAACGTTTCCACAGATGACCTCAGTGACGAGTATGTAATGAGAGAACTGAGAGAAGAGCTTGGTATTGGTGTCATCACTTCAGTTGCAGGTGCTCCAAAGGGAATTGCAGCAAAGATGAATATCGAGAAACTACTGGATATCAAGATCAATTGCTGTGAGAAATTCAGAAAACAGTTGAAGTGAAGTGAGTTTTCCGGGAATGTTATACTCAGCCAGTGGTTGGGTTTAGAAGTCTAAGACACCTGTAAAAATCCTTTTTTTTGGAAATTACGGGTGTCAACATCATCTAAAAAAAGAGGTGATTACAAAATGGAACGAAAAGAAGAGGGTATAGACTGGCATCATGCAGAACAATGTTCAAAAGTTGTCTGTGAGTCCAGTGTACTGGAAAGGACAATTGACTGGAAACAAGGTCTGGCAATTGCTATTGGTGTACCGCTGCTGATCTTACCGTCTATAGGTTATTTTGCAAGTTATCTGTGGTCTTTCGCTATCATTGTCTGGGGTCTGTCAGTATTCCAGGGTTTTATGCAAAATCTTGCTTATGGTGAACTGGCAACGGTATTTCCACATGCATCCGGGCTTCCTGGATTTGCCCAGAATGTTTTTAAAGGAAAAGGAAAGGACAAATATGATAAAGGTAAGCTAATTGGTGGATTCAGCGCATGGAGCTACTGGTTTGCATGGAACCCTGTGCTGGCCATCTTTGCAATACTTGTAGGCAGTTATCTCCATGGTCTTATTCCGGGACTATCCGGTTTTTCAGAGTACAGTCTTTCGCTTGCAGCTGGTATTATTATATTTGGAGCACTTATCATTATCAATGCAAGAGGTCTTTCAAGTGGAGCAACTATGGGATACATACTTGCTTTCCTTTCACTTGCGCCATTGGCAATCATAACGTTATCTCCATTTATAAGTGGGGATTTCGTCCTGTCTAACATAACAGGTTCATGGCTTCCAACTGACTGGGTATGGGATCTCCATCACATATTGATACTGCTTGGTATTTTTGCAATGGCACAATGGAGTGCTTGTGCATGGGAAACCGCAGCTATCTACGGTCCCGAATACAAGAAACCAGGTAGCGATGTACCAAAAGCACTGTTTAGCTGTGGTATAGTATGCTTCTTTACGTATGTACTTGTACAGACAGCAGTAACCGGTACTCTTGGAATAGATGGTCTGCTTGCAGAACCTATCTCACCAATGCTGCCACTTGCACAGGCTGCAATGGGACCCATAGGAGCTTACATTTCCATAATTATGCTGATAGCTGCTATGGTCCTTATTATACAAACTGCATATCTTGGTTCTGCAAGGGCAATGCACTCACTGGCAACCGAAGGCAATCTTCCAAAAATATTTGGTAAGATTAATTCCAATGGAACTCCAGTATTTGCAATGATAATTATTGGTATTTTTAACCTAGCTCTTATCTCCCTTGGAACACCAACGGCTATTCTTGCAGCATCTGCAATAGGATATGTTTGTGCTAACGGTATCAGTCTTTTCGCCTACGTAAAGGCAAAGACGGATCCAACCCTGGCTGCACGTGACAGACCTTTTAAGGCACCAACTGGATGGAAGAATGTGGCTCTACTATTTGGTTTGTTCAACCTGCCTCTCTGTCTTATAGGTGTTGTCTACCTTAACAGTCTTGAGATCGGGTGGACTTCAACATGGGTCGGTTTTATTGTTTTGGGTCTGTACATACCGATGTGGTATTATTCACAACATGAGAACCATGTAGCAAAGCAGTCGGAAACACAGAAAGCCTAAAGCAGTAATTTCGCAGTAGGCACTGAAGAAGTTGCTTGCTGCAATATTGTTTTTACTGCATTACCTCCAATTGTGCAGAAACAGTTAGATCTGGTAGTCTTAAGGATCATCAAAGGCTACCAGGTATCTTTTTTAAAATTTCATTTAAGCAATGTTCTCAGCTTTCTCTTTTAAGAAAGAGAACAACTCTTTACTCCACTGGAGTGCATTGCTGTCAAAGCTCATGAGGATAGTATGGTCATATTGTCCCTGCTTGTTGAAGAAACAAAGGAAGAGAAAACGGTCAGTACTCACCAGTGTTGCCAGTCCTGTTGTTTCGTTTGACACAAAAAGCCCGGTATTTTCAAAATCCAAGAACCTCCTTATATCGTCTGCATAGTCCTTTTTCATTCTCTCATGAACAGAACTTGTTACAACCAGGGAAACGTCGATTCCATTTTCAGCAAGATTTGAGTAGAGGGCTGGATATTGAGGATGGAAATAAGCATTAAAAGCCATGACATAAGTGGATTTAAAAATATTATCGGTAAACTCTCTGGGAAATTCAAAAAGATAGTTAAGATCAGGATCAATGATAACACAGTTACCCAGTTCACCAAATCTTTTCAGTATTGATTCGGGGATGTTGTTGAGATCACGATTGAGCCAATAGTTGCTGTTCTCTTCAAAGACATTCACTGCATTTAAAAGTGGAAGCATGTTTGCTACCAGTACTTTCCCCATATTGGTCAGGATGTAATAATCCCCATTCTGGATTACAAGGCCGTGCTCCTTGAGTTTCTTTATCTGGGGAATAAGAGCTGTGGAAGTCACATTTAGACTTGTTTTTATTTCTTCACGACTCTTTTCTCCCTCCAATAAAAGAAGAAGAACATTCTTCCTTTTTTCGGAATTGAAGATTATGTCTATCAACGAATCTTTCATTCTAACCAACTTTTATTGTTTATATGTATAGCGCATCATCTCAGTGTTTAAAAGGAGTTCATGCAGTTCTATAGCAGGTTTTTACTTTCTGTTTTTTCCATTCTATGCTTGTAAAGAGCCATTTCGATATTGCTACGCAGGTCATCCGCCTTGAATGGTTTAACGATATATCCATAAGGTTTTGTCATCTTTGCTTTTTCGAGGACCTCATCATCGGAGTATGCAGTGAGATAAATGATGGGTATATCAAAATTCTTACGGATCTCCTCGGCAGTTTCCACTCCGTCCATGTCCCCTTTCAGTCTTACATCCATCAATACGAGGTCAGGGAAGGTGATCTCTGCCATCTTTATAGCTTCTTTTCCTGTTGCGGCTATAGCTGGTACAGTATATCCGAAACTTTTCAGCTTTTTCTTAATATTAAGACCAATAATGTTTTCGTCCTCTACAACAAGAATTTTTACTTCTTCCATGATATCACCTAAATTTACCATTCTAAATATATCATTTTAAGATTATTCTGAATTTCGTACCTTTGTTTCTGTCAAGCTCAATGATACCGTCTATCTGGGATGTCAGGGTCGTGACCAGTTGTAATCCCAGAGAATCTGTTTCTTTGAAATTGATGTTTTCCGGGAAACCGACACCATTGTCCCCTACGATCAATGTTAAGCTTCCGTCTTTAATACTTAGATGTACATATATTTCCCCAATTTTTCCGTTTTTGAATGCATGCTTGAATGAATTTGAAACAAGTTCATTCACTATCATTCCAAGTGGAATAGCAGTGTCCATGTCAAGAAAAGTAGGGTCAATATCTAATTTGACCTGAATATTCTCTTTATTTATTGCATATGAATACGACAGTTCATTAACAAGCTTCATAAGATAATCGGAAAAATCGATGCTCTCCATGTCCTGTGACCTGTAAAGCTCTTCATGTACCAGTGCCATGGATATCACACGGTTCTGGCTTTCCCTGAAAGCCTCGATAACATACTTATCCTCGAATTTATCAGATTCAAGATCAAGCAAGCTTGAGATGACCTGAAGATTGTTCTTTATACGATGATGGATTTCTTTCTTACGTATTTCTTCTATCTTCTTGCGTTCGTCTATCATTCTTGACAACGTTGCCCTTGTTTTTTCTATTCCCTCGGTAAGGATAAGGAAATCGCCATCTCCATATACTTTTACCCTTCTTGAGAAATCATTGTTCTGCACTGCAGTAAGTACCTGGTTCGAGTCTTTTATTATTATGTCAAGCAATTCGGCAAAGTTATCCAGCGTATTTGCAAGTTGCCTGAATTCTCCATGGACATCCAAATGTGAACGTTCCCCAAGCTCTCCCTTTGCAAGTGCATTTGTTAACCTTATTGTATCATGGATAGGTGCTGTCACTGCGTCCAGGATCTCATTAAGACCCATTGGTATCTCTCTAAAGTCTGTTTCTACATCAGTTTCAGCCCTTGAGCCGAGTTTCCCCATGACCGCATCTTTTGATATGCTCTTAAAATCGCGAACTATTTCTTTGATCGGTTTTGTGAAGGACAATGCTATCAAATAAGAGATACCGGCCATGAAAATAATGGCTGCAAAGGATATCTGCAGTAGTTTGTTACTCAGGGTAGTAATTCCTGCAAGCATCTCCTCCTTTGGAATGACAAGAATGAAAGAAAAATTGCCTGTTCTTATAGGCTCATAGAACATTACAATTTTTTCCCCTGTAATGGGGTCAATTGTTTCAACGTGGCCACTTTTTCCATCCCCTATGTCATCTGCAGCTTTTGATACTTCCTCAATTCCAAAATCATAAAGTGTTTTTTCCCCTATCCAGTCTTTATTTGTAGGATGTGAGACAAGGATACCGGTATTTCCTGTCATGAAAGCGTAACCGGTGTCAAATGCCTTTACTTCGCTTATCTCTTCATCCAGATAGTTCAGTGAAACATCAACTCCTCCTATTCCTATGAATTCACCATTTTTCATTATAGGAGAAACATAGCTTACAATGAAGACACCTTCATAATAATAAGGTTCTGTTAATACTTCACTTTCTGTCTTTTTTGGCAACTGGTAGTAATCCAATGTATCATAATTCAGAAGGGGATCGAGTGTGATAGGTCCGGTTATCTTGTTCCAGTACGGAATGAATCTTCCAGTAGAATCATGTCCCTGAGAATTCACATATAAGTTGTCATTTCCATCAAAGGCATCCGGTTCGTAGGCAATATATGTACCAAGCAAGTGGGGATGTTCTACCAGCAGGTTGTAAAGCATATTATTGGCTTCTTCCCTGCTCATGGAATCATAACTACTCATGCTGACTGCTATGGTTTTTGCAATTCCACGGTTGGTTTTCATGTCACCATTGAACTCATTGGCATAGTTTCTGGCCATCTCTATGGATTGCTTGTAGGCAAGTTCTTCTTCCTGGGTGGTTACGGTAGAAATGGTCATTACAGTGCTTGTTGCAAGTACAAGTAAGGTACCTGTCACGATATAGAGAATAAGTTTAAATTTTAATGACTTGTTTTTCCATTCCATCATTATGACCTGATCAAATCTAATCCATGTGTTTTGAAGACAAAAGCTTGGTGACAACAAAGCTATTGTTCCATCATGCTTTAAAATGAACGTTTGTTAATATTGCAATGCCATTATAATGTTACAATAGTTTTGTAATCATCTTTTTTTATCCTCTTAATCTTGACCAATCCTCACAAAAACTACAGTATACACTGTTGGTAAGAATAAAACAGAAAAAAGATTTCATCATTATGTGAACCTTATCACACAATGAAACGCGGGTAATGGCGGAAACCCCGGGAATTTAACCCGACTGAACGGATTTAGAGTCCATTCGATCAACCTGATCCGATTTCCATTACGATTTACCAAGCTATTTTTACAACGAATTATTACTATTTATATTTTGCGTAGATAACTGCATTTACAATTGGAATCATGTCGAATGATTCATTTAATGACAATGTATTACTTTCCCTGACACAATATAGATATAATAGAAAAGAATTAAAAAGAAAATAAAGATAGTTCATGTCTTCATTTTCAGATCCCTGGCATTCCCGTCCCAAGGAAAATAAGTTTTGTCTCAACAGGAGCACCGCCTTGTTCAGCCATTGTGAGATCCTCTCTTCTGATATCGATAATCACGTCTTCGCCTTTGATATCTGAGCTTTCCATATACTCTATTATCAGTTTCTTCCCAATTTCTGTTGCGTATTCAAGGGCCTGGGAATAGTCATTGAATTCTTTTCTTTCAACAGGAGAAAACACCAAAATGGTCCTTTCTGTTTTTGTGTAGAATGATTTTACAAGTATTTCTATGCTCTTGACACCCTTTCCTACAAGGGCTCCCACTGCATTTCCTACCTCTGCATGTTCAGGAACTATGATGTTTGCATCTATCAACTTGTTAAGTTCCTGCACATAAGCATGTACAGGTCCACCAAGCAGGACCACAGGCACATTCACCTTGAACTGTGAGAAGAACTCTCCACGGATTATCTTCTCTATTTCAGATCTTTCAACTCCTTTGAACATGAAACTCATAAGATCAAGTGCCATATTAATGGCAACTTCTTTTTTAATATGCCTGCAAAGCTCAATTTCATCCATTGTTGTCAGTCTTGCAAGGATCTTTGCACCTGTAACCGAAGCTTCACGGTTCCATTTAGTGTACTCGCCAAGCACATGCAGTACATCAGTAGGTGTGAACCCTATTGCCTGGACAAGTCTTTTTTGTATGAGGTTATCCACTTGGTCTGCAGATATCGGAGTTTCCATTTTCCAGAATATGTCATTGATGGAAACAGGTTCTGTGCCTATTGTTCCAAGTAGCTTATTTTCAAACTCACTAAGATTTGGTGCCTTCTTGCCTGTTCTTACGAAGAACTTTGTGGGCTGGATATTTTCTGCAAGTTGCACCCTTGAAGGTGTTCTTCCGGATCTGAGCTGTTCCATGAATCCGGGATATTTTACAGCAGCCAGACAGAGCGGGATCACCCTGCGTGGTCCTATATTGACCTTACGGTTCTTTATCCACACATGACTGTCCCCGCCCAAAGCTGATGTTTCCATGCGGATTGCCTTGACTTTTGTGTGCCATCCACCAACTACGGCTCCTGTATCAACAAGTTCAGGCAAACCATTGTGATTAAGCGAGACATCAGTGCTTGTTCCTCCAACATCGATAACAGCACACGTGTCATTTTTGGAGAGGAAGGAGGCTCCCATGAGACTGGCAGCAGGCCCTGAAAATATAGATTCTATGGGCTTTTCCATGGCCTCATGAATTCCTATGACCGAACCGTCACATTTGAGCATCATGATTTTTGCATCGATCCCTCTTTTCTTGATATCGGTAACAATAGCATGGATGAACTGGTCAGCTATGGGAAGCAGTTGTGCATTCAGGTATGCTGTAACACCCCTGTCGTAGGCTCCCAGATCTTGTGATAGCTCATGACCACAGACTATTGGCAGTCCTGTAAGTTCAGTTAACCGGTCCTTTACTCTCTGTTCATGGCTAGGGTTTCGAATACTGAAATATGAGGAAACGGCAAATGCAGATACCCTGTCCTTTACTTTCAGGGCATATTCCTCGACAGCTTCAATATCAAGAATTTCTTCTTCTGTTCCTGCAACACTGTGTCCTCCTTTCACGACAATATAATCACTGATAGGTGGATTTGCAGGCAGGGTGTGTTTTCCTATAAGTATAAGAGATACAGGATATCCTGTCTTCTCAAGTATTGTATTGGTGGCAAGGGTTGTGGATACTGATACAAGTTTCACATCAGGCAGATACTTGCTGTTCAGCCCGTCTATAGCATTTTCTATACCTGTCAACAGGTCAGGATAGGTTGTAAGTGCCTTGTTAGAGTCGACAATTTTCCTGTCCGAATCCCTGATAATCACTGCATCGGTGTAGGTTCCACCGGCGTCTATTCCCAGACTGTACTGCATTTAATCTACCTCCATTGTTGTCTTATTTTTCCTTGCCTGACCGATGCCCGAAAAAATGAGCCTTGTTTCCACGGGAAGTCCTCCTTCGTGGGTCGCAATGTCATTACGAGTCATATCGATGCTCACTTCATTGGTATCCAGCCCGGCATTTGTCATGTAGTTCATAATAAGTTTGCTTCCCATCTCTTCACCAAACTCCAGAGCTTCGTGATATGATGCGAACTCTTCCCTTCCTCCGGGGAAGAAAGTAACAAAAGATGATGTTTTGAGATTGTATTTCGATTCGGTGTAATTTGCCTTTATCAGGATCTCTAATTTTGTAGCACCCTTTCCTGCAACTGCGCCAACTGCATTTCCAACGCTGCAATACTCTGGCACCAGGATTTGCGCATCTATGTATCCGGCAAGTTTGTCTGCGTAGGCTCTGACAGGTCCACCAAGCAGGACAACAGGCAGGTCTGCCTTGAATCTTGCAAAGAATCTGCCTGTCAGGACTTTTTCGATCTCCTCTTTGCTTACTCCCTCAAGCAGGAAAGATATCAGGTTCAATGCCATGTTCCTAGCCACATCATTTTTAATCTGAATACAAAGTAGGTCTTCGTCAGTTCCGGCAAGTGTTGCAAGTATACCAGCACCAAGTACGGATGCTTCTCTGTTCCATTGTGTGTACTCTCCAAGCACATGCAGGGCATCTGTGGGGGTGAAGCCGATTGCTTTGATAAGTCTCTTTTGTATTAACAGATCAAGCGTTCCGGGATTTGGGAGCCTGCCCTGGTTCCAGTATATCTCACTTACAGTAAGTGGGATGTCTCCGATCCTTGAGAGGAGTTCCTTTTCTGCAGGACTGATCTGTGAAGCCTGCAGTCCTGACCTTACAAAGAACTTGGTAGGCTGCAGGTTTTCACCTATCTGGTTTCGGAGTATGACCTGGTTCTGTTTGAGTTTCTGGATAATCTCAGGATATTTCACAGCAGCCAGGCATAGAGGTATAACCCTTCTTGGACCGATATTGATTACATGGTTTCTGATCCACACATGGCTGTCTCCTCCCATTGCTGATGTTTCCATGCGTATAGCCTTGACTTTTGTTTGCCATCCTCCGACAACGGCACCTGATTCGCTAAGTTGTGGTACTCCTCGATATATTAGAGAAACGTCTGTGCTTGTACCTCCCATATCTATGACGGCACAATCTTCATTTCCTGAAAGATATGCTGCTCCGACAAGACTTGCAGCTGGTCCTGAAAACACAGATTCTATGGGTCTTTTTAAAGCTTCATTAATACCGACAACTGAGCCATCGCATTTGAGCATCATCAGTTTTGCATCTATATTCCTTCTCTTTATCTCGGAACTGACGGCTTCTATAAACTGGCTGGCTATGGGAATTAACTGGGCATTCAGGTAGGCTGTAACTCCTCTTTCATATGCTCCAAGATCCTGTGACAGTTCATGTCCACAGACAACAGGAAGACCTGTAAGTTTGGTTATAACGTCCCTTACTTTTAATTCGTGTTCAGGATTACGTACGCTGAAGTATGATGAAACTGCAAAGGCTGATACTTTGTTTCTGACACTGAGTATAAAATCCCTTACGGAATCTATGTCAATGGGACAAACTTCATTTCCGGCACTGTTGTGCCCTCCTTTTACAAGAATGAAATGTTCTATCTTTTCCCTGTTTGGCATGTCTGCATCGTTAACAAGGATAAGCCCCACAGGATAACCTGTTTTTTCCAGAACGCTGTTTGTTGCAAGGGTTGTTGATACGGATAAATAGCGGACATTTTCAAGATAATGTGGATCTAGTCCTTCAAGACTGTCCCTGATACCTTTTAACAGGTCCGGATAAGTTGTAAGTGATTTGTTGAAACTTACAATGCTTCCGTCTGAATCCTTGATTATCACAGCATCAGTATAGGTGCCTCCGGCATCTATTCCAAGGCTGTAGTGCATTAAAGCACCTCCTAGGGACTTTTCGCCGCCAGGGTCTTTTTCTTAAAAACAGTACTTATATCCTTTCGGAAATGAATACCTGTGAAACTGAAATTTTCAATATCTATTGTTTTTGATAAAGACATTTGTAACCCTCAAAAACGGATTTATACAGAATGTAGAAATCATTGCTCCTTTTTTGTTTTAGTGGAGGTAAAACAAAGGAGCAATTGAAGGAGGTAGAATTTCTACAGAGACTATCTACCAAGATATAGGCCCATTTTTAATCAAGGTGATTCGTTTGATCTCAATTCCTTATTATGCAAAATCTAGTATTTATATTTTTGTATTGTGGAAGGTACTTCCGACAGATATCTTGTAACATAAACAAGTGTACTGATTATGTTTATTGTGTATTTTCCTTCAAATAAACCATGCTAAATCAAAAAGAAACCTATATATACCAAATATAAATCTCTGTAAATTAGTGTGGTCATATCGGATTTTATATGAAATGAGGCATCTTCATAAAAGCCTGTTTTTCTAGTCCAAAGAAATAACTCAACTATTTTCCATATATATATTTTTTGCACGTAGATGAATTTTCATTTTAAAATAACTATGCAGTCTATTTATGTTATACTACAATGCGGTAAAACGTTGTGTTTTTATTTTGCATCATTATCTTTAAATATGATTGATTAAACTACAGGGCCGTTAATATTATATATTGAAAAATCCTCCATTGTCGGATACAAATAATAAATTAAATTATGGGATTTCGAGTTTTATTACATCGAAACTATCATTTAAAAAACCATGAATGCAAGTTCGGAGTGATGAATATTTCTGTTGTTAAAAAATCGGGAAAAAATAAAGCCCATGGTGAGACTATACCAGTTCCTGTTCATCTTAATAAAAAACTGGAAGCAGTTTATAATAGCAGTCCGGTGATATCTTTCCTGTGGAAGGCAGAAGGAAAATGGCCTGTTGAATCTGTATCTGGGAATATTGCTCAGTTAGGTTATACTCCCGAAGAGTTCCTTTCAGAAGAGTTGCTTTATGGGGATATTGTTCATCCTGACGATCTTGAAAGAATTCTGATAGAGGTACGAAAACACTCTGAGAAAAAGAATACATCCTATTTTTCCCTGAACTACCGAATACTTGCAAAATCGGGTGAAGTACGCTGGGTAACTGAAAGGTCATTTATAAAAAGGGATGAAGAAAGCAATATAACTCATTTCCAGGGCATAATTATTGATAATACCGAGCTTGAGAAAACTGAAAGGGAATTGCTGGAAACTGGCAAAAAATATCAGATAATA
>NZ_MBKP01000005.1 GCF_002243045.1 Methanolobus psychrotolerans
GAAAGTAGCTCGGCGCTGGCACCGTATGTTGAGTTAGCATATTCAATGAAAGTGTATTCAATCAGATCACTTTGGTCGATGCTCTGACTGGCAATCTCAAGAGCCTCGTTCTCAGAATAAGCTTCAGAGTAAGCGATGTAAGTGATCCTTGTCCTCATTGTCAGGTACTTGAGAAGGTTCTCGGCATTCTCAATACCTGCATCAGTTGTATCGATTCCCTGATAATATGTGCATATTGGATCGGGTTCAGCACAACCGGAGATATTGTAATCAAAATAAGAAGGGGTGGTGCTGGAACGGATACTGTAAAGTTCGGCTCCATTATCCTGTGCAGCCTTAAAGCTCTCATTTATGGTACCATTGTAAGCGTTGAATGTCTTGCTCCCCATCATATCACAGAAGATAACATCCTGGGTTTCAAGGAAACCACTCTTAGCAGCGGAAAGTAGCTCGGCGCTGGCACCGTATGTTGAGTTAGCATATTCAATGAAAGTGTATTCAATCAGATCACTTTGGTCGATGCTCTGACTGGCAATCTCAAGAGCCTCGTTCTCAGAATAAGCTTCAGAGTAAGCGATGTAAGTAATTTTCGTTTTCTGTTCTGCACATGCAGCAACACTCGTTAGTGCTGTCATCAACAAAATGCTTAATACCAATATCGATTTTATTTTCATTTGCATGTTATCCCCCGATAACTTGTAAGGGCACTCCCTGCTTTGCTTGGCGGCTTGAGGGAGTGTCCACAGTTTTTCTATCTATTCTTTAATTCAATTCCTTAATTATTGTAAAAAAGCACAAAAAATAAAATGTGCCAGAATGCTGATCTCTCAGAATTGTCTCCTCCTAACAAAACCCATATAGATGGCACCGACACCCCCCAATACTAAAACAGAGGCAAGAATATCGGAACCTGATATTGAAGGACCGCTGTTTGATGTATCCTGAACAGTACTCTCCTTTGTCATCTCATAGCCTTCTATATAGTTGTCCTGGTTCGGGGATCTCAAAGATGCTTCCTGTTCAAGATCTGTTCCTGCGCCTGCCTCCTCCATGTATGTCTGGTTGCCCGAGCTTGTCTCCACGATGCTGAGCTCTTTCCCGGTGTTACCTGAGCTGGAAGAAGAACTTGCCGGGCTTGCTGATGGATCAGTTGGAGTTGGAGTTGCAGTTGGAGTTGCAGTTGTAGCTGCTTTCATGATCGCCCTGTACAGGTCAAGTTCGGCCTGGCTGAGCTCTCCTGCATTAACAAGTGCCTGTGCTATACCATCTACGAACTCCTGGTTCAGTATATTCCCGCAGGTGTGATGGCAGCATGTTGCACCGCTATCGGCTACGGACTTGATCTGCTCGGCAACAAGACTTCTCAGGGCAGCATCAGAAGCATCCCAGTTACCTTTCCTGGCGGTCTCGGTCATCCTTGCAGTCATTGCCTGGTAGGCGTATGGGTTGTTCTCCTTCAGCCAGCCGCTAAGCTCGGCATTGGCGAAGTAGTTCTCATACACCTTGTTCCATATGTCATCACTAATGAGGTCAGGGTTAAGGGCTTCCCATCCCCATAGGTTATCAAGGAAACTCTCCATCTCACGGGCGCCTTCAAAACCATGCTGTTGCATGCCGCTCATCCAGGATGGGTTGAAGTACCTTGAATATAGTTCGTTTGCAATATAGGTCTGCAGTGTCTGTATCTCAAGGTCACTAAGGTCCTGCAGGTTCACTACATAAGCTTCAGGAGCATTGCCAGAGATGTATTTGATGGCATTGTACAGTCCACCCATATATTGGTAGAAGTCATCTGTGTCAAGTGAGCCGTATGTACTGGAACTCCTGCTGTGGAAAATAGCCCTTGTGTCATTGAGGTTGTTCTCAAAGACCATCGAGTTGTCGATGTCAATTACCTGGCCAGTCTGCATCTTAACATATTCAGCTATGTTTTGTCCCCAGATGTTCTCTCCGTAGACATAACTCATCTTGTTGACGTAGAGTTCTGCAAGTTCGGTGTTATTCTCCCATGTATCACTGGCGTCCACTGCATTTGCCATCCCTGTACCGTAGGCACCGTCAGCCGGACCGAATACCCTGAACAGTGCGATGTCAAGTGCAAGGTCTTCATCTTTTATAGTATCATTCATGAAAGACTGCAATGCATCTGTGTTCTGTGCAACATAGTTGTCGTATAAGTCCGTCTCTTCCTGTTCATATGCAAGCCTTACAGCCTTGTCGATGAGTTGAACCTTCATCGGGAAAGTATCCCTGTACAGACCTGATATCTGCACAATGACATCAATGCGTGGCCTTCCAAGTTCGGAGGAATCGATGAACTTAACGTTCTCCACCTTGCCGTTAGCAGAGTTCCATACAGGTTCTATTCCCATCATATAGAGGAGCTGTGATTCCATTATACCTTCATGGCGTGTGGACTCACCTGCCCAGAGTATGTATCCGACCTTTGTGGGATATTCTCCATTAGTGGCCACGTACTCTGCAATCCATTGGTCAACAAGGGCCTTACCCTGTTCCCAGGATTGTTGTGTAGGAATGAGCTGCTCATCGAAAGCATAGAAATTGCTGCCAGATGGGAGAGTGTCCGGACGCAGTACCGGGTCACCGCCAAGATTTGGCCGTATGTATTCCCCGTTCATGGCTTTCAGAACCTGCTGGATCTCATTCCCGGTCTCAGAGAGCAGTTCTGCGTAATAGATGGCGGTGTTCAGGTCAGCTTCAACATCTGCTGAAGTAGTACCCAATACCTGCACCTGTGCAGCAGTCATATTCTCATCGTCAATCAGGACTTTTGACAGTATGTCATAGTGTGCAGATTCCGAACTGTTATACGTTGCCACCTTTTCTGCAAACCCGCTGCCAAGCATGGAATTGACCATTCCCACAAGTGCCTGGTCTTCGGGTGCCTCTCCCAGTATGTGCAGTCCGTATGGCATTGACAGGCTCCTTAGTTCATAGAGTACATCCGTGAGCTCATCAAGGAATTCATCAACTGTCTCGTTGCTGTCAGCCAGGCTCATGTTGACATGCTCATCAAGCCCAAGCTCAACGGCCAGGCCAATTATGTCCTGCAGATGAGCCTGTTTCAGGTTCTCATCCTCTGCAAGAGAGGTTTGGTAGGAAGTTATCTCACTGCTGAGAGTACTGTAATTGCCGTAAAGACCGGCAGATATCACAGGTGGTATCAGGTGATCGATAACTACAGCATTGCCCCTGCGCTTTGCCTGCATGCCTTCACCCATGCCATCCATAACGTAAGGATAGATGACCGGAATATCACCAACCATAAGTGCAGGCCATTCGTCACTGAGAAGACAGAAATCTTTACCTGGTAACCATTCAACGGTCCCGTGCCTTCCCATGTTCACCATGACATCGGCATCGAACTCATGCTGCAGCCACAGGTAGAATGCAATGTACTGGTGATGTGGCGGCAGTTCGGTATCGTGGTAGAGTGCCTCATTGTCCTGCAACCATCCTCTGGTTGGCTGCGGTGCAAGGATCACATTATCACTGAGCCTGATCTCCGGGATAACAATGAAACTTTCCCCGTTGTCGTCTGTGTGGACCATTATCTTCCCGGGAGCCTCGCCCCACATATCAACGACTTCTTCCCTTCTCTGTTCGGGGAGGTCGTTGAACCATGACATATAGGTACTTTCAGGAAGCAGCACAACCTCTCCCGTATCAACAAGTGCTTCAAGTTCCCCAGGTGCCCAGGTACCGACATTCCTTCCCTGGTATATCATAAGGTCCACAAGTTCTGTCTTGTTGGGTAGCAGGTTACTATCCACATTGTAACCTGCATCTTCCATACCTTCCAAGAGGTTGACGATACTTGGCGTGACCTCAAGATACGATGCCCCGATGTTATCCTTGCCTCCGCCGTGGTTATAGTAGATGATGGCAACCTTCTTGTCAGATTCATCTTCAATGCCAAGTTTTGCCTGGGCGATGGTGCGATCGATGAGCCACTGGACCTGACCTTCATGAGTTATGTATTTCTCAACAGTGCCGTTGTCTTCTGTGAAAGTTTCCAGAGCACCGATCATGATAGGATCTATAAGTCCATCCGTTTCAGGCCCGTATATCCTCAGCATGTTTGTAACAGGCAGAGGGGTGCTTGTTTCTATCCACTGGCTTGTGTTCATGTATCCGTTGAGCACAGCATTCATCACAGGAACACCAAGTTCTTCAATGTCAAAGTAATTCCCACGGTAGTGGAAGGAAACAACAGCATCCACTTTTGTTTGATTGCTATGGTTCAGATAAGGATCAACATAGTATCCGGCTTTCCCGTAACATGCAATTACATTGACACCTTTTTCTTCAAATCCTTCTATGAGTTTATCGATTGGGTTCATGTCATCAGGATAGTATGAACTATAGAATGTGATGCCGATGGTTGATGCATTCTCATCAAAGGCATGTCCTTGCGTTCTGTTGGTATACCAGTCAAAATAATCTGTTGCATCACCTGTGAAATACTCAACAGGTGAATCTGTCATTGCAGGATGATATATAGCTCTTGACAATCCGCTTGGTGCTTCTACTGTCAGGTCAGCACGGTCATAGTATTCCTGTGCCAGGAAGAAAATAAGATTATCAAAATTGCTATCATCGAAAGAAGCACCGGACCAGTAAGATGATAAGAGCTGTTTAAAGTCGGTGTCATCATATTCTGAAGGAGGGGTGTAATCACTTTCTGGCAAATAAGTGTTGGAGCCGATTACCAGTGCACCATTCTCAATGGCCGTCTGAATCGTATCCTCAAACTCTGCTGCACTCTGGGTTACCATCACAATGTAGATGATATCCATGTTGCTGAGGTCTATATCTGCTGGCAGTTTCGTTGTAAGGTAGTAACTGGCTGTGATATTTAAATCAGGGTTGGAGTTAATCCTCTGTGTAAAGTTGGCAAGTTCTTCTTCATAGGATGAATAACCTGTTACAATTGATATGTTCAGATGCGGTGCATTAGTGATTTCAGTAGTCACTTTTTGTTTTAACAAAACCAAGTCACTTGCTTTGTAGTAATAAGTACTTCTCGCATACAGGTAGGTATTTCCTGATATTGAGGATTTGCTCAAGTAAGCCAACACCTGTTTTTCATCAATCTCAGATCCGCTTTCAACTTCAACTGCAAGATCTGTAATATCCGAACTGTTAACTACTACATCGACTTTTCCATTATACCATCTCCATTCATCATACATGTTTGAATAAGAGAGGTTAACGGCATAGAGTGTATATTCACCATTTGGAATATCCTCAAAGACAAAATTACCGTCCGCATCACTGGTAGTATTTGCAATTAATTCCTCAGTATCACTGTCTAAAAGAACAACGGTACTTGCTTTGTAGTAATAAGTACTTCTCGCATACAGGTAGGTATTTCCTGAGATTGAGGATTTGTCCAAGTAAGCCAACACCTGTTTTTCATCAATCTCAGATTCGCTTTCAACTTCAACTGCAAGGTCTGTAATATCCGAACTGTTAACTACTACATCAACTTTTCCATTATACCATCTCCATTCATCATACATGTTTGAATAAGAGAGGTTGACGGCATAGAGAGTATATTCACCATTTGGGATATCCTCAAAGACAAAATTGCCGTTCGCATCACTGGTAGTATTTGCAATTAATTCCTCAGTATCACTGTCTAAAAGAACAACAGTACTTGCTTTGTAGTAATAAGTACTTCTCGCATACAGGTAGGTATTTCCTGATATTGAGGATTTGTCCAAGTAAGCCAACGCCTGTTTTTCATCAATCTCAGATCCGCTTTCAACTTCAACTGCAAGGTCTGTAATATCCGAACTGTTAACTACTACATCGACTTTTCCATTATACCATCTCCATTCATCATACATGTTTGAATAAGAGAGGTTAACGGCATAGAGAGTATATTCACCATTTGGGATATCCTCAAAGACAAAATTCCCATCAGCGTCGCTGGTCGTGTTAGCAACTAAGTAGTAGTCATTTCCGTTTGCCGATACAACCGTTGTCAGCAGTGCCATCAACAATATGCTTATTACTAGTATTGATATACTTCTCTTTTGCATGTTATCACCCGATAGCGTGTGAGCACTTCGGAAGCGCCGCCAAGCTTTTTCCGAAGTGCCCGAATCACCTGTTTTCGTTCTTTAGTTCCCTGAATTTTATATCATATTAAATTTTAATTGTTTTAAAACAATTAAAGTTGTGTGAATTTGAGAAAAAAATTAAGTAGAGGTAGTGTTCGCCCCCTCCTCTTCCGGTACATAAACTACCCTTCCATCTGCCAGCTTGTAGGCAGTTCCAAGCGCTTCTCCTGTTCCACCGCCTATCTGGTCTGTCATATTCAGGACTTCAATGGGTCTTCCTTCTTCCTTGATTATTATCTTCATGTCCTTTTGCCCAGGATTCTTAACTATTGTAATATCGTCTGTGGGACTGAGCAGTTCAGGAAGCTGGTAAGACATCACAAGTGCCACCAGCAGTGCAACTGAGAAGACCATTGCGATGTCAAAGAGGTTAGCAACTCCTGTGAGGGGGTTTTGTTCGTCCTCATTATTAATTAGTCCTGTCCGTCGGTATCTTCTCCTTTTCACTCCCCTACCTCCAGGGTATCGAGGATATAGTCTATATCAGCCATATCCTGCCAGTACCACCTTTTTCTTACCTGGGTGAGTACATATCCGATTGTTCCTGCAAACAGTCCGATAACAGTTGTAGCAAAAGCTATCATGAGGTTGTTTGCAAGTTGTACGATGTCCCCCTGTGACAGGCCTATCAGTGCAGGTCCAAGTGGAATAAGAGTCCCCATCAGGCCAAGCATTGGTGCAATGGTTGCAACGATCCTTGTCTGTTCAAGTCTCTTTGCCATCCGGATCTCATATTCCTGTGAGAGCCATTCAATAGCAGGTATCATGTTCTTTTCAAGATGGTCTGCAGCAGAAGTTGCAAAACTTGTGACCATGAAATTCTGTTTTACATTGCGCAAGGATCCGGCGGCTTTTCCAAATTCCCGGGATTTGATATGTTCTCTTACCTTGTTACAGCAAAGCTCAAGGTTTCCTATATCTCTGTGTCTTTTTGCATATTCTGACAGGAATTCTCCTATAAGCATCAGGGAGAAGACCACCAGTAATATTAGTATGATAACTACTGGGTACAGCAATGAAGCTGAAAAAGTGTACAATATTCCAAACAATGAAGAAGTAGCATCCATTTTTATTGACCTCTTATGTTATTGAGGGCATAGCCTCCAATTATGAATAGGGCGAATATCAACAGCGGAACAATTTCGAGTTCTCCTCCACTACTCAGTGTCATGTTGAGTTTCTTTGCTTTGATGTAAGCAGGAACTACCATTGCTCCAAGAAGGTAGAAAATTCCAAGAAACATCATTGCTGTTCCAAGATCTTCAGGTGTTTTTTTCATTTTTCTGAAGACCCATGTTGAAGATATTACTGAAATAAAGAAAACAAATCCTACCAGGATCCCTATTTTCCATCCGCTGATCTCAAGGGTTGATGCCAATACCATGCATGATACAAAAAGTGCAGTCAGGCAAACCGGACAGGGTACGGAGATCACAAGGAAGGTCTTCTTTGAAACGTCATGGCCACATGACCATTTTTTTTGTGTATATATGCCAGCGCCAATCAGGACCAGCGCAACGAAAACATGCAATGTCATTCCAAGATTGGAAATACCTTCCAGATATGACTGGTCCACCATTTCCACCAGACTTCCAAGGATTATGGAAATGATGAAATAACCACTTGCAAGTATTAGTACATCTCTACGTTTTACAGTGGAAAATCCACATCCTACGCCTGTCTTTAATCCGAATATGAAGATGCCTATAAGTATGCCTATCACGGCTGCGTAAACGTAACTCATCGAATCCCCCTTTTTTTATAATATGGTATATATTTTATTGCCACTAATTATTGTATTAATAATAGTTGCATTTGTAGTGTTTTACATTATGCAACTTATTTGATTTAATCATCACCGTTTACTTTAAAACTAACATATGCAATCAATGTGCCTATAATTAAACCTTTCGGGATATCTATGTATAAAATACTTATCAGTAGGTTGAAATCTTTATGATGAGCCTAAGCAACTCGTATGCAGTAATTATTATATTTTTTATAAAATAATCTATGGATCATCATGTAACCTGATCAATGCTGCAAATGCAAAATAAATCCATAATTTAATACAGATGTCACTAACGAATCAGATTTAATGTCAAAAAAGTCTAAAAATAAAAAAACAACCCACGGGGCTGTATCATGTGTTATTATTTCTTAAATTCGGTGTAGTTGCATTTGCCGCAGGAGCGCCTGTCCTTGTGCTCTGCAAGAAATACACCCTCGCCACACCGTGGGCAGGACTGGCGTGTGCGCTCAATAGAATCGCCACTGACCTTGTAGTAATCTTTTACTGCCATGATTATTCCTCTGATTTTTCTTCAGGCTGCTTGTTCCTTTCAAGAACGTATGCTTCCTCGACCTGCTTCATGCGAGCTTCATCGTCATAGATTTTGACGTATCCTTTAAGTTCCTGCCTACCGAACTCGTTGTCCATTTTCTGTACAATTACAAGTTCCAGTGGTACTGTAAGCATAGCTGCAAGTTTGCCTTTCACATCAGTTCTTGATGGTGTTGCTCCGTCAAATGCAACTTTGAGTTCTAATTCACGCCTGTTGAGAAGTGCGTTCTTTTTATCTTTTATGATTTTGATATCCATCCAGTTTCCTCCGAATAATCTCGATTTGTTCTGTAGTATGTTCCTGTTCGTTGAGTATCTCAGTTAACAGGTTCTTCATTTGTTCCTTTTTAGGTAGTGTTATCTTGACAAGTACAACACCTTCATCCGGCTGTCCGTAAAGAACAGCTGATCCTTCCGGTGCCATAAGAATCGCAGGTACAGCAGCCAGATCCTCCTCGCCGCGCACAAATATCCTGACATGTTCATCTGTATTCAACGCATTTCCTACAGCGTCTATCAGATCTTCGGTTATTACCCCGGCTGGATTGTCAACGGATATTTCAGTGAACCCTTTATGCTTGGTACCCACTACGACCCGGTTTGATGCCGGTCCGCGTTTTGTGCGTTCATCCACAATTAGGATGTCCGGTATTATTCCAAGATTGAGCAAGTGGAAGGTAGTAACATCACCCACGGATATAAGTTTTGTGGGGCTACCCAGGTCCTTGGAAAGTTTTTCGATAGTGTCATCGCCTTTACCCCTGTAAAGACATCCAAATATCTCTTTAAACTGTGGACGAAGTGTATCGGGTAAAGTTAACTGAAGGCCCAATTAGCGCACCTTCAATGCATACTTGTCTGCAACCCTTATGTCCATTTTCTTTGCTATCTCTGAGCGTTCCGGATCGATAATTATTATCATTCCACTCCAGTCAGAACTGAGATTGCTTGAACCGCAAATGGGACATGTCTGACCTGCAATTATCCGGTGGCATTCCCGACAAACCTGTTCACTCATCTAATACTCTCCGATATTATTATTGTTCTTTTTCTGCGGATGGCTTTTTAGCCTCTTCG
Organism: Methanolobus psychrotolerans; assembly: GCF_002243045.1. Taxonomy (GTDB): domain Archaea; phylum Halobacteriota; class Methanosarcinia; order Methanosarcinales; family Methanosarcinaceae; genus Methanolobus; species Methanolobus psychrotolerans. The sequence goes on from NZ_MBKP01000005.1 coordinate 9,574, forward strand.
AGCCATTCGAATTTACCCAGGGAATGCTGGCGCATTGTAAGTCCTATCTTACTTTCCCTTGGATCTCTCTCATTGATGCTCACCGCAACTATACGTGCCCTTACTTTGTCTCCTTCGGCAAGTGACCTGCCGCCAGTCTTACTGACAAGTCTTCCATTCTTGCCGTCATATGACATGAAGTCATCAGTAACCTGACTCACGTGAAGGAGTCCGTCCATAGCTCCAATACTGATGAAAGCTCCAAAGTCAACGGTTTCAACAATTTCTCCTTCTATGACTTCCTGTATCGTTGGTACAAATACGATCGCTTCAAACATTGCATCGTAATATACAGCACCATCTCCTACAAGGATATGTCCTTCTCCTATCTTATCTATCTGGGTGATGGCAACGATTGCTCCTATCTCTTTGTCTATCCTGCCTTCAAGTTTTTTTCTCAAAGCATTCTTGACATTTTCGTTAACATCCTTGCCTAAAAGATCGGGTGCAACGCGAATTGTATCGGCAAGTTTCATCTTTTTGTACATGGTGACTAACTCCAATAATCCTGTATCATTAGCCTTTAACAACTTATATGATTTTAAACTGATCTCTTATGTGATCATTACGATATTATCTCAAGCCTGTTCTTCTGTCGCAGACATATGACCGAAATGTTTCTGTTTTCCAGCCTTTTCCTAAGTCTGATATCATTTGTGAGCACAGATGCGGCAAGACTGGTTGCAAGGTCTAGAATGATATCATCTGCGTGTCCGTCAGCAGGGATTATCTCGCATCTGTCTACCATTGACCGTGCAACCTTTGCAGCTATTCTGTCCTGACCCTTGAGATTATGTGTCAGAATGTCCAGTTCGTTGATAACGGATGTAGGGACTAGATAGTTATCATACCCTAATCTTTTCAATTCTTCAAAGATATCAACATTGAACTGGACCGGTATCATCAATGCGTTAGTATCAATAATTACCTTCAATCCTTAATAACTCCTACACCTATTAGGCGCCAGCGTGAACCTACACGCCTGCTGATAGCTACAGTGGAGCCTATCTCTGCACATACAGGTCTCTTCAACTTAACCTCAGCAATATCTTTGCGGGCACTTGTGACAACACCTACTGTGGTGGCTGTACCAACATTTAACATAAGTGGCTCACTGGTTTTTATAGGGCCGATCTCTTCTTCATCAGAAACCCCTACTACTCTTTCCAGCAGATGAAGCTCAAGTTTGAAATCATCATGTGTAGGTGGCAATGTTCCTGGCAGACCAGCAACTTGTCCTGTCAGTGAATCACTTTTTGTAAGTGTCGGGTCAAGAGTTGTACCGACAGCGAGCAATCCTCCGGGAGTTGCTTCTTCCACATGGTCCTTGCCTGCAATTATCTTTGATATCTTTGTTTTGATTGGTACCCATCGTGTACTTCCATCACTTTCAACCTTCATACCGGGTCTGATTTCAAGTTCATCATCAGGGTGCAGGACACCTTCTGTAAGTGTGCCTCCAATGACTCCGCCTGTTATCCTATTTATAGGTGTTCCCGGTTTGTTAATGTCAAAAGACCTTGCAATAAGCATATGCGGGTGTTTATCGATTTTGTGCACAGGGGTTGGGATCATTTTTTCCATCGCCATGATAAGTGCATCAATGTTAATGTTCTGTTGCGCTGAAATTGGTACGATTGGTGCACCTTCGGCAACTGTGCCTTTAACAAATTCCTTAATTTGGTGATAGTGTTCGATGACTTTTTCCCTGGAAACAAGATCTATTTTGTTCTGTACAACGACAATATTCTGGATGCCTACAATGTTCAGTGCCATCAGGTGTTCTTTTGTCTGAGGCTGTGGGCATGTTTCATTTGCTGCGATAACCAGTATCGCACCATCCATTATAGCTGCACCGGATAACATAGTTGCCATCAATGTTTCGTGGCCAGGTGCATCTACAAATGACACTGTCCTTATCTCTTCTGATGGTTCGCCGCATCCTTCACATGTATCTTTGACTGTATAACACTGGGGTTCTGGGCAGTTAGGGCATTTTCTGAAAGTAGTGTCGGCGTATCCTAGTCTGATAGATATTCCACGCTTCATCTCTTCACTATGTGTGTCTGTCCATACTCCTGACAGCGCGCTGACAAGTGTGGTTTTTCCGTGGTCGACATGACCTACCATGCCGATATTAACACAAGGTTGACTCAATTTTTGATTTCCCTCCCGGTTGGGCAATATTCTAAAAGTGTAATAAATTTAGTATGGGTTAAAGTTTAATAGATTACCTATTTAGATTTGTGGTGTATCATTCGATTAATCATATTTAAATGATTTCGAACAAACCAGAAAATGCAAATACTATGGTATGGCAAACCATGCCTTATTCTTTTAATGATGTATATACCTTACTATGGCATATACTACTTAAAGAATAGCACCTGTAAATACTGTTTTCACAGTAAAGGCCCCAGTGCACCTTTTATCATTTCATCCCTCTGGAATATCTTCTCTATTTTTATACCTTCGTGTGTGATCTTGAAGTTAAGAGGTTCCAGTGAAAGATAAGTACATCTCATTTTAGGAATATACATTTGGCGCATGCCTTTTCCGGTTATAGGGTCCCGGTCCATGAAAAGTTCTATGTTTCCAAAGGATGTGTGTTGTGCGATGGCATGTTTAACTCTTGATTCTTCATGGCCTATTAAAAAAAGAGTGGTACACTTTTTAGCAAAAAGAATATCATTGATTGTAAAAAATTTGTCCGCAAATTCTTCTGTGCTGTGATAGAGGGACAACATGTCAAGATTATCTATTACTACTATTTCCACGTCATCAGGTATGTCTTGCACGTTCTGGACACAATCTTTTTCCAGGAAACCTATTCCTGTCCCATGTCTTGCAGCATTGTAGATCTTGTTTGTACGCGTTTCAAAAGCTTTCTTTATAAAGAGGCTTCCTTTATCAATACATGCCTGAAAATCGATTCCTATGCTCAGAGCCTGTTCCAGAAAACTCTCTACGTTAACATGAGTAAGCATAAGCATGCACTTTTTTCCGTCTTTGCATGATTTGTAAAGGAAATGGGTTGCAAGAATTGTTTTCCCTGAACCAGGGGGACCACTTATCAGGATGCCTTGCTGTAGTGGATAACCTCCTTCCAGTATTCCATCCAGTTCTTTTATTCCGGTTGGGACTCTATTGATATTCATGAGCAGTACTATTATACACACAATTATATAAAAAGGCTATTATTCACAGGTGTATATTAATTTAAAGTAAAGAACAAAAAAAGGAGTCTGAACATTGGTTCAGACTATAGTATTAAGCCAGTTCACGTTATTATCTTCTCAAGCTTATCTGTCTCAATAGCCCTTCTGATCTCAAAGGCAACGCGGCGACCAGTGCTCATTTGCTTTCTCCAGGTGGTGTTCCCGTATGGGTGTCCGACTGACATATGTACATTTGTTCCACCGCCAACCCTGGGTGCTACATCATATATGTAGAAGTTCAGGTCCTTGTCAACACAGGTCTGCAGGCAGAACGGACCAATAACTCCGGGGTCATAATACTTGTTTGCCGCTTCTATGTATTTCTCGGAAAGCCTGAATACTTCTTCAAGAAGAGATTCCCTCAGGGTTGCAGAGTTGTGGCCGCAGACGGTGTATTCCGGCGTGAGCTGGTGCTCTGCAAGTGTCATCTGTTGTGGTGCAGGCAGACGAACATGTCCGTCCAGACTTGTTTCAAATCGCCAGTCAACACCAAGGATCTCAAGTTTGTTCATCTCTGTTTCGATGGGTGAATAAAACATGTCAAAGTTGAATACAGGACCTATCACATAACGTTCAATTCTTGCATTGTCAAGTGCATCCTGAGTAATGACTCCTTGTTTCAGGAGGGATTGTGCTTTTTTCTGGTATTCCTCATAGGTTCCTGCTGTGAAGAATCCTCTTTCCAGCTTTTTTACTGCATGAGGGAGTTTTACCATCACAAGTTCCTCTATATCTTGCGGGTCATTGATTCTCTCAGGGAAGGGCAATCCTGCTTTTTCAAGTAGCCAGTAATAGTCACGGTCTATGCCTCTCTCCTCACTGCGAAGCATGTTCCTGCTTCCTACAAGAGGTACTTTGAAGTCATTTTCTACTTCATCGATGCCGCAATAGGATGTAAAGGAACGGTTAGGTATGAAAAGTACATTTTCTTCAACTAGTTTTTTCTGGTTCTCAGGCTTTGTGACCTCGTTGAACTTCTTCAATGAAACGTACTCATCCACAATACCACGGATAATTTTGCCATTGCTGTCCCTCTGTGACTTGAAGTACTCTGTGTATGTCTTTTCACGGCCCTGCTGGCATACTGCAAATGTCCTGAAATTCTCTTCAATTGCACCGTCAAAGACATCAAGTGCTGAGTGTGATGCTACAGCACCTATCTTTACCTTATCCAAATCATAATTTTCAATGATCTCTGCGATCTCTTTTCTGTCTATCATTATTTGCCCTCGGTTTTTTCCAGACATTGTATTTACTATTAATAAACCTGTTCACGTCACAAATGTTTGGCTGGAATCTTAAATACCGGTTATCATGTAAATTACTATAGGTGTTATGAAAGTCTCTATTACAGCTGCAAGAAATATCAGCGGAAACAGCCAGTGAAGATAGAACTTGATTCCCCGGATGATCTCTGCTTTAAGGTCTGCAGGCTCTGAACGAAGTGTCTGCAATGCCACATAGCCGATCTTCATCCCAATGGCAGATGAGACTATCAGCATTGGTATTTCGATTATGCCATGAGGTGTCAGGCCTGCTATTATGAACAGTGTCCCATTTTCAACTACCTGGAAATGCGCAAAGACGCCCAGGACAAAACCGTTCAGTACCAGAAATCCAAATGGGATTATGCCCAGAGCAAAACCCAGCAGCACCGCGAAAAACATTTTCACAGCATTGTTCACAAATATCAGCAGCATTATCTCTAAAGGCGAAAGACCCTTAATCATTTCTGCGAGTTCTTCCAGCCCTGAAAGTGAATCCAGTGCATATGAAGGGTTGATTGTGTAATAGGCGTAACCTGTAATAGTTGACAATACAAAGATTAACAGGCTGGTCCATATGAATGGTTTCAACTCGTGAACGTATGTCCTGAATCTCTCTCTTGTATTTTCGTCGTGCATTGGCTTAGACTCCGAATGCCATCCTGATGGTGTTCCTGCATGCAGGCGATAATCCAAGGACTATGATGACAAGTTTCAGAAAGGTCTTTAATGTCTGTGATTCTTCATCCTCTTCAAAATGATTGTCAAGTAGATATAGTACCGGGATGAATATAGATAGTTTTAACGGATACATAACAAATGCAGTACCTGTAATATCTATTAAATATGCTGGAACCACATGCTTTTCGTAATATCCGAGAAAATCGATTCCTGCAATGGTAGAAGATGCATCCATGAGATGAACCCATAGTATTGTTATATTGGTTTTGCTTCGGAGTAGATCAAAACCTATACGGTCGAATACGATTTTTATAATATATACTATCATGCTTGCCGCACATATGACAAAGACTGGTACCCAGGGAAGAACCAGATCTTCAAGGTAGAACAGGACTACAAGATTTGCCACAAGCCATGCAATCCCAAAGCCTGCAAAGTTCTTCCGGTAGTCTCCGCTGCCTTTTGCCTTTACGAGCCATTTTGAAAGAACAAGGAAGAACACTGTTATTACAAAGACTACAAAATAGATATTTGGAGTTATGAATAAGTAACTTGCCGGAGGTGTGAGTATTCCAGTATCCTCTATAACCCTGAGAGATGAACCTGCAAGGATAAAAGGGATTACTGATGCAGTAAACTTATCATCTATCTTTATATCCAGTTTTTTCAACAACTTTACAACGCCGAAAATACAGATTCCCAGCAAAATAGCCCATGTAACCGTATTAACGATATTGTAGCCACTATCATGTAAAATAGGGTCTATGTAATAATCATTAATGAATCGGGTAACTTTATCTATTAATGGCATTATAATCACAGCAGTAACATAATATAGGAATATCCTAATACCACTAACATTTAAGAGTTTATGGGAAAAGCGGAATAAATCAAGAGAAACTTCCCCATACAAAGCCTGTCATTTTTCTTACAGGCTAATATTTATTAATATCCGGTACAAACTTGATTATACTATAACATTCAATTACACAGTTTTTGGCAGGTATATTAGTGATCCCGACAAAAGGCAAAAAAAAATGGATGCAGTTACCAAGGGATGTTGTTGTAGGTCCTGATGTTATTTATGATGTAAAGGACGTTTGTGATGACCTGAAACTCCGTGAAGGTGCTTTTATTGTTACGGGGCATAATACTAAAAAGATAGCCGGGGATGTTGTATTTGACCTGCTCGATAAATGCGGTTATAATCCTTGCATAACGGTTTCAAATGAAGCATCCATGACCGAGGTCAAAAAAGTGGTTTCTCAGGCAGGGGAAGCGAATTCAAAGTACCTCATGGGGGTGGGAAGTGGTAAGTCCATTGATGTGGCAAAACTTGCAGCTACACAGCTTAACCTGCCTTTCATAAGCGTGCCTACTGCAGCATCACACGATGGTATTGTGTCTTCAAGGGCTTCGATACATGATAAAGGTAAGAAGGCATCCATAGAGGTCGATGCTCCCATGGCCGTGATAGCGGATACTCATATAATATCCAGTGCACCTTACCGTTTACTTGCTGCAGGATGCGGGGATATTATCTCCAATTATACTGCTGTTCTTGATTGGGAGCTTGCTCACAGGCTAAGGAATGAGCCTTTCAGTGAATATGCAGCGGCTCTTTCCAGAATGACAGCTCAGATACTGATGGATTCCCCGGAAGATATCAAACCAGATATGGAAAGCTCTGTGAGGATAGTTGTTAAGGCTCTGGTATCAAGTGGTGTTGCCATGAGTATTGCAGGCTCCTCACGGCCCGCTTCAGGATCGGAACATATGTTCAGCCATGCACTTGATATGGTTGCACCAAACTCTGCCTTACATGGTGAACAATGTGGAGTAGGCACAATAATGATGATGTACTTGCATGGCGGGGACTGGAAGAAAATAAAGGAATGTCTTGATATAATCGGGGCACCGACAACAGCTAAGGAACTTGGGATTGAAGATAGGTATATATTAGAGGCGCTTCTTGTTGCACATAAGATACGTCCGGAGAGATATACTATACTTGGTGCGGGTCTTACTCCCGAGGCTGCTGAGAAAGTCGCACGCTTAACAAAAGTGATCTCATAGTCATTTAAATTATAGTCAAATTCAATTAATCAAGGTGATTATATGACAGATACTAACACTACCATTACACTTATCGGTTCAAGGCTTGCAAAAGAAGGCGGAGATTTCATATTCATGGGTGAATCTCGTGAGTGTAAGAAATGCAAGTTGAGGCGAACCTGTATGAATCTGGAGCCAGGTCGTAAGTACCGTGTTGCAAAGCTCAGGGGTGATACTGTCCACGAATGTTTCATTCATGATGGCGGTGTGCTGACAGTAGAGGTTGAAAGTGCTCCTGTTGTTGCTGCAATTGATTCCAGAAAGGCAGTAGAAGGTTCTAAGGTGAGCTACGAGTCTCCAAAATGTCAGGATTTCGATGACAGCGTATATGATATACTCTATCCCGAAGGTCTTAAGGACGGAGACAAATGCACAGTTGTAAAGGTGCTCGGTCCAATGGACGAAAGTATGGTGCCAGGGTGTTCCCTTAAAAAGGTGGAGCTAAAATTATAGTTTCGTTGCGAACATCTTTTATATAAAAAGCAATTCACAGGAATAAAATGAAAAGATCAAATTCATATTATTATAGAGGTATTTAAATGTCAGGGAAGGACGGTGATGTATTCCATCATGATTTTTATACAGCAGAACGCTGGAATAACTGGATCAACCAGGTAAAAGAAAGCAATTTCAAATTTGATGAATCCGACGAGCCCCAGGGAAAGGAAGGAGCCATCTTTGTCAACATGGAGGATGACATCATCCTTGCATGCCTGAAGATAATTGCAAAACAGGAAAAAGGTCAGATATCCCAGGAATCTGCATTGCAATATATTGCGCAGATAAGGGACATTGCACTTGCAGAGATCGATTCTATCTCAGAGGATGCAGATATGATGATCGATTCTCTCCAGGCCTCCCTCATGGGTGGCTTTGCAGCATGTGAAGCTTATCTGAGTGGTGACTATGATAGCAGTGTCGACATCGGGGACCTTGTAAAGGTTGCACTTGAAGCCGAATCTTCTGATGATATCGAAATCGCTCTTGGTACTATTGCAGAGATCGGTGCCCTTGTTATCAGTGGGAAGGAACTTTCGGAGAAGGTAATGGAAGAAGTTCCTTATGGTCTTGTCGCAGAATGGCTTGATGGCATTGATTCAATAGCCGCTGCAATGATAGGCTCTGACAGTTACAAGGATGATGAAGAAGACGATGGAAAGAACTAAGTTATTCCCATTCTTTATTTTTCATCCGTATCTTTAACTTATTTTTCTCTTTTAAAATCGATATTTTGTGGTACTATGTTAGACCATGCCAACATTGCAGTTCTTGACCTGACACATGCAGGCATCATCATTGCCGAAAAATTTGTGGGTCTTGGATTTAATGTAACAGCAATAGATGCTTACAGGACTGTGAATAGAAATGTTCTTAAGAGACTCGAATCAGATTACGGTATAAAAACTTCAAAAGACCCAGTGCCTGTTGATGAGTTTGACATTATAGTAAGTCCTGTACATCTGGATCCCGGATATGCCATGCTTTCAGATGCCCGAAAAAAGGACATTGAGATTATGACTCACCACAAGGCTGTTGGTATTATATTATCTATGACAGGTTCTCTTGATGATTCTACTGTAATTGAGGTCACGGGCTCGAAAGCCAAAACCAGTTCTGCTTCCTTGCTTGCTGAAATGCTTTCAAGGAAGATGAAAGTCATACTTCATACTTCCAGAGGACTTGAATTATGGGAGCAGGGATATTCAAGAGTAGTCCACCTGGGATTAAGCATAGCTCCCGGAAGTGTGCTACTTGCGGTTGACCGGCTTGATGAACTGGGTATTGCTGCAGATTGCTATATCTTTGAAGTCTCTATTGGCCTTACCGGGTTTGCTGATGTGGGAATTATCACCACGCTGGAGCCCGATTACATGATAGCAGCTTCAACTTCCACTTCAAGTGATTCCAAAGTAACTGTGCTTTCCGATGGCAAACCGGATGAGGTCTTCTTCCTGAATGCAAGGGACAGGAAAGCACTGGAGAAATCAAAGAAGAACAACAGGACCTTTTTCACATTTAGCGATTCAGAGGGGCGAGATGCAGACCTTCAGGTGCACTTTGAGGATGATATGGCTAATACTCTAGTTTTAAAGCACAGGAATGGTAGTTTTTCCTCAGTTCTGTCGCCTTGTTACAACTCCAGGTCGTATGTAACTGCTTTTGCAGCTTCAGGTTCTGTGGCTATGTGGATGGGAGTGTCTGAAAAAGATATCTCCTCAGTCATTGGTTCTTTTGAAGGCCTACAGGGGAGGATGCAGGAGAAGGAACTTTCCGGAAGAAAACTGATCGACAATTCCAACTCCGGTATGGATATACTTTCAGTTGAGCGCTCTTTTGACTATGCTTTAAGTAAACGAGTGGCGGGTTGTGGCAGGGTAATCCTGGTACTTGGTGAGGAAGCTGCCCAGGTTTGTGAGGGTCTGCCACCGGAGGATGTTTCGGAGTTTGTCAGGAGGCGTGGTGCGGACATTGGACAATTGGTACTTGTAGGTGAACGCATGCGGGAACTCGATCAAGATAATGTTGTTTTTGCTCCCGGACTTGAAGTAGGGCTTAAAATGGCACTTGAGGTCTCTTCACAAAAGGATATAATATTGTCGTGTGTGAAATGTTTCAGGTGAGGTGATTCCTTTTTTTATATCCTGTGTCTTTATACTGTTTTTTATCATATCTTTATTCTTCGTTTTTTAATCATGATTAGTGCTTTTATACAATAAAGAACTAGATAATGCAGAAAAACATAGAGGCATTAAGTATACTATTTATTACGAAATTAAACAAATATAATAATGAGATAACTCTAAAGTGATATATATGGCGGAAAACGATATCTCAATAATACACCCGCGGCCAAGTTCCATCGTAGCTGCGTTATACACATTGCGTGACCTGAATGTTGATGTTGCTATACTTCACGGTCCTCCCGGATGCTCATTTAAGCATGCAAGACTTCTTGAAGAAGATGGCATACATGTTGTGACCACTGCTCTTGATGAGAATGGCTTTGTCTTTGGAGGACGCGATGAACTTTCATCTTTACTTGTAAAGGTGAATAAGATGTTCAATCCCAAGCTCATTGGTGTTGTTGGTACATGTGCCAGTATGATCATCGGTGAGGAGCTTCGAGAGCCGGTTCTGGATGCGAATCTGGATGTGCCTGTTATAGAAGTAGAAGTGCATGCAGGATACCCTAATAATACAAAAGGTGTTCTGATGGCACTTGAATCTGCTTGTGAGGCTGGCGTTATTGATGCAGTGGAGCTTAAAAGACAGAAATTCCTTCTTGAGGAAGCTACTAATGTTGAAAAGCGCCATGGTGCGGCCAGCAGGGAATATCTGGCACCTTCACGTGGAGACCTGAAGTACAAGGTTGCTGAAAAGATCATAAATCATCTGAAAGATGGCAAACGCTGTCTTACTATTATGAATGCCAAGAAAGAGACCGGCTATATGTTCGCCGACATCACTGTTGCCATTAACGAAATGGCTGTTCATCTTGGTGTTGAAGGAAATGTCATCAATATGGCAAATGTGGATGATAATGTTGGTCTACCAAGGGTTCGCCATCATGCGACATGCATCATGAATGACTTCAGGGAAAAAGGTGTCACTATACACGAGAACATCGGTGGCATGGATGAATACCCAATTACCGGTGAGAAGGTAAGCGAACTGATCGCTGAAAAATACAGTGACTTTGATTTTGCAGTCATTACCGGTGTTCCCCACGCGATACCCATGGACAACCTTTTTGGAATGGAGGTAATTTCTGTTACCAATGGTCCAAGGCAGGTTCTTCCTTTAAAGGAAATGGGACATGAAAATGTTATTGTGGAGATAGACCTGCATCCAAAAACACTTGGTGTGAACCACATCGTTGAGTCCGAGTTCGGAGCAACGATGCGTGAAGTTGCAAAGGATATGCTGGACGGGGAATCGGAGGCTATCTGATGACAAATAAAAGAATAGCCATTTACGGCAAAGGTGGCATCGGTAAGTCAAGTACTGCTTCCAATGTTGCAGCAGCCTGTGCCGATGAAGGCTATAAAGTAATGATAATCGGATGTGACCCAAAGAGTGATTCATCCATCACACTTCTTGGTGGTAAAAGAATACCAACTATCCTTGACCTGCTCAGGCAAAAGCTCGATGTTACTGAAAAAGACATTGTCTATGAAGGTTACAAGGGTGTCAAGTGCGTGGAAGTAGGTGGGCCTGAACCTGGTATTGGCTGTGCAGGACGCGGTATTATTGTTGCCATACAGAAACTCAAGCAGGTATGCAAGTCCATAGAAGATATGGATCTGATCATTTATGATGTTCCGGGAGATATTGTGTGCGGCGGCTTTGTTGCGCCGATACGCAAGGGACTTGTGACTGAGGCTTATATCCTCACATCAGGTGAATACATGCCATTATATGCTGCAAACAACATTTGCAGGGGGCTTGCAAAGATAGATACCAAACTATCTGGTATTATCTGCAATTCCAGAAGTGTCACCAGGGAAGAGGAGATAGTAAGGAAGTTCTCAGAGGAGATTGGCAGCAAACTTATGGTTTTCATACCAAAGGAGCAGGTTGTTCAGGACTGTGAAAGGGATGGTTTCTCGGTGCTTGAAAAAGCTCCTGATTCGCCGGTTGCAGGTGTCTATCGTGAGCTTGCGCACGCTATTATGTCCAACGACAGTTCGGTTATGCCTACAGCTCTTGAAGATGAAAGGCTGCGTGAGCTTACACGTTAAGGTTGACGACAATGTCCGACAATCCTCCTGTCAGGGAAGCAAAGGAAATACCAAGGATACTTCTGTCTGCAGGCAGTTCATCCTCGGGTAAGACCACGATTACCATTGGCCTGCTTGCGGCTCTTACCGAGGCCGGGTATAAGGTCCAACCTTATAAGGTGGGGCTGGATTACATAGATCCCAGTTACTATTCCGAGATAACAGGCCGCAGGGCTCGCAATATCGATGGTTTCCTTATGGATGAGGAGGGTGTGAGGGATGTTTTCATCCACGGAACAGAGGTTGACAACGATGCTGATATCGCTGTTATTGAGGGTGTCCGTGGCCTGTATGAGGGCTTTGACAGCTTTTCGGATACGGGCAGCACCGCACAGATAGCCAAGATACTGAAATGCTCTGTTATTCTTATCATCAATGCAAGGAGCATTACCCGCTCTGCTGCGGCTCTGGTAGGTGGTTTCAAGGCATTTGATAAGGATGTGTATATCACCGGTGTCATCCTGAACAATATAGGCGGTCCCAGGCATGCACAAAAAGCCACAGAGGCCATTGAATTCTACACAGGCATTCCTGTAATCGGTGTTATCCGCCGTAACAATTCCATGAAGATCTCAATGAGGCATCTGGGGCTTGTTCCTGCAATAGAGGAGCGCCGCAGGGCTGATAATTTCGATGAGAGGATCGATTTCATTAAGAATACCATCAAGGATGGCATTCAGATAGACCGCTTGCTTGAGATGGCTAATACAGCTCCCGCTCTTGAGCGTCCGAAAAAGACCGTTTTCACTCCTCGCAAGATTGAAGGAGAGCGCCCGGTCATCGGTGTTGCTCTTGATGAAGCTTTTAATTTTTACTATCATGACAATCTCGAACTGCTCCAGATGGCAGGAGCCGATATCAAATACTTCAGTCCCATCCATGACAAAAAACTTCCTGATGTGGATGGCCTGTACATCGGTGGCGGCTACCCCGAGCTTTTCGCGGCAGAACTGGAAAACAACGTTTCCATGTGTGAGAATATCCTGGATGCTTCACGCTCTGGCCTGCCCATCTATGCGGAATGCGGCGGTCTTATGTACCTGACCGAAAAGCTGAGCACAGGAGTAAAAGGCAAAGGAGCCTATAACATGGCAGAGATGCCTGAATCCACCCATGATATGGTGGGTGCACTCCCCGGCCACACTCTCATGGGCCACAAGCGTGTGGTCAGCTACAATATAGGTTCACTTGCCATGGACACAGTCATCGGAAAGGCAGGCAACGATTTCCGCGGTCACGAGTTTCACCATTCCGAAGTGACCGAGATCCCAGAGGATGCGAAGTTCGCCATCCAGCTTTCCCGTGGCACTGGCATCATCGATGGCTGGGACGGACTCACGGTTAACAATACACTTGGATGTTATGCTCACCTGGTTGCGAGTTCTTACAGGGAGTTTGCGGGAAGCTTTGTGGATTTTGTAATCAGTAAAAAAGTGTGATGAACTTAAATCTAATCGTTTTATTAATTACCTAAGTATAAAAGCTTTTCAATATGCTTAGTTCTTATTTTTAGTTTGGAGTTCTTTTGCAGCATCCGCGAGCTCATTTAATTTAAATTGGATGTAAATTCCATAAATCCTGACTTCCGCCTTTTTAGGCGCATACGCGTCTCTTGATGCGGAAATATGTGCTTATATTTTACAACATTATTCCGTTTGGCAAGAAGTAAAAATCAAATTCTAGTGGCGTTTTCTATTTACATCTCCTGCTGATATGCGCTTAAAACTTGGGAACTCAGGATAAATCTTATATTCCGCAGATGTCCTCGAATTTTGCCAATTATCTGGATTGCAATTATTTATCAATTAATCGTAACATAATTATATTGATAAGTAGCATTTATTAACATCTATTTGATATAAGTATGCGTAAATCTACGCTAAAGGAAAATATCCGTTTTTCTCTAGACATCTGCGGAAAGTCGGATAAATCACAGCAGCAACTTTTACCCACGATCAATCTATGAAGGAACATAACATTTTAACATCTTTTGGCAATGGCAGAATACCATAGAATAAAGATGAAGTTCTCAAAACCATATACTTCCATAGTTCAATAAAACCCTATCAAAAAGTCTTTTTAGTTCTTAAGCGAAAGATACTATAATACTATATCATCCTTATATTTTTTAATAGAACACGAAGGTGTGAGCAATATGAGTAATGTAATTGGTGGGAAAGGGCGGAAGATAGCCTATTTTTCAATGGAGATCGGGTTAAAGAAGGATATTCCAACTTATAGCGGTGGTCTGGGCATACTGGCAGGAGATACCATACGGGCAAGTGCTGATCTGGGGCTTCCGTTTATTAGTGTTACTCTTATTAACAACAGGGGCTATTTCAGGCAGGAGCTTGACTCTGCCGGCAGGCAGACCGAGCATCCTCAGGAATGGTCTCCCTCTGATTTCATGCAGCTTTTGTCTGCTGAAGTGACCGTGCGAATTCAAAACAAGAATGTTAAGGTAAGGGCTTGGCTATATGAGCACCGAAGCCTTACTCAGGAAACAGTTCCTGTACTTTTCCTGGACACTGATATTGAAGGAAATTCTCTGGAAGACCGGCAGATCACTTATAGTCTTTACGGAGGAGATCGTAGATATCGGTTGAAGCAGGAAATGGTATTGGGTATCGGCGGGGTCAGGATGCTGAAAGAGCTGGGTTATTCCATAACCAAATATCATATGAACGAAGGTCATTCCAGTCTCCTTGTTCTTGAATTACTGCGCCAGAACGACATCTCTCCGTCTAAGGTAAAAGAGCTGTGTGTTTTTACGACCCATACACCGATTGAAAGCGGGCATGATGTATTTTCGCATGACCTTGTGATGGAGTTGATTGGGCAGAATTCTGATTTTGAGATTCTCAAGAAATATGGCGGGGAAAATCAACTGAACATGACCCTTCTTGGTCTGAATCTTTCCAACTATGTTAACGGTGTGGCAAAAAGACACAGACAGATATCAGAACAGATGTTCCCGGGATATAAGTTCAATTCCATAACAAATGGTGTTCATTCTTATACCTGGGTTTGTTCCCATTTCAGAAAACTTTATGATACGTATCTTCCAGGATGGGCAAATGAGCCGGAGCTTCTGGTCAGGGTTAGGAGCATACCGGATAACGAAATATGGGATGCCCACAGGCTTGCGAAAAAAGAGCTTATCGATCATGTGAACATTGAATGCGGGCTTGACATGGAATATGATACCCTGACAATTGGTTTTGCAAGGCGTATCACAGAATACAAGAGGCCTACTTTGATCTTTTCCGACCTGAAAAGGCTAAGGAAAGTAAATGAAGCCGGAAAGATACAATTGGTTTTTGCAGGAAAAGCCCACCCACGGGATATTCAGGGAAAGCAGTTCATCGAAAAGATATTTGAATATGCTGAAGAACTCAAAGGTGAAATAAAGGTCGCTTACCTGGAAAATTATGATATGGACCTGTCTCTAAAGATCGTATCAGGTGTGGATGTCTGGCTGAACACTCCTAAAAAGCCACTTGAAGCATCCGGTACCAGTGGAATGAAGGCAGCTCATAATGGTGTTGTTAATTTCAGTGTGCTTGACGGCTGGTGGATAGAAGGTTGTGTCGAAGGTGTCACAGGTTATTCCATCGGACCCAAACCGGAGGTGGACAAGTCCCCGGAGCAGATCGAAATGATGGAGCTGGATGATCTTTATAATAAACTGGAATATATCATGATTCCCAAATACTACAACAGAAAAGATGAATGGGTAAACCTCATGAACAATTCCATTGAAATAATTGCCTACTATTTCAACAGCCACAGGATGATGCATCGATATGTTACAGAAGCCTATCTTTAACCTCGGAAAAAGTTAGTAATTGATGTCAGGTTGATCTTTAACTTAAAAAGCTGGCACAACCGTGATCGACTTTTATAACGGTTGTGTGTTGCTTAATGTAAAAAATCATCTGAGATTACTTTTTTGTTACTTTTTCCTCTTTCAATACATTCTTTGCAATTATGAACACAACAAATGCAATAATAATGAAGTTAACTAATTCACCTATGAATGCTCCCCAACTGATCACGATAGGACCGAGTGCAAGAGTTGCTGTTTTCCATGCTCCTCCAGCTACAAAGGGAGTAATAATTGGCATTATTATGTTCTCAGCAAAAGATTTTACCAGAGCAGTCGCTGCAATACCCATAATAAAAGCAATTGCCAGTGGAATTACTTTATACTCATAAAGAAAGTCCTTGAAATCACTAAATAGCCCCATTTTCCACCTCCTTTCATAATATTTACTTTTATGAATAAATAAAATATTATCCTTCCGATACATAAAGATTTTGAACTTGTAATGTCTGTTCAATATTGTGAGATGTAAATTATGGTCGCGTAAATCTATTTTTAATAGTTATAAGTTCCTCCTTACATAACTCTCAAGTTTACGTCTTTTCATGTGACGATTTCCAGAGATTCAAGGCATTATATTATAAAACAGCTCAAATTAATTAATCTTATATATCAAGAATCTCATCTATAAAATGGGGTTACATCCGTGAAATTTTATCATTGTAAAACGATATTTTTAATGTTCATATGTATTTCCTCTATACTGTCTATTGGGAATGCAATGGCTGGAACTGTTACTGTTGACTGTAATGGCAACGGGGACTACACATCAATTCAGGAAGCTATAAACAATGCGAATTCCGGGGATTCAATTGTTGTTATGCCGGGAATCTATACTGAAAATATCGATGTGAACAAATCCGTTTCCATTATTTCAGAATCCGAAAATCCAAATGACACTACAATTCTGTCTGCAAGTTCAGGGGACGATGTTATTCACGTAACTGCAGATAATGTGACGATTTGCGGTTTTAATATCACGAGATTGGGTGCTTCTTATGCTGATGAACTATATCCTGACTATTATTATTCTGGAATATTTCTTGATCGTGTTGAAAATAATCTGATAGAGGACAATGTTTTATCACATAATTATAAGGGTATTTTTCTGGATTGTTCTTTCAATAATATTCTAATTGACAATACTGTATTTTTGAATGGTGGAGGCATTAGTCTATTTTGTTCTGAGGAAAACATCCTAGTCAACAACAGTGCATTTTCTGGTGTAGTTGGTATTAATCTTTTCATGTCAAGTAACAATTCATTGGCCTTCAATAATATCAGTTCCTGTAGTGAAAATGGTATTTCTTTTTATGAATCCCCCAACACTACAGTTACAGGAAATAATATCACGTATTGTAATCATGGAATTAATATTGAGACTATGTCAGAGAATAGTAGAGTAACTGATAATGATGTAACATTGAATAATTATGGTATCACTCTATTCTATGCATATTATAATACCATTTGTGGCAATACTGTATCCGATAATTCCCAATCAGGTTTTTTTATACGTAATTCCCTTTACAATACACTAAACGATAATATTGTTTCCAACAATTCAGAATATGGAGTGCATTTTAAATATTCAGCCCATAGCAATCTTGTCTACAACAACTACTTCAACAATACTAACAATGCGAAAGATGAGTGTTCAAATGTCTGGAACACTAACAGAACAACCGGAACTAACATAGTTGGCGGCCCATATCTCGGTGGTAATTTCTGGGCAAGTCCAGATGGCACAGGTTTTAGCCAGACACAGGTAGATGTGGATGGAGATGGGATTTGTGATGAAAGTTATTCCATTGAAGGAAGCAATGTGGACAATCTTCCATTGTTTTCTGATTGTCTCTCTTATGTTACTGTTGCCCGGAATGGTAGTGCAGACTTTACTACGATACAAGCTGCTGTAAATGCCGTGTCTGAAGGTGCTACCATCTATGTTTGTGAAGACATTTTTACTGAGAACATATACATAAACAAGAGTATTACTATTGTTTCGAAACCTGGTCCTGACCACGTCACAATTCAACCTCTTGATGAGGATAAAAATTTGATAACAATAAATGCAGACAATGTTATCTTAAATGGGTTCACCCTAAGAGGTGCTAATTATTCTAAGGCATTATTCCTCTATGAATCTTCAGGATGCCTTATAGAGAACAACATCGTTGAGTCAAACAAGTATGGCATTTACCTCAACAATTCAGATAATAACGAGATCATCAATAATACCCTGAAATCTAACGATTATATTGGATTATGTCTCTTTGAAAGTAATGATAATGAAATAAAGTCAACTTATTCATTTAATGACTTTATCGGATTTGATCTTGTAAAATCCTGCAATAATACTGTTATTGATAATCATTTACAAGATGACAAAGTATACGGCATATATTTCCACGAGTCGTCCCATAACAATTCATTGGTCAATAATTCTATAATTCACACTTACTATTATGAAGTCCTGTCTTCAAGTATTAGTGTTCAGAGCATGCAACCTTCAAACACTGCTTATTCCGATGAATTTGAGCTATTTACAAAAGAGATAGTATTTTCCTCAAATGAAAATGATAGCAAAAATAACACACATTTACTATTGAGCTCCGCCTCTAGCTCCTACATAACTCCAAATAGGGCGGTAGCAAGTGGAAATGGACTGTTTTTTAATCATGACAATACAGGAAATTTGATCATGGGAAACATTATAGAAAACAGCTACTATTATGGAATTACCATCTACAGCGGTTCTTCTGCAAATTTATTTTACAACAATTATTTCAACAACACTGTAAACCTGAAACAATATTTTAATGCATCTAACACATGGAATGTCGATAAAACAGCAGGAGAAAATATTGTTGGTGGACCCTATATAGGAGGAAACTGCTGGACAAATCCTGATGGAACAGATTTTAGCCAGACACATTTAGATACAGATGAAGATGGAATTTGTGATGAATCTTACGTTCTTAATCTGAATAATGTCGACAATTTACCTCTTTATTCCTACCAAAACCTGCTTCCTGAAGCCTCAATATTCTCAATATCTCCCGGTTATGTAAAGACTGGTGAAATGGTCTATTTTGCAGGAATTGGTATTGACCACGATGGTTTCATCCAGGAATATAGCTGGGAATCCAGTATTGATGGAATATTGAGTGATGATGCTTACTTCAGCACCAATACATTGTCACCAGGAAATCACACCATTTATTTCAAAGTAAAAGACAATGAAGATGAATGGTCAGCAGAAGTTACAAGCCTAATGATCGTGGAAAATGATGATGAGGCATATATTAGAAGTCAGGTTTATAATGGCAGTGATCTCAACTCTATTTTTAACGAGAATGCAATACATATTGGAAGCGGGCATTATGCAATTGAAATAAACTCATCCAATTTCAAAGCCTTTAATTACGATCTGGATACCAATACCGGCAGTGAATCATTTAGGATATGTAATTCGACCAATTCCAGCCAGTCAGCAGATGGCAGGACAATTGAAGAAGGAATTATCAACTACAAAACTGAAATCCTTCAGGTAAATTACGAAGCAGACTTTGATAATGAAGAGGCGTATGGATCAACATATCCTACCACATATCCATCAATAGGTTTCTTTGGTGACAGATATGTGTCTCTCTCAGATGAAAATCCCGATGAGATTGTAAAATTGCTTTTAGATAGTGACGATACACATGTAATTAGAAAGAGCTCTGCTTTGGAGCTCCCGGAAGGGTATGAGCTTACTGCAAAACAAATAGATGTTGAAGGAGATAAAGTCTGGATGGAACTATCCCAAAATGGAGAGTTCATAGAAGATGAAGTTATTGATCTTTCCGGCGGTCCTGCAACATGGGAGTATGATCTGGATATTGGGGATGAAGAGAATGTCATTGTTTTTAGATTACTTGTTACGGATGTATTCGCGGGACAGGTCGACGAACTTGTTGTTGTAGAAGGAATATGGTTAATTGATTTTGAAAATACTATCAGTGTCGAAATGGGATCTACATTCAATGAAATGGAAGTTCAACTGGTGGATAATGATTCAATCAGAATGAACAATTTGAATAACATTATTCTTGAAAAAGATAGTACTATGAATGTTGCCAATGACCTTAACTTTAAAGTTGCTGATTCAGAGGCACTACGTTTCTGTCTGATTAAAACATATGACCAATCAACCCAACATGACATCCCAGGTGCCATTGCAACAGGCCCGGAATCATGGAATTATTTGAATTTTGCGGGTCTATTCTATGATATTGATAATGCCATATCTTCTGAAACACTGGAAGTAACACAACCTTTGACGAGTACTGAACGAATAATCCACCCAGGCAACCTCACATATACAATAACTATCCAGAAAAGTAATTTCTCATGTGACGAATTAAATTCTGACGGAGAGCAATATGAAGTTGTAGGTATACTTGGAGAAAAATACATACCTTTGGAAAAGGGAAATCCGGCAAAACTTGGAAAACTGCTTCTTGATACAAATAAAGAATATGTTGTGACCGGAAGTGGTAATATTGATTTTAAGGATGGCTATGGTATTCATTATTCCTACGATGAAGAAGAAGACGAGTTTTACATTTGTTTCCAAAAAGGAAACTGGATATATGGCGGAACCTCCATTGATGACACTATCACCTTTGACCCGGTATCTCAAGATGCTATATGGAAATGGGAATATGACATTGCTGGTGTAGACGATGTAAGAGTTATGAAATTGCACATTAAAAAAATAGAGGGTCCACTTTCCAATCAATTTATAATTGATGGAGTATGGATTTTGGACTTTGATAATATCTTGGATTATGAAATTTCAGATGAATATGGTATGTTGGAAGTAACTGATATTTCAAATAAGTCAATAACTTTCTCTAATTGGAATTATATCAATTTATTATCGGGAGAGAGATTTGATATTTATGATAGTTTGAAATTGGAAGTTGCAGATAACAGTACACTCTATTACTATCCGGTAATTGAAAAGACAATACCCGAAAATACACCAGCAAATATTGATTCTTATGATGATTATGAAATAAGAAATTATCAAAATGAGAATCCTACAATTAATATAAGCCTGGATTATCCTTCTGATGTTGTATGGTATTTAGATGGAGATTATAAACAGATCAATTATTCCATAACAGATGCATCCTATAATCCGGATGCCTATGCATCAGGTGATTATGACATTACTGCTTTTGTATCAAATGAAAATGGAACAGATATTATAAGATGGGACTGGAGAATAATAAAACCACTAACTTCAGTTGATATTACCCATACAGGAAATATCGAAATTAGAAGCCCTGTATATGACAAAAATGATATAGTGGCACTTAATAACAACAATACTTTCATAGAAATCAATGCTTCCAACTTTGCAGGTTTTTATTGTGACATGGACAGAAACCTGTCAACTGAGACAATCGTTATAGCAAATATGGCATATAGTGGAAACAATGACTTAAATATTGGAAAATATGGCATCACTTATCTGACTTCTGTTCAACAGGTCATGTACAAAGCAGATTTTGAAAACACCAGATATTCACTAAATGGAACGTATCCAATAATAGGAATTCTTGGTGATCCATATGTTCCGATTACGGAAATTGAAACTAACACACAATGTAAGTTTGCAAAATTACTGGTTGACAATGGTAACAAATATACATTAAGAACAAACTCATCCCTTGAACTTGCAGATGGATATGTTCTCACAGCAAAACAGATTGATGTTGAAGGAAATAAAGTATGGATGGAACTGTCCCAAAACGGAGAGTTCGTTGATGATGAAGTAATAGATGTAAGTAGTGGGTTAGCAGTATGGGAATCATATTCTGACATTGGAAACGAGTCTCATGTGCTTATATACAGACTACTTGTAAGTGACGTATTCCAGGGTCAAGTAGATGCCCTTGCAGTAACAGAAGGAATGTGGTTGATTGACAGTAATGAAGATAACCTGCTTGAAATTGGTTATGGAGACCGGTTCAGCGAACTAGATATCGATCTTTTGGACAATAACAGAATAACTATGTCCAATAATCATGATGATATCATTCTGAAAAAAGGAGCAGACACAACCATAGCACTGGATTTATCAATAAAACTCTCAAATTCCAGTGAGCAAAATTTCTATCTTAAAAAGGATATTTATTCTACTGATGAATATGAACTTAGAGGTACGGTAGCTACAGGACCAATTATATGGAATGATGAATTATCCTGGAATTACAAAGACTTTGCAGGTTTTGCATATGACTTTGAAGAAAACATCGGAACAGAGCAACTCAATATCAACTATATTTCAAATAGCTCTATCGAAGAAGAAGGAATCACTTATTACACTACACTTATTCAAAAAGGATATGCTGCAAATTTCACTCCTGAAAACAACATCCAGAATAATGAAACATATCCTATGATAGGCATTTTCGGGGAAGAATATGTGTCCTTTACAGACAGCAGACCGGATGAGTTAGCAAAACTGATAATCGATTCTGATTCACAATATACTTTGAAAATAGGTTCACCACTGGAGCTTCCAGAAGGTTATGAATTAATCGTAAATGATATTGAAGACTATAATACTGCGGTTATAAGCATATTCAAGAACGGAGAACTACTGTATAGTGAAAAGATAGATGCTTTTGCTGGAGAGTTTACTCTGGAATGTAAAGAAGATATAGGTTCTCAGGAAAATATCATTGTTCTCCGCACAAATATCAAAGAAATAACTTCCGGACAAACAGACAGTTATATAGTCCTGAATGGACTCTGGTTAGTAGATTCTAAAAGTTATCTTGCAATTAATACAGGAGACAGATTTGGGGAATTGGTAGTAGATTCTATTACAGAGGATAATATTTGTATGTTTAACTTTAGAGCTATTTCTATAGGGAAAGGGTACGAAATAGAACTTGCCGAAGGTGTCAAACTAAGAATTGCTGACAGTGATTCACTACGTTTCTACCCTTATAGAGAATACGAAACTACAGGATCAATGAGCAATTATGCACCATCTGTATCCTCATTACTCCTATCAACAAACAAAACAACATACGGCTCAGAAGTAAGCTTCTATGGAAATGGAACCGATCAAGATGGTTACATAGTTGCCTACAACTGGCGCTCTAACATCGATGGCCAGTTAAGCACATACTCCACTTTCACAAGTTCCGAACTCTCTGCATGTAATCACACGATCTACTTTAAAGTCAAAGATAACAATGGTGACTGGTCCAATGAGGTTTCAGCAAATCTGGTTGTAGAAGCAGGTTCAGGCACAGGTTCCATTTCCACTACTACCAGCTCCGGCAGTGGCGGAGGAGGCGGTGGTGGTGGTACCACAGGTGAAACTTATGAGAACATCGCGTTTAAGGACGTAAGATCAGAGTTCGTGAAAAAGGATGTTGTTACATCATACGACTTTGACGATGACAACAATGAGGTAGAATATATCCAGTTCACAGCTTCACGTAACTGGGGTGAGATCTCAGCTACTATCGAATGCCTGTATGATACCTCTACCCTTGTTGACAAGGAGCCTGAAGGGACTGTCTATCGTCATGTTAACATATGGGTTGGCAAGTCCGGATTCTCAAATCCCGAAAATATAAAGGATTGTGTGATCGGATTCAAGGTCGGTAAGTTATGGCTACTGGAAAATGGCATTGATGAGAGTTCCGTCCGGCTTTTGCACTATTTAGGCGGGGAATGGGAGGAACTTGATACAAGGCTGGTGGATGAAGATAGTGAGTATTTTCACTTTGAAGCCGGTACAAATGGATTCTCTCCATTTGCAATAGTAGGCCATTCAAAAGAAAAGAGTTCTGATGACACTGCAACTCCGATGCCAACAGGTTCAGTAAATGATTTGGATGGAGCTGCCGGGGAGAATGTTACCGAACCTCAGCCGAAGAGTACTCCTGCGTTTGGAAGCATGATGGGTATATTGTCAATTTTCCTTGCAGGTTACTGCATGGTTTACAGGAAGTGAAGATAGTTCTTAGCTTCCTCTTCTTCATTTTTTATGATTTTAGACATTATGAAAATTGACTAAATCTGTTGCAATCACAGATTCCAGTCCACTATGGTTAAGTAAGTACTTATAATATGGTTACTATTGATTTTAATTATGAAAAAAGGCGACCTAGAAGACGATATATCAATAATTGAGTGGCTAGATGTTCTTAATCCGCGTCCCAAAACACGCGAGCTGTACATATTGAGTATGCAAAAATATACTGATTTTGTGAAGATGTCGCCCACGGCATTGATAGAAGAAGCCGAAGAAGATATTAGGTCCGGTAAACTCCCGCGACAACGCAGGATAAAAAAACACATCGTTAGTTTCAGGAAGCATTTGATAGACTCGGGTCTTGCGCCTTTTACAATCTCTGGTTATATGACAGGGGTGCGGTCATTCTATGCACGCAATGATATTGATCTGCCAAAGCTACCACGAAACGGCAGCAGGGACAGACCAAAAAAAGAGCACACGAAGATACCTTCTCCAGAGGATACAAGAGATGCACTGTCATCTACTACACACCGTGAACGTGCAATAATGCTATGTGGTCTTTCATCTGGGATGGGTGCGAATGAACTTTCAGAACTGACAATAATGCAATTCAAAGAAGGTTATGATCAAGAAACCGGAATAACCATGCTCGATCTGAGGCGTGGCAAAGTTGTATTTGATTTTATTACGTTCCTCAGTCCCGAGGCTTCAAAGGCTGTATGGGAGTATCTGGAATACAGGGACAGGCCATGCGAGACCGGGTGCTCTTTGACTGCAAAACAGTTGGAAAAGCAGAGGACAACGAAAGACAGTTATCTTTTCATTGCTGAAAAAATCCCCGACACTTATCTCGAAACCAGAGACGAAGTAATACGGAAGCTTGCGCCTGTGGCAATTGTAAAGATGTACAAAAGGATATCCAATAAAGCTGGTAAAGACACACCGCCAGGACAGTACAATATTATCCGTAGTCACAATATGCGAAAGATATTCAATTCCAGACTGAAGAATGCAGGCTGTGATTCTGACCTTGTCGAATATTTTATGGGGCATACATTGGGCGGGACAAAAGATGCATACTACCGCCCAGACATCGAGCAGCTCAAAGAAATCTACATGAGATTTGTGCCACATCTGTTGATATCAGAAGAGTTCGAACTCAAGGAAGAGCTCAAGCAACGTGACGATACACAGGGTATATTGATGAACAGGATAGATGCACTCGAAGAAAAGATGCGACTATACGATGCACGGGAAATTGCCAGGTTAGCAGAGAATGAAAAGTGATATCTCTGAGTATCCGGAGAAGTTCGGGGAATTGCTTTAACACTACCATCCGTTATTATAGTGCTCTCTTAACCGTTCTTTTGTTAAAGGGCACTTGATTAAATCATGCAGTTCTTCTTTAGTAAGCCCTAATTGGTTTTTCATTCTACTCAAAAGAGCATCTCCATATTCCTTATTTCCATGGCTGATAAATGTTCTTGCAGCAGACCTACCATCATCTGTATGATAAATATACAATCGATGATGACTATCAGGAATAACCTGAAAACCCTTCTTTATAAAAGCGCTTTCTATATCTTTTGTTTTAAAGGAAACCACGGCAATCCCCTACTATCCCCTTGAGTTTTTTTGAGAGAGAATGCCCACTTTCAGAAAGTTTTCCTTCATACAATACATATTCTTTAAATAATATAAAGAGTTGCTCTTTTGCGTCCTGGATTACATCGCTCATCTTTTTACCAGTGGCAAGTATTCCTAATTCATCATTAGAGGCAATATAAAGGTCATCTTCTTTTTCAAATTCAAGTGTTATTGGCCACTCAATATTCTTTCTGTGAGTTTCTATGCTCATTTCTTTAATAAAGTATTGAGATGATTTTTCAATGGAGTCTTCGGTGTCTATGTACATAATATAATTACGGTTGTGCAATCTAGTTGTGCCTTTAATATTCACAAATTTGCCAATGTGTTCAACAACTTCCGCCTCGATCAAAGAATTATAAGAACAATTGATTTGCCCCTCGGGAGTGTCAATCATAATCTTTTTCTGCTGATCGACCCTTAAATCGAATACCCAACCAAATACTTCTTTTTCGTGTTCTTCACTTGGTTTATGCATTAGCTCCTTCAACGTTGATCTGTGATTGGGGCTAAGTGGTATCATTGGTTCACCACAGAATCCGATTGAAACTGTTCTGGGAGAAACTGTTTCAGGAGACATTAAATAAAACTCTTTTAATAACCTATTAAGTCTATGTGGATCACTTATTATATTGTGCAGTTCTTCTTTAGAAATGTCAAATCTAGAAATAGCTTCCATGAGATTTCGTGTAGTACAAACTGCCATCTCACCTAATGTGCCTTGATTTGTAATTCCCACTTGGCCGTTGCCAACTTCCAATTCTGCATCAACACTACCTAATTTGAGGTCAGTAAAAAGTAATGTACATGAGTCCTTAACTGCCTGCGGGAAGTCCCCACTCGTCCGGAAGGGATTCCCATAAAGATAATCTCCAACATTATATAGAATGGTCTGGATATGTTGAATTGAATTTATAAAGTCTATGGCAGGCACTTTTTTCTCGCCATCTATAGACAATGCTACCTTTTTTTTATCAGCAGATGATACCATGCTTAATCACCACACAAAAGGGATTAAGATATTTTTAGTTATCTATGTGAAATCATAAAATAAAACCTTTTGCTTATTTTATAAGAAATTATATAAATAAGATTGTTTAAGACGGTAATAATTAAAGCTAAAAATAAGGTTCATACAAGAGCATGGAGATGAATCGTAAAACGTAGATAGACAACTACATCAAAACGAATCTGATATCCCACGCACTTAGGTTATGGATGATCTCGTCATTTTGCGGTTCTACTAATACAATGTCTCCTGACGTGGTGATGGCCAGATTGACAGAATGGTTAGTTCCCGAGGAGTTGGTTCCCCAGGCTATCCCAAACGCAAGATCTGAGTCCCACTTTGTGACGTCGCCCAGCAGGATATAAGAAAAATCGTCACAGTCGTGGGATTCCCTGATATATTTTCTACCATCGGTTGCATTGCGACTCAAGAACGCCTTGAATTGCTTGGCATCGACAAGCTTGAATGATGTGTCTGATAATCTGATGTCTGCATCTGGAAATTTTGTTTCCAGCATATTGGCGAGATATGGTTTGTAGATCCTTGCCACGGATGCCTGCCGAGGAACCGGAAACACAATGTTCAGTATCTCGGCAATCATAGTCTCACGAACCCGAAGAAGTCAACTATCAGGAAGTTGACGTTGGCCTTGTCCTTGAATACACCCAGATACAACGAATCACCGGCATCAGAAGAATCGATTGTGAAATCCATCGTGTACATCCCATATGTGCTGGCCAGCGTCTCGTTTGATGCTGTGTGGACCCCACCTTCAGTGATGTTGTACAGCTGCAGCTCAAAGTCGTCCGTGATGTTGTTTGCGTCTTTTGCGCGGGCAAATGCGGTATAGTTGCCAACCGGAAGCACAAAATCGGATTGTGATATGGTCTCATAGCATCCGCCGTTCTGGGCAGTGATACCTACTACACTACCACCCGACGCGGTCGTGCTTGCCGATACCGTTGCACCTCCTCCATCGGTGAGCGTCGTGTCCTCTGCTTCCCAGAACTGACCCTCGGTCTCACTCTCAGCAACAACGTCCAGTGTAAGGGGAGTGTATGTCCCCACAGCAACTGGCATGTCAAAGTTCGTGATCCTGGCAACTGTTGCGAGGTTCTGAGCCCCCAGCATCAAGTATACTTGTTTTCCTCGGAGATACTGTAATTGTCTTCTAAGAGTATCAACATTGTCTGAACTGATTTTTCCTACAAGGGTGAGTTCTCTGGCACCCAAACCCCCCGTGAATGCCTTAATAGATGCATCGAGGGAACTTTGATACACAACCACTTCGGCTGATGCACTGTTGCCTATTTGTTGCAGTGTATCTATGAACACAGTTGTATCTGAATCAGGATGATAGATTATGTTCGGGTAGATCATGAAATCACAACCGGTAGTGATATCGTTGTTTGGTCTCCGTCCTCTCCGTTTTGCAGTACGATTGTTCCGCTCCGAGGGGACAGACTTCCTGCAGCAACCCACGGCATCGTATAATCCAACCTCATCCTTTCGTTGATTTGAATGTCAACGGAGTTGATTTGTTGCCACCACATGAAAGTTTTTGTCATCGTCTCTGCGCCAGAACCGGCCAGCCCGAAGCTTGTAGAATATATGGTTGTCAGCGGTATCAGGTCCCGCTCATTGCCGTCCTGGTCAACAGCTACAAGATTGATTGTGCAGGAAGTAATCTGTATTGAATTTGTGGTGTTGATACTTGGCATGTTCACGGTCACTGTCACTGTTCCGTATGCTGTGCCGTCAAAAACACTTACTATATCGTATACTTCCGGAAATATGAACGAAAATGAAGCTGTACCGCTGCTGGGCGAGTTCGGATAATTATAGGTGATTGCAGATGAACCCATCGAGGCAGGTATAGTGATATCGCTGGACAGCATCATGTGCGAGTGGTTTGTTGCAGCCCACGTGAACACGGACCCAGAAGGAACCACCATTTTGTATTCTCTCATTGCTCGAAACGCCATTTTCAATACCTCAGTCGTACCTGACCCACACCAAGCTTCCCGCTCAGGGTGGATCCTATTATGTTGTTTTTCACTTTGTCATTGTTTGATGTTCCTGCAAATCCACTGCTACCGGGTGATGATATACTCCCTATTGCATTGATCATTCCTGCAAACCCACTATCCAACTTTGCTGCCAACGTATTGAATCCGCTGCGGTTGATGTCCACAAGTGATGCAGTGGGATTGAGACTGTTTTGATTGTTCACTGCTGTAAGTGACCCCACCGTCTGATTACCACCGATGTTTGAGGAGACTCCGGCCATCCCTAGAAGATCGCTGATGTTTCGACCTCCTGTCTCTGTCAAGCGTGCTCTTATGTAGTCGCTCTGGCCTGCCCACCCGGGAATAGATCCGCTTTGTTCCTGCAGTTTCTTCACCGCGTCGGTTGTTTCCTCAATTTCTGTTTTTGCTTTTCCGGCTGCGTCCTCGGTGTCTTTGAAAAGGTTTGACAGACTCTTGTCCAGGCTGATGCGCTGGAGAGACTCCAACTCCATGCCTGCTTTCTCGAGCATCGGGGCCATGGTGTTGTAGACGTCGATGAGTGTATTCATTGCGCTTACATATCCGTTCACAAAGAAATTCAGATATGCATTGATGGCGTTGATGGAGATCTTCACGGCTTTTCCTATATACTCCCAGATGTTATACTCGTCAATCAACTGGAAAACTTTCCACCAGGCAGCACCAAACAGTTTGAGCATGCCAATGATACCGGATATATCAACACCGTCGAGACCTCTCTTCATATCCTCAATTTGGTTTAGTGATGTTTTGAGATAGCTACCCACCGTTTTCCCTATCTCGTCGAAGTTGATCATGTTCAGCACATTCAGAACACCCTGCAGGCTATCCTTCACCCCGGAAAAAAGAGAACCTTCTCGGAATTCGGCAGTTTCCTGGTCGAACCCTGCAAACGCAAGCTGTGCCTGGTACATTGCATCCTTGATGTTGGAACCAATACCCTGTGCGGTTTGGCTCTGGGCTATCATTAGCCCACCGAACTGATCCTCCAGGTACATCTTGACCATAGGCATGGCTTCGGCAATTGGGGTCACGAGCGAACCCTGTGCATCAAACTGCAGTTCTTCTATGTTCTTCAGGTTGACTCCAATGTCTCGGAACATAGCAATAGCCTGGCCAGTATCCCCCACGGAAAGACGGCCATAGGCATTGACCACCTGGTCGATTGGTTTGCTTGTAGCTGCAGCAGTATCGCCTATAATCTCCAGTACGTCCTGTGCCTCCAGGCCGAATGCTTTGAGCTTGACAGTTGCATCTACTAACCCTGCAACCTCGAAAGGAGTACTTTTTGCAAACTCGAATATCCACTGCATCTGTTCTGCGGCGGCCTGTTCGGACCGGTACAGAACGCCAAGCGAAACCATATACTGCTCTACTTCGGAAGCTGCTTTTGCGGACGATAACGTGAATGCGGTAACGGCAGCCGTAGCAGCAACCACCGCAGCAGCAACCGCTGCCCATGCTGCTGTCATCAATACAGACGATTTGCCTGTACCGGAAGATACTTTGTTGGTTTCTGTTTCTACACCACCAATTTCCTTTTTGACCTTGTCAATTTGGCTGAGCGCGTTTTTGACATCCGCTTCTATGCGAATTACCGTCTTTTCAATTGTTTCTGATCCCATTATCGCCTCACCACCTGTCTAAGAACATTTCCTTTCACGAGGCAGTTGTGGGCCGCATCGGAAGCCCCAGAGGTTGCACGAAATATCCACATGTGACCAGCATCAATGTAATTATCAGTGATGGAAAACTCCATGTTAGATGCAACGTAGACCCCGCTTGCCAATGTGAGATAGTTGTCTGTCGTCGTGGTCTGATCATCAACGGAAGGTGACACAATCAGAACAGCAGTATCGCAGTATATGTGTGGAGGCCGGGCTGTCTCCATTGTGATCTTAAGGTCGTTGCCACGCCTGACAATAATCTTATCCTGGGTGAGTGTGGTCACGGCATTGGTTCCGTTGACCCATGTGTTGAGAGTGGTCATGAGGGTCCACTCACCGCCACTCAAATAATACACATATAGAACATTTGCAGCAAGTATTATTTTGTATAGCCCGTTTGTGACCACCACAGAACCTTCAAAAATATGTGCGGTCGAAAATACCTGTTTTTGAGGGGGGGAGGGGTAATCGTAACACCTGCATTCCCCAGTGCTTGTTTCTGCACTACCCATCTCAACATAGACATGAACTGCATCGGGTTGTATGGATTTTTGAGTACCATCCTCAACTGTGATGTTGTCGTGTACGGTCTCTTCAGGTGAGTACCACGAAGCTCCAATTGGAACTACAAAACGATATTCTCCCGTTATGTCCCAGTCGTTCTGATGCGTGGTCTGGTCAGCAGTCAGCATCATCACATAATTGCCCTTATCAAACCACTGTCCGGTGATTGTCACTGGCCACAGTGACCCGGTGTTGTCATCCACGTCTACTGAATCTACGGATATCCACCCAGAGCGACCTTTTATGTTATGGATGTAGTTATACCCCGACAGGCGTTGTGTGAGAGCCTCTGCATCCTCCTTCAATTGGTATACTGTCCGTGTCCCTGCGTATTTTTGCAGGATGTTTCCAGATATCAATATTTCAGGCAGGTCCGGTTCAAACTCAGCAACAACAATCCCCATACTACCAAGTGGATATATGTTCTCAGTCGGCCTGACAACGTTGCCGGGTCTGAAAACATTGACAGCAGGTAGTTCAACATTACCTATTAGCATTGTGTTCTGCCCTCCTGTTCAGAAATATACTCCACTGCATGAATGTTTCGTACGATATCATATCGAGTTCTTCCGGAGTCATGTTCATATTCTCACATATCGAAAACTCTGATAGTTCAGGCAGTTCGTTCCTGTGTCCGTCTAATGCCCGGTTGACTCTTCCGACAAACCACCAGGCTGGCCGGATGAGCTCATATAGTCGAGGTTCTCCGGGGTCGTCTCCGTTGTCGAGGACATATCGGAAGCAGATTCTCCGAAAAAAGTATCTACACCACCACCGATAGCAGTCTTGCATGTTTTCACAAGCTCCTCAAACTCTTTCACGGTCATCTGGTCTTCAAGGGCCTTTGTTTCATCGTATGTGAGCACGGTTGCCAGCATGATGAGCTGGAAATCCTCTACATCCTGCTGGAACTCGGTGAACTTGAACAGCAGTTCAGGATCCTTGCTGAGACATTCCTGAATAGCACCCGATACAGTCATTTTCGGGTCAAGTTTTTCAAGCGGTAAGTTCCGGATGTACCATTGATTCTTCAGATTCTGAACACGTTTGACAGAGCCTTTTCTAGGCTCGTCGTATATTTTGATTCCCATGTACTCCAACCTACTCACCTCATGCAATTGCTATCCTTGTTGCTTCACCATCACTGGTGAGGGTCATACCGACCTTTGATGCAGGGGACAGGTTCACCGATGGCGCGTTGGTCCAGTACAGGTTTGAGAAAGTAAATGCCTTGGTCCCCAGTGTGAAGTCAATCTTATGAGCATCGCCGTCGAGGATGTCGTCGTGGACGCCCATGCCTATCATAGACATGCCCATGTCCACCTGCATTGACCGTGAAAGGAACGACCAGTCGCCTATCTTGCTGGCTGCCTCTGAACTGAGATCATAGACCGGTTCGATGTCGTTCTCAATGCTTATCTTAAGAGATTCGAGGTAGACATCTGATGTGTCGGGGGATACATCATCATACTCGAACAGCGTGATACTTGACATTGTGTATGGTGCTGCGGTTGGTGCAGATGCGTGGGAGCCAGTGCCTTTGTAATCTGTTTCGCTCCAGTCAGTTTTTCCGATGCACATGAATGTCAGTGTGAGTGTTGCAGCTGTTCTGGTGTCAGGGAAGTCGAGAACGGCAGACTTCCATCCACAGCCTTCAAGAACACAGTATTCCGTACCGGCCACAAGACCGATACTAATAGGGTGAGATACAATTCCCGGTGCATACGCTGACGTGGTCGCTCCCAGCAGGATATATGGAAGCCATGTAACTCCGGATACTTTCAAAGTGATGGTGACCTGATGTGTTTCTCCGGTTTTGACAGATTCCCCACATGAGAGGGGGTCTGTGTCAGTAGCACCCTTGAGGATCTTATAGGATTCCATCTCAGGTCCTGACTGCACATCAATCCCGACGAGATCACCAGGAAATGCTAACATGGTTGGGTTTGTGGGTGTTGTTCCCAGAGTTTCTTCGCCAATATATTCAGCCCAGCGGACCGTTCTTCCGTCAATCACTGCCATTATAATTCACCTCTGATGTATGCCTTGTATTTGTTTTGTTTCAGCACAAGCTCATCAATTTCTGCCTGCCTGGCTGCCCTGAGTACATTTGCTTCCGTGCCTGTCAAACTGTCGGGAACAACGTGGAGAGAGTTCTGTTTGCTGTCTATCACAGTTGACAATTCAGCAGCTGCAGTTGATAGAACAGTCTGTGCCATGGTGTTCTCGGCAATCAGCCGGATGAGTTCTGCGTTCTGTGCTTTCAGACCGTTGTTTTCGGCCTTCAGTTCTATGACCTTGGCTTCGAGTATTTCCAGCTGAGCGTTGGCTATGTCAAGCTCGCTGGTCTTTTCGGTGGTGTTTTCTGCCATATTTTGACCTCATGAGTGGTAGAGTGTAATCGAAACAATGTAATCAAAAACCCCTTCGTCATATCCCAGATTGCCTATGCTGGCGATATCCTCCTGCGCGTTGAATATCCTGACATCACCGGTGAGTGGCGTTGTCCAGCCCTCGACCGTGGAGCAGACAAGCGATGCAAATGATTCTGCGATAGTTGCCCCGTTCTGCCCGGACTGGTTCGTAGTGAGTATGTGGATCGTGAGAGTGGACTGATAGTAGAGCTGTCCGGAAGAAACATCGAAGACATATGATGCAATACCATCATTAGAAATATTGAGCGTGATTGTAGGATAGGATGTGATTGCCTGATTGCTCCATATTTTTGAGGCACTTATACCAGTAATCGATGCGGGAATGGATGTGAATATAGATTTCTTTTGTGTGTCGGATAATGCTCTTGCCATCGGTGGGTTCTCCACTTGTAATTAGAAACACAGGTTCTCTGCAAGAGGTGGTTGGTTTTCGGGTATATAAAGGAAAGTTGAATTATTTGCCGTTGACGATCTTCTTAATCTGTTTTCTGTTTTCCCGGGAGGCTGATCTCATGAACGACCTCTCCGGGATATTTGCCTTCGGTGCTCCAAACTCATGATGCCGTGCAATCAATGCTCTTGATCCAAACACACCGACCTCAACGTATCCCGGACCACCCTTATGGTCAATCTGGTCCAACAACTCGCCTTCGTCTATAAGAGGTGTTGAACTTCCCTTGCTGGCCACAGTACGAGCCTTCAGTGGTGGTTGTAAACGTGACATGATCTTCTCTGTCATCTTTGTTTCCAGGAACACACCGGCTTTCTCAAGACGTTCTTGTGTACCATTATCAAGATCCTCTCTGAGTTTGTCCAGGGCCTTTAGAGTACCAGCTGTATCAGCACTCACACGGACTACCATTCAGTTCCCTCCGATGTTTTTCTTGGCATGCTTTGCAGCAGTAGGGGAGTGCGACTTGCCTATATTTTACAAAGTAGACCGAATTGAACTTCCTCTTCTGAATACGAGTCATCGGGATAAGAGTATCACAATCGGGATTCGCACAGGATACCAATGTTGTTTCTATCATGGTTTACTATGTCGTTGATGTAAGCGTCTTCGTGTGTCTCAACAGTTGGAAATACTGAAATACAAAATATATCTTCTGCAATATTCGGTGCAGTACAGGAAACATTGACTGTGTGGATCAAAAGGGGTATTTTGAGATGGTCACATTTGTAGAAGTCAGAACATTTGTTAGTGCAGATGACAGGATACTCCGTTTCAGCCACACGTCCATATTTCTTGCACAAAAACATACTACCATATATACTCTTATATAATTTATATTTATATTTATCTTTTGACCATCAAGTACGTGATGCGGGACACATCAACATACTGATCCATCAGGTTGGACTCTTTCATCTTTGAGTTGACCAGCCATTCTGTGATGGTGGTGTCCTCTTCTGTGATCTTGATACGGTCGCCCGGAACAATTGCAAGCGAGGAATCACAGGTTAGCGTTCTGACACCTTTCTCAACTATACCAGGATCCAGGTATTGACGTTCTTTCAAACTGATATCTGCAACATGGCCAGACATCGCAGTTTCGGTTGTGGATTCCGGGACCCATGCCCCCGTGCTTTGGTTGGTGTATCCCTCTGTGACATCCACTTTTTTAATGGTCCGCGGATAATTAAATGCGTAAAATGGCATCATATCCTCCCCGTCAAAACCAAAAAAAACCACACAAGTGCAGACACAACCAGGGAAATGCCTGCCACTATTCCCCGGTCATGCTGCCTACACTGCTCAAGAAAAGAAACCCTCTCATCGAGTTTCTCATGCGCAACCAATTGTCGAGAATATGAACTGCGAACATCGTCAACCTTCTGTTCAATTCTCCCAAGTGATCTGCATATTTCACTGAGTAGGTCGTTCTCTGCCATTTCTAGCCCCTTATGCTTTCCCGAACAGATACCCCAGTGGAGTGCCCATCATCATGGTGAGGACCCCTACTGCAGTCTCGTTGACGTCTATTCCATTGACGAGCATATAGGCTGCCACACCCGCACCCGCTACGATTGTGACAAGTGCTGCTATTTCATCGGCGTTGTGGGAAAGTATTGCATTTCCTTTCGTTGTTTCATTTTCGGTCATATTCTGATGCCTCCGTCTAATTGATTACCATCTTCTCCTGTTCCAGAAATATCCTGCAGCGAGAATGAATGCTCCTACGATTGCTATGAATCCACCAGATCCGCTTTCCCCATCAACATCTAATGTTAATGTAACGAGTGTACTCTGACTATCTGATGAATCAGGAGAATACACAAGCATATCAGGGGTAATAGTCGCAGTATCTGTTTCTCCGTCTTTAGTTGCAGTGACAGTCCACGTAACATCCTGCGATTGTCCTGTTGTTGTGTAATACTTCGTTGATTTTGTCAATGCAACTGCACCGGATGCATTTTCATATCTGTCGGGAAGCTCGCCATCTGAAAGAGTCAAAGAACTGTTTATAGTGTCTGTGTATGCCTTTTCTACACCACCATAATCCAGATTATGAGGATATATCTGTTCTCCTGTTTCTGGATTAGTTGCAGTTGTTGAGAATGATAGTGTTGCCCCTTCAACATTCTGACCGGATGGATTTACTACTTTGATGTTTGGATAATATCCAAGATGTAGCGTTGAATCACAATAATCGGGATAATTGATTTGCCAGTATGTTGCTTCTGAACTTGGATTAATTGCATATACGTCAGCTTTGTGAATTTCAACTCCACCATTATTATAATAATCAACCATCCACCACATTTTCGTATTGACAGTCACGTTAGTGTCAATAAATGTAATAGTATCTCTTGAATAGTTTGCACTATCGGTTTCATTTATTGCAGTAGTCGATGTTCCGGGTGAGAAAACTGTAATCGGATACTCATCACTATTTGCAAAATTTATAGAAATATTATCAAATAGAAGTTTATCAGATGTTAGATATTCATATCCTGGTGACCAGTATCCAAACGTATATATTCCCTGTCCATCGTGATTGGTTGCGGTTATGTTCCTGAATATTATATTATTTTGATGACCGCCTGCTGCAATGAGCCTGTCTCTTGTGTTTTGCGCAGTAGAATCTTCAATTAGATTATATGATTCCATTTCTTCTCCAGCGCCATAAAACACATTCCAAGAGTCTCCATTGCTCGCATTGTGACCAAGCACAGAATTATTATAGAACCAGCCAAACGAACCCTTTGTTTCGATTGCATTATGACCGTATCCATCCGGATAGACAACGTTTGAATGAACTGTATTATAATCATTCAGATTTAATTTTATGGCAGTATACACAGCTTCATGTATGTGGTTATAGGCAATTGTATTGTTATTTGCGCCTGCACGGATATATATGCCCGAACCACCGTTGTTCTTTTGAGCAGCCCATATATGATTTCCTGCGATGTTTAGGCCTTCTACAAATGTACCGCTTGTCTGTGTTGTTGTCATTATTCCGTCATAGCCAGCAGTGATATTGTTGTTTAGTATTGTGATGTTATTTCCAGCATTCCCATCAATTGTTATGCCATGGCTACTAGAATAACTAGAATACATGTAATTATCTTGCAGAGTAACGCCGTTCACCGATGCACTGCTAGAAAAGTAAAAAGAACCACCAGCATAGGATTCATCACTTGTAATATTACAATTTCTAATAGTTGCATTTGTTACATCAGAACCAGTCGCGAAACTTACAGGTGTTCCATAAAATGATGAAATATTACAGTTATGAATTAAAATGTTAGAGCCTGAAACAGTATCAAATACTAGTGTATTTTGTCCAGTAGTTGTTGATTGTGTTTCAATGTCAATGTTTTTGATTGTCAGGTTGTTCTGACCAGATAATGTGATTGGGTTCTCGTCACCAGTGGTATATATTTTTGCAGAATCGCCGTATCCGGATATAGTTACATTTTTAGCAGAACCGGAAATAGTAACAGATTCGTTATATTCTCCTGTGATGTAGATATTCCCACTTGAATTAATTAATTGTACTGCTCCCGATACGGTTTCAAATGGATAATCTTCTGTTCCGTTATTAGAATCAGAGGCAGACGGATGCGAGGCATTAACATAAATTGTATCATATGTGTCTGCATAAGTAACGTTTATATATGCTGGATAATCTCCTTCTCTTGAACTAAGTAACAACCACCAGCCATTTCTTGTAGCTGTTCCAAAAGAATGAGTGCCACTGCTGGATATATAACTAGAAACATTGATACTGTTCCATCCACTCGTGAATGCTGGAATTGTGGCTCCATTCACATTAACATCCGTGGTGGGTCTGCCACTGTTCCATGTAGTTGTATTCTCTGCCCAATTATTAGATATGTAAGTCAAATAATTAAATCCGTTGATTTGGTATCCATTATTTACATAGATGTTCAACCATGCAGATGTGACCGGTTTATCTACTTCAAACTTGAAATACACTCTATCATTGTAACTAGCATCACGTCTATCAAACAATGTTGTATTTGTTCCAAAATTTGTATTCGGTTCTGTTTCTCTTACCGATGTATCTTCAGATACTGTGATATTCACTTTGTCTGCACTCACTGTGCCTGATGTCAATATTAAGACTGCAAAACATATGAAAAAGAGGGATTTAATATTCCAATTAAATTGCATGAGAAAAAGTTAAAATTGGAGTATATAAAGGAAAGTTGAAACGTGTTTAGAAAACTTAATAAACATGATATGATTTCTTATACATAATAGGGTTAAAAATTTAATTAACGGTGGTATAATGAAATTAAATGAAATATTGTTGATAGCTTTAGCTTTAGCTATCTTTTTTGTTAGTACGGCAGCAGCCGGGGAGATCCTCAACCCAGGTGAAATAAACGAAACATTTATAGTTCACGATGGTGAAACTCTTTGGATACACCCAGGTGACTCGCTTTCCATAGCAGCAAATTTTGTTATCGAGTCAGGTGGTATTTTTATCAACGAAGGGGATTCACTGAGGGTAAGTGTTAGTCAGTTCACTGTCAAGCAAAATGGAACTTTTGTCAATCGGGGTGACTGGTTTAGAACGCAGATGAGCGAGTTTAATTTTGAAAACAATAGCATTATCATCAATGAAGGGACACTTTATTTTGGGGACACGAGTATTAACAATTTTGCTTATATCAATAACAGTGGTTCTTTTGGTGTAAGTGATTTTGCTATCCTCAACAATTATGGGACAGTGTATAACACTGGCACCCTTGGGTTTATAGGCAGTGTATATAACCATGGTTTGATTGAAACATTTGGTCAAATGAATATACTACCATTATACCATTTTGAAAACATGGAAACTGGGATTATCAATAATAACGGTTTAATATCTCTAGCTAAACGCATAACTAACAACGGCATTATTAACAATTACGGTGACTTCATGGGTTTTGAAACAGTCTATAACAACGGCGCCATAATATGTTACCCAGGAAGTACGTTCGGTGGGGATACTGAACTTAGGATAATTGTAGAAGGCAACCCTGTTCAGTGGGCAAATCAGGAAAACAATATACCAGAATTCCCAACAATCGCACTCCCCATGATAGCGATAATAGGACTAGCACTGTTCTTCAAGAGAAGGAAATAAAAACCCTTCTCTACTATTTTTCAACACTATTATTCAACTGACCATCATCTAACAGGTCAGAGATTATCCGATTAACAGTCCTTTTCTTAGGTTTTGGCTGTCCTTCCAGCAGGTCACCTATCCTTTTCAACTGCTTGATGATCTCTTCCTGATTGTACAGTTCAATGATTTTCACTTCTCTATCAGAAAGGGACCTAATGTCAAGGATCTCCCCTGGTTGAGCTGGCCACCTGTCTGCTTTGATCTGAGCTTTGACAAACTCCTGTGTGGGATACATCATGCTTTGTACCTCCCCATTACGTTTACAGCGACAGTTGCAGCTCCACCGGTGGCCACCTCAATCCATGCTTTTGTGCCAGGCGGAACATCCTCAATCAGCGGGTATGCCGTTGACATTCCCTGCAGTGCCTGTGTTCCGGTGAGAGCCATTGAATATGCATATTTCTCCTTATCTGCACCAAGAACACGCCACTTCAAAGCAACTGCCAGTGTAACAGAAGCAGACGCAGTCACATTGATATCGACCATGCTGTAGTATCTGATCTTTTCAGCATCGATGTAGAATTTAAGAGTCTCTGCACCAGCTGCTGTGAGACAATAGAAAGCAGGTGCATCAGTATCAGGTGTGAGTTCAACACCTTCGGAGTCTGTTAGGGGGATTCCACGAGGTTTATCCCCCTGCTCCTGTGTGAACTCGTCGGTATATTTCATTCAGAATCCTCCTCAGAATAGAATGTTGATTCATTAGTGTAAGTGTAGTTGGTTCCGCTAGTCCGTATTTTCAGGGTTTCTATCAAGGCACTATACTCAACCGCATAGGTGGATACACCACGACCATTCCCGAATGTTATTTGTGAATCGCCCTCTTTGATCTGTGTCACCGAACCTTTCAT
This sequence comes from Methanolobus psychrotolerans, assembly GCF_002243045.1. GTDB lineage: Archaea > Halobacteriota > Methanosarcinia > Methanosarcinales > Methanosarcinaceae > Methanolobus > Methanolobus psychrotolerans. The sequence goes on from NZ_MBKP01000005.1 coordinate 49,493, forward strand.
CAGTGAAGGATTCGGAGAAACCAGAGAGTTGACAATCCAACAGAGCACTACCCTTGAGTAGAGATCAGCAGCACCACCGGTGAATGATGTCCGGTTAGTTGCATTCTGAACTATGCTTTCGGCTGTGTCGGAAAGGGTTTCTATGAAAGCGGTTGTATATCCCGCCGGCAAGCTGGTCTGTAGTTCCAGCTCAACGTCTGTATCTGAGATGAGTGCCACGATAGTTCACCCGAAAAACAGAGGACGGGGTTAGCCGTCCAGGCCGGTGAGCACATAGACTGCCTTGTTGGTCGTGCTTCCAGTGTCGTGGATGTTGGAAACTACCTCTCTCCAGACGTCAATCTGGTACACCTCAGCACCACTCATAAGGTCCTTTCTGCGAACCTTGACCGGACCATTGCCTATCACCATGCCCGGTGCTCTGGATGCAACCACGGCGGCGGAGTCGGCTGTCATTTCCGTTGACACCATGATAGGGATGTTGTACCCAGGTATCACAGAAACAGCATTTCCTATCTGGCTCGCGGTTGGAATGCTGATTTTTCCGGTGTAGTTGGCAAATGCAGTGCTTCCCATCAGGCAGTAGTCTGCTTTGTATGGCCTCAGTGCAGCAATTGCTGTTGCAAGATCTACAAGTGGATTGTTTGCGCCTGACCAATCTGCCCCGGCGTCTGTCTGCGGAGTGGTTTTTGCTGCTGCGACGATCTTTTTGTTGAGAAGCTGAGCAAGCCTGTCGGATGCACCACTTATCTGAAGGGTGAGGGGATCCCCGGCTCTGCTTTTGTACCTGGCTTCGTCAGTGACCGCGACTTTGACACGGTCCTTTTTGAGGTCGAAGTCCACTTTTGTGAAATCGGAACCACCGATATCAGACTCTTCCATCGGCTCGAGATCTTCGTTCCCAGATGGCACACTGTATACTGGAATGGTTGCTACAAGTTCCGGTACCTGAACACTCATACACATCGGTGCGAGGTCAGTGAGTTCTACAGCGCCTTTGAGCACCCTCATTGCTATGTTTTTGGCATCAAGTGAGCCATCTATGTTTGTAGGTGTAATTGTTCCAGCCATATTAGTTCACCAGCCCTATCCATACAGTTCCAGCAGAGGAAGATCCAATTGCCTCCATTGCTGTTCCAAGTGTTTCGCCGTATACCCCGTAATCAGATGCGACTACAAGACCGGTTGATCCAGCCATCACGGTTGCACCCTTTGCAATCGTTGCGGCGGTTGAGGTAACTTCTACCCTCCCCCATATGCACACGCTGATGGTTTCGGTGTCTGCTCCACCTGTGATTGCTACTCCAAACTTGCCAGCGTCTGTGAGGACAGCTGGGTCCCATTTCCCGTCTGCTTCGAGGTGTACTACCTGCCCCTTTGTGACAGTGGTGCCGGCAGTTACTGTTATAACGACACATTCCTCGCCCTTCAGGTCTCCAACTGCCATTATTCCACCTCAATTGATGTTACACCGAGGCTGGCATAGTCTACCTCGTTGGTTGTGCTCTGGACACCAGTTCCTGCAGATGCACCGATGCGCTTGCCTACACTCTCTCGGATGGCTGCGAGTGTGCTTTTCAGAACATCCACGTGAACGTCTTTGAAGGATGCAATGGTCTCATCTGAAACACACGATTTGAGTTCGGTGATGACCGCTTCTCTTTCTGCCTGCTCCCGTGTTGATTTGAGTATTCCCTCGATGCCTGCTTTGACGGCTGCATCGATTGTGCTTTTCAGGCTCTCGTCCTTTGCGATAGACTCCTTTTGGAGCTTCTCGATAGTGGACTTGAGTGTTTCAATCTCTGTTTTCTGGTCAGAGATAGTTGATTCAAGTTTTGTTGCGTCTTCTGGTATGTTTACCCCTCCGGGAGTATCTACTTCAGAATTTTCAGTATGAGTATATAAAGGAAAGTTGAAATCTGGATCACATGATACGATTGGTAGACCACACCCTTCCTTCATCGGGCAGGCTGGTTTGAAAGGATAGAATACGAAAGTACTTCCTGTACCCCTAAGCTTCAGGATATCTGATCCTTTGACTTCCAATGGCTCTGATTCCTGGGACACCCCTCTGTATGCAGCTGAGTTGATAGCATCAATGGTTTCCTGGGAAAGGTCCTCAAAAGTAGCGTATACATAAGGATCTTCAAACCAGGACTTTGTTATCTTACCCTTTTCCTTGACCATATGGTTGATTGTGACAATTCCGTTAATCCAGGATTCTGCACCAGATTCCAATGCTTCTTTTGTTAGGGCATACTCCTTGCCTTTGCGGTCATAAGCTTTTGTGCCTACTTTAACCATGGGCAATGTGACCGAGTTACCTTCGATGAGTGGTTTTTCGGATAGAATTGTTGAAATTAGCATACTCTAGAGTCAGAGCATGCAGTATAAAAAGGAAAGTTGAAAAAATAAGTTACTGTTTGTTTTCGTCGTAGCCCGGGTCACCCGGAAGAGGGTACGGTTCGAACTTGACACCCCACAGTTTTTCAAGTTCGAGGAAGTGTTTTTCGCCTTCCTCGGCGGCCCTGGGGCTAATCTGGCCTTTTTTCCCAATAATTCCTGGACCTTTCATCACAAATCGTTCCCCGCTGTCCTTTGCCCATTTATTTTTTTTAGCCATGACATCACTCGTTTAGCTCAACTGTATGATATACGTATCGAAGAGTTCCGCCGTTTTCTGATACCATCATAGACTTGGATTTTTTTCTATAAAAAGTAGTCCCCATTGCAAACAATACTTCCGAATCATAGTGCCCGTTGGTGTCTCCGATGAATAGCGCAGTCTGGCCTTTCTTCGCTTTCATCTCAAAGAAGTGCTTCTCCCATACCCCGTCATCCCCTTTAACTAACTCCGCATACCTGATTGGCACTCCATCATGATAAGAGAATGCGGAGAAGCCGTGGTCGCGTAGCTCTATCTCTCCTGCCTTGATCCGGGAGATGATTGGTTCCCCGATGCCTCGCCTCAGAACCATATCGTCTTCGAGCTTGCTCTTCTTGACAATACTTTCGAGTACCAGCCCGATACCTGTGTATCGCTCGACTTCCTCCACAGTCATATCTTTTGTGACTGCCTCTATTTTTCTAGGGATTGCATTAATAGGCTTTGATTCGTTCTGCCAGGTCCCTATATGCTCTTTCTCGCCGCCTGTGAGGTCTTCGCGCATCGTGTATGGAATTTCCTTCTTTGGAGTGGTGCCAAAGTCAACTGTCTTCCTCCTGAAATTCCATTCCCCTGCTTCCTCGTCCCAGTACAGTCCTGATTTCCTCTTGATTTCGTCATAAAAGGATTGTGGAGTATCAAGATCTTCATCGTTGAAAAATGGGATTTGTCGATGCCTGCAGTTTGGCTCATGCAGCAGCTGTAGGGCAAGGTCTGACTGTTCGGTGCCATATTCATATACCCTTCCCAGGACTGCAATATGATGGTCCCTGGCCCTTTCATCAGACGGACCAGTGAACCTCCAGAACTTGAACCCCATTCTCTGGTATTCCAGTGCTCTGCCTTCTTCCCAGGCAGAGTGTGTGGAAGTCCTGGCCAACATGTCAGCATATGCCTTTGAATTGGTGACGTATGGTTTTGTGATTTTCTTTTCGATCTTTCTGAGTGTTCCGTTCTTCCCTACCTGGATAACAGTCCTTGTCTGACCTACATGGTTGATTATGATACGTTCGCTGCCACCAAAAACACCTTTGGCATATTCCCGTACCTCCTTTGAGATATCTGCATATCCTTTGCCTTCTGTAAGAAGTTCTCTTGCCCTGTCCTTGATCTGCTCTCCGGCTGCCCTGTTAAACTCGGAAATATATCCAAAATGTTCAGCAGATAGACGCTTGATAGCATTCTGCTGGACCTGTGAAAGTCTTTCCTTATCTGCAGAATAAACCGTTGACGTGAGGTTCCGGGATCCTGCCACAAAAGCAGCTGCTAATCTCAGAGCGACCATATCTCTCATCCGGATGTTCAACCTGGTAATGAGCTGGTCTATCTGACCTTCCAGGTCCTGGATGGTTTCAGCGGGCATTGACCATCAGTCCACATATGTAGATCATGGCCGTAACCATGCCAACGCAATACCACGTGATAGTTGTCCGGAAGTCCATTATACCAGCTCCTGGAAGTCGTTCTGGATGTCCTTGTAGGCTTTCAGGAGATCTTCCTTCAGGTCACTCTCATCTGATTCGGATGGTGTCAGATCTTCCCTTGATGTACTCGTGATTGCCTGTGTATTAAGATCTTCCTGGGCAGATAGTTGTCCTGTATCGACTAGAGTATTGTCAAAGTTGTCCAGGTCCAGGACACCAAAGCCAGCCTCTTCCCCAAGTGCCTGGATATCTGACCGGCCAGCACCAACTGACTTGATGGCCTGGAGGGTCTGAGCATCCGTGAGCTTTGCCTGTGCTTCACTCAGGCGATCCTTCACATCTACTGTGTCGAGCTGGAACCTGCATTCCATATCTGCGAACGTGAATGTGCCTGTTTCCGTGGTGTCGTCTTTCCCTGGAACTGAGTATGTCCATGATTTCCCTGCAAACTTATCCCGGATAAGTTCATCTGCGACAACTTCGTAGTCATGTCTCACGCCTGCATAAGTAGTATTGAACAGTTCCAGGATAGTCCGTGATGTTGCCAGCTCCGAACCGTTGGCTTTGACCAGGGCAACAGGGAAACCGAATGCCTGCCCTATCTCCTGATCAAGAAGATCGAGCATGGTTTTGATGAATGCAGACGGGACAGACCTACCGGACTCAATGACCTGCATCTCAGTGTCTGGCCCTGAGGAAAACACCCCTCCATCTTTGAGTGATTTCAAAACATTTGCTGCGGCTGTTTTGCAGGCACTGATCCACGTGTTGTACATTGAGCTTTGAGCAGCGTATTGTTCAGGGTCTGTCTCTTCCATTCCGGCCGGGGGTTGCTGTGGCACAGTGGTGATGAGATCCTTACCGCCATCTGCACCGGTGACCTCGAGGACAAGTCCATTTTTGATGTGTACAAAGGGAGAGAGCACTCTAAAGATGATGTTAGGAGAGTTTGTGAGAAGGAGACGCTTGAGCCAGATTGCAAGGATTGCGCTGTCGATTGGTGCAGGCTCACCAGGTTCTACTCTGTGCATTGCAATGATGCGATCGGTTGAATCCACTCTCAGGTTAGTAGTGTCAGTGATACCATACTTCTCTTTGATACTGCCAAATATATCAAGAGCTCGCGGATCACTGACCTCCCCTTCCACATACATCTTCCCCCCCGGGATGAACCAGGTGTTGTATTCAGTTGTGGATGAGTTCTCTGTCCACGAATTATTGACGTAGATTTTCTGATGATATGCAGCGACAGTTGAGTCCCATGGGTCCCTATAAGTCGCGATTGTGGAATTCTTTAGAGGCGCAAGGCGTTCGATACTGTCGTTGTTGGGGTCTTTTCTCCTGAACGAATGACCATGGATGATTGTATAGTCTTTGAAATCGTCTCTGAACGCAGCAAGCAAACCGATTTCTACCAGGTACTGCCTGATTTCCTTGATTGCTGGTTGGAATTTCTTGTTGTCCGCTGTGTTGAGGACATAACTGCCCAACAGACTGTTCATTAGGAATGGTGTGATGGTACCTTTCAAAAGAGGATCTGATTTGAATGCTTCTTCTCTCATTGAGGGAGTAACTTCAAACACAGAACCGTCAGGCATTTTGGCTTTGGTTTCCTTTATCCATGCCAATGTGGTGATGTATGTTTGGTAGGGATCGTCACCAACATGTGCCCCAATTGGGGTGCTTTTCTTTGATGTTGGAGTGGGGGAAGTAGTTGAAAATAGTTTATTGAATAGCGACATGAAGAAATGGTTAAGGATGTGAGTATATAAAGGAAAGTTGAATTATATTCTCAGTCCTCCTGACAATCCAAAACCGGGACTAAACGTGGGCACTTTTGCAGGCTTATGGAACAGCGAATTAAATGCCCCCGACAGAGCATCAACCTGATCATCATGAGCACGTTCGGGGAATCCCTCAAGCTCTGACAGAAACTCGTTGTTCCATGATCCATGAACGATGTACACATTTCCATTCTGGCAAGCAGCACTCACCGGACCAGCCCGGACAACCTTTGAACCGGTTGATTTCACACCGAGAAAATTAAAACCTTTGAAGATGGTTGTTGCATGGGTTGCTATCACTCGCTTTCCTGAACTACCCGGCTCTTCCTCTTCCCGAACCATAACATCACGGCCGTCTGAATATGCTGTCTGTTTCATGTGCTCATCTGCTGCACCCGGACTTTTCCTGAACCGTTGAACATCGAGTACATAGTATTTGCCAGTAAGCTCTCCCGCAAGAACACCCACCGAGTAGTCAGGATTATTTGTGTTCTTGGCTTCCGTGGCCGCACAGTCCCAGAATCTCACGTATCTGGAACACTTCGGAGCCGCATCAATGAACTTGTCCTCAAACCATTCGCGTTTGAAGTAGAGTCCCGCCGCCGGCTTAACTTTCCAGTTACCTCCCAGGAGTCGTTCCCTTTCCACAAATGGAAGTGCCTCCAGGTTAGCTTTGTACGATGGGTCTTTCTGCATCAGTATCTGGTTGTCTTCCAGTTTTGCAGAAATGAATGTGAAAGACTTTGGAAGGGTGCCAGGGTATTTCTCCATCAGCTCTTCCTTTGAATCACCCCATATCATGGTTCCATCAATTCGGATGAACCAGCGGATGACTCCGGAGCGTTCCCTGATTGGATATCCGTCTTCTCCAATGTACCAATCAATGAACTCTGCCACCCACGAGTCCGCATCCGGGTTTGTTGTAGCCCGGATGTATGGCCGGATCCCGCAGGTAGATCTGTTTCTTGAGAGCATATAGAAGAACTGCGATTCCGTGAAGTGTGTGAGCTCATCGAAACCAATCAGGACGATCTGAGACCCCTGCCAGTCGAGTTTGTTCTTCTCGTGTTCCATGTGAGCGAATTTGACACGTGTGCCAGCTGGGAAGTTCCACTCTAAAGTTGATTCACTTGGATGGCCACCTGCAAAAGGATAGAGTGATTCTGACGTGTCCCACAGGGATCCTGCATTTCGGACCTGCACAGATGTCCTCCTGAAGATAACAGCACTATATCCAAGATGGTTGATGTGACGAAGTGCCTCAAGGAGAAGTGCAAAGCTTTTGCCCCCTCCAGCTGCGCCACCATATAGGGCCACGTCTGCGGGTGTGCTGAGAAATGTTTCTTGTGGCCCGGGCTGGGGTTTAATTTTCATCGCCATGGCCTGCACCTACGATCTTTGGTTCGTCGCGGTTGTTTCCTGGCAAGTAGAACATAATGTTTACTCCACAGTTGCTTTCCGGAAGAGATACTTTGTATTTGCCTAGGACCTTGTTGACAATGTCCAGGCCTGTGTAGATCTTGTCAATCGCCTGGATAGCAGTCCGGAAATCCCCTTCTTCTTTTGCCTGGCTACAGATATCCTTGAGCTCGCCAATACATGCCATGGCCTCGTCGATAGTGTTGATCTCTGCCTCCGCGACTCTGGCCTTGAGTTTGTCGGACTTTGCAACAGCTATCTGTTTCTCCTTCTCCCGGGAGGCAAAGAAACGCTGCACTGAGGACTGTGTGATATCCTCCCCGGATTCGCTGGATAGGAGCTCTGCAATTTCAGCATATGGCTTTTTCTTCTCCTGAAGATCAACAGCACGGGTTTCAAGATTAAACTTTATAATTTTATTTGTAGCCATGGTTGATTCACTTCATTCGTTTTGGTTCGAATCATGATTCGTTTCGAACTTCTCCCAGGGAGATCTTTCTTCTATCTCCGCTCCGGAGGAAATCTTCTCAAGGTACCGCCCTTCCCTAAAGACTTTGTACTTCGCTCCACATGTACACGTGACTTCCTTCTGGTCCCTCGCAACTACGTGGACAAGTTTGTTGCATTCATGGCAACGCCTGGAGACGGGTATGAATGTCATGAATCCACCTCCGCCATTTTCCGGGCAAACCATTCCTTTGCTTCAGCAACATTCTTGAATTGATAGAGATCAACAGTACGAGGCCAGTTAATCCCGCCTTTCTTCCAGAGCTTGATTGTACTATCTTTGAATTCCTCAAACTTCTGATTCCTCATATCCTCAAGATAGCCATCCACATGATCCTCTTTTTGTTTGGTCACTTTTTGTTCAAGTTTCTGCTGCTTTTCAATCATTCTCACTGTCATAAGACTCTGCTCAAGTTCCATTAACTTCGCCTTTGCCTGTGTTATCTCTTCTTCTATGAGTTTGGACGGGGCCACTATGGACAGGCATGCATCCAGACCCTCTTCGAGAATATCAGAGAATGTTTTACCATGAACTGGTTTTAATGATTCAAACAATATTTTTTTCTCATGATCAACATTCAAATGAATATGAACTTTCATTTTTCCTCCTGGGATGTGTGTGGAGTATATCCTGTTCGCCTATGCGTATACTATGTGTACACATACTATATGCGTAAAAATAGTATCTACTATTTTTAAAAGGCGAACGTTCGCTGCATAGCGTATTTATTGGGGGTTTGGGGGGTTTAGAGTATGCGTATTGTGTACGCATACCCGCACCAATTTATAATGTTTACACCTCTACACCTTCTGAGGAACTATCATTTTCAACAATTTTCTCGATGTATTCTTGTCTGGCATAGTCAGATTCGAATTTACTTTCAAGAATATCTTTTTTCAGAGGCATTGCTAAATTCATCATCTCGACGTCATGGATAATTAATAATGCATCTTCTTTGGAGAGCTCTTTGCACGCCAGAACATCATCCCATGGTTCAAAGATCACTTCTTCATCACAGCTGGTGTACTCTGACATGTGGATATCCTCAGCACACATTTTGAAGAACTGGTCAAAATTGGTTACCTGGCGCTTTGTAGCAGCATCAAATGCCCTGAGCTCTATTACCCCAGGGCCTACAAACCTGAAGTACGGATTCTCTAAGACTTTGAGATAGTTCTTGGCCTTTTTCCAGTTCTTGTCCTGCTTGCTGTCAGGATCTCCAGGGTTGTGCTCCGTGATCCATCCTTTCTGCTCAAGTATGGCAAAAACACACTCATGCACGTAGAACCGAATCTTCTTCTGAAGCTTCATCATCCCCAGGAGGGTGACGTATGAGTCTTTCAGAGCAGTGTTCTTTGGATACACAAACTGTTCTTTGAGAGTACCTGCATTTAAAGGAAGGTTGGATTCAAAATTCAATTTAACCACCTCCTTACAGTTGTCCATGGTACGCTCCGGACACCGTCAAACTCATGCAGCCGCACAAGCCCGGCCTTCATCATCCATGTATGATGTACGACCAGATCCTCGTGTACGATGAAAACGAAAAAACCGTCATTCGATGTGAGGTAAGATAGCTGCTCAGAATCGAATACAAACCGTCCAGATCTGCGACCATTCGAATTGTATGAATCGATGATATTCGTCTGACAAGACTTGATCTCAAGGGGATGTCCTTGCAGGGAGGAATCAACTGGCTGTCCTTCGTGCTGCAAGCCCATGTAGTGAAGTATGGATTGTTCCATTGACCTGCCGTTTCTGGATGCAACGGTATTTGAGAGCGTACGATTCATGCCTCCACTCCCTGGGTGACAGGATAGTATTGGTTTAGGTTCGCATTCACAACACTATCATTGACTCTTGACCAGTTCACACAGCCTTTTGGCATCTTGTAAGGGATATGTCGGTCCAGCTCCCGGACGTTTGACAGGATCCAGCCATACTGTCCAGAAACAAAAGAAAATGGACTGCAGTAATGGCACTCAGAATATGCAGCAAATTTCTCCGGAGTGTCAAACCTTATTGTGCCTGTAATATCCGCTACACACAGGAGATATCCACGGTTCTGCTGCTCAAATCCACTTGCTCCCAGGATGTTCTTGAAATAGATCTTATCTTTCCTCCGGACGTTTCCGCGGGTTGCATAGATGGCAACCGGACCCCTATAGTGGCAGTCAGTAGACCGGATATCCATACACTTGTATCCTTGAGCGATGAGGGCAGCCCAGGGTTGGCGTACTGCAAGTACCTTCATTCTGTCACATCCAGTATCTTGGAGATGAAATCTACGCCTACACATCCTGACTTGCCCTTCAGGTCTACTACCCACGTACCGAGTTGGAGTTCACGTGGTTCGCTACACACTATATACTCTTTTCCAGGCCCTCCCTTCCATGAATGGTATAATACTCTCATCCCTGGATGGAGTAGTTTATGATCTACTCCGGTCATTGCTTTCCCTCCAGTGGACACGTTGACATGTTTCCAGGAACCTTGCCAGTGACATTACAGAACGAGTTTCTCCGAGGTCCTTTCACCGTTTCGATGATGACGGTTTCAAGGTGTTCGCATCCACGGCGTCTGCATTCAGTAGCTGACAGGTGGCTGCTCATCGGGACTCACCTCTCCAAGGGGGGAACTAATCGCAATAATGTTGTTTGACACTACGATACCGGATTGAACATATGCACGTCCGTTGCGAACTTGACAACGAACCATGGTTGAAACCCATTTTTCCTCCTCGTATGCGATATCTCGTCTACCGAAGTCCTTTGATTTCACAACAGAGGAAGGATGTGAATTTTTGTATGGAATGCTTTTTCTTGTCCTTCCTCCTGTGTGACGCTTCTTTGTACTACAGGATATCCTGTCGCCTAACTTAATGTGGTCACGTAGGCGGGCGTACTCTGCTTCAGTGAGTAGCAAGGCCATCATTCATCACCCGTGTCTTCGTCTTTTGGATGTTCCCTGTTCCACTCTTCTATGAATCGTGTCCAGCAGCACATTATGCATCACATCCAGGGAGTTTGACAGTTCCAAGGTTGATCGCCTTGCATAACTGATTCAAAGCACTTGCTTTTTGAATGCAGTTCTGTTCTGCCTTCAACATATTGTCGATACGTTTCATCCAATTAGACGGTGTGGAATCTACAATATCCCATATCACATCGAATGTGTATGTGTTACAGTCATTACTCTTGTACCGCAGGCTGACGGAATCGCCATCTATGCGATAGGATACTGTTTTTGACCCAGGGAGATTGATATATTGTTCATTTTGTTCATCTGATTGGAGGGTTTCTTCCTCTTTTACAGGTGTTTGTTCATCAACATATGAGTCCTGTTCATCTGAAGTCGGTATTTGTTCACAAGATTTGGTGCTTTGTTCACGTTCAGAGAGACATGCGGGGCAAAGCAGATATCCGTCCCTGAATACTATTTGCTTACGTGGAATCATCTCTTTACAGGAACCACACTTCTGGAGTCCTTTATTCCTCTCACGCTCTTCAAGCTCAATTTCAAAACACCCCTTGCATATTTTGCCACCATCTTCAGAAAGTGTTCCATCAGTGGTGCTATGCAGAGTGCCACATCCGGAACATAGGAATTGCTCATCGTCTGGATGGGTTCCATGTGTACATTCTTCCAGACAACTCCTGCAGTGAAATGCATGATCTATGTACTTCACTTCGTGGCCGGCAAACAGTCCGCCACAGTCCGCACACTGTATCTGCTCAACGCCTTCCACTCGTCTTGGAATTCTCACGATTTCCACTTTTGACTCAACCACAATTGGCAGTTTACATGTCCTGCAGCCATACATCTCATAATCAACCTTGCCGGGGGTAAAAGATGGAACTGGAGACGGTTGGTTGATACTGCCACAGTACGGGCAAAGTATGTGGTCTGAAGGTAGACTGGATATCTCTGAGCTCATTGAGAACTACCTCCTTGCTCAGCTGCAGCTTGTTGCCTTCTGCGGTATGCATCTTCGTACTCGTCCAATCTACTCTGGTTGGCGTCTGTTGGGTATATGTGCCACTGGCTCAGCTTGTCCTCGTCAACAACAGCTGCGATCTTGAGCTTGATCTTTGCAGATTCAAAGAGATGCCTGGCAAGCTCTTCCTGATCAGGTACTTCGAGGTATTGTCCTTGCGATCGAAGTGCATCATTGTAGTCGGCCACAAGACCGATCACATGTTCTTTGGTAAGCTCACGAATAGGTTTGCTGACCTTCTCCGGAAGATCGGATATGAGGAAGGTTCTATCAAGATTCATTCCGCCGCCTCCTCGGATATCTTCTCTGCAATAAGCGCGTCAACAACATCATGGCAGTCAAGTCCGCCTTTGAGCTCATCCAGTAAGATCTCAACGTCTGCGATGGATTCTATAAGGATATCTCTTGCCTCAGCGGAGTTATGTCCGGATGAGCTCAGATATCCTGAAATTGAGAGGTGTAGATCAGCACACCTGTCCTGCAGTTTTCTTGCATTGCAGTTTCGGTCTATGGAAAATATACTCATGCTGTCACCACCGTTTCAGAGTAGAATTCTTCCTGGACGTCTCTACATTCCTCTGGTGATTCAGGCAATGCCAACATAGTCGCTGCTTTTGCTTCAATGCGTGCTATCTGGTCGGGAGTTGCCAGTCTGGTTGCAGCACAATTCAGTAGATCTCCTATTGTTCCGCGGTATTCGATGTTCACCATGTAGATAGTAGTGATATTTCGAGTTCCCGGGATCACTGTGGTTTTTGGTTGCAGGGTGAGCATTAATGGGAGGCCTGCCAGTCTGCCACCGGTCATGCCGTGGATGAATTCTATCGAAGACATGAGGTTTCTGATGGAATTCCACCCGGTGGTCCTGAACTTCCAGACTCCTCCTACCCGGGGAGCATCCTGCAGTACAACAGAGAGCACACCATTTGGTTTGCACAGTTTATGCAGTGCATAGTCGCACGTATCAGGATTGCATGGTATCTGTGTGCCGTCTGCTTTTACGGCGATCTCGCCATTTCCACGGCACTGGCATTGTGCTGAATCATAGTGAGCCAGGGAGGTGAAAAAGTTGAGAGATGGTTCGTCGTATAGTAGTATCACCGGGATCTCTGTGCAATTTGGTCCAAGTTTTGCCATTATGGCAGTATCTTCCACGAAATCATCATTTTCCTTCTGCATTGTCGTGATGACGAAATGATCCAGTTTCTGTGGTGGCCGGAATTGTTTTCCTTTTCCTGACGTGGTCGTCTTTCCTTTGATGCCTATTTTGATGTGCCCGCATTCGCACAGCTGGGGTATTAGGCCTTTGATACCTCTTATTGGCTGTAGAGGAATGGAGTATACTGCGACATGTTGGGGGATATCTGGTACCGGTTCATCGACAGGCTTATTATTTTCAGGGGCCTTATTCTCCCTGGGAGATTCTTCAGGCTCCTGAACGTCGTCGGCAAACTTCTGTTCATCATCTGGGGTTTCTTCCAACTGCTTCTGCTTCTCATAGGCTTCCCATCCGATGATCAGTACGGCAGGGGGAATTCCTCCGTGTGCATTTGCCTTGGTACAGCACGCTGCACAGAGTATTTGACCCCACATCTTGCGGGCAGATTCTGCCAGACTGAATGACACAGTCGTATTGCAGATTTCACAGGCCGCACCCTTGCCTGCACCAACAGTACCATTCACACACATCTCCTTGAGTGTGTTCAGATATGGGTCTTCAGTGTCCTCAAAAATCCTTTCTGTGCCTTCATATCTGAATATGACATGCTTACTAAAATCCACGCCATACGGAGTTCCTTCTTTGTCTATCATCCATACTGTATGGTTTGTTTTCTTGAATCCGGCTGATTCCAGGATAGGCACAAGAGCCTCTTTGTTGAGTTGCATTGCCATCACTGACCACCTCTTTTGAGGACCTCTGCAATTGCACTTGAGATCTCTTCCAGCCCGCGCTTCATATCTGCATGGATCAGTTCGTAGACTTCTTCACCACTCTCCAGCTTTCGGGAGATGGTGACCTGTGCAGATGGTTTGATGTTGCCTTTTGAGTCTACCTCTGCACCTACTTTTGTGGATATTTCATAGGTCTGAGTATGGGTGATGAACTGGGTGTTCACAGAGTATGGGAACTCCAGTTCTACCGGTTCGACGTGTTCGTCGTGTGCTTCCCGTAGGGATCCGCCGAGGATCTTGATCACAGCCCTGGCAGCTGCCACGATGTCTATATCACCGATATCCTCTCTGGTCTGGATTGTCCTGTCAAGGAACTCGGTGTATGTCAGGGTCTCTTCCAGGCCGGATTCGACGAACAATACTTGGATTGCTTCGTTGGCCATTTAGTTCTCCCCCTGCGCCATTACTTTGGCGATCCTTACTCTTTCATGGAAAGTATCTACAATGCAGCAGACCCTCTCAAGTTCTTCCTTATTCCGATTTGCGCGGATGTCGTCGTCTATGGTCATTATAGCCGCATGCCCAAGGATGGCTGGTACCTTACGTTCGTCAAGATGTCGAAGAATGCCTTCACGAACTGATCGTATATTCTCAGCTACAAGGAGCTCCATGAGATCCTCTTTTGTGTGTGTTTTTTCCATTTCACATCACTTCTCCACCAACAATGATCTCTTTCCTCCCGTGAAAGTCAAGGGAGTGTGTCACGTCATCGCTCATCGAATAGAGCAGTGCACCAACTCTCATGGCCACCGGGGTGGGTGCTTTTCCGTATACAATTACGTGTGCTCCTTCAGGTGCTTGAGATATTTTGAGGCTCACGTACTCCATAAAAGAGCGGATATCTTCTTCGTCGTAATCTTTCCATGGGTCGATGTGGTTGCGCATTACGCCTCTTGGGACCTTGTTCAGGTCTATTGCAATTTCTACTTCTGTGTCATTCATTTTATTCACCTATTTTCGAAGGAGTCCGCAACGGCTGTGTGAATATGGGGTTATTGGGTGGTACAGAACAGTACCGTTGCGGACAATGATGATTGCAGGAATCGGACGCTGCACCTGGACACCAGTATCATCAAAAACGGAGGTAATGGAGGAACTCATGTGGAGTCGGGTTCCTCCGGGTCACAATTTTTAAGGGCTTTGAGGACTGCGTATTCGCTTTCATGCCCTATCATCGCAAGTGTCCGGGCACTGGCATGAGGATTCTCTCTCTTGAGCTGCCTGATCCGGGACAACCGGTCAGGAGAAACTCTTGTATGAGCAGCTATACCAACTGCGTATCTATGGTCGACATGGCCATTCCTACGCCCAGGTCCGGTTGGAGGATCCTGCCTGAGCCCAACGGATATTAGCTGCACCGCCGTACCCGTCCATCCGCAGTTTCCACACCTATATCCTCCCAGACGGATCCTGCGTATGATGGAGATAGAGTTGCATCGCGGACAGGATTTCCGTGTGACCAGGGCAATGTCTATCATTATTCGTCCCCGTCTTCGAAGATCTTGTCCTGGCATGCCTGGCAAAGGCCTGTCATCATGTATTCGTTCATGGCCCGGCCGTCACGAAACTCTTTGTCGGGGTCGATCGTGGCTTCACATTGAGGACATTTGCGGGCGTTGACCAGTTCCTGTATGCCCGGATACATGCTGCGGGTTAATCCGCTCAGCTGAGGGATGGGAAGGGAGGTCATGCGTTGGCCTCCTGTGCTTTTCTCGCGGTGAGCATCACGTGCAGATCTTCCTGGTAGTATTGTGCCATCTTCTCGGGTGAGATGTTCCGGATGAATTGCTGGCCACATGCATCACATCTCCAGCTGGAGGTTGCACCGTTGCCGTCAGTGACCCTTGCATCGACACAGCGTGCCTGTTTGCTGCCGCATACTTTGCAGGTCGTACACTGGCCGAGGGCAGACTTGCAAAAGTCCTCTGCGTGATTCTGGCGACGTTCGTCCATGCCATCAGAGAGCCAGTTCTTGTCTGTTCCACGGACCGTACCCGGAGTGACTCCACGCCCTCTGCTGCGTCGGGAGGCCATCAGTCCACCTCTGCAAGTATTCGCTGTACGGTTGTAAGATAATCTTCAGGCTCCTGGACGTCGTCGGCAAACTTCTGTTCCTGGAAAAGTCCTATTTGATCATCATAGCGGAGGTCGTACTTCTCGATCTGTTCTTCGAGTTGGCCACTGTATGGTACGGGCATCTACTCCTCTCCTGCGTATCTTCTCAGGTCAGCGATGATCTGGCGCTCTACTTCTGAACCATTCTCCATGGCCAGTATAGTAGATGGTTTGGCACGGTCAAGTTCATATTTACACTTCTGGCGGATGTGTTCAGGTATGTCGCTCATGCTGGTACCACCATTGATATACCGGCAGAACCACCGAACCAGCCCTGAGGGATTGTGATCTCGTGCCCAGTTGTTTTCATGTTCGTCAGTATTCTTGCTTCTGCAGCCGCGTGTTTGATGAGGCCACATACAAGATCACTCTGCCCCAATTTGTTGCAGTAGTGCGAACCTATCAGATATTCCAAGTCATCGAGGGTCATTTTGTCCATCGAGAACGATTTAACTTCACATCTTCTCTTACTCATTTTTTCAATTCCTTTCTATTACATCCAGTCCGGCAACGATGGCAGCTCTCAGTACCTCGCTCTTCTTCACGAACCTACCATTTTTCGACAAAGTTTCTACTCTATCAACCATCTCACGCGGGGCATAGAATCCTACATACCTGAGTTTGTCTGATTGTACTGTCATGTTACTAACCTGTTAGATAACCAGTTAGTTAAACAACGTATATAAAATTATTGTTAACATAGTTACTAACCAGTTTGTAACTTCTTTTATATTGGTTAACAACTAACTACTGCACATGGTACAGTCTGGGCGAAGGAAAGTAGCAAAATCATATGCAATGGATGAATATCTCATCGAGCGAGTTGCTACACTCGCAGAAACTGGAAAATATGGGAGTCAGTCAAATATCGTTTCTCTGGCGGTTGCAGAGTTCCTGGCACGCAACGAGTCTACCATCAGAGAACAACAGAGCTCAGCTGTTGCAGAACACATCTCCGATTACCTGAAAAGTCCCGATGGCAAGGCTCTGATTAAATCAATTATCAGTGAGTCACTATCAGTAACAAACACGAAGCAGAAAGAGACAGTTTCACCTAAAGAAACCACAAAAAAGAATCCTGTTGTAATCGCTACTGAAGAATACGTAACTGACGATATTCTTGGTAGAGAACTCAAATAAATATTACTTTCACTCTACTTGGCTTGCCCTTATATGGCATTGTCAACATGCACTCCGTATAAAATATACAGGTGTGATAACATGGCCATATTTTTTAATTTCCAGAGCAAATGTCCAAACTGCGAAGATATACATCCTTCTAAAGTTGAAATTACCGAAGCAGAGTTAATAGAGATGTTCAGGGATTGGGTCATCAATCACGAAGACAACCTGGAAGTTTATTGTTATGGAGAGGTCTTTGTGGCTACAACCAACCAGAAGGTAATCAGCGACTATACAAATTCAGTGGGCGGGGAAATATCAGTTGCTATAAGAGTTGACAGTGAGTAATATGTTCATAAAAAGCAAGTGCCCATACGAAAATAGAACATGTTATCATGATGTTTGTTTCCGCATCAAAAAAGAAGTAATGGTTAATGGCGAAGAGCACACCGAGCGCCAAACGATCAAAGACATTGAGATCGCAGATACAGTGTCTGAGGAAGAACTGGCCAGTTGTATAATATGCGAACTCAAAGGCCACATGTACGATGGCATGACCACCGGGGAGTTCTGCAAGCTACTCAAAAATTACTATGGTGTTGCTTCCAGGTACTGCTGTGATCTGCTGCAGAGGATGAAAGTAGAATTGGATATGTACTGTCCTGACAGGCAGCATTTGTATTTTGTAAAGTGCTAGAAATATATTGAGTAAAGAGTTTTTCAGGATGGAGCATATAATCGAGTGAGTTTGGTTCGAATCATACCCTTCGCATGTTTGTAAGGGGATATAGGTAACTATAATTTTTTGTACGCTTGTTCAAAAACAATGATATCATCTAACAATTAAAGTTTTCGGAGAGTGTGTTTGGCCGTATGTCATGGGCATAAAATCAGCTAAAAATGAATGTCAATCTAGAAAAAATGGTTTCAATAATACGAAGTAATAGAAATATTACTATAGCTACAATAATTTGATCTTTAATATTTTGAACTCTCGTTGTTGGAAACGCTATCCTTAAGTAATTATATACCTGATAGTTTTCTCTAAAAGAGTCTAGTAAACTATGGCGGTATTGAAAGGGTACAAAGGGTCCAAGATTGTAAGTTCCAATTTTTAAGTTATCTCTTGCAGCAATACGAATCAGCTCTAACATAATAAACTCATTTCCCAAGGTGCCCATTTTAATTTTTTCTAACAACGATGGACCAACTAGAACACAATCTAAACGGGGTTCCAGAAGAATAACGCCATATTTTTTTCGTAAAAAGGAAGATATTTTTGGGTTGAAAAAATCATATATAGTTTTTTTTCTGAGAAATGGGTCTTTTTCAGGCAATAGGAGAGAATGCCTACCTTCAATTCCAAATCTAATAAAATTCAAAAGATATCGCTTGTCATACCTTTCGATATTGTGTGAATATTCTGGAATTAGTGCATATTCTGTTTTGACAGCATACATTCCTGATAAAAGAGTTTTAGTGTGTCCATAATTGTTGGAAATTTCTATAACTACTATGTTTTTATCTGCTTCTTTTGCTTTTTTTGTTGTATTGTCCGCTGAGCCGTCGTTTATTAGAATTATATTGTTTAAACCAAAGCTATGAATAGAGTTTATTATGCCTTTTATGTAAGTTTCTTCATTAAAACATGGAAGTATCACAGTAACATTTGATGATAAATCATAATCTGTTTCAAGAGTGCGTTCCATACCCAATTAACCACCTTTTATCAATGTTTGCTATCAATTTACTTGAATCTATCTAATTTATTCTCTTCAAACCTCTTCCCACATCTCCAACCTTTCCCTAACATGAGCATTAAGTGTGAATGGCTTATCAGCTTCAGTATTCTTCTTCATGTAATGGAGAGTACCTTTAGAAAGTCCTCGTATTATCCGATCAGATTGGGTACTTAAAAAACAGAAGTGTCAATATATCTCACCAGAGCCTTCTGATCTCATCACTCCTGGTGACCTTCAACCTTGCCGCCATCATAATCGCAGTGGGTATTAATCACACCTCGGAGCATGGGTTTATAGTTGGCATCATCGTCATATTTTGGAACGACTATTGAATCTTTGTCTTCAGGTGCTCTTTTCTTTTCATTGGGCTTTGACTTCATGTTACCTCTTCCGAGTAATATTTTTTGAAATAATATATGCCCCACTAACAACACAACACAATGGAACGTGTTACTATATCTTTTTGTTGGATTGCACTTTATCTATCCTTGGTTGTACAAATCATACCAACATCTCCACTCAGTCTCATTTAAAAGAACTTAAATAAAAGAAAAATTATACTCTAGTATAAAAAAATAGTGGTTTTGTCATGATAAATAGAATAATGTTATTGATAATGCTTATATTTAGCGTATTGCTTTGTTCAGGGTGTATTGAAGATACAAATGCCAATAATTCATCAGAAACGGAGATTTCATCAAATTCAGAGGGTCTGCCAAATATAGTCATTATAGAAACTAATGAATCATCTGTCAACGATAATACTTTAGATGTAGATTCTACGATATATGCTGACACAGTTGAAGATTATGATATCGCAGCTGCGAACAATGCCTTTGGTTTTGATATTTATTCAATCATAAATAATAACGATGAAAATGTCTGCTTTTCACCCTATAGTATATTCACTGCAATGGCAATATGCTATGATGGATCTGAAGGTTCTACAAAAGACCAGATATCAAATGTATTTTACTATCCTCTCAGCAAACCGGTTCTTGAAGGAAGTTCAAAAGAGATGATAGATACAATCAATTCTAACAACGGTGCATATGATCTTAAAACTGCAAATGCCCTATGGGTTCGTGAAGATTATCCATTGAATGAACAATATACCTCAACTGTGAAAAACTACTATGGTGGAATGATAACTCCGCTTGATTTTGCAGGGCAACCGGGAGAGTCTAGACTTATTATCAATAGTTGGGTTGAGAATAAAACCAATAATAAAATAAAAAATCTACTGGCTGAAGGATGCTTTGATGGACCTGCAAAGCTGATAATTACCAATGCCGTCTATTTTAATGGTACGTGGCTACAAGAATTTAAAGAAGCTGATACACGAAAAAGAGTATTTCGTCTTTCCGACGGGCAGGAGAAGAAAGTTGATACAATGTATGCCATAGGGACATACAGTTATGGAAAAGATGAAAACGCACAGATATTAGAATTACCATATAGGGGTGATGATATTAGCATGTACATTATTCTTCCATCTGAAAATAACATTGAAGATTTCGAAAATGAGTTTACGTCTAATTATTACAATGCTTTAAAAAATAAACTTAATTCCTATGAAGTTAAAATCCTGTTGCCAAAGTTCACATTCAAAGCAAGGGCTGAATTAAATGGACCATTACAGGATATGGGAATTGTTGACGCCTTTGATTCTTCGGATGTGGCTGATTTTTCGGGCATCAGTGACACTAGTGGTTTATCCATAACCGAAGTGGTTCATCAGGCATACATTAGTGTGGATGAAAAAGGAACTGAAGCTGCTGCAGCAACAGAAATCGCAAGTTATGACTCATTACCTTATTATAAATATGAGTTTACGGCAGATCATCCTTTCATGTTCTTCATAGAAGATAAGAGGACGGGCTGCATACTTTTCATGGGAAAAGTCGAAAGCCCAGAATATGAGGAAATGTCATAATGGCATTTTCTCAACCATTATTTTGTCTCTATACATTCAGTTGATATTAAAAATAAAAATCAGTATCCTTTTTTTCTTGTTTACAATGGGATGCCCTCGCATGAATTGTGCAAGATCCTTAAGGATAAGTTTGGTGTCCTGGAACTATATTGTTGTTACCTGGTACTACAACTGAAGATATGAACTGGATATGAACTGGATATGAACTGTCCGAATCATTAGTATTCGTACGTTGTGTAATGTTTCGGGCGAAAAGCCAATAGGTTCCGCATGGAATTCGACATTACCTTCTTATTATTCTGCTGCACGAAATAATCTAATAATGGCTCAAATGTCCAAAGCTATTAAATAATAAACTTAGCATTCGTACGTACTAATAATTGACATAATTGGTGTGTAATAAGTACCCAAAAATATGGGACTATGGTTAAATAGGTAGTTCAATATTTCAATCCATAGACATTAGTATGCATATTCTTATTTATTTAAGGTGAATTTTTTGATTGGAAAACTTGTAGAAGATAGGGTAAAAGCCGGGAAACAGGCTATTAATGAGCTGTATAATACCGGGTATTACGGGCGTCCAAAGGGCGATGTTCTTGAACTTACACTTGTTGAGGCTGCATATCTGCTTTACAAGAACAGGCTTGAGATCGAGGTGGATGAAAAGACCCTTACATTTCAGGAGTTTTTCACAGAAGCCTCTAAAAGACAACAGTTCTTTGAACTGAAATATATCGTTTACAAGGACCTTCGTGAGAGGGGTTATTATGTCCAGCCCAGTGTTACGGACTTCAGGGTATATCCAAGGGGAGGTCATCCCGGCAAGACCCAGGCAAAGATGTTTGTCTACGTAAGGTCCGAGCGTATCCCGATGCTTCTAAAGGATCTGGTTTCCCAATACAGTGCAGCTGCAAACGTTCGCAAGCAAATGGTACTTGCTATTGTAGATGAGGAAAGTGATCTCACTTATTATGAGGTCAAAATAGCAGATATAAAAGGCAGCATGGATGCCCTTCCATCTCAGGATGAGCCTGTTCCTGCAACTATGCTTGAGGACCGTGTCCTTGTATGGGATAAAGATGCTTCGCATTTGCTTTATGAAAATGGATTTTACGGCAAGCCTCTTGATGACGACCGTCTCCAGTTATCCCTTGTAGAATCCGCATACCTGCTGGAGCAGGATATCATAACTATCATTGATGGCACAGAGGGTAGTATTCTCAGCCACGAGCGATTTTCAGGAATAGCATCTTCTATTGATCCAGATTTTATGCGTAAGTATATCACTTATGTAGATCTTCGCAGCAGGGGATTTGTTCCAAAGACCGGTTTTAAGTTCGGTACTCATTTCAGGGTGTACAACGAAGTCAAATCACTCATCAAACTTCCTCACTCAGAGTATCTTGTCCATGCAATCCCGCATGACTATGAATTCTTCCTTCCTCTCATGTCCAGGGCCGTAAGGCTTGCCAACAGTGTCCGCAAACAGATGCTATATGCCGTGGAGTATGCCAGCGGTATCGAGTATATTGACATCGGCAGGATCAAAATGTAAAGATTCTGCTCAAACTTATATAATATACCTGTCTTTGCTTTAGCAGATGTTTGATATAATCGCAGTGGATATTTCAGGACGTCATAAGACAGGTGATGAATATCTAATGGTATGTGCGGCTGTTGCTGCTTCTGTTACAGCTGACCACATCGAAAAGATTAAACAGATAGCCATAAGATCATTCAGGAGCAAGTCCTCGCCGGATATTCCGGATGTTGTGACGATGGTTGAAGAGACTGTTTCAGAACTGAAGTTCGGTGGTACTATTGTCACAGAAGCAGGTGATATGTACAATAAACCTCAATGGGTTATTGACAGTATGTTCTCCAGTGATTTCAAATACCAGGAATCTCTGAGTGAAAGACGATGTATCGAACTTGCTCACCATGTCTCTCTTGGTGCAAGAAAACTTCTTCTGAAAGAGCTGGGTATTCAATGACAATCCAGGTATACTTATGAAAAGTGCCATTATAGTGAAAAGAAACGATCCAAGAACTGAAGATGAAGAGAATGAGCTTCAGATGAATGAACTCAGGGAACTGGCTGCAGCAGCAGATTATAAGATCATTGGTGAAATGGTACAGGCAAGGCATCCGGATCGGAAGTATCATATTGGCAGGGGTAAGGTTGATGAACTGGCACAGATGGTTGCGGAGCTTTGTCCCGATAAAATAATATTCCATAATCCGCTCAGTACAATGCAGGTGTACAATCTCTCAGAGATATGCCGCTGCGAGACCATTGATAAGTTCCAGCTCATCCTCGAGATATTTGCAACCAGAGCCACCACTCATCGTTCCAAGTTGCAGGTCGAACTTGCAAGGCTCCAATACGAGCTTCCACGAGCAAGAGCTATCATATCCATCCTTAAAAAAGAGGAAAGACCGGGTTTTATGGGTCTAGGGGGCTATGAAGACTCCTATGCACAGGATATAAAGAACAGAATGATCCGAATTAGAAGTGAACTGGAGACAATTCTGAAGGATAACGAATCCCTCCGGGCCCTCCGGCACTCCAGGGGTTTTTCACTGCTGGCACTTGCCGGATATACCAATGCAGGAAAAAGTACCCTTTTCAATGCTCTTGTGGATGAAGAGGTGCCAGCCCGGGACATGTTGTTCACTACGTTGCTCCCCACCACGCGTTCATTGAATGTGCATGGAAGGGAAGTCCTGTTAACCGACACCGTTGGATTTATAGAAGATCTTCCTCACTGGATGATAGATGCATTCAGATCCACTCTTGATGAGATATTCCTCGCTGATGTTGTTCTCCTTGTTGTTGATTCCTCAGAATCTCTGGAGATTATACGCAAAAAATTGCTTGTATGTCATGAAACGATGTGGGATCAATTGCAGGACGTGGCCATTGTGACCGTTTTCAATAAAATGGACCTCATATCAGAAGATGAGCTGGCTCAACGCATGTTAAGTCTAGGGTATCTTGCCCCTAATCCTGTGATAGTGTCTGCAAAAACAGGATTTGGATTCAATGAGCTTAAGGTGCAGATAAGTGATCTGCTTCCAAAGTGGGAACGTATAAGTCTTTCTTTTCCGATGTCAGAAAAAGGGATGTCCATAGTTGCATGGATTTTTGCGGAAGGCATTGTTCATAGTATTCATTATGATGAAAAAGTTTCAATAGATTTTGAAGCAAGGGACAAGATTATAAATAAAGCCATTTCTTTAGCAACAGAACTGTCTTGAATTGCATTATATTTGGCATTAATTTATTTTATTGTCAGCGATATATATATATGCGATAAGGTAGTTAGTATATATGCGAACGGGAAATCTTCTCTATTGTACCACCAATCCTATCCAACCACCCAACCACCAAAATTTTATTGCCCGTTCGCATAACTCCTGTTTTTAAAATATCTTTATAAACTCTGAAGGCTATGGTATATCCATGAAGTTTGACCTTCACGTCCATTCACATTATTCGAAAGATAGCAATGCCAGTCTAGACGATATTCTTGAATATGCATCCAAAAACGGACTGGATGGTTTTGCCATATGTGATCATGATACTATAGAGGGCGGCATTGCATGTTCCAGAAGGGCAAAAGAACTGGGTTCAAGCCAGATAGTCATACCGGGTGTGGAGGTAAGTTCCTCTAAAGGTCATATACTTGTGCTCGGTGTCCGTGAACCTATTGATCCCGGATTAAGTCCGGAGGAAACTATCAAAAGGGCACGCCAACAGGGTTCAGTTGTTATAATTCCTCACCCTTTTAAGATTACATCTCATGGTATTGGCTATTTGGAAGGACTTGATACAGATGCTGTGGAGGTGCTAAACTCCCGCTGTATCACTGACGGTCCCAACAATAAAGCCAGAAAAGCTGCTCTGGAACTGGGACTTCCCATGGTTGGCGGAAGCGATTCCCATGAAGCACAGATGGTGGGCAGATCCTATACTGAAATTGAAACCGGATCCACGACTGTTGAAGGTGTGCTGGATGCTATACGCAAAGGTCATACAAGTCCCGGGGGCAGAAAGACACCTGTATTATTTGTTGTCAAGCAAATGTTTGCCGGTCACATGAAAAAGATAGGTAAACGCCTTGGTAAAAGCAGGTAAAAGAGTAATGTACTAATTAATCAGGCTATATGTCCTGCAGGATTCCCGGTATATCTTCGGGTTTTTCCAGTACTGTAATACCCTCAAGTTCCCTGATAAGATTTACATTTCTGGTATCAATATCCCTTACTTTCAGCTCAACTGGCCCGCCTTTGATCGCTTTGAAATTGCAAAGTTCCTTGCATATCCCACATCCGTTACATTTTAGCAGGTCTACCTGGTCAGTTATGGCATTATTCGGACAGTTCTCTCTTGGGGGGCATGGATCACATTTCTGGCAGAGTTCCCTGGCAATTCCAAAGGGAAGCTCGGATATGATAACACCTGCTATGTCAACGGGAATAACATAGACCGGCACTCCTCCTTTTACAGCCTGTGCAACAGCATTGCTTACAAGTGAATCTGCTGTTCCGTATGCGATCTTGGATACAGTGTTCGATGTAGCAGGAGTTACAACAAGGGCATCATATTTATCCAGCAGGAAACGTCCTGTTTTTGGCCAGCTTTTACCTTGCTGTGTTTCAAGGAATATTTCCTCAAGGTATTCCCCGCAGGATATTGTTTTCAGTTCTTTTTCAAGTCCGTACATCCTCACCACTTCTTCAGCAGCGCTGGAAAGAAATGTATTCACCAGGATGTCGTATTCACTCTTTATCTTCCTGAAAACCGTAAAACTGGATGTAAGGAAATGGCCGGCTCCGGTAATTCCCCATGCTATCGTTTTTGTCATAGGGGGAAAATAGTCTTTTTGATATTAATTCTTTTCATTGGTGTGTGTTACAGAAAGCCATACAACAGTCTCATTGCTTCCTTTTCGTTATCTCCGCCACATT
Organism: Methanolobus psychrotolerans; assembly: GCF_002243045.1. Classification (GTDB taxonomy): domain Archaea; phylum Halobacteriota; class Methanosarcinia; order Methanosarcinales; family Methanosarcinaceae; genus Methanolobus; species Methanolobus psychrotolerans. Next base: position 75,135 of record NZ_MBKP01000005.1, read on the forward strand.
TGTCCACTATATCTCCGTATGCCTTGATAAGCTTGAGATATTTATCTTCGCCCGTAAGCTGGTATCTCGTTGCATGTATGCATGCTTCAATGACTCCAAAAAAAGCACGGTTAGGAGCTCTTATCAGACACTTGTTGACATGGCCCCTTATGGGTATCAGTTCTGCTACGAGTGCTTCAGATGTAAGTTTAGTGTTCGTACACTCAAAAGCAACCCAGCACTGGGCTTTTTTGAGGGTAACTAAACTCCTGCAATTAAAATTGATGGTTTGAAAATCCGAATCTTCAAGGTCTGTAAAAGTAGAATTGACAAAGACCAAAGGGTCCCAGGTAATATTTGCAACAAGGACTTTCTCCGAAAGTACATTATCGTAGGTCGTTGAGTCTTTGAACAAGCGTATGAACAATTTGTCTTTCTTGCGGATAATGCCCATTGGTGCAGCGTTTGATGTCCATCCCCGGTTTGTTGTAACAATAGTTTCTGAGATCCCTTCGTAAATCCCAAAATCATCAAGGTTTAAATTTTTAAGCATCAGAACCTAACTCCTGCAAGCAATGAGATGAACAGACCTGCAATGACTATGTCTGCTGTGGATCCCGGATTAATCTTTTTTTCAAGAAGCTCTTTGTCCAGTTCATTTATTAATGGTACTATAATATTAAAGTTTTTATCGATATTATACATTTCTTCAATTATTACTTTAGCCTTTTCTGAGACATAAATAGCGGTTTGCGAATCGTATTTTGTGCTGATGAATGTATCTTCATTCTCAGAAAGTATCTTCAGGAACGCATAGATGGTGACATCATTGATGTCAGCTTTTATTTTAGACGGATTTAGGTTGCCACTCATGCCATTAATTATTGTTTCTGCGCACAAGGCACATCTCTTAAAACCAGTAACCCATTCGTTGGCTATAATGTCATATCCTCTGGCAATGTCCATGAGTTTGTAAAGGCTCATATCCTTTTCGTTGAGTTCATCGATAACATTCTTATTCTGCAAATCAAATTCTTCCGCAGGGTTTACTTTAACTCCTGCTACTTCAAAACAGCTATAGAAGTCTACAGAATCGGTTGTGTCTGTATTCCTCACGATCCTATATGCGCATTCTACCAGTTGTTGAATAGTAAAAGGCTCATCATCCTGCAGTATCTCGCCAGCAGCCATTGCAAGCGGTACCAGCAGTATGAATGCTCCGAAATGAGTATTTCCTCCTCTTTGCCATCTTACACTTTCTGTAACAGCATTCCTGATGAATCTGCCCACACCTTTTATCTTTGCTGAAGCTTCCTCAACTGCCGGATACATACTGATGGCTGACGCAAGGAAATGTTCGTAACGTGTATCCTCATAGTCATCGTGCCTGTCAACATTGCCTGGTTTTGGGGAAGCAGATACTTCAAGGCACATTGCAAGCTGTGCACAGCGGGCAATATAGGAAGGGATGGGATAATTCCCCCTGTCAATTGTGTAAAGTGAATCGTTCATGTCTGGTTAATTCTTTGGGCCGTTGATGGGTTTTTTAGCATTATCTATTATATAATCAGCAAGCTCTTTTTTCAGGCGCATATATTCTGCATCAGAAAGACCCAGTGTCTCTAGTACACCATCTCTCAGGAAGCATGGTTTTGATATCTTGCAGCACCAGACCAGACTTCCAAAACATGTACTGTCCCCGAATTCAAGCATAGTCCCTTTGGCAAATTCCATCTTGATATCTGTAAATTCCTGTGCACTGTAGCCCAGTTTCATTATATTGTTGTGTACGGGGCATGGTTTTACAGGCAGGCAGCAAAAAGCAAGACCTCTCAGGTCCCCTTCTCCTCTGCAAATATGTTTTGGTGCATTGTACCAACCCATGTCTTCCTGCTGGGCCGATATGTCCCGGACAAGCTGGCTAATAAGATGTGTGTCTTCAAGAACTCCCCTTGCAACGGAAACCATATTTGCTCCCCTTGTGAACATCTCCTTTGCAGCATCTATGTCAGTGACAGAGTTATTGCATATAAGGAACATCCTTGTGGAATCACGTATGTTCTTTATAAGTTTAAGATCAGCTCCAAAGCCTTCTTTCATGGCATCCAGATGAAGTATGTCAGCACCTGCAGATTCTATTTTCCTTACCAGCTCAATGTCATCTATTACATTTGCGCGTACCTTGACAGAAAGTACAACTCCTGTTTCCTTGATCATACCAATCCAATCACAAAGCCTAGGAAGCTCCGCAAGAAGTGCCTGTCCAGCACCGATGTCTGTCATTTCCTTCTGCCTGCAATGTGCATCCAGTTCAAGGATTGCACCTGCATCCTTTATGATCTTTGCAGCTTCAATAAGAGGTTCTATGGTTGCACTCCTGACATTGACACCTATCATAGGTCCCTCATCTACGGCTTTAATCTCATTTTCAATTAGTTTTAAAGGCTCATCAGATGTGAATTCTTCTCTTCCTCTTGTAATTATCTCTGAGGCTGCTTTCTGTGTAGCAGCATCAAGGCTGTATCCGCCAATTATTACAAGTCCTGCATCTTTTGCCCTTTCATTTGCAAAACTACTGCTGGTTATTCCTCCCATTGGGGCAAGTGCAATGGGGTTTTTGAAACATAAATTTCCGACCTTAATATCAAAAAGATTATCAGACACGTTTTTACCTCTGGTAAATGCAAATTATCATATATGTCGCTGAATAATGATAGATTCTATTATTAATATAACGCTGCATCTTTGAACAACTCAAAATCTAAATACTATCAGCGCAAACATTTCAAATAACCATAGATTGAATCCTGTGGTAGTATAAAGTGTGGAGGTAAATTCATGAACTGTATTGTTTGTGGTATTGAAAGTAAAACAAAGTATTGTAATGAGTGCGGTAAGGTCATGGACGAACTGATAAGAACAATAGGTGAAAAACGCTGGAGTAATATCGATGATTGTTCTTTTATTTACCCGATGGTGCTAAGGGTTGCCAGGGGTGAACTTAACATCTACGATATAATTCAGGCACTGGAAGTTGAAGATTAACCGACTTCCTCTTTTCTCAAAAAGAATAGCAAAAGAAGTATAATGCAAAAAAATAAAAAAGAAAAGTAAGTATTACCTTACTTTTTATCCGTCAAGTATCTCTTCTGCGATGTCCCTGTAGGCATCCATCACATAAGCAATACCGGATACCTTTGCTGCTTCTTCTGTAAGTGCCATGACATCTTTACGTGATATTGTTGGGAGGCTGAATCTCCTGGATCCGGCCATCAGCTGCTGCAGGCCAACCCTTGTCTTTTCAGAGTAAGAGTAGATACCGATAGCTCCCAGTGGGATCTCATTTATCTGACTTCCATAGCGCTCTTCCAGTTCCTCGTAGTGCACGAAGATCTCTTCTTTCCTGTGACCAAACTCAGAAACTGTCTTTGGAAGGTCTCCTTCATCGAGCCACTTGCCGATGTTCTTTCCAACCATTCCGGGGATCATAAGGCCACGACCCATGCATACTGCCTTAAAGTATGGGGCACCCATTGCCAGAACCTTGTAAATTCCATCTTCGCTTGAGAATCCGCCAGCCATTGCAAGGTCAGGTACTTTCTTACCCTTTGAAGTGAGTTTCTGTGCGAACTCGTATACAAGTGACTGCAGGTAGAAGGTTGGCGTTCCCCATTCTTCCATCATTGGCCATGGGCTCATACCGGTTCCGCCAGGAGCACCGTCATAGGTGAGCAGATCTATCTTTGCATCGGAACTGTATTTGATAGCCATTGCAGTTTCTGCCATAGAGTAAGCACCAGTCTTAAGTGTGATACGTTTGAATCCTAGATCTCTGAGCCTGTCACACTCTGCGTGGAATCCTTCTTCTGTAACAAAGCCAAGCCTTGAGTGTCTCTCGAATTCCCTTATGGCTCCCATCTTGTATGCTTCCTGAACAGATGCAAGCTCAGGGTCAGGAGTTACGATGTATCCTCTCTTCTTGAGTTCAATTGCGCGGTCAAGGTCCTTTACCTTTATTTCTCCACCAATGCATTTTGCACCCTGGCCCCATTTGAGTTCAATAGTGTCCATTTCGTGCTTGCTGGAAAGGTATTCTGCTACACCGAGGTTTGTGTCCTCTACGTTCATCTGGACAAGCATTTCACCGTAGCCGTCATAGAACTTTTTGTAGAGCTCAATCCTGCGGTCCATTTCAGGGGATTCTTTTACAAGGCCGTCACCGCCCCTCTTAAGTTCAGGGTCAACACCACAAACGTTCTCACCACAAACGATGGTAATACCAGAAATAGCCGCACCGATGGCGAAGTGTTCCCAGTTCTTCCTTGCAATATCGGTGGAACCTAATGCTCCGGTGAAGATTGGTACCTTCATTTTAATTTTCTTAGTCCATCCGTATTCTGTTTCGGTATTTACATTCGGGAATCTTGCAGTTTCAGGGCCAGGAACCATGCCTTCCGGCATACCGATTGCACCTACTGCATATCCCTGTATGTTCAGGTGGGAGTAGTCAATAGGATAGTTCTTGTCTGCGCCGGCAGTGATCTCACCAAAAGGTCCGGGGTACAGGACTTCACGTCCTCTAAAAGTAGATTTGAATATTTCACAGTTTCCACGACATCCGTCCACACAACGTGTACAGATACCTGACATCGGTACTACACTCTTGGACCTGTTGAAGGTCTGAGTAGCTTCATTTGCATTTGGTTGCCTAAGATTACCCATGCTTTGTCACTTCCTCTATTTTATACTACATGTTTTACAGGTCGGTCTTCCTACTTTCGACCTGTTCTTAACCATCTGGATGGCAATAGTAGGATTACGGTTGGCTTGTGCTCTTATATATAGTTTGCTATTTTTCAGGTTTAACCTGGTTTTAATATCGCTATTCAGCAACCGCTTGCCGTCTATTAGTATTTATTACTATTTCATTATTCGGACATTTGGATACTGCTTATGATCATATATTTTGCCCTGACCCCATTTCACTATATATTGTCTTAAATTAAGATATTCGAATATAATAAAAACTTACAGGAATACCAGACCGGGCAAAGACTGGTTTAACATAGTTTAAATAATAAGTTGATGATGTACGTCACATGATTCCGGATATTCTTATCCCTTTCCTACTTGTAGGCCTTGCTGAACTGGGTGATAAGACTCAGCTTGCGGTACTTGTCTTGTCTACAAAAACAAGAAAATATACCTCACTGCTTGCCGGTGTGATGCTGGCATTCATATTAACAGATGGTCTTGCAATTCTATTGGGAAATTTCATTGCCAACAAGGTTCCAATGGACTATGTGCGCATAGGAGCAGGCATACTTTTCATTATTTTTGGCCTGACAACCCTGCTGAAGAAGGAAAATGACGATGACGATGGTTCATACGAGTTGAAAAGTCCCTTCATATCCGGATTTGGCCTTATCCTCGTTTCGGAGCTGGGCGATAAAACACAACTTGCGGCTGCTCTTTTTGCTACGCAGTACGATCCTCTTCTGGTATTTATAGGTGTGATTTTTGCATTGCTCCTGCTCTCTGCCATGGCTATTTACGTAGGGAAGATGCTTATGGAAAAGATCAACAAAAAGACCATCTCAACGGCAGCAGGTATTCTGTTCATTGTGATCGGTGTTTCGTTCTTCCTTTGAGGTATGGGTGATAACACCCTTATTTTTAGCAGTTGAAACAAAAATTAATAAATCAGGAGTTTCTAGTTTAGTCAGGAGGTTTTATTATAGTTCATATACTTAGATGCAGAGATCTTGGGTTCAATGATGATTTCATTGTGGTAGACAACGATCCTAAAAAAGTTAAAGACAAAATGATAGAGCACGTAAAGGAGAAACATAAGGAAGAATTCGAAGAATTGTCTGATTTTCACCAGGAAGAGATCATTTCAAAAATAGATTTCCTGCTGAATCGTGGCTGTGGCTGTGGCGTACTTAAACTTTAATTAAATGTAACTATTATAAAACGTAACTATTCAGCCTGAGTCACTTCTACCAAGCCGATGTCCTAATCCACAATCAATTCGACAAAACTGTAACTAATGAATTCCCATCTCTGGCACTCATCATTATTGACGCAGGATGCACAGAAAAACAAAACGGCACAACAGAAATTTCCAATGATGCTGTCATCATTCATCTGACATAGGGAGCTTTCACTTTGCCTGATATAGCAGTGCAAAAGCTTGTCATAAGTTCCACGGTTGTTGGTCTGAGTTATTACAACTATGAGAATGAGTTGACAGACAGATACATTAAACTCATTGACGAGGAAACACGCAGTAACTTGCTTGATATTTTTATTTTTGCTGACTAATAAGATATCCGTTTCTTCCAGTCCATGTATGATCTTTTTTCCAGCCCCTATATCTTTTTTAGGATATGGGAAAACACAGATGCAAAATATTATATTTTATTAACTAAATACAAATGGGTTATATGTAATAATCTGCACTCAAACAGGAAGGAGGTATTATGGCAAAATACGTAGCAATCATCTTTGCACTGGTCTTTATCGCAGCGGTATACTTACTTACAGGAGAGCCACTGGCTGTCCTGGGAGCTGCAATCGCTGTATCCTTCGGGGTTGTATTATACCGGCAGAAACTCAACGACAGCTGGAGAGGCACCATCACCGAGCAGAAAGAGGAAAAATACATACAGAAGGATTATGATGAGAATGATAACGTTACAACTTACGAGGAGTACAGGACATATTCTTATGTCAGGCTGGACAACGGCAAGGTCAAAAAAATGGAACTTGGTCCCGAATGGTTAATCGGTGACGTGATCGAGAAAAGAAAAGGAGAATACGGGTTCAGAAAAAGATGAGAAGTTTAGACTATGTAATAGGCTTTTATTAGGCCTGCAATGTCTATTTTGCATCTGGATATCTAAGTTGTTCTCTAAGCATTGCCCACTTTAGCCTGTTCTAATATAGCAAAGATGGTGGATAATAGATACTTTTTAAAAAATCTATAAAAGCACATTATGAATCCTTTTTAATTCTTATTAAGGCAATGAACATGAAAAAAGGATTAATGTAAACGGAAAAGAAAAGGAGGGGACTAAAAAACATCCCCATTGGTATAAATAAAAACTTTCATACACTAGTCTTCAATTTATCCAAAATATCTGCTTCTGTGATCACTCCTTTAAAGTTCCCTTGTTCATCCGTGATCAATACTTTATATGTATGCTTTCTTTTCATAAGGGTGATCACTTCCTTAAGAGGTACCTTTTCGCTCATTTTCAAAATCGGCTGTAATGTTACTGTTTTTAGTTTCTCACTCATCTCAATTCCATCAGCTAAGAAATTGATGATCATCTCTGATGTGATCATTCCGATCGGGCTTTCGTTCCTGTCCAAAACTGCAAGGGAATGTATGTGTTCTTCATCAAGCAATTTTATTGCATCATGAAGGATTGCTTCTTCAGAAAGTGCAAAAATACCCTGTTCCATGACATCTTTTGCCCGGTCCATTGTCTTTCCGAAGATGGCACTTGTGAACTTAACATACCATGCAGCAGACTGAACCTGAATAATATATGCCAGTGCAATGACCAGAGCTATATCAGAACCCTGTGGGCCAAAAACGGTCATGGCAAGAGCAAGAGCAATGGAAAGATTACGCATAACAGTTCCGTACACTAAAGCAATCCCATCTTCCCGATTGAATAACATTTTTGCTGCAAGAGTACTTATTATAAAATTGATTGCATAAAAAATGACCAGGGGGATCAACAAATTAAACAGCATCGTTGGCTGTGAAACAATGGTATTTGATTTGAGTGCCATTGCAACAAAAACAATACCAAGAACTCCCAGTGTGGAAATCATCGGGAATTTGTTCTTTATATCCTTGTGATATTTTGCCTCACCATATTTCCAAATAATATATCTCTGGGTTGCATAACCAGCGATCATTGGTAAAAATACAATAATTGCTATTTGTTTAAAAACACTGACTAGGGGTATTTCAATAACAGTTCCCATCAGCCATTTGGCGTATAAAGGAGTTGCTAAAGAGCCTGCTATCAATCCTATAACTGTCATTTTTATTGCAGCATTCAGATTCCCTTTTGCAAACCCTGTCCATGAGATTGTCATGCCACTTGTAGGAAGTAAAGATGCAAGAAGCAAACCTAAAGCAATTAAAGGTTCATCCGGAAAGTAAATTTTTCCAATTCCAAAAGCTAAAAATGGGATTATCCCAAAATTAATTATCTGTGTTACGACCTGTAATTTCGTATCACCTTTTGAAAAAACCTTTTTAAATTGGAGATTTACCATCATCGGATAAACCATAAGGAACGTAAAAGGTATAATGAGAACTCCCAGGAAAGATGGATCATAAATAGAGCCATACGCAATTCCAAGTATCATAGATGCCGGAATGCTATAGATCAAGTTCTTTTGTAAAAAGGATATTCTTTTCCACATATTTAATCCTCACAACCAACTTTAGTATTTTCAGATACAAAACATCTGATATGCTTTACAAGTAATTCAAAATACAATACGATAGTAATTAGCATTGTCAATGCAAGAATTGCGTAGAATAATGCGTTTGTCAGGATGATATCATAGGCGAATGCACCAAGAACTACAAATGCAACAAATGGACAGATCAAACCCCATTGTGTTATATAGAACTCTTTGAAATGATTCTCCTTAAAATACTCCTTCAATAAAGATAGCCCAAAAAGTAAATACCATACTTCGAATGCAAATGATATCCCAATTACTAAATAAAAATATGCTCCTAAGTTGAATCCATGGTGATGCTCAAGAAAATGACCAATTCGAAATGCACTTAGGGCAAAAAGGGTTATGTTAGGTATTACAATAAGGAAACTAGGAAGGAAATATTTATCAGGAAGTCTGCTTGATTGAAAATGGCTTTTAAACAATACAACCATCTTTACAAATAATAAAAATATTCCCATCGAACCAGAGATCATACTCATAAAAGCGGCACTATTTGCAATTGAGGAGTTATCAGCCATCGCAGCAATACCAGTTCCAACAACTGAGAGCATCCCTAATAAGAACGGATGCAAAAGCCATCCAAAATTGATTTTTGTGATATCAAACCCCTTTCTAAAAGAAATACCTAAAAGTTTGATCTCAGTAAACATCACAAGCAGGAATACCAAAGACCAGAATATCATTGCTGGAAACATCATACTCTGGAAATTAGATGCTAAACCTGGAATGAAATATCTGATAGGTCCTATAAAAACATTCATTGTCATTAATAAAGAGATCAATGGTGCAAGAATAGCTGTATTTGTTAAAGGGTTCTCTATTAATTCTTTATATTTGTCTGTTTTCATCCACTTGAATAATTTAATGGTAAACCAGATTGTTAATATGAAATGAAGGAAAGTAAATAGGATCATTGTAGTCTCAAGTGAATAATAATAAATATGAGAGATATTTGATAATTCCTGTGCCCACAGTTGAGGTCTTGTTATGAGATCGCTTCCATGTTCTATGGTGTACTGCATCAGTACAAAAGGCATTACTGCAACTCCTCCTGCCCCAAGTGATGCTAAGAATGCCAAAGGTGTAAAGTTCTTTAGTTTCATTGTACTTTTTCCTGCTTTAATAATTGTTAGTTAAAGCTCATATTTGAGCTACTGGCTAAATTGATGATATCTAATGAACAAGAGGCTATGAAACGGATATTAACTTCATCTAACATACTTAATCAAATAGTCACATATTCAAAGACTCTTTAACATATTTTTATTTAATACTAATACGAATTGTAAATATTATTTAAAGGCTTTTGAGTGCAGATAAAATATCATGAAAAAAAGAAGTACTCACCATATATGTTGTCTTTTTGGCAACTAAAATGACCGGAGAATAACGGATAATTAGTTGAGAATTACGACTCACTCTTTTACTAACAGAAAGAGGAGCTCAAGAAAGAATTCAAATAATAGGGATCAAAGGCTTTACAGATCTGTATAAATACACATGCCATAAAAATGAAGGTTGTGGAGTTGGAGGTAGAATTGATGGCGTTGTGACCCGTTTTTTCTGTAAAGCCTATGAAATTTATTGTGGAGTTAAGTTTGAATTGATAATTGGGATAAGTTTTCGTTTTTGAAAGTAAAAGAAAGAAGTTTTTCCTAAGAAAAACTTCTTAATACTACATTTAGAGAGCGTAGTTCTCTGGCTTGAATACTGGAACTTCTGCTTTGTACTTTGCCATGCAGTCGCTCATGAATGTCTCGGACTCTGCAGTGAGTGCCTCGAGTTCTGCGGTTGCCTTTGCAAGTGCACCGAGTTCGAACTTTGTCATTTCGAGACCGGTGGAGGTGTTCAGGATGTTGCAGCATTCTGTTGCAGCGTTCTTTGCACGGAGGTAGATGTCGTTTCCGTCCTTTACGATTGCCTGTCCTACCTTGTATGCGTTGTCGTATGCAAGGATGTAGGACTGTGGGTCTCTGAACCTGTCGGAAGCCATGAGGAGGTCTCTGAGGATCTTCTCGTTACCGGACTTCAGTGCAGTGTTCATGAGTGCACAGTCGTAGTTGAGTGACTCTGACCAGCACTGTACGGTTGTACCACCGAATTCACCGTGGTATTCGACAGACTCGTTTGACCAGAGGTCACAGCACTGCATGATAAGGTTACCCATGACATCTGAGTGTGCACAGGTTGAAGTCTTACCTTCAAAGGACATTGGCATACCAGAGATTGCTTTTACGATGATGTTCTCGTATCCACAGTCTTTTCCTGGGCCAATTGCGCCAGCCTCGTATGCTGCGAGTGATCTTGGTGCTGCAAGTGTTCTTGCGATGATTGCGAGTGTGTGTGCAAGGTTCTTGTCAAGGAGACCACCAGCAATGAACATTGCAGTGTTTGCCTGTGCACAGTCTGTATCACCAGCAGCGGTTACGCCCTTCTGCTGAGCAACCTTTGCGATCTCCTGCCAGAGGTAGTCCATGTCCATGGTACCAAGGCAGCCAATTGCGTAGAGCATACCTGGAACGTCGTTCCTGAGTACTGCATAGTCGAAGACTTCTTTTCCACCCATTGATTCAATGGACAGGAGGTCTGCGCCGCTCTCTGCGACCTGTTCGAAGGACTCCATGACAACAGCCATCTTGTCGCCTCTGAGTGCGAGGAATTCCTTTGTTTCTCTAACGTCACCAGGGGTGTGTCTGAGTGCACATTTTATACCATATTCTTCATGGTACTCTTCCATGATGGTCTTCTGTGCGTGTGCAACAGCTGCTCCCCATTCTGGGTGGTTTGTCATCTGCTGGACGTGTTCTGTCTCAAGTACTACGGATGGGAAACCGACCTGGACCATTCTTGCCATAATGTCTTTTGTGATCCTCTGGTACTCGTTTACGAGTTTCTCTTTGGTTTCTCCTGCTTCTGGTCTTGGTGCGTAGTTAACTTCTGCAGTTGTGTAGCCTGCACCGATCTCAAGGTCAAGTCCTGCTTTTACAGGTTTCTTTGCTCTACCGAATACCATTTCGTCAGCTTCGGAGTAAGCCATTGTTGTGAATCTGTTAATTGCCATTTTTGTCACCTCAGTGGTTGTGGAATTTAGCTCTCAGGTCTGCAATAGTTGCGCCCTTAAGGATAGCATCTGCCATCTTTGGTGCATCTGCTGCTTCTTCACCATATACTCCAAGTGAGTAGGTTGAAACGAAGTCCTGGTTTACAGCTCCGCCACCACATGCGAATGGAAGGCTGAGTCCACCCTCAACAAGACGGTCGTTGACTTCCTTGAATGCATACATGGTGGTTGTCATGAGTGCTGTTCCGGTGAGCATCATTGGCTTTTCTTTCTTTACAGCTTCGATAACTTCATCGACTGGGCAGTCACGGCCAAGGTCGACTACTTCATAACCAGCTGCTCTAAGAAGGGCTGCAACGATTGATTTTCCGATGTCGTGTACGTCACCCTCAGCAACGTGGACAACGATCTTGCCTTTTGTTTCTGGGCTTGCGCCGGATTCAGCTTTACAGAACTCGATACCTTCAAGCATTGCATCTGCTGACATCATAACGTTTGGCAGGAAAATAATACCCTGGTCGTAAAGGTCAGTTACTACCTTCATACCTACCATAAGTGCATCATCGATGAGTGCAATTGGCTCTTTACCTGCTGCTATAGCTGCTTCAAGACCTTCAATTACATCATCTTCTTCACCCTCAAAGATCGCTTCTGCGATTGCACGGTATAACTCATCTTTTGGATAGAGTTCTGCTGCCGCCTCTTCAGGGGTCATTGATTTTTCCATTTTAACATTGTATCTTATCAGGATACCTTCTTTGTCTACTATTAACATTCTATACCTCCTTCAATTCATTAGTCTAGCTAACTGAGCTTGGATCAAGCTCAATCCAATCTACACAAAAAAGGTTCTTTTGAACCTCAAATATGCACTTTTATTATCATATATAAATGTTACTTAGGAGCTATACATATATATAAACATAATCATTTGATTCAAATTATAATGAATCGAATCTATACAATATATATGGCATTTGATGCTTATTTTGAATGCATACTTTTGTAGTGTACTTTTGTATCTAATATTTGTAGGCTAATCTTTTTATATATCTCTTCAAAAGATACGAATATATACTATTATATAAAGAAATGTACTATACAACATATGTAATACATAATAATGTCCGAATATTTGTAAGTATGACTCTGATAGATGCTTGTTTTTATATGAAGTGAATATTCATAAAAAAGTTACGATTAAATCTAAAGTAAAATTTAAATATGACTTATTGTGCACTTTTATTTGTATATGCACAAAAATTAAAACAGTAGCCCTGAAAATTAGCAACCAAAAAACTATATACAAAGAAAAATGTAAATGTAGCTAAATATATTTGTATTTTTTATTGTGATAGCTATAATAACAATTCATAGGAAAAGCAGATTTACACCACTTAAAGCAAAAAAAATCAGAGATATTCTCTGGAGACGCATATCGTTACAGGATTTTCATTAAGTTGCCCCAACGAGCAGCGCATCTCAACAGATATAATCTCTTTCGAAGAAGATTCAAAAGGTATTGTGCAAACATGTGCCTTACCGCTGAGAATGTCCTTCAGCACAGATGCTGCTTCAAGGAATCTCTTTTGTGGGTAAAGATTAAGAAAACTCATACTCACAACTTCATTTTCAGAATAACCAAGTCTCTTACATGAATACGGATTTGCATAAAGTATGCAACCATCATTATCCAGCATGAAAACCAGATCTGTCATCGACTCAAAGATCACCTGCAGATTCCGGATATCTCTCTGCACGTCGGCCTGCTCACGCATTCGACCTATAACAGGCCCTATCTGAGAAGCAATAGCTTCCAGAGATTCACGGACATCAAACGGAACCTCATAAGCACTATGTGAAGCAAGCATCAATATAGCTACCGGCTCCATACCATACCTGACAGGTATCAGGGCAGTGGCTTCAAGACCTTCATAACTTAACTTATCCCCGGGAGTCATGGACATAAGTTCATAATATCTTGTATACAGAGGATATTCGGTTTTAAGAAGCCGTGAATGAATGGATTTACCACCGTAGTGCCTTGTGCTTTTAATAAAATCAGAGGACAAACCGGAATGAGCCACTATATTCATATCACCGGTCATCTCATCGACCAGATAAAGAGCACCGCAATCCAGATTATCCATCTGGGAGGTGAACTCTACAAGTTGGGAGAACATATCACCTACATCACCCAGCGGACTGAAAAGTATACCCATATCTGAGCCTATCTGCATGAAGTTCTTCACATTTTTACGCTCTGTGATATCAACAATAATACCTTGTATATACTGCAGATTTCCTTCAGCATCACGTTTTAGAACCGATCTCTCATCTACCCACCTGACCTCTCCGGATTTAGTGAGTATGCGATACTCAAACGACAGATTATCCTCGCCAGAGAAGATATCATATTCCAGTGTGAGTCTCTCCATATCAGATGGATGAATTATATCACCGTAAAGTACCTTGCCGGACATAAGTTCATCAGCCTCATAGCCAAACTGGGAAATGTTCTCTGAAACAAACTCAACTCTCCATTCCTCATCAGGCTTCCAGAAAAATACAACTGCAGGACTGCTCTTGATTACGGTCTCCAGGACTTTCTGAACTTCAATAAGCTCAAGGAGTTCCTTTTCTTTTTGTTTCTGGTCAGTAATATCCCTGATAATAGCCATAATAGCAGGCCTGCCTTCATGGTCTATGATGGAGGAGTTTATTTCTGCAGGTGTATTCTTTCCTTCTTTTGAGACAAACTCTATCTCATACTTAAGGGAAGCCTTGCGGTTCTTTTCAAGGCTCCTCTTGAATTTATTCATAACAAGACGCTTGTATTCAAGTGACAGGAAATCTTCAAATGACCGGTGAAGTATTTCAGCCCTGGAAAAACCGGTAATTTCACAGAATTTCATATTGGCAAATACAAGAACTTCATCCTGTACCACTATGATACCATCATTCCCTTCTTCAACAAGTGTGGAATATTTTTTCTCGGAAGCCTTGATCTCTGCTTCAGCAAGCTTTCTTTCCGATATATCTCTTACAGCCATCATTACAGAAGGTTTTTCCTCGTGGACAATGAAAGACAAACTTATTTCTGCAGGGAAAGCATCACCATTTTTTTTAATAAATTCTATTTCGTTATTCCGACGAATACTATGCCTGTCTTTCAGGACTTTCTTAATGCGTTTGCTTATCATGCGCTGATAATCGATAGGCACATGATCCATGAACTCATTTTCTTGCAATTCTTCCCGGGAATAGCCTGTTAATTCCGAGAATTTGGAATTGGCAAATTTGAAAATCTCATCCTGAATAATAATTATACCGTCATTTCCCTTTTCCACAAGTGTAGAATACTTCTCCTCTGATGCTTTAAGCTCCGCTTCAGTTTTCTTTCTTTCCGAGATGTCCCTTACAGCCATCATCACAGAAGGCCGGTATTCATGTAATATATAAGAAATACTTATCTCAGCAGGGAAGGCAGTTCCATCCATTTTAAGAAACTCGATCTCATCATTTCTCCTGATACCACGTTTATCTTTGAGGACTTTCTTTAAACGTTTTGAGATCATGCGGTGATATTCCAGAGGAACGAGGGACAGAAGATTTCTTCCATTGATGTCATTTTTATTGAAATCCGTCATCTGGGAAAACTTGGAGTTTACAAAGCTCAGCGTTTCATCATAAATGATAATAATTCCGTCATTTCCTTTCTCAACAAGTGTGGAATACTTTTCCTCAAATGCCTTTAGCTCCATTTCAGCTTTTCTCTGGACTGTAATATCCTCTATTGAAAGAAGAATATGTCTGTTGGAATCCATTCCAATATCAAGAATTCTTCCAGCAAAGCGCATTGTCCTGCTGCCAAGATCTTCAACATTACAGTCGATTTCAAGATTATCAAAGAAAATATTATCAACCAGCAATCTTTCCAGGAACAGTTTCAGTTGTGGACGATCCCAGTTTCTTCCATAAATATCAAAAAACAGCCTGCCTTCAATTTTCTCCGGAAAAGTTTTGAAAATCTCATAAAAGTACCTGTTGGCAGAAAGAACATGTAATGTATTGTCAAGTATCAAAAGAGAATTCTGTATGCTATCAACTATATGTTTACAATAGTTATTTTCCTGCTCAATTATGGCGTATTTAGAACCAGGATTTCTTGTTACGAATACAAGTCCGTGAAGAAGACCACTTCCGTCCTGTAAAATCTTGAAGGTCTTTTCAATGACCTCACATATCCTGCCATCGTTGGCCTGTATTCTGTAACCAGTTGAAAAATATGATTTCTTGTGGTCTTTTTGGAATTGACCTAAATCTTCGTTCAGCTTTTCCAGATCTTGTGAATAGACAATGTCGGAATAATTTATTTTCCCACATATCAGGTCCGCGGGTGAATAACCTAAATGAGAGATGTTATCTGAAATGGATAATACTGATCTCGTATCCTTATTATCCCAGATTATAGAAAAAACAGGACCAACACTTATCAGCTCTGCGTCCCTTAGGCAGGATGGATTTATATTTCCCATGAGATTATCAGAACTGATGATATGACCTCCATTTTCATTATTATATATTCTTACGACATTACAGATATGTTTTCTTTAGTTACAGGCATTAGATAAAGCACACTTATGTACAAGCATCTAATTAAAAACTAATTTCCAGCATCTTTATTCTTCCCTAAAAAAAGGAGATATTAAATACATGGAAGTTGCAGATTAATATTTGGCTCTCATCTGAATTATGTACTTCCTTCAATCCAATCTACACAAGAGGGATATATCTTTGGATGTGAGCCACCTGTCCTTTTCTGTTTTTTGTGCATTAACACTTTTAGTGTACATGAAATTGTTCCCTTAGTTCTTCGATACTTTTGTTCTTGAGTATCAGATCTGCAATTTTAGGGACTATTGCAGCATCTTCACAATATATTCCAAGTTCATAATTCATTACAAAATCCTGGGTTACAGCTCCTCCGCCACAAACAAACGGTATCCTTATATCGTTCTCAAGCAAACGGGCATTAACTTCCATAAATGAATACATTGTCGTAGTCATAAGAGAAGTGCCAGTGAGCATAATAGGTTTGTGTTTCAGGACAGCACTTATAACTTGATCTGTAGGCACATCGCTTCCAAGATCTATAACCTCATATCCGTTGGATTTCAAAAGCACAGTCAATATCTTTTTACCGATATCATGGATATCCCCTTCGACAACATAGGATACAACTGTTCCCTTGCATTCATGGTTTTTTCCGGATATCTGTTTACAATGTTCGATCCCATCACTCATGGCATGGGATGCAATTATCACATCAGGAAGGAAAAGAAGCCCCTCATCATATAATTGAGATACAATACCCATTCCTACCATCAGGGCATCGTCTATCAGGGATATAGGGTCTTTACCGGCTTTTATTGCGTCTTTGAGAGCAACAATGACCTCATCTTCATCACCCTCAAAGACTGCTTCAACAATATTACGTAGCATTATGTCAGTAGGGAAAAGTTCTCTTGCAACCTCATCAGAGGATAGTTCACTCTCGAGTTTGACATTGTATCTGACAAGGATACCTGTAGGATCTATATCCAGCATTAAGCCTCCTTTAATAGATTTCGTGTTTTCTATACGGCCTATGTCTGCTTACAGGCGAGTAAACGACCGTAATAAATAATTTTTGTATATACACGTTACTAACGGATAGTTTAAGTGTGAGTCTGATATGTAAAGGTAACGTCTAAAAACAGATAATTTAATTTATTATGTTTGCTCGTGAACGATAAAACAATAAAATAAAAAACGAGTGTAACAATTAATCTGTTCCTCTGCCAGCAAAATTGTCACATATCAGGAACAATGAGGGATATAATAATGAGAGGATATGTTGCAAAGCCTGATGTTGCATATTTTCATTCAGCACCTGTCCTTATTTTGCATTTTTATTCTCTTCCCACAGACCAAATAGGTTTCCTTCAGTATCAGGGCATATTGCAAGATATCCCCATCCAGGCACAGGCATTTGATTCAGTACCTTACCTCCTGCCTTTTCTATGTTTTCTGCGTATTCCTTTATAGAGGAGACTCCTATGTAACCGGCTATTCGCTGGTCAGGCTCGCCACGGAGACCCATTCCACCCCCTATGGCCTCTTTTCCATCCAGTCCAGTTGTCTGGAAAAGGTAATAATCCATTTCTGGAAATGGTTTTTCAAATTCCCATTCAAAAAGATCGGAATAGAACTTCTTTGCACGCTCAAGCTTATCTGTCGGTATGTCAATATGAACAAATGTTGGCATTTCCTGACCCCCGGTAAAATTTGGATATAAAAGAATTAATACTTTTGCATTAAAAGCAGCTCATTTAATGTGCATTCAGCTAGATTAGCATGTTTTTTTATCACTGTTTTAAGGCACCTTACACCACCAAATCCTATATAACCCATATCACCATTTCCCATCTGATGAGCCCGTCAACTAAAAAACCATATGTTGAACTTGTTACTGGCTCTGTTCTGTTTGGCCTGATGGGCGTTTTTGTTGATTACCTGGAAGCTATCCCGACAGGACCGTTGATCTTCTACAAGCAACTCTTTGGTGTGCTTTCACTACTGATATTCATAATAATCACTGGAAAATTGTCCCAGATCGTACCTAGGAAGAAAAAAAGATGCCTATTATTGCTCGGGTTTATTAATACTACTACTATTTTCACATATTTTGTCTGCATAAAATATACAAGTTTCTCAGTGGCAATACTAATGCTTTACACGGCACCTATGTATGTTACCCTGCTCTCGCCGCTCATACTCAAGGAGAAGATTACCCTCAAAGGGATAGTAGCATTGATACTATCACTTATCGGACTTTTATTCATTGTTGATCTGAGTAATGTTACTGCAGGTTTAACAACTGGCAACGGGTACATAATAGGCATTGCTTCGGGAGTACTCTCTGGTTTTTCTTTTGGTAGTGAAATTGTTACTATCCGCTATATTAAAGATGATTACTCGAGCGTTGCCCAGTTATTCTGGTATACCTTTATAGGCGTGATACTGCTTCTGCCATTTGCTGGCAAAGTCTCAGAACCAGTGTTTATAGATAATCTGAATATGCTAATAATCTTCGGTGTTGTTAACACTGCCTTGGCAGCATTGCTTTATGTAAGTGGTATCGCACAAATTGAAGCGCAAAAAGGCAGCATCCTGGCGTTGATTGAACCTGTAAGTGGCATCTTTTTTGATTACACAATCCTGCATACACCCTTAATTGCAAACACTATTATTGGTTGTGTCTTCATCCTGCTCGGTGCATATGTTGCTGTAATGGAGAAAAGTCCCAGAGTATTTGGCAAATACTTCAGGATACAGGTATGAAGCCATTATACCAGGCATATTTTCTGGCAGGAAGAAAATGAATAATTAGATTTAAATATGTATTTCAACATATTTTGAATTAATTGGCATTTAGTTCATAGAACATATGCCGGATTTACAGTGTTAACTATATAAAACTGCGGAGATTATAAAATGAGAATGCTTGAAGAGTTCTTCCCCGAATTTACCAGTAAACTTGATGAAATAGACAAACTCTATGCCGAGAAAAGGCCAATTGATGAAAAAACATACCAGTTCCTATGCTTTGCACTTTCCATCAAAGCCAGGTCAAAACCATGTGTTTTGAAACATTTCAAAGGTGCTCTGGAAGCAGGAGCCACAGTAAAAGATCTCTCATACATTTTTGCGCTTACTATGAGAGAGGCAGCAGGTGCAGATGATTGCTGGACACATGATGTGATCGGGGACTGGAAAGAGATCTTGAAAGGAAATATCTGTTGCAGTTGTTCTGGTGACGAAGAATAGCTTTTATAATGTGGCATCAGTCACATTACTTTATTTTGATAGCAAAAAAACGGAACTGCTGAAAAACAGGTGTTTTTTGATTTTAACAAAAACTTTTAAACCTATCTTAATCCCACATACTATACTTAGTTTTGGAGTCATATCACATAAAAAGAATGTAATCCAACAACATTAGTTCAGGAGATAAAACATGCCATCGAGTGTAAAAGTAAATTCAACAATATGCGGTTTTAAACATAAGATCAGTGGCCAGCTTGAAGGAAAAACGGTAATAACTGATATCGAAACGGATTGTGCCAAGGTAGCCAAGATGTCACATATGGAAATACCCAAAAAGCAAACACTCAACATTAAGGAAAATTATGCCATGGAACAGGCAAAAGACACTTGTTGTTCTATCTGCATTGTTCCTGCTGCAGTTATGTATGTGTGTAAAATGGAACTGGGCATGCTTTCAAAAAATCTGGCAAAAAAGGTAGGTGCGGTAGATATTGATTTCAGTGAAACTTAATACATTTGGCTTTGGTAATCATAGATAGATATGTATTAAGAGGGACTATATTTCAGCATGAACTATCCCAGGTGTGAGAGTTCCAACCACAAAAAGAACGGTAAAATAAGTGAATGCCAACATTACAAATACCATGATTGCGGATATAAATATACAGCAGAGATAAAATCAACTGCTAGTATTAGCTCCTAAATCTCAAACAATAGAAGGTTTTATTTAACAGATGTGTTTGAATTAGTATTATTATCCTTTCGTTCCGTAATATCCTGGATAACACCCATATAATGTGTCACAACCCCATCATCATTACGCTGAATGAATGTTTGCTCTTCCACCCATCTCTCATCTCCGGACTTAGTTCTTATCCTGTATTCCTTGACAAAGACATTTCCACCTTCTTTGACAACATCTGAAAGTTCTATTTGGATATAAGGGAGATCCAAAGGGTTGATTATGTCACCATAAAGGATTTCTCCAGAGAGGAAATCATCAACTGAGTATCCAAACTGATCTATGTTATCTGAAACAAATTCAACCGGCCAAAGCTCATTTTCGTCGTCCGGATCTGCGTTCCACAGAAAAGCTATTACAGGACTATGGTTAACAATAGTTTCAAGGGCTTTCTTTCTTTCCAGCAGTTCAGCCTGCTTTTCAAGTGCCAGTCTGAGGGCTATTTCATTTTCTTTCTCCTTTGTGATATCCTGAACAATTCCCTGAAAATGAGTTACATTTCCATTTCTATCCCTCAGGATAAAAGTTTTCTCACTCACCCACAATGTCTTATTGTCTCTTGTTATTATGCGGTATTCCTGATTATAAGTATCACTGCCACTATCACACTGCTCTGCAAGTGTTTTTTTAACCATTTCATAGTCATCTGGATGTATCAGGTCACTATAAACGATACGGCCTTCTACAAAATCCTCAACTGGATAACCAAGTTTTGAAACATTATCGGAAGCATAATCTGCAGGCCAGAACTGCTCGTTTCTCCACAGGAATAACATGATAGAACTATTATTGATAATTTCTTCCAGATGCTGCTTTTTTTTCAATACTTCTTGAAGAGTTTGTTCTTGTTCTTTTTGCTCAGTTATATCGAAGATCGTACCCTGGTAATGTGCCACATTACCAGATTTATCGCGCAGTACATAAGTCCTCTCATTAACCCAGCGTACTTCACCGGACTTTAAGATTATCCTGTATTTGTGGTCGAAGAAATCAACTCCTTCCTGACATTGTTTTGTGAGAGATTCCCGCAAAATATTCAGATCATCCGGATGAACTATGTCAGCATAAAGAATGTCACCGGAAAGAAAGTCATCTGCTGTGTAGCCTAAAAGGTTCACGTTACCTGAAACATATTCCACAGGCCAAAGCTCCTTTTCATTATCCGGACCCGCCTTCCAGAGAAAAGAAATAACAGGACTGCTATCTCTTATCATTTCAAGTTCCTCTTTTCTTTCAAGAACCTTACTCAATGCACTTTCAGAATCTTTCTTATCATCTTGAGCTGATTTATTAGACTTCATATAACTCCCATTTTATCATTTGCTTGATTAGTTAATAAGACTATCCAACATAGCTTCGGTAGAAAAAGTTTGAAATTTCTAGCTATCTTATTTAGAGAGACGACTGTAAAGATTCAAGAAACAGAGCTTAGAATAGCAATCTCTGCTGGCTTACAAAAATGACAGCCAATAATAATGAACTTTATTATTAATGTGGTGCTGTAAAAGAGAAGAAGCTGCAGTCTTACTATGTATCCTATAACAGTTACACTGCGTGTATCTAATATAATATTTTATGCAAGAGGAAAATATGGAGAACAAGGAACAAAAAGTTATCAAAAAGCAGCTTAATTATTCATAATCAGGAATATCAGCCCTCTTTGAACTCAATTGTCATTGTTTCCACCTGCTTTGCAAGGCTCTTTGCGATCATCCCTGACTCCAGCCTGCAGACGTGTAAAACACCTGTAGGTAAGATACATCCGGGACAGCAACGAGCTTTCTGAGCTCTGTCCATCACATAATTGTCCTTGATGTCCAGGGTTTCCATCATAGGAACTTCCATGTGCGACATTTCTTTTACCTTTGAACAAGGTGTTTCAATATCTATGATGATGTTCTTCCCATCAAGCTTTCCTTTTACTATATGTATGAAGCCACAGATGCTTGAGTTTACGTGTACGACCGATTGCATGTAAAATCCCCTGTTTTCCAATTCCTAGTATGCTTTTTGCAGTGAAAAGTAATCAGTGTGTATTTAGTTTTAATTGGATTGATAAAATGCAAGAAAAACTTTAGTATATATAATGTAATTCACAACGTGAATATATGTTTTTCTCTCAAAACAGGTCTGGTTTCAAACAAAATAGATGAGGTTTTAGTTTTTCCTACATTTCTTGGAAAAAAGAAACGAATTGAACCTGGAATTTACAAGATCAGAAAACAAATAGAACTATAAATAGAAATAGAAATATAACTATAAATATATGAGGAAACTATAAGCAGTAAGTTATTAAAGTTCCCTTAGAAGACGGAATCCTGTAAATCCCATACGATCGGAGGCAATGTTGGCGCTGCGAAGTGCTGACCGACAGTATCTGGACAGGCTGCTCCAGCAACCTCCACGATCAACACGGAGGGAAGTGGTGCTATACTTCCAGGCACTACCATCTACAGGAGAACCTTCGAAACTTGAATGCCATTTATCCTCACACCATTCCCAAACATTGCCATTCATGTCATACAAACCCCATGGATTTGGCTTCTTCTGACCTACCGGATGAGTCGTTTTTCCTGAACACCATCCGTACTCATCCAGATCGGATTCATTGTCTCCAAAAGAATACTTGGTTGTTGTACCTGCTCTGCAGGCAAACTCCCACTCGGCTTCAGATGGCAAACGGTATTTATCAGTACCCTCTTTTGCGTTCAGTTTATTAACAAACTCCTGTGCATCATTCCATGAAACCTGCTCTACTGGGTGGTTATAATGTCCTTTAAAGAAAGATGGATTACTACCCATTATCGACATCCATTCTCTCTGTGTTACCGGATATTTTCCAAGATAAAATGCTTTTGAAATTGTAACTTCATGAACCGGTCTTGCAGTAACATCCTGTTTTGAACCCATCATGAACTTACCTGCAGGAATGAGTACAAATTCCATTCCTATGGAGTTTGTATAAATTTTGAATAGATTCTCATTCTCAGATGCTTTAACATATCCTTTAGTAATTTTTTCAGTTCCATTTTGTTCACTATTATACCTGTTATTGCGTTTATCAATCCGATTTACTGTTTCACAATGAACCATATTCAACACCTATGACATTGTATCGGGTAATATTGCTCTGGTCATTTCTTGCTTCAGGAATCAAATGAATTTCGGGCACATACAGAAAATATTATACCAATAACTACAATTGAAACAGAATAAACTTAGATTACTTTCTAAAATTCCACTGCAAAAGAATCCCACATAATGACACTCTCCCAAATTGCCATTATTGTCCTTTTAAGAATATATATCTTAATTATTGTTAGTTTTTGCGCCTCAGCTTCAATAACAATTTATCCTTTATACCCTGAGACTTTTTGTTTATAATAAAGATATTTAATTCTGAAAGTTTGAAATGCAGTCACACCAAAAATATTCATATTTATCTGAAAATATTCATTCAATCTTCTCAATGAAAATCTCCACTTTATGTATTTTTTTTACGAGGGTCTTGGATACTTTTTCATTTTCCACCCAGTATGCATTCATTACTGTTGCAGGAACATAACAATTCTCACATATACTGTTCTTCATGCTCTTCATAATAAGTTCATAGTAAGGAATATTCTGATTTGACATTTCAGTGTTGGGAAGATCAAAATCACAGCCCCATTTTTTCAATTTATCACAATCTGTTTCGATATGTATATGCGTCTTCCTGCCTTCAGTGACTGCTGTTACGTAGGTCTTATATCCGCAAAGGGACTCTACTGACATTGTTACAACCATATGTATCTTCCATTGAAAAACGTTGTTCAGGGAGTGCTCCTCACTTTATCTCTTCAAACGTTATATTCACACTCTTGTATTTCTTTACGATATCTTTGGAGATCTTCCCATTCTCTATCCAGTAAGCACTCATCACCGTTGGCGGAACATAGCAATTACTGCAAATTGAGTACATTTCCATTTTTTTGTTAAGCAGATCAAAAGCTACATCTCTATCCATAAGATCCATTTTTGGGAGATTGAACTCATTCCCCCATTTTTTAATCTTTGCACAGGTAGTATCAACATTTATACGTGTGTTTTTACCTTCGTGCTGGGCAAGTATCGTTGTTTTGTTCCTGCAAATATTTTCCAATGAAATAATAACTGTCATGATATGCAACTCTGAAAATGCATGGTAATTGGCTTTGAAGACTGGGCTTTACATTATATTAAATATTTTTATGTTCACAACATGCTTTAACCTTTCGTTAAACACCTGAGAGCAAATAGTAACCAAAAATAATATTAATGAATTTTCTTAATAAAATATGGAAACGGAAATCTTTACCCTTGGTTTTTCGAAACCGGTCTTCTTATTGGGGAGATACAGTTCGTTTTTAGTAAAGATTGAATTGACGGCATATAAGGGTAACGTATCAACCGGCTTCACATTGAAAGCAGGGATATTGCGTCTTTTTCCAGCATGATGAAAGCTGGTGGCTTAGTCTGCTCATCATACACCTTCTGAAATGGTTCAGGTTTATTGCCCTGTATCTCAGTTTTGTTGCTATATCTATATTTTCACTTTTTCACTCTAATCGGCAGTTAATATCTTACTCTGTAATATTTAAATTTATGTATCATGGGTTTCAAGCATATATTGACAAACATAAAGCAGAACTTATAAACCAATCCCCAATCCCCACTTGGTAATTATGCCTATAAAAACAGCAATGGTAAAACTCAACAGGGTGCCTATCAGTATATACTCACTCACTTTCCGATCCGTTGTGAACCTGAATATGGACTTGGCAGTTACAAGCAAACCAATTGCCTGATACTGGTCAAGCAGGACAAACGTAAGGAGTAAAAAACGCTCCAGCCGACCTATCCATAGTCCGGCATTCAGCAAACCTTCACCATCGTTTCCCTCTTTGTCATGCTGCCAGGGCTCAGTAAATTTCCCAATTACTATTCCACTTGGCCAGATCACAACTATGTAGGCAACAAGCAGTACCCACATTTCAGTTCCGGCAAATGGAATAAATGACAGTTCCCCTACAACACTCAGTGGTCCCGTGATCAGGGTCCAAACAACAAGTATTGTAATAATATGTGCCATCTGGTCAAGAATGAACCATCTCAGATCATCTTTCCTTGTGGACTTGAAACCATCTATAAGTATGTGGGAAACTGTGTAAGCAACAAACAACCAGATATAAGTGAAAGCTCCTGACAGGACATATGCAAGTGAACCTGCGATCAATCCATGCATGTAAAGCCATCGGGAACGCCATTTATTCTCAAAACGGTCATCGACCATAGACCTGCTCTGGAATACAAAATCAGCAAGCAAATGTGAAAGAATTAGTTTTGCAAGCAGTGAAACATTCAGAAGGTCGGTGTCCATCATTTATCACTCTTTACAAATGCATCCGGATATTCAAATAAGTTTTCATAGTTCGTGAGGAACTTTTTGACAGCATCAAAACCTGCGGCTTTCAGGCTCTGGGATATAGTAGACTGAGACTTTCCATGCCTTGAAGCTATCTCTTCCTGTGTTGAACCTGAAAGTCTCTCCAAAAGTATCTCCTTCTGGACATTTGTCCACCTCCCGGCAATGAGATCCAAAAAAACACATTGCACTTCAAGCATCAGATTCAGTGCCTGGTTTGAAGTAACGATCATCAGATTCTGATCTTTTTGCTTCATGCCATCAAGAGTCTTGCCAGAAAGCCTGAAAGCCACACCATCCGCTTCTCCCACATTACCGGACTCAGGAATATAGTCAATTGTCCCAATACCGATGGAAATGCGTGCAGCTAAGTCCTTTGCATCCTTATTAAACAAACGGAGTCTCAGGGACAGGAGGACAGAAGCAAGCAAAGCACACTCCGGCCGGGTAAGAACTACCTGAAAACTATCGCCTCTGAATATCCCGAAAGGCAGGAGAATAGCATCCTGAAGCTGTAACTGTTCTTTTATAAATGTGAAAGACTCACGCAAATAGGACAGAAACAACTTCCGGTCTTCGTATTCAAGTTCTGAAGATCTTACCAGATCCCCTGTTATAACAGCACATAAGTCATCTTTGTAGATTATAGCCTTCAGCCCCATTTCGTGGAAAATATTTCTTGGAAAACATTGCTTATATTATTGTAAATAATAGCAGTTTTAGGACTTATTATTAAGTATAATAAGTAATTAAACTTATATTTAAGTATTACAGGCCATAATACTTATATTTTATTGTTGCAAAATGATGACGAGTTATTAGCCTTATGTAACTGCAAACCAAACTGAATCTAAATAAATGCGTATATAGTTGAAAATCAATTATTAGGAAATAAACGAGGAGATGAGATGCTTGAATCATAAATACATTAAGATCGTTGCCGTCATTGCAATGCTTTCAATTACAATCGTAAGTCTTGGATGTGTGGCCACGGATAATAATACCACACAGGAAGAATTACCGGTTGCTGGGGAAAATAATGCAGTTGATGAAATGACTGAGGAAGTACAGCCCATTATGATTTCCTATTCAGAAAATGACAGCCAGAGTACTGCATATGCCCTTAAGGGAGATACCATCATTGTTATACTTGAAGAGAATCCCACAACAGGATACTCATGGAACATGACCGCCAGTGAGGGGCTTGAGCTTAAAGGTGACAGTTATGAACAAACGACAGGAACTGAGGGATTGACAGGTGCAGGTGGCTCACACCAGTGGACATTTGAAGTTACCGATACTGACGACCAAAGCTTATCCGCAGTTTACATGCGCCCATGGGAAGAAAAGACCGGAACTGAAGACACCTTCAGTCTGGACATCATGGTCCTTGCAGAAGACGAATTGATAAAAGGCAGCGGGACAGTTACATACCAGAACCTTGAAGGCGGATTCTATGGCATAATAACTGAAGATGATATGCACTATGATCCCATTAATCTGGCTGAACAATTCAAGAATGATGGAACTAAAGTTGAATTCGTTGCATACTCAAGAGATGACATGATGAGTTTCCACATGTGGGGGCAACTCGTACAAATAAGGACTATCAATGAGATCAGTGAGTAAAAACATATGATCTGTTACCGTGGTAACAGATTCTTTTTTTGTATTTATTATTCCAGATTATGCATCATCGGGAGGAAGGAAATGTTGATAGGCTCACCAAATGCCCTGTCACCCGCATCCCCAAGACCCGGCAGGATGTAACCATTATCATTTAGTCCTCTGTCTATTTTGGTCACATATATTTCAACATCATGCAGCTCTTTTTTGATTGCGCTGATCCCTTCGGGAGCTGCAAGTACACCGATTATGACCACCCTTTTCGGATTGCCGCATTCATTTATCGCTTTGATTGTCTTCAGAAGGGTTGAACCGGTTGCTATCATTGGGTCCGCTACTATCAGGGTGTCTTCTTCCTTTATATGCGGGACCTTGATGTACTTCATCTCAATCTCAAAGTCAGGTGCCTTTCCCCTTGAAGCTGATACAATTCCCACCCTTGCATGTTCAAGAGTCTTGATAAGACCTTCCATAAGAGGAATGGCAACCCTAAGCACTGTGATAATGAACACATTGTTCCTGTCACCCGAAACAACACCATCGGCTTTCTCAAGAGGGGTTTCTATCCTGACACGTTTAAAATCCATGGTCTTGGTAAACTCATAACCCATATACCTCCCTAATTTAACAAGACCCTTCCTGAACTTGATGTTCTCTGTTTCTTTTGACCGCAGTTCGGTCAGGACCTCCATCAGGTACGGAGAGTCCTCAAATGAATAAACACCTTCCCATCTTACATCTTTTATCATATTTCCACCTTATTTGAATAATTAATTTTATAATTATTTGAGCAGTTGATCCATTATTATTGCTGATATGGCACCTACTGCCATTCCTGATTCAAGGATACTTGCAATTATCTGCGGGAAATTTGCCAGGAACTCTGCAGGAAGTTGCGGAGCACCAAGACCAAGCACCAGTGAGCTTGCAAGAATGAGCGTGTTCCTGTCATTCAGCTCCACTCTATCCTTTATCAGTTTAAGTCCTGTAACACCTATCATTCCATAGAGTGCGGTTGTCAGGCCACCAAGTACAGGCGCAGGGATAGATGCCAGCAGGCCGGAGAATTTTGGAATAAGTGAGAACAGTATGAGAATGCCTGCACCTATCTGAACTACCTGTACACTGGATACTTTTGTCAGAGCCACAAGGCCAATGTTCTCAGAATAACTGGTAGTACCACATGCACCGAATACACCGGCAATAGAGCATGCAAGACCTTCCGAACCAATACCACGGTTTATTTTCCCGTTGTCTATTGGCAGGTCTGCAATGGTGGATATGGCATGATAGTCGCCCACACTTTCTATAATGCTTACCATGAATGCGAAAAGAAGTATTACTATGGCACTTATATCAAATATCGGAGTGCCCCATGGAAGCAATTTTGGGAGACTGAAAAATGGCAGGCTTTTCACAAGACTGAAATCAACCAGTCCGAATGCTATGCTCAGAATGTAGCCTGCCAATACGCCTGCAATCACAGGCATGGTCCTGAAGGTGCCTTTTGCTTTCAATGCAACAAGTATTGTGGTGATGAAAGTCGCAAGGGCAATGACAGAAGAAGGCAGGATTGTAGTACCGGCAGCATCAGCAAAATAGTTAAAAGAATACTGGACAGCCACATTGGCAAGGGAGAAACCCACAAGCATGATGGTTATGCCTGTTACAAGGGGTGAGAAAAGCTTTTTAAGTTTACCGATGAGCCCTAAAGCCCCGGTCAGCCCTTCGACAATACCACCTACGATCAGGGCGCCTTCCACCGCGGTAAGACCTATTCCCGAACCAATGGCAATAAGACCCGGGATGAAGGCAAAACTTGAACCCTGGACAATGGGAAACCTGGAACCTATAAATGTCTGTAACAGGGTTGCAATTCCCATCGCCAGAAGAACAGCCTGTATCATCACTGCAATATCCGACAATGGAAGTCCTATAGCAGAACCAACAACCAGAGGAACAGTCACAGTCGCACCGAACATCGCCAGCACGTGCTGGAATCCTAAAACGATCCGTTTCATACCAATCTCCATAAAATGATTAAAACGACCTGTATTTCAACTTTGGTGGCCAGACTTCTTCATGGCAAATATATTTACTAATTATTTCAATTATAATTATATTTTTCCGGATAGCATTCTTATTCTGTGATCGATAAACATCAAACTGGGGCACATATCTTAAGTAAATGAACAAGTGAAAACATTTTTAACCGGCAGAGATGATATATTTTTAGGAGGGACACGATGGATAAAATCAAAGAAAAAAAGGAAAAAGAGATAGAGGACATTGAAATTCCGAGTCTTGAGGAACAAATAGATAACTGGTGTACCATACCGGAACAAAATGACGATACAAAAAGTGCAGCAGACCTTGAAATCGATGCCTGGTGCGACAACACCACTGTGGAACATGAAGAGAAGAAAAAGCATAAAAAGTAAATATCCTTTACATTTCTATTTTTTCGATTGGGTATTAAGATAGTTTAAATGTTTTTTGAGAGTAAACTTTATAATTTATAAGCTCTCAAATATAAATGAGAGAGAGAGTCAAAGCCAGAGCTTAGCGGGGGCGCTCTAAGTCTTATGGCTAAGACCATATCCTCAATAAACGAAAAATCAGCAATCCAATTAGTGGAGGCTGTACTCAGGGGAGAGAACTATGTATGAGCCTGTTAAGAAACAGAAAGATGTATTAGAGAATCTTAGGAAAACAGACCCTAATATTGAGATCAAATGGGATGAAAAAACGGGTAGTCCACTGCGGGTAAAGGGAATACTTGCCCGATCAGGGCAGAAAGATCCCGGAAATGCTGCCATGGAATTCATGGATGCGAACAAAGAGCTCTTTTTATTGAATTCTGTGCAAAAGGAGATGCTGCTCAAAAAGGTATATACTGACAGGATTGGTATTCGACATGTCCGCATGCAGCAGATATACAAAGAACTGCCTGTATTTGGCAGCGAAATAATCGTTCACATTGACTCTAATGACAATATAAAAGGAACAACAGGAAAGCTGGCACCAAATCTGGACCTGCCGGATAAACCCAAAATTACAGATGAGCAGGCTATCAAAGCGGTGCTGAGTGATGACAGGAACAATTCCAG
This sequence comes from Methanolobus psychrotolerans, assembly GCF_002243045.1. GTDB lineage: Archaea > Halobacteriota > Methanosarcinia > Methanosarcinales > Methanosarcinaceae > Methanolobus > Methanolobus psychrotolerans. The sequence goes on from NZ_MBKP01000005.1 coordinate 105,470, forward strand.
GCCACGTTTACATGCAGAACCTACTCTGATAGTACTTTCACAGTTTGTGGAGGAGCCACATCTTGTGTGGCATGTGACCGTTAACGGTACAGACAAAGATCTCGGCGGGGATGAAACACCTGCAAAATGGGAATACTTCGTTGATGCATTAACCGGGAAAATTGTCTGGAAATACAATAATGAGCAGACACATACCAGAACCACTGGTTCCGGAATAGGAAGATATGCGGGTGCGATGACGATTAACACATTACATGACCATGGCACTGCCAAATATCTGCTTGAGGACCAATGGGTGCCCAGCACTGCAAGGATAATAACCCACGATGCCGACGGTGGCTATCCCCCTGCAGCCATTTCTGAAGACGATAACAATAACTGGTCTGCAGCTACTCAAGGACCTGATGTTGATTGTCACCTATATACGAGAATGGTCTATGACTATTTCTTTACTGTACACGGACGTGACAGCTACGATGATGCCGGCGCTGACATGCATATCTATGCCAACTGCGGAGTAAACTGGAACAACGCATCATGGAACGGCAGTTATGTCAAGATAGGCAATGGTGACGGAATACGCTATGATCCACTTTGTGCGCTGGATATAATCGCACATGAATGGACACATGCGGTGACAGGATACACTGCAGATCTTGTATATAGTAACGAATCCGGTGCCCTGAATGAATCCATGTCAGATGTCTTTGCCGCGCTTATAACTGGTAACTGGCTCTTTGGAGAAGATGCCTGGCTGCTTGCGTCTGCACCTGCATCACGCAATATGGAAGACCCTACCAATGGAGGCCTGTACGACCCGGCAAACCCTATAGACAGTGTTCTTGCGGGCCATCAGCCGGACCATATGACAGACAAGTATGTCGGTTTCTCTGACAATGGCGGTGTACATATAAACAGCGGTATCATGAATAAAGCCGCCTACCTGATAGCAACCGGCGGTACTCATCGTGGTATCAGGATATGCGAGGGACTTGGACGTGATGTACTAGGTATTCTTTACTACCAGGCACTTACAACACACCTTGTCTTAAGCTCTGATTTCAGCGATATGCGGGATGCTGTACTTGATTCACTTGATGATCTCTATGCAGCCAATCCACATTACTCACGCTGGAGAGCAAGTATAATCAATGCGTTTGCTGCTGTCGGTATTGGTACAGCGGTCATCTGCCCGCTGATATGCTGGATAGCGCCATTCATCTGCCCACCATCACCACACATCATCTGTCCGCCTGCACCGGGTTTTGTATGTCCGCCTTCTCCATACATCTGCCCGCCCGCACCGGACCTGCTATGCCCGCCCTCACCGATGATAGTATGCCCGCCTTCGCCTTATATCTCATGTCCTCCGTCACCAGGACTTTCATGTCTGCCAGGACCTGACCCACTACCATACATCCCGGATATACGAGTCAGGCTACCGGAAATTACACTGAAAACAGACCTGATAGAAATTTCGGGAATTGGTCATGAAACTGCGGTCCTGTTCAAGGGAAGATCGATCTTGACATTGGGAGATTTCCTGAAGGCTACGGAGAATCCGAAGAAGATCACTGAACTTTCACATGCTCTTGGAATATCAGAAGCAAAGATACACGACTGGAGAAAGAAGACCCTTGTTATGATTGGGGAAATAAAGTGAGTTTTGGGCAAAACGCACCGGGAGCTGCTCCCGGACCTTTTTCTATTTTGGAGAGAAATGAGCTTGTGCCATATTTCCCCTTCAAGATAAACAGGGACGACAAAATATGGGTTATAACAGACCCTTTTACAGGATATGAACGTGAACTGAATGAGGCTGCCTTCTGGCTTTTGAAACTTTGTGACGGGTACAGGACACTTGATGAGATCATCACGGAAATTTCAGGAGCTTATAATGCTGATCGGAAAAATGTCTTTGACATGAGTGCTCCCCTGCTTAAAAAGCTTACAGATGACGGGGTTCTCTGGTGGCGCAGGGAAAGACTGAGCTACTGGAAACTTCCGGCTCCTGCCGGGGTTCTCTGGGACCTTACATCAAGATGCAATCTCAGGTGCAGGCATTGTGTTGTCAGCGCAGGAGAGGCAGGCCGGGATGAGTTAAGCTTTGGTGATTGCTGCAAACTGATAGATGATTTTGCAACCTTCAGCATCCCGCAGTTGATACTAAGCGGAGGGGAGCCAATGATAAGAAATGACTTTTTCGACATTGCAGGATATGCAGCCGAAAAAGGCATACTGATCCAGGTTGCTACTAACGGGACATTGATAGATGAGACTGCTGCACAGCGACTTGCCAGTATAGGTGCCTGTGTGCAGGTGAGTCTTGATTCTTCTGAACCTGCTGTGCATGACAATTTTCGTCAGTGCCCCGGTTCATGGCAGAAAACCATGAAAGGTATTGAACTTCTTATCAAGGCAGATGTCCCTGTTACCCTTGCAGCTACGGTGACCACAATGAACATTGATAATATCCCCCGTCTTTATGAGCTTGCAAATGAAATGGGGATAACGACATTCCGCATTCTCCCCTTTGTTCCTTTTGGACGAGGCAAGTATGCCGATGAACTGGAAGTGGCTCCTGCAAGAATGAGAGAGCTGACCATGTTTCTACATTCTGAAAAAGAGAAGGATGGTATCAATATAGCTCCAATGGAATTCGAGTGCACTTTCAGCCCGCCCCATGGACATGGGATCGATGCCGGCACAAGAATAGGGTGTGATGGTGCGATTTCCTACTGCACTGTCACATCCAGTGGTGAAGTGCTCCCATGCAACTACTTTTCGGGAGCGCAGACGGAGAATGTCAAAGAGAAGGATTTCCGGTGGATATGGGATAATTCACGTTTCCTCAATTATTTCAGAAGCCTGAAAGCCTCGGATGTAAAAGGTTTTTGCCAGGATTGCAACTGGCTTCCCGTTTGCAGGGGAAGCTGTATTGCAGCGAATTTTGCCCACGGAGATATATTCCAGTCGAACTGCCATTGCTGGCTGGTACATCCGGAGAAATGACGTATGTCTTGTTTTAACAACTGATCAAGGACTTTTTTATTACTTTCAACCGTCAAAGTTGAGTAGGAATGAGTATCAATTCTAATTGGGATAGGGGTACTAGATGGAAAATATAAGGAAAAGGGATGGCAGGATAGTAGCTTTTGAACCTGGAAAGATCAGTTTGGCAATACAAAAAGCCTTTCTGGCGGTGGGGGAAAAGAACGGCGACCTGACAGGGAAAATATCCGGCCAGGTGGTTGAGGCCATTGAAGATACGTTCAAAAACAGTATACCTGATGTGGAAGATGTGCAGGACATAGTTGAGGAAAAACTGATCAGGAATGGATATGCCAGGGTGGCCAAATCTTACATTCTGTATCGCCAGAAAAGAGCAGATGTTAGGGATGCAAAGAAGCTTCTGAGGGTGCATAAAGATGAGCTCAAGCTTAGTGTCAATGCCGTCAGGGTACTGGAAAGAAGATATCTCCTGAAAGATACAGAAAGCAACATCATAGAGACCCCTGCCGGGATGTTCCGGAGGGTGGCAAAGACTGTAGCCTCAGTTGACCGGAGATATGGAGAGGATGCAAAAAAAACAGAAGAAGATTTTTACAGGATGATGGCAAACCTGGAATTCCTGCCCAACACTCCGACCCTTATGAACGCCGGGACGGACATGGGGCAGTTGAGTGCGTGTTTCGTATTGCCTGTGGAGGATTCCCTGAGGGGTATCTTTGGAGCTTTGACCAACATGGCCCTGATACACCAGTCAGGCGGAGGAACTGGCTTTTCATTCTCGGGATTAAGGCCGTCAGGGGACGTGGTAAGGTCTACCAGGGGGGTGGCCTCGGGACCTGTATCTTTTATGAGGATATTTGACCAGGCTACCGAAGTAATAAAACAGGGTGGGAAAAGAAGGGGAGCCAACATGGGCATTCTGAGAGTTGACCATCCGGATATAATCAAATTCATAACATCTAAGGAAAAGGAAGGATTCCTTGATAATTTTAACATATCTGTGGGAGTTACCGACAAGTTCATGAAAGCGGTGGAAAATGACAGGGAATACGACCTTATAAACCCCAGGACTGGAGAAAGCACGAATAAACTCCGGGCAAAGGAAGTTTTCGACCTGATAGTGACCATGGCCTGGCGTACAGGGGATCCTGGTCTGGTCTTTCTGGATGAGATGAACCGTAAACATCCTGTCTCTCATGTTGGTATAATTGAAAGTACCAATCCATGTGGTGAGATACCTCTTCTTCCTTATGAATCTTGCAACCTGGGATCTGTCAATGTCTCCAGAATGGTAAGTGATGGTAAGATCGACTGGGAAAAACTTAGTGAGACCACAAGGCTTGGTGTGCATTTTCTGGACAATGTGATCGATGCCAATAAATATCCTCTGGAAGATATCGAAAGGATCTCAAAGAACAACCGTAAGATCGGTCTGGGTGTGATGGGATTTGCTGAGATGTTAGCCATACTTGCAATACCTTACGATTCGGAGGAAGCCATAAAGACCGCCGAAAAGATCATGAAATTCATAAGGGATGAATCTGTGAAGAGATCAGTTGAGCTTGGGAATAGCAGGGGTTCTTTTCCTAACTTCAGGGGTAGTATGTGGGAAAATAATTATCGATCCATGAGAAATGCCACTGTCAATACAGTAGCGCCTACCGGGACCATAAGCATAATTGCCAATACGAGTTCCGGTATAGAACCAATCTTTGCTTTATCCTTTGTTAGAAATGTCATGGGGACGCAGTTGCTGGAATTAAACCCGATATTTGAGAAAATCGCAAAGGACAGAGGATTCTTCAGTGGAGATATCATGATAGAGATAGCCAGAACAGGCTCTCTTAAGAGCATCCCGGATATACCCGGGGATATTAAGCGTGTATTTGTCACATCACTGGATATTGCACCGCAATGGCATGTCAGGATGCAGGCGGCTTTCCAGATGTACGTCGACAATGCTGTTGCCAAGACTGTAAATCTGCCAGCCAGTGCTACTATGGAAGAAATAAGAAAGATATATGTGATGGCCTATGAGCTGAAGTGCAAGGGAATCACAGTCTATCGGTACGGGAGCAAGGCCAGGCAGGTGTTAGTGATAGATGGTTTGAGAAAAGAGGAGGAGGGAATTGTGGCGGACCTGGAATTTTCAGGAGATACTATTATGGGGGAGTGTACTTTCTAAAGTAGATCTTCAGTTCCTTCAATTGAATTTATCAATTTGGAGTAAGAAGACCACCGTTTTCAAACTCACATTAAATAGTAGATTTAATGGGAGTTCCAGTTCTCTGAACTGGAACAGGTGGATGAATTACGTCCCCTATTGGAACTACAGTTCAAGCTTGTGGAATTAAATCAATAGATTTGATGATGAAGCAAGAATCCACTCTATTTATAGGGTGGTAGTTCACTATATTCTTAACAAGAAGTTATGAGGTTAGACATCTTCCATGCCAAGGATCGGACCCTTTGAAAAGTATACATCCAGATATGATTACTGGTTTGAAGAGAATAGACCTGTCTATGAATCAGAGCTTGAAGCACTGCGTGCTAATATGCCACCATATGCAAAAGGAATTGAAATCGGTGTTGGGTCCGGCAGGTTTGCTGTTCCGTTGGGGATCAGTTTTGGTGTGGACCCATCACCTATGATGATGAATGTTGCCCGCAGAAGAGGAGTGCAGGCAGTCTATGGTGTGGCTGAAAAACTTCCATTTGCAGATTCCAGTTTCGACCTTGCACTGATGGTCACAACCATCTGTTTCCTGGATGACGCTCGATCTGCATTCATGGAAGTGAACAGGATACTAAAAAACAGTGGTTACTTTGTCATAGGTTTCATAGATAAGAACTCACTTGTTGGCAGGGTATATCAGGAAAAAAGGACGCAAAGTGTATTCTATAAGCTTGCTACTTTCTATTCTGTGGAAGAGATCGTGTCCTTGCTCGAATATTCTGGTTTTGATAACGTTTCTTTCACCCAGACTATCTTCAAAAGCATGAAGGATATTGAGAAGCCGGAGCCTGTAATACCAGGTCATGGGAAAGGGTCTTTTGTGGTTGTCAGAGCTCTAAAACGATAGGCTCTTTTCTACTGTCTATTATAAAGGATGCTTGAATTCATGCATATAAAATCGATATCTCAAAAATACTCAATTATTGATTGATACATGTGGATTTTCATTCATAGAATATCCGCAGTCATAAGTGCTTGATTATAGAATATCCCCACAGAATAAGATCCGGCATTAAGAATTAGATAACTATTTATCCAATGATCCCAGAGTCTGTTTGCAGTATTTTTGCAAAAGAGATATCAGGAAGTATAATTATGGCAGCTAGAATTAATAGAGATCTGTGTACAGGATGCGGTCAATGTGTTGATACATGTCCGGTGGAAGCCATTTCACTGGATGACGAAGGAGTTGCGGTTGTTGACGCAGAATTATGTGTGGACTGTGATAAATGTGTAGATGTTTGTCCGGTTGAAGCGATCTCACTTGACTGAAAACTTCACAAGATTATTCGATGATCTCTGGCTTTTTAAAACAAAGAGGGATCTCTGACAGATAATAAATATTATTATCCTTGAAGGTGAACTGCAACGGAAAGATCATTACTCCTTTTTCTGATGCTCTGAGCATTGTTTCTGAAAATTCCGGGTCGATCTTCCAGTTAGGAGTGAAACACTTAGCCTCCGGCCGCAATACCAGCATGATGACCGCTGCCTCGTTTCCCTCGTCAACAACATTGATCAGTTCTTCAAGATGCCGCTTTCCACGCGTGGTCGGAGCATCAGGAAACAAGGCGACCCTGCCTTCTGCCAGTGTACAGCCCTTAACCTCCACCCATATACTCTTACCCTCTTTGAGAATAAGATAATCAAGCCTGCTGTCACCGTACTTCTGCTCAGGCAGGATACTGTCTGCGTTGCTCAGAAAATCAACGATATCGTTCTCCAGCACCCACCCGGATATCTGCCTGTGAAAAGCAGAGTTAATGAGTATCCAGTTACCAGATATCCTGCCTGCTATCATATCCCATGCGGTCTTTCTTTTCGGATTTTCGGCCTTTCGCAAAAGTACCCTGTTGCCGGGATAAAGTACATCAATGAGCCTGCCGGGGTCATGCACATGGACCTTCTCCTGCTTTTTGATGCCGTTGTCATCTATTTCAACTATGGCAAGGAAGCGGTTCGGGCGCTCTATGAGTGTGCCTTCGGTGTCGGTGTGGATTTCGAGGACTTGGGGGTGGGTGTTTGGTGTCATGAGAACTGGTTATGCATTATATGGAAATCTAAATGATACACATGTAAAGAAAAAGTGAATAGGAAATATTTAGAATCTCTGCCTGATGGTATTATGTTGATTTATTTGACTCTGGATGCAGACTACCATCAACGAATTATGAACCGCAGATAAACGCTGATGCACGCAGATATGATACAGTTGTATCATCTATCAAACAAATGCTTAGCAGACATTTAGCTCAAGAGGGAAGTGCTTCCGTGTTTATCCGCATTTATCTGCTGTTTATTAGAAAGTAGAGGATTTCCACAGAGCCGAATTAATATACTATTTTCGACACTGAAGTTATTGAATGTAGCAAAAAATTTTAGCAAACGCTTTATAATAACATCTACATTTCATTTCATCAGATTGTTTCTCAAATTAATACAGTTTTTCAATTAAGGTCGTACTGTAGTCGAGGTAAAATTGGAAGTCAAATTCAGTAATATTACAGGTTTATCAGGCTGATTACAAAAAAACAAATATCACTTAAGCAAAAGCCTTCAATGCTGCAAGTGCCGCCTTCTTCAAGAAACCTTTACATTCAATATCAAGATCGCCATTGTTAAGTGAATAGGACAACTGTCCAGTGGGGTCATCGCTGGAAAGTATCGATCTTATTGTTGTCTCATCGGCTGAAACGGATACGGAGGGGTCGATTCCGCTGGTTGAGGAAACTTCACGGAACTCTGTGATTAAACCATCTTTTGTAACGGCTTTTATCTTCAGGTTGGTGTTATCGTTCTTTGTAATCTCAAGCACTATCACATCATTTCCTGCGACTTTTTTAACCACATCGGGAACCTCGTCGATGCCGTTATTGTAATACACGGTGTATCTTTTCATCTGGCTGTATAGGTCGGTCTTTGCAGGTTCGTTGTAGCTTCCGGTTGTACCGGAATTAGAGCTTGGACCTGTATTTGAACCGGAACCGGTGTTTGAACTAGAAATGCTGTAGGATCTATAGCTTGAAGGTGGTATTGAAGATTTACTGCTATCTGTAACTATGTTTCCGAGTGAACCTAAAACATCGCGTTCACCGATCTCGTCCTTTATGGCACCTGCAACCTCTGCAAGTGACATGTTTGAAAGCAGCAAAAGTATCAGAATTGCTGAACCAACTGTGATAATTCCTTTGACGTTCAACCATTTAGTATCCACTCTCATAATTAAGTAGCATTTATGTCAGGTTTAAAAGGACTATGTCCATGAAAAATGTTGGAATGAACAATTTGTGTTCATTTGAAACTTAACCTGTTGCCATAACCCATGAAACATTTCACATTGTGAACTCTGATTTTATAAAAAAGCTCTGCTGAGATAAAATTCAACGCCTGGCCTTTAGCTGGGAATCCAGCCCGGAAGCAACAGATTTTGCAATCTCTTCAGCAAGGTGGTTCTGGTAAGACCTGTATGTGAAAATACCTTTTGTCACATCGGATAAACCGATGTTACCCTGTGCAAGCAACTGATAGTCATCCGTATCATTTGACGAGAACACCACTGTTTTCACCTTATCTGAGCCTTCAATGTCCAGAGACTGAGTCCTGCCGGTTGAAGAGAATCCAAACAGGATATCTGCATTGCATTTAGAGTATGTCGGAGTATAGAACATCGTCAGATCAACAACGTTCACAAAAGCGAACTGTGAGCCATAATCCTCTTTTATCTCATACGTAAGGGTCACCGAATAGCCGGTTTCTTCAAGAGCGGTTACTATTCTTTTTTCCAGTATCCTGTCAAAACCATTTTCCTGATGGACATAGAGGATTATATTGCTGGACAGAAGACTTTCAGGCTCTCCGCTGGAATAGGCACTGGTTGTTGAATCTGCATTTGTGTTGCTTGATTTTAGTCCGATGTCCAGAAATGTGAATGAAAGCAGGAGCACGATGATTACTGATACTGCTATGATCTGTGTTCTATTGAAATTCAACTGCAATCCTCGCCATGAATTATAATGAAATAGATATGAACTTATTTAAATTCTTTGTTTGATCATACTATGAGACAATCAACGACCTGCTTGACAGGATCGAGGTGGAAGGCGAAACCGACGATCTTGTTGCCAAAGTCACAGACCTCTCACTTGAATTTGAATTTGAATTTGTGACCCCATACACCTCACTCTTTGTAGAAATACCCGAAGCCGAGAAACCCGCCGAAACTGACAGTGTCCATCCCTCTGATATGTATGCATACGAGACAATAGTGATAGGTGATGAACACTATGCACTGACTGCAGGAAAGAAAACGGTTGAAGAAATGATGGAGGAAATTCCCATTGAAGAAGCTGAAGAACCAGCACCCGGATTTGAGGCTTTGTATGCTGTTTCGGGAATTGTGGCAGGGGTTTGGCTGGTGTTGAAGAGGAGGCAGGAGTGAGAAGAAGAGGCTGACTAATTCGTGGATTGAAAATTCGTGATAGATAGGGATGTTCTAACTTGAGCTCCCTATAGTCTTTAGGGGATATATACAATCCGACTTTCCGCAGATGTCTAGAGAAAAACGGATATTTTCCTTTAGCGTACATTTACACATACTTATGTCAACTTGAAGTGATAATAAATGTTACTTCTCAATTGAATTATGTTACTATTAATTGATAAATAATTGCAATCCAGATAATTGGCAAAATTCGAGGACATCTACGGAATATAAGTACAATGCCTGAAAATGTACTTTTTTGCGTGGAACATGCATAATCAAATTTCAAGATTCTATGAGGAATACACTTTTTTAGGAAGTCAGTTCACGTTTAAATTATTCTATAACATTATCACAACGTGTAAACTAATTTATATATTGATTAAACCAAAAATCATTAAAAACTTAAAATTGTTCCCTTATATCGGGAACAAAACTTTTCGGATTATTTAAAAACTATCATAGTAGCAGTCTGGTTTATATGTCCCAGGTATTGTTCTCCATAGGTACTGAAACCAGCCGTGGGTATATCATTGAACACTTCAGCATACTCCTTGCTCTGACCAGTGCTCTCAAGGTCTAAAGTCCGTAGTATACAATTGAAATTGACAAGACCACTGATCTTTCCAAATTCTTCAACTTTCTGCTGGAGAGCATTTGCAGTCTCTTCAACAATATTTGCAGATTCCAGAATGGATAATTCCATACCCTCCAGAATCGAACAATAGAATTTCACATTTGATCCGTCTACTGCCTGAGGACTTCTAACATAAGGTTCATCGTCTATCATTAATCCAAGAGGATTGCTCATGAAATGACTTGAAAGTTCATCCACAGGTACGCCCAGTGCATTTGCATAGGCAACTGCTGCCGGCTCATTGTTGAACTCTATGATCTCCCTTGCAGATTCATTGACCTTTGTTGCTACCAGTACCTTATCCAGCACCTTGAAACTCTGGGTCTTGATTATATCAAAACCGGATTTTACATCCATCAATGCAAGCACAGCTGCTTTATTATAGCTTTTCCCATTCACAAAAACATGTGTCGCTTCAAACTTCAGATCGTCCCCTGCAGAACCACCTACAAAGAAAACATTGGTTTTATTCCCGATGTTCTCCATCAGACTTTCTTCAGCGCAGGTTAGACCGTCAACAAGCACCATACCAAGATACTGCCTGAAATCCATTTCATCCATCTTTTTACCATAGAATGATTCAAAGGAACGAAATGCATCGGAAACATCTACAGCTTCAGAAATACCTTCTATGACCTCTATCTTAACGTTGTTCAGGACTGCAGAATTAAAAGCCATTGCAACAACTGAACCTTTCAGCATTTCACCGCTAATAATCTCTCCAGCTGTTGAACATCCTATTACATCACACCCAGGGAAAGCAGCTTTCATTGCAGCACTTATATCCTCCGGTTCATAATTAGATGATGCAAAGAAAAGAACCATTCTTGGTTCAAACTCACCAAAGATACCTTTTATCTCTTCTACAGACCCTTTTGCTGTTTTATTATTTGATTTTGCTTTTATTATGTTCATTTGCTCACACTCCTGCCAGGCTGACGCCCCATTCTGCTGCAATATTTTGTAATTTATCTATAATGACCGGATCATCTGGAGATGAAGCATCATATTTTTTAGGAATAACACCTTTCAAACACATCTTAGCATTTAACGAAGAGGTTAATCTAGAATCATTGTTGCTTTTTTTTGCTATGATATGATCAATCATTTTCTTTATTTTACCTGCCATGGATCAACACCTTTCTCCAAAGAAATTTGTCCATTATTCATAATCGGATATCACAAAAAGACCGATTTCTTGATTTAGCCAATAAAATAACGGATGTAATATATATTTTCTACTAATATATAAATATTGCACATAATTTAATTTATAGCCCAATAACAAATATCTTACTCCTCTCCTTCTTATCCAGGTAAAACTCCTCTCACCCTATCTTTTAATTACTTCAACGTACTCCTATGTAAAACCCCAATTTTCCTGGCTTCGGCAAGAGTTAAATTCATAATAAATTCTCTGACCTTTTCAATATCATGATACATCTCAACATGATCTCCTTTCTAAAACTCCAACCTGCACCAACAACAATCATTAAATATTCAAACCATCAAAGAAAGAGAATGATACACATGGATTGTCTATTCTGTAAGATCGTTGCCGGGGAGATTCCTTCGCATAAAGTCTATGAAGATGAGTTCGTTTACGCTTTCCTTGACATATTCCCGTGTTCTGAGGGACATACTATTGTTTTACCCAAGAAGCACACTGGAAAGTTCACGGATATGAAGAAGAAGGATGCAGCATCGTTGTTCTTTGCGGTGAACAAGATTGCGAAGAAGCTGGAAAAGACACTTGGACTGGAAGGGATGAACATTGGTATCAACAATGGGGAAATTGCAGGGCAGACTGTGCCGCATGTGCACGTTCATATCATACCCAGACGTGCCGGGGATGGCGAGGGGAACATGCACACTATCGTAGAATTGCATCCGCCAACAGATAATCTTGCAGAGCTTGCGGAAACAATAAGAAAATCATTCGATTGATCACACTAACTGCACAATCACGATGATCACAATCAAACACAGGAGAATAATATATGGTTGACAATGAACAAAAAGTACTTAAAGCACTAAAGGATGCAGGAAAACCACTCAGACCAGGAGACATTGCAGAGGCAACCGGCCTTGAAAGCAAAGAGGTCAGCAAAGTTATCAAAACCCTCAAAGACACAGGAGCAGTCTGCTCTCCTAAAAGATGCTACTACGCCCCATCCGAATAAAACCGGGGCAATTGTTTTTTTAAGTTTTTTAGGAGAGTCTTTCCTTTTACTTTCTTCTCATCTGTTACTGCTTTTCGTTTTGTCTTTCGCTAATAGTTCAGTTACTGCTTATAACTGTCACATTTACCTCTCTTGTCCTGGGACCGTCGAACTCCACAAGGAAGATGCTCTGCCATGTGCCAAGCATGGGCTTGCCACTGATGACTGGAATAGCTTCACTGTTGCCAAGCAGTACAGCCTTCAGGTGTGAATCAGCATTGTTGTCTATGCGGTCATGAGCATAACCTGCATGTGCGGGTGCGAGCTTTTCCAGCAGTTTAAGGATGTCAGAGACAAGACCTGACTCATTCTCATTTACAATGATGGAAGCAGTTGTATGCTTCGTACTTATCACGCAGATGCCATCCACAACCCCGCTATCCGTCACATACTTCCGCACCCTGTCCGTGATATCTATAAGTTCGATTCTCTTTCCGGTTTGTATTTGCATGGCTATCCCCAATAAAAGATATGACTTTTCAGTATTAATCGTGCCGGATTTAGTTTTCAGTTTTTACGCACAGGATAATAGTCACACCGACCCGATGCACCATCTCAAAAAATAAAAGAATATCAGGATATTCATTTAAAGTCAGAAAGTCCGGACATGTCCAGTGTTGCGAAATAGTCATCCACTGTTTCAGCCCTTCTTATCTGCACAAAACTTCCATCAGGTCTCAGGAGTATTTCTGCAGACCTCAGCTTTCCATTATAGTTAAAACCCATTGCATGCCCATGAGCTCCTGCATCATGGATAACAAGTATGTCACCCCTGACAACCTCAGGTAAGAGCCTGTCAATGGCAAACTTATCATTGTTCTCGCAAAGAGAGCCTGTGACATCATAAAGCTGTGTAGCTTCCTCATTTTCCTTTCCAAGCACAGTGATATGGTGATACGCACCGTATAGAGCCGGACGCATGAGATTTGCCATGCATGCATCGGTACCCACATAATCCTTGTATATATGTTTCAGGTGGCGAACAGTAGTTACAAGATAACCATATGGTCCGGTAATGACCCTTCCGCATTCCAGGAATATCTTCAGGGGATGCAGGCCATTGCCTCTGATAGTCTCATCGTATGCCTTCCTGACACCCTTTGCAATGACATCATAAGGCACTGGCTCCTGTTCGGGCTTGTACGGGATCCCTATTCCACCGCCAAGGTTCACGAACTCGAATTTGATATCCAGTTCATTTGATAGCTCAGCTATCAATTCGAAGAGTATTTTTGCAGTCTCAATGAAATACTGAGGGTCCCTTTCATTAGAAGCCACCATTGTGTGCATACCAAATCTCTTGACACCCTTGTCCTTCATCATCCGGTAGCCTGTGAAAAGCTGTTCCCTTGTAAAACCATACTTTGCTTCCTCGGGATTGCCGATGATAGCATTTCCCTCCTTAAGCGGACCGGGATTATAGCGGCAACAGATAATTTCAGGCAGTTCGGCAGTCGCTTCCAGGTATTCAATATGACTTATGTCGTCCAGGTTTATGATGGCGCCCAGTTCCTTTGCCTTGATGAACTCCTCTGCAGGAGTGTCGTTGGAGCTGAACATGATATTCTCGCCAACTATGCCTGTCTTTTCCGCAAGCAAAAGCTCTGGCAGGGAACTACAGTCAGCACCAAAACCCTCCGCCTGGAGCAATTTCATGATATAAGGATTTGGAAGGGCCTTCACAGCGAAATATTCCTTGAAACCGTTTACTTCACTGAATGCTTCCTTGAGTTTCCTTGCATTCTCAATGATACCCTTCTCATCGTAAAGGTGAAAAGGAGTGGGGTACTTTTCCATAATCTTTTTTATCTTTTCCTTTGTGAACGGAAGTTGCTTTGGCACCATTTGTCTCCCTCTTTTACTTCAGTATTTATTCAGTATTTATTCAGTATTATTTTGTTCCTTAAAACTCGGTCTACGGATAAATAGTTGATTGGAAAATACCGGACCGCATCAGGCTGACATTACATCCTTGTCTTTTTTAGAACGCAGAGTATTTATAGAGCTTGTTCGCATATAATAAAACAATCGGGGATTATCTGGTAACGTACAGTTTACAAATGAACAGTTTACGAATACCTGAGTTTACAATAAGAGGATAAAGGAATGAATGACAAAGATCATTACTCCGGTGATGAAGACTCGCATGACAAGATAACAAGCATCGACGAACTGATAGAGCACATTATGAAACTGTTCTCTGCCAGCATAGCTCAAAGCAGCAGCAAACCGGTAATACATGGTTTTACAATAATCAGCCAGTCCGGTAAAAAACCAGCTGTTTTCAGCTTTAAGAACAATAGGGAAATGGAACCGTTGGACTATGAGGATGATGAAGACGAAAGTGAGGGAGAACTCTATATATTTAAACAGGAGCCTTTCATTGATGTCTTTGAAGCAGATGATAAAGTATTCCTGCTGGCAGATCTCGGGGTTGAAGAAGATCAGATAGAATATCACCCTGATAAGTCCCATGTGGAAATAACTGTAATTACCAGTGGCACAGGTTACTCCAGGGTCATAGACCTTCCATGCAATGTTGATCCTGCAAGCATGATATCATGCTACAGGAACGGCGTACTTGAACTTGTGTTCGAACATGCCGCCAACACAGAATAAGCGGCACCTTTTATATTTTATACTTTAAATCTGTTTTGATTATCCTGGTGATTTTTGGATTACATGTATCTGTTTTACAATTATCTGTTCCAGATAAAGCCAGTTGGCATAACCATTAAGACATCCTGGGACATGGCTGACAGTCAAATACTTAAACACCTATGTCAGATTAACCAGAAAACCAAGGAAAATTATTATGATCAGGATAGTTAAATCAGAAGAAAGATATTTTGTGGATAACGAATCAGTAAACAGTTACTGGCTCTTTTCTTATTCAGGTTATATGGACATGAAAAATACTCATTTTGGGGACATTAAGGTCTTTAACGATGAAGCATTAAAAGCAGGAAAGGTGTTCAAACCGGAAACTGTTTCCGATAAGGAAATACTAACCATTGTTCTTGAAGGGGAACTTATCCACGAAGACAGCACAGGATGCAAAGAAGTCCTGAAAGCCGGTGACGTGCAGGTCCTGTCAGCCGGTGAGGGGGTGACTTTTACAGGAACAAACATTTCAGAAAAGGACACACACTTTTGCAGGATGTGGATACAGCCTTTGAGGCTGAACATGGAGCCAACATGCAGACACAAGAACTTTGATGCAGCTTCCTGTAAAAATAGCCTCCTTCCTATAGCTTCCGGGCAGGGTTTTTCAGATGCCCTTAAAATACGAGCTAATGCAACTGCCTACATGGCAAAACTTGATCAGGGAGAAATGGTCGATCTTCTCACAGACCTTTCAAGACATGTTTTCATCTATGTTCTTGAGGGAGAGGTCACCGTATGCGGACAAAAACTAGAGGAATTTGATCAGGTCCGTATAAACCAGAACGATACGGTAGTTGTGCAGGCAGAGACTGATGCCTTTTTCATACTAGTGGATGCTGCAGGAAACTCCTGAAGAGGTCCCCCAGCTCCTATAATTTAAGTGCATATGAGATCTACACTTCGTATCAAGAATATAAACGGAATTGAATATTGGTATGAAGACATTCCATACTATGACGCTGAAAAGAAACAGATCTGTCACTGATCCAAATACCTTGAGAGGAATGTTGCCGGGAAACCTGTCAGAGTTCGGGATGCTATGGACTCAAAAGAGGATCTGTTTCTGCTTTCCAGTAAACCGATGAGAACTTACAACTATGGTGAAAATCATGGTATGAGAATTCAGCTCTTTTCCTTAAGTATCCTGACTTGCCATTGGAAAGTCAACATCAGCAACTTACTTGCTAAAGTTGGGGTAGTGGCATCCATCTACATTTATAGGCTAAATGCTCCGAAATCTGCTATGTGGTGATAGCAGCAGTTATGTTCAACAAATAAACAAAGGAGATTATTATATTATTTTTTATATTTAATGTTGATAGAGGGATTGTTTCATAGCTTTTGGGCACTAATAGAAAAAGTTGCTTTTCAGGTACTATTAATCACTTTTCCCTTAATAACAACCAGCTTTTCAAAAGAGCACTTTTTACTGGCTATGACCTGTGAGTTAAAGCCGTGAAGTTCCATTTCCTTCCTAACTTCTTTAATACCAGTAAGTGAGGACACAAGCAGCAAGACAATTCCTTTAGGTTTAAGGTAGGCAGATACGTGTTCCATGAAAGGCCTGATGTCCTTGCGACCATCAAAACCTCCGTCAAATGCATAATTCAGCCACCCTGGTATTTTTTCATCCTCTGATGTCGGAAGATAGGGGGGGTTGAATATTATAATATCAAACTGATGATTGGATTTAAGCCCAGTGAACATGTCAGTTCTGATTACATCTATACTATTGGACTTTGCGCAGCTAGCCGCACAGGGGTTTATTTCCGTTGCAACAAGCCCGATGTTCCGGTTGGCTTTCAAGACGGCAGATACAAAACCAGTTCCTGTCCCGATTTCCAGGACATTCATATCGTCTTTGACTAACTCAAGGGCTGCATCTGCAAGTAAATATGAATCTTCGGCAGGTTCGTATACTTGTTCTGCAAGGTTTACTTTTGCGTTGCGATAACTGATGGTAATCATAAGTACAAAATAACTATTTCTGCTTGTGCGTGAACATCATGTTCGCAAGTTCTGCAAATTGTTCCGGCCCAAGGTTCTCAGGCCTTTTATCAAGCATTTTCTGTGGCAGTTCGTGTATGAATTCCTTCATATCTTCAATGCCAAGGAGTTGTTTGTTCCTGATGATCGAGTTTCTCATTTTTTTACGTCTCTGTCCGAAAACAGCGGTAACGAAATCAAGGAAGTACTTTTCATCAAGTACTTCAAAGTCGGCAGGTCTTGGTTTGATCTCAACGACCGCAGACAGGACTTCAGGTGGCGGGGAGAAAGCTCCTCGGGGGATCTTCATTATTATTGAGGTGTCTGCAAAATAGTTTGCATTCACAGAAAGACGGCTGTAATCCTCTGAATTTGCATGCGCCACAAGTCTCTGTGCGAACTCATACTGGTACATTAGTATTCCCAGTTTAAAATCATATTTGAACAACTTAAAAGTTATCTCGGAAGAAATGGAATATGGAAGGTTTGAAACTACCTTGTCAAAAGGCGGGAAATCAACGTCAAGTACATCTGCGTGGATTATTGTGAGTTTCTCTGAATGTCCCAAACGGTCCTTCAGGACATCAACAAGTTCTGTGTCTCTTTCAATGGCAATCACATGAGCTGCTTTTTCGATGAGTCTTTCTGTCAGGTTGCCAATTCCTGCTCCTATTTCTAGTATGGTTTCATCGGGTTTGATATTGGCAGCTTCAACGATCCTGTCCAGGACACGTTCATCAATTAAAAAATGCTGGTCATGGTATCCTCCTCGGATACCATATTTCCTTAATATGTCATGAACCAAGAAATGAACACCTTTTATTGGCTGCGTGGACGACGTGGAGGTATTGTGAAGAGCCTGTATTTGATATTGTCATCTTTCAGTTCATCGATTATCCGGTTGACAATGACTTTTTCGGGAGAATGTACTCCTCCAACCCTTTCGTGCAATTCCTGCAGGGTCTTGAAAGGTCCTTTCTTCCTTTCATCTATTATGGCCCACATGAGTTTCTTCCCTATTCCCGGTAGTAACTCCAGCATATGCAGTCTGTTTGTGATGGGGTGTGCATCATTGAAGAATTTGATAAACCTTTCTTCATGGTGTTGTACACTCTTTTCAAGAATGTAAGGCAATTCTAACTGAGCACCATGGCTGAGGTCCTTATATGGTATGCGGTGTTTCACATGGTCAATAAGATCCCTGTCGCCATCACCAATGTAAACACGGGATTGAATGTCCGGAACTTTCCCATCTTTAGGTACAAGTTCCATCAGGACAAAGTGAATTTCTCCGACTGCTTGTACAAGAGGTTTCTTTTGATATGAAGGTCTTTTATCGTCAGAACTTCCGTACGGAAGATAATCTAAGATCCATGCATACTCTTCTTTTTCAGGTGGTTTTCCCCTCGCTATCATATATTCCCTCCGGTGGCATACACACTGCTATACATGCAATTTCTCTCGAAATAAAAAAGGGATGTATCAAATATAAATCTAATCCATTGCTTCTTCTACAAGGTTTAGCATTTCGTCAAGCTCTTCTTCGGTAAGTGTGAATCTTTCTTTTGCATAAAGTGACCTGAGCTCATCTCTTGTTTGCGGCATTATGTCCGCTAATCTAATCGCTATCTCAGGTTTCATTTTTTCAAGCTTGAGAAGTTTGTTAACAAGTTCCCTTGCTTTTTCAGGGGTTGTCTTTGAGAACATTTCTGCATGGTTGATAGCTTTGCGCAGTTCATATCCAAGTTCTTCTTCATCTTTGAGACGCTCTTCCATAATCTCGTGCAGCATACCCTTTACTTCGGACAGGGTTAACAATTCTTCACTCAGAACTTCTTTGACTATCATTGGTATACACTCTATGCATTATTTGGATTTTAGGTCATCCGGAGATAACAATACAATTTACTAATCTCGTTAAATGCACCCAATAAAGATATATCTAACGATAAATAATGGTACTTCAGGCATAAGCCTGAAATCTCTATATTCTTAGTATTTCTGTGGTTTAAGGTGCTGTGGAAGGGATATGAGTTCTTTTGTAGCATTTCCGTCCCTTATCTGCAGAAGATAAGCGCGGCCACGCTGACCAATTACCTTTCCGGTCTTTCCCTGAAACCTTGCGTTTGGCATTCCTTTCTGTACGCTTGGGTCGATATCTATGTGAACCATCTGCCCGTTGTCGAACTCCTGGATTGCTTTGCTAACAGGTGAAAGTCCTCTTTCTCTTGTGGTCTTCTGTAATTTGTACCTTGTACAGTGTTTTTCGCCATGTGATGTTGCCATGATTATTTATCTCCATTGATCAAATGATTAATTTTATTATGACTGCTCAAATGTAATATTTATGATTCATATATCTACATTGACTACGTTAAGTTCAGCTACTGTAGCCTGTATCCCTAACAATTCTGTAAGGCTTGGTACAGTTCTTCCCTCGTCTCCGGACGTAAGTTCCTTGACATACAGGCCGCCATCACAGTGTACTTCTATAATGGCATACTCGTCTGTATTCTCTTTGAGCTGCACGTCATGTACATATCGTTTCCGGACAAGATCTGCTCTTCTGTGGGCCACCCTTTGTGGAGTTCTTTGGTGTATTTGTACTCCTATAAGGGAATTTATAGCATCTGCAAGTTTATCTGTGGAAACAGGCTCTTTGAATGTAACTTTAAGGTTATATACTTTATCCGCCTTTGAAGACTTCAAAACCTCAATTACATCTTTCTCTACTATTTTTAGCCCCTCTACTTCCACTTTACCGATGGCGAACTCATTTATCTTCTTTTCCAGTTCCCACGCATCAACACTGCGAATTACAGGGTTCAATGCCTCTACTACAAACGGTCTTCCTGTCCCAAGCATAAGTGCATCAATATCTTCACGTCCGGCACCATGGAACTTTGTATCATTTCCTTTTGTTGCTTTGATGACCTCTGCAGCAATTAACTCATCAACAGACTCTGGATATTGTTTTCCTGTGTTGCTGCATTTCTCACATCCTCTGCCGCCACAGTTTCTGCATGGCCATCTTGTCTGTGGTATTCCCCTTACAAGTTTCCGGTATCTTCCCTGAATATATACTGATCTTACACGGATACTGGTGGATTCCTCGGCAAGGTCCAGAGTTACAACAACATCCGGCCTATCGAACTCAACCTCTTTTTCTGTGCGTGCTGCTATAAGTTTTCCAACTTCACGGTTCATTTCAGTCTTGAACTGTTCAGCCTGAGTAATCCTGCATTCGCTCCACAGTATCTCTTCATTCTCTCCTATCAGACCGCTTACCTTTGTACCTACAAGGAACGTGGAGTATTCTATATCTCCGATACTTTCGACCGCTTTCTCAGCCCAGATGTCAAGCTTATCAAAAATGCCCTGGCATACCCAGCATTTCTCATCTTCACCCTCTATCTTCAAAGTCTTTCTTGCATAGCAGCTGCTTTTTGCGAGTTCTTCCAGTAAACTTTCCTCGCCTGTCTCTTTGAACAGGGCATCTCCTTCCATTGCAAGGCTCAGTTTGACGGCCTGTCCTCTTTCAACGTTGGTAAGGCCAGTAGATAATTTGGCGAACTGCCTGCCCATGCAATGGTCACAGATGGGTCCTTCATTGATTATCTTCTTAGCGGTTTCAAGTATGCTCATTGGATCACTTAAGCCTCTTATATTTATAACCTATATCTATAGTTTCCCCGGTACTTGCACAGATGGATACTATCTAATATAATCTTTTGTGGTTATGCTTCTTTCCTGTCCAGTTCGTTATGGATTATTATCATGCAGTGGTCTGAATGAAGTGAAACGGGACCTATGTTAAGCGTTTGCTTTGCTATTTTTCCAATTATCCCTTCTTCCTCTTCAGTAACTCCCATGTGATCGCCGAGAACAAATACTGCATCAGTGTTAAAATCAGCGTATTCCCTAATGTCCTCTCCATCCTCTTTCAGATAATAAATATCCCTGCCTGCGTCCTTGAATTCAGTAAGCAGTTTCTCAAGTCCTGCACGTCTTATCCACACACCCGGGGTGGATTGTGTCTCATATTCGATGGCATCTTTTTCAAGTGCCTTTTTTATGAGGGAGCCACTACTTCTTTCGTCAGGGTTTAGGTACTTCAGTTTCTCTCCATTGAACCGTATTACTTTTCCGGGACATGGCTCGCCAAGAAGTACAAGGTGGACGTTGACATCACGTCTCATCCCATGTGAAAGGAAAAGTGCGGAATTGACGCACCTGCAAAGGATATCCATTCTCCCGGCGGAACCTGGCAGGTCGTTAAGTGAAAAATCACCTGTGGTCAATGCTTTATGGCCTATGATTACAAAATCTTTCATTTAGTTTCCTCTGTTTTTATTTCTCATCCGTGAATAGTATCTTTGCAAGCGCAGCAGCGATCTGCCGGTAGTTCATATCATTACTTGCGATACCTGAGACAAATTCGTCATATTTATCAAGATGTCCACGTCTGATGTGCATTCGGATCTCATCAGCGATACGGTTCTCTTTAATTCTCTCTGTATCTCTGTGGCTGGGAAGTTCTCTGTGGACAATTTCTGTTTTAGTGATATCTGTTATTGCTTTAAGTTTGCCGAGTTCCTTGCTAGTTACAAACGTGTAGGCAAGTCCGGGTCTGCCTGCCCGTGCAGTTCGTCCTATCCTGTGGATATAGGTTTCAAGTTCCTGGGGCAGATCGTAATTGAAAACGACTTCTATATTATCTACATCAATTCCTCTGGCGGCTACATCAGTTGCCACCAGGATACCAATATCCTCATTTTTGAACCGTTCCATCCTCTGTTCCCTTTGCTTTTGCTTTATGTCTCCATGAAGTGCTTCGGCAGGGTATCCTCGTGAACGCAGTTTTACGACTAACTTGTCGACTTCCTTTTTCGCATTACAAAAGACAAGTGCAGACTTGATGTTTTCTGCTTCTATCAGTCTTTTTAAAGCTTCAGGTTTAGCATTATCCTTTATTTCGAAGTAGTATTGCTTAACCTGGGGCACAGTAAGTTCTTCATGCACGACTTTTATGTGCACAGGATCTTTCTGGTATTGCTCTGTCAGTCTAAGTATGGGTTTTGGCATTGTTGCCGAAAAGAGTAATGTTTGCCGGCTGGAAGGTGTACTATTCAGTATTTTCTCTATGTCTTCCCTAAATCCCATATTTAGCATCTCATCGGCTTCGTCAAGTATGACTATACCAATCTCGTCGATCTGCATTGTCTGCCTTTCAAGGTGGTCTATTATTCTTCCCGGCGTTCCTACTATGATCTGGGCCCCTGTTTTGAGTGCATTGATCTGGGAGTCAACAGAGAGTCCTCCATATACTGATATCACTTTTATTTCAGGAATGTATTTTGCAAGTTTTCCCAGCTCTTCTGATACCTGATTTGCCAGTTCCCGGGTGGGGCATACTACAAGAGCCTGGGTTTTTTTATTATTCGGGTCAATAAGTTCCATCAGGGGCATTCCAAAAGCTGCTGTTTTCCCTGTCCCTGTCTGCGCATGGCCGATAATATCTTTTCCTTCCAGTATCAGTGGGATGCATTTCTCCTGGATTTCTGTGGGTTCTCTGAATCCCATTTCCTTTATGCTTTTCCTTATCTCCTTTGAAAGATAAAGTCCATTGAACGTTTCCGATTCCATTATATTTCACTCTTGACTTAACCCGATGTTTGTGACATTAAAAAATAAAGATGTAAATGACTATAATGCATCATACATGTATTAAGATGTTTTAAGATGGTTTTTGCAGGTCTTGTATTTTTCCAGCAGCATATTTTTCAGCTATTTTTACAGCCTTGAAGGCAATTTCCCTGGCGCTGTAACCCATTATCCTGATCATGGCTTCCTTTCCGATACCGCCTTTATCATAAATAATGTCAGGTACAGTTCCATGTTTTTCAATGGTATGGGATGTCCCCCAATCCATTGTGTGTGTACCTTCTGGTTCATCCTCCCTGGAAAAAGATGAGATACTAAGGTCCATTTCCCTGCAAATTTCCACGATCTGCCCGGAATACCTGATATTTACGGCAGCTCTGCATATGGGGTCATATTTCATTGCGGAAAGTATTATTCGGGCAACATGGCTGCTTGCACCAAACTCAATATCCCCTACAATCCGCGCTGTTCCTTTAAGATTTACTACTCTGCCTGCAACTGCAGCTACCTCTGAGCTTGATGTGGCATATGGTAGTGCCATTGCTATATTGCATCCTACTTCGGGGATGAGTGCTGCAAAGTCCTTGCATCCTGTGAGTATGCATGCACCTTCTTTTACATCCTGCAAAACTGTATATCTTTCAGAGTTGTGAATGATGCGGGCTAACTGGTTAACTGGTCCTACTCCTCTTCCTACAGGCACGCTTTCCCTGATGGCCTCCACAACAAAGTCCTTTGCTATTTTAGCAGCTTCCTCGATTCTGTATCCCTTGGCAAGGGATGATGCCAGTGCGGCAGAATAGGTGCATCCTGAGCCGTGCGTACCGCCTTTAATAAATGTTCCGCCAATTATGGTATGGGTATCATTTTCAGAGTCATATATTATGTCTGATGCATCAAGGTGCCCGCCGGTAACAATGACGATTCTGACGCCTGTATGGCTGATTATCTTTGCAGCTTCTTTTGCTTCTTCTACAGTATGTATCTGCATTCCTGAAAGGGCATTTGCCTCATTGATATTTGGTGTTACAACTTCACTTACTGGCAAAAGTTTCTCTTTCAAAGTTGATATGGCCTCTTTATGAAGTAGATC
The DNA here is from genome assembly GCF_002243045.1 of Methanolobus psychrotolerans. Classification (GTDB taxonomy): domain Archaea; phylum Halobacteriota; class Methanosarcinia; order Methanosarcinales; family Methanosarcinaceae; genus Methanolobus; species Methanolobus psychrotolerans. The sequence continues at coordinate 129,467 of NZ_MBKP01000005.1, forward strand.
GCCGCCTGCTTCTGCTGCCATGACTGGATCGACAACAAGCTTCAGGTTATACTTTTTCACTATTTCTGCAACTGTTGATATGATCTCTGATGACGAGAGCATGCCGGACTTGGCCCACCTGATGTCCATGTCCTCGCAAACTGCATCAATCTGGTCACGTATTACTTCGCAGGGTATATCATAAGCACTTAGTACTCCGGTAGTGTTCTGTGAAGTGACTGATGTAATAGCACATGTAGGGTGCAATCCCATAGAAGCTATTGTTTTAACATCTGCCTCTATTCCAGCTCCTCCGCCTGAGTCAGAACCTGCAATTGTCAGTATTACCGGTGTTTTGCTCATTTTATTCTCCGTGTTTTTCGTTTGCTGTGTGACGCAGCTCTTAAATGTCTGGTCGGTTATATAGTAGTTGGTTATTAGGGCCTATATATCTTTGCGATGCTGAGTTCATTTAATTGCTGAAAATGTCTTCTTGACGATAGTTATATATATTGAATCAGCGACATTGGTGCATCGCAATATGTATAAGTAAATAAACAAATTTACAATCATAATACGCGCGTATAATTAATTGGATTTATTTAACTGAGGGCGACTAAAATGGGAAACAGACCTCTTGATATACTCAACGATGCTTTGAACACACCTGTAATTGTGAGACTTAAAGGCGCAAGGGAATTCCGTGGCAAACTCCAGGGTTATGATGTCCACATGAACCTTGTTCTGGATGACGCTGAAGAGCTTAAGGAAGGAGAAATTGTGAGAAAACTGGGTAGTGTTGTTATCAGAGGTGACAACGTAGTATATGTTTCTCCCTGAAACAAACGTAATCTATAAGAACTACTAGCCGTATCATGGGTAAACTCTAAGCCATCGATACATCGGCTACAACTAATTAACAAATTTCAAATCAAAAGGTGATTATAAATGTCAAAAGGTACTCCCTCAATGGGTAAAAGACAAAAGCGCACGCATTTGAAATGCAGGCGCTGCGGTAGTGTTTCACTTAACATTCATACAAAACAGTGTACTGCATGTGGTTTTGGAAAATCTGCACGAATGAGAAGCTACAAGTGGCAAGCAAAGTGCAAATATTAAGTCTTTTTAGACTAGGGATATAAATGCGCGAAGAATGCGGTGTTGTAGGGGTAGTAAAGTTCAATCCGGAACCACATCCTGTCCCTTCCGCACTTCGTATATATTATGCCTTGTATGCTCTGCAGCACCGCGGTCAGGAATCTGCTGGTATCGCTGTGCATGATGGCAAACATCCCCAGATCACAAAAGGAATGGGCCTTGTGCCTGAGATCTTTGACAAGGATGACCTTGTAGCTCTCAAAGGCGATGTTGGTATTGGTCATGTTCGTTATTCGACTTCTGGCGACTCAAGAATTGAAAATTGCCAGCCTTTTATTGTTAATTACAAAAGTGGCAGTGTGGCACTTGCCCATAACGGTAATCTTGTCAATGGTCTTGATCTGCGCGTTCAGCTTGAAGCCGAAGGTCATATTTTTGTAGCAAGCTCCGATACAGAAGTAATTGCTCATCTTCTTGTGAAGGAACTTTTAAAACACGATATTGTTGAAGCAGTGCGCAACGTGATGAAGCAGCTTCTTGGTTCTTATTCTTTAACAATACTTATCGATGATATGCTTATGGCTGTAAGGGATCCTTTTGGGTTCAAGCCACTTTGTATGGGTACCATTGACCCGGGTTTTGTAGTTGCCTCCGAGAGTGTTGCAATTGATACCCTTAATGGCAAACTTCTCAGGGATGTAAATCCAGGTGAACTTGTCATCTTCAGGGATGGTAAAATTGAATCCTACCAGCTCCTTGAGGAAAAATATTGTGCTCATTGTGTATTTGAATATGTCTATTTTGCACGTCCTGACTCTATAATCGACGGACAGCTTGTTTATAAGGTTCGTGAAAGGATTGGCGAGAGACTGGCCCGCGAACATCCTGTGGATGGGGATATGGTGTCTCCTGTCCCTGACTCCGGAATTACTTCTGCGATTGGTTTCTCCAAGGAATCAAAGATCGATTATGAGGAGAGCCTTATGAAGAATCGTTATATAGGTCGTACTTTCATTCTTCCGGGTCAGGCCATGCGTGAAACTGCTGTGCGTCTTAAGATGAATACTATCAATGAGAACATCCGTGGTAAAAAAGTGATTCTTGTTGATGATAGTATCGTGAGAGGAACCACATCCCGCCGTATCATCGATATGGTTCGCAATGCAGGTGCAAAAGAAGTGCATGCCCGCATAGGAAGTCCTCCAATTGTGGCACCATGTTATCTAGGTATTGATATGGCTTCAAGGGATGAGCTAATAGCAGCCCATAAGACTATAAAGGGCGTTGAGGCAGTTATCAATGCTGATTCGTTGGGATATCTGAGTGTAGATGGTCTTGTAGCATCAATTGGAATTGACAAGGATGATCTATGTTTAGGATGTCTTACAGGTGCATATCCTGTGGAGATTCCAGGCGAAAAAGTCTGTCAGAAAAGACAGTTAAAATTGCATGAGTTCTAAATAATCAATGTATTACAATAATTGCCTTATGATAACCAATCATTTTTTTATTCTGGTTAAATAACTCCTTCAAATGACTGGCTTTCTTTCCTGAAGCTGCCTGAGCAACCGGTGTCAATATCCATCTTGCTATCTTTGACCCTTGTTTGTTATTCCTTCCATTATAATATTTGTCTGCAGACTGGTACACATTTGGTACTAACCCTAGTCATGAAGCAAGCTTATCCCTGATGAAAAGTCATTAAAGTCGTCTATTTCAGCAATCAGTGTTGCTGCACTCAACTCACCAATAACCGGTTCGATTTATAGTAAAAAGGGTTATTTAGGTGGGTATTTTCATTTGTTTGTGCATGTTATTCAAAGAATTTCATGTGTGTTTTTTGTTATTTATTTTTCCTTGGTTGTACTTGGTTTTACTTTACATTGCAATATTTGTATGCAAATGCCTATATATTTATTAAAGATATATTTTTATATAATCATGCTTATCTTTTAATCAGCCTAATTATAATTATACTGAATTGTATGTTCGGTTGTAGTTTAATAGAGTCGATATGCAAAAGTTAAACTTACTCCGTTCATTAAATTGATTATGTAGGGTGAAAAGATGTTAGGGAAAAACAACAAACTATATAATGAGATAATTGATGTTTTGAATTCCATTGAAACCGGAAAATCTGATTCAAGACTAAGTCTTCATACCAGTGGAACTGAAAGAGAAATGCTGGAAGCACTGAATGCTTTTCTGGACAGATCCGCAGGGTGGAAAAAAGAAGTCGAACAACAGAAAAAGCTATCAAGCCAGATCAATTCAATGGTAAGCTCTATCATTGATGGCCGTCTTGATGTTCGTGTAGACCCTGCAAATTTCGAAGGAGATCAAAAAGAGCTTATAATCGGTATTAATAAAATGATGGATGCAGTTGTCGATCCTTTTATAGCTGCATCAAAATATGTGGGCCGTATATCCAATGGTGACATTCCTCCAAAGATTACAAAAGAATTCAAAGGCAGCTTTAACGATCTAAAGACAAATCTCAATATATGTGTTGATGCTATAAATGCCCTTATCGAAGATTCGGAGTTGCTTGCAGCATCAGGTTCCGAAGGCAAGGTTGATGTACGCGTCGATGCTTCACGCCACGGTGGAGAATTCGGAACTATTATCGCCAATCTCAATAATACACTTGACTCCATATCCAGGCCATTGGCCGAAAGTACCGATATTCTTCTCAAGCTGGCTGTCAATGACTTTGAGACAGGTGTAGATGGGGAATATGAAGGAATATTCAAGGACAATGCTTATGCTGTGAATGAAGTTCGCAAGAGGTTCCAGAATATCCAGCGTACATTTGAGTTCATGACCAAAGGAGACTTCAGCGACCTTGAAAGATACAGATCAGTTGGAAAACGTTCAGAGAATGACAAACTTCTCCCATACACAATCGCAATGATGGAAAATGTCAAAGGCATGACAGATGAATTTATCAGCCTTGGTCACGCCGCAGAGGCTGGAAATCTGGAGTACAGGGCAGATGCTTCCAGTTTCCAGGGAATGTTCAATGAAGCTATAACAACTGTTAACACTGCCTTTGATGCTGTAATCGATCCTTTGAATATGACTGCAGATTATGTGGACCGTATCTCAAAAGGAGATATCCCCGAGAAGATCACAGAAGAATATCATGGTGATTTCAACGAGATCAAGAAGAACCTTAATCAGTGTATAAATGCTGTGCAGGCTCTTATAATCGATTCACAGATGCTTGCAGATGCAGCTGTAAATGAGCACTTTGATGTGCGTGCTGACGGAACAAAGCATAACGGTGACTTCCGCAAGGTTGTTGATGGTGTAAACAGTACTCTTGATACTGTAGTAGCCAAAATCTACTGGTACAACTCAATTCTTGACAGCATACCATTCCCTATATCTGTCACCGATATGAACAAGAACTGGACCTTTATAAACAAGGCAGTAGAGAAACAGACAGGACTTAAACGTGAAAATGTCCTTGGTTCCTCCTGTGAGCAGTGGGGTTCAGAGATATGCGGTACTGAAAAATGTGGTGTATGCAGGTTGAATGAGGGCAAACCTACTACCTATTTCAATCTGGCAGAAGATAATAAGAACTTCCAGGTGGACAGTTCCTACATAATGAATGCCAGAGGAGAAACAATAGGCCATATTGAGGTGATTCAGGATGTTTCTGCATCAAAACAGAATGCAATTTACACTAAGAAAGAGATAGAACGCCTGATAGATAACCTTGGGCATATATCAAAGGGTAACCTAGATCTTGATTTTAATGTGACAAAAGCAAACGAATACACCGTGGATCAACATGCCAATTTTGCTAATATCTCTGCTTCATTGTCAACAGTTAAAGAAGCTGTACACAATTTGATAGCCGATGCGAACATGCTTGCAACAGCATCAGTTGAAGGTCTCCTTGACACCCGCGCTGATGCTTCAAGGCATGAGGGTGATTTCCGTAAGGTAGTTGAAGGTGTGAACTGCACTCTGGATGCTCTCATTGAACCTTTGAATGTGACTGCTGAATATGTTGAGCAGATCTCAAAGGGAATGATACCCCAGAGGATTACTGCAGAATACAAAGGTGATTTCAATCTGATCAAGAATAGTATCAATGATTGTATCGCTGGTCTTGCTGGTCTTGTAGAAAGCAACGAGGTTTTGCAGCTGATGGTAAACAATGACCATACAAGAAAGGTAGAAGGCGATTATCAGGGAATCTTTGCAGAAGTTGCATTAGCTACAAACGGTGTTCGTGACAGGATCCGGACTACAATGAGCGTTAACAAGAAGATTGCTGTCGGTGATCTGAGCGACCTCGAAGGACTTAAGAAAATCGGCAAACGCAGTGAGAATGATGAACTTATCCCATGTTACATCTCAATGATGAGCAACATAGAGGGGATAGTAGATGAGTTCATTAAACTCGGTAATGCCGCAGAGGCTGGAAACCTTGACTACAGGGCAGATGGCTCTGTTTACGCAGGGCGCTTCATGGATGCTATTAACACTGTCAACAAGGCCATTGATGCACTGATGTCTCCTATGAATGAGGCAATGCACATGGTTAATGAGTATTCTGCCGGCAATCTTGATGCAAGATTCGGTTTTACAACAAAAGGTGATTTCAAGATTTTCGCTGATACTGTAGATGATTTTGGAAAGAACCTGCAGACAATAATTGCAGATTCATCCAGAGTGCTGGAAGCTATCGCAAACAATGATCTTAGTAAGGCCCTCAAGGTTCAGGGTACCGGTGAGTTCAAAGTCCTGACAGATGGAATTGAGAACACCAGACGATCATTGAATCAGGTTGTTTCCATGGTGCATGACAGTTCAAGGAACGTTGCATCAACCGCTGAAGAAATGTCAGCATCCGTTGAACAGATGTCGTCTTCATCATACCAGATTGCTGATACGGTCTCGGAAATCTCAAAAGGGGCCCAGAGTCAGGCATCCAAGACAGAAGAAGTGTCACGTGCAATGGTAGATATGACCCTTACGGTTCAGGAAGTTGCCACAAATTCACAGAGGGCAGCAGAAAATGCAAAGGGTTCAAACGACTTGATCAACAACCTTGGAATAATTGCCAAAGATCTTCTTAATAAGATGGATTCCATCAGGACTGCAACTTCCGAGTCATCTGGTGTTATAATGCAACTTGATGGCAAGTCCAAGCAGATAGGTGAGATTGTAAGCCTTATCACAAACATTGCAGACCAGACCAACCTTCTTGCACTTAACGCTGCAATTGAAGCAGCGCGTGCAGGAGAGCATGGTCGTGGATTTGCTGTTGTTGCAGATGAGGTGAGAAAACTTGCCGAGGACTCAGGTAACGCTGCAAAACAGATATCAAAACTTATCGCAGAGATACAGGAAGGTACACACAATGCAGTTACATCTATGCAGCAAGGTTCTGCAGAGGTAGAAACCGGTGCATCTGCTCTCAATGAAGCTGCTTCTGTTATTGGAAAGGTAGTGGATGCAGGTAATCTGATTGCAGGCATGGTTCAGGATATTGCTGCTGCTGCACAGGAACAGTCCGCTTCTATAGAAGAAGTAACCTCCTCTATAGAAGAGGTCAGTGCCATATCCGAGGAATCTGCTGCAGGAACTGAAGAAGCATCTGCCGCTGTTCAGGAACAGACTGCTACAATGCAGGAACTTTCAAGATCAGCTGAGGATCTCTCAAGTCTTGCAGGTGAGATGAAAGCGGTCGTTGACAAGTTTGTACTGGATCCAACATCTATTTCAGGAGGAACTGTAAACAGAGCCGGAAAAAGTGGTGGAGCTGAAAAGAAAGAACATGCATTTGTTTAATCGAGATGTGATATAATATGAAAGATGATTCGAAATCTGGAACAGGTCATAGTGATGAATTGTTACAGATGGTAGTTTTCCAGCTTGGAGGCGAGGAATTCGGAGTGGAGATCATGCAGGTCCAGGAGATCATTAGAATGCCTGAGATTACTCAGATCCCTCAATCTCCTGATTTTGTGGAAGGTGTAATCAACCTTCGTGGAAGAATTATCGTTGTAATCAACCTTGATAAACGCTTCAATCTTAAATCCAAGGAAGTTGATGAGCATTCACGCATAATTGTAGTTGAGATTGATGACAATGTTGTGGGTATGATCGTTGATTCTGTAAATGAGGTTTTAAGGATCCATTCTTCAAATGTAGACCCTGCACCGGAACTTGTCATGTCCAAAGTAAGCAGGGATTATATTACAGGTGTAGGTAAAATGGAGGATCGTCTCCTGATACTTCTTGACCTTGGAAAAGTACTGGACAAAAAGGAAGTTGAAGATCTCGCAAGTCTTGCCTGATACTCAGGCATAATATTTTCATTTCATACTTTAACTTCCCATTTTTACTTTTTCTTCTTTTAGTTTGTTTTCTCATTGATTTCTTCATCTGCATAATTTATTTAACCTTCAATGGCAACAGATAAATATAATTATTTACTTATATATGTGTGCTAAGGAGAGGATTATCATAGCTTTCACTTATTTCTTCAGGGATATGCAAACACTGGAAATGATCAGGGATTATGTAATTCCTGAAATTAGAAGCAGGCGATATATACACATATGGGATGCTGGCTGTGCCATGGGTCCTGAACCATATTCACTTGCAATAGTATTGAGGGAGAATATGGGTATGGTCTTCAGGAATGTAAAGATACATGCAACGGACATAGACAATAGCAATCTCTTTGAGGATATAATCAAAAAAGGCATCTATCCAAAGGAAATGGTCCAGAGGATTCCGGAGTCTATATTCAGTAAATACTTCTCACCAGCTGATGAGCCAGGTCATTTCATAATTTCAGACGAAATAAGGAAAAGTGTTGAATTCACAAAGAATAATCTATTAGATCTGAAACCAATAAGGACAGGTCTCAATCTCGTTCTTTGCAAGAATGTCCTTTTGCATTTTAAAGAAGACGAAAGGGTAGAAGTACTCAAAATGTTCTATGATTCTCTTGATAGTGGTTATTTTGCAACAGAACAAACACAGAAAATACCGCCACAAATGCAGGAATACTTCGAGCCTGTTGTTGCTAATGCCCAGTTATACAGAAAAGTAGGCTGATTGAACATAAACATAATTGAAAGGATGTCTTTAAGTGCCAAATGAATTGTCGTTTAATCTGCTTCCACCTACTCGATGTTCTGATTACAGATGGTTGAATATAGATCGAAACAGCCAAAGGGTTGGAAAGGTCCGGGGCAGGATAGACGATAATGTTCTATTTGTTTATTCGATAACAATTTTTCCGGAATTTGAGGGAAAGAACTACGGCAGAAAAACGATTGAAGTATTCAAAGAACAATTCAATACGATTATTGCAGACAGGGTACGGCCAAAAGCCGTCGGTTTCTGGGAAAAGATGGGATTTGTTAGTAATGGCGATGGTTCTTACATATTTCAAAAAAAAGACAAGTTCCGAATCGAAAACTTTTAACTTAAAAAGTCGTATCCTTCTTTATGGAAATTGAAGCGAAGTTCCTTGTATCTGAGCGTGATGTCTTCGATAAGGTTATGAATATAGACTCGATAAGCAGTTTTACTATTTCTGATGCTGTGGCAAGCGAATTTGTGGATACTTATCTTGATACACTGGACATGATAATATATGCTTCAGGTTTTTCATTCAGGTGCAGGGAAAAAAAGGAAAAAGTAGTTTATACTCTCAAGTCACTGAAAAGTACAAGTTCTCTTATCCATATGAGGGAGGAAACAGAATTCACCTTGCCAGAGAAGCTTCCGGTAAAAGAATGGAAGAATTGTGACCTTAAGGACCGTATATTGAAGATGACAGGTTCAGGTAGTCTCTTCCCACTATTTGTTGTGAAGCACAAAAGGACAGACCGTCAGGTCCTTGCTGAACAAAGGCACATTGCAGAACTGAGTTTTGATGATGTTACCATTATTTGCGGTGACAACAAAAAAAGCTACCTTGAGCTTGAGGCAGAGCTGATGAGTGATAGTACAGAGGCCGAATTTAATGAAATAGTGTCTTTCTTCAGGGATTATACGGGCCTGATTGCGGGAAGCAGTTCCAAATTCGACAATGGACTTGAACTTTTGATAGAGAATATCAGAACAGATGCCCGGAGTCTTGATTATAAAATAGCTCCTGTTGAAACACAAATTACATTCTCCTCTATTAGAGATATGTTCGAGGAATATGGTATTGAGCAGGAACATGCGCGCAGGGTTGCTGAGAATTCCCTGCAACTTTTCGATTCTCTAAAACCCATTCATGCTCTAAATGAGAATCTTCGTCAGACATTAAAGGTAGCAGCACTTGTCCATGACATTGGGGTTATGACCGATGTGAGTACTCATCACAAAGTAGGAAGGGACATCCTCCTTTCTGCCTGTCCCGGTGAACTTCCATATCCTCTTTGTCTCTTTCTTCCCTGGACTACTTTCCTTCATAAGAAAAGGATCGACAAAAAGAAGCTTCAGAAACTATCTCAGAACCAGAAGTTCTCCCGGCTTCCTTTGCAGATGCAGGACGATATCCTCAAAATGGCAGCTATCCTGCGGCTTGCGGATGCTCTGGATTACAGCAGAATGAATAGTAAGATAGTTGATATTGATCTTCAGAAAGAAGATGTGATAATAAACGTTAAGGGCCCGGGGGCGGATACCGATGCTGACAGGGCGGATACGAAAGCCGACCTTTGGCGTTTGCTCTTTGAAAAGGATGTTTATTTCAGGGAAGACTACTGAAGTCCTCTCTGTTCAAGCTCATTTTCTATACACTCAATGACTGTATGGAATATCTTTATCCTTGCGTAATACTTGTCATTTGATTCAACAATGGTCCAGGGTGCCCAGGAGGTGCTTGTCTTCTGCAGCATCTCATCTGCAGCAGACAGATATAAGTTCCATTTCTCACGGTTACGCCAGTCATCGGGAGTTATCTTCCATTGTTTGTGTGTAGTGTTCTCGCGTTGCTTGAATCTGCTAAGTTGTTCTTCCTTATCCAGGTGCATCCAGAATTTGACGATGATGGTGCCATAGTTGGAAAGAGTTTCTTCAAATTCATTGATCTCCCTGTAGGCACGTTTCCATTCATAACTGTTACAGAGGTTCTCTACTCTTTCAACAAGTACTCTTCCATACCAGCTCCTGTCATATATGGCTATGTGGCCTGCTTCGGGAATCTCTGTGTAGAACCTCCATAAGTAGTGGCGCGCAAGTTCTGCTTGTGAGGGTGTAGCAACCGGTATTACTTGATAGAGCCTGGGGTTCAGTTTTTGTACGAACTTCCTTATGCTTCCTCCTTTTCCAGAGGCGTCCCATCCCTCAAATACCATTATAAGGGGTATGCGGTGCTTGAAAAGTTCATACTGTAGCAGTGCCATTTTTTTCTGGCACTTCTTTTTTTCTTTTTTGTATTCCTCGTAGCTGATACTTTTGTCCAGGTTTATCTTTTCAAGTACGGATGAATCTATATTGGGAACAATACAATCTTCATTATGGTTATTTTGGCCGACCTTTACTTCACTCTCAATAGCCTGCAGTTTATTCTCAATAGACTCTATGACCTTTGCTAGTATTTTGACTGTTGCAAAGTTCCTGTTATTGGATTCCACAATTGTCCATGGGGCAGCAGTCCTGTCTGTTCTTTCCAGGATGCCTTCTATCAGGGGCAGGTACCTGTCATACTCATTCAGGTATTCCTGCTCTTCTTCTTCAACTATGAAAAGAGGTATTCCCTGTTTTTTTGAATCGCGATATCTATTTTGTTGTTCTTCTTTACTTATATGCAGGAAGAATTTGATAAGCAGATACCCCTCATCTGTGAGCTGCCTTTCAAAATATGTAAGACCATCGAGGCATTTTGACATGTCTTTGCTTGCTTTTCCCCTGCTATTATGTTCGATGATTATCCTGCGATACCAACTTCTGTCAAAAATTGTAATCCTGCCTTTAGGCGGTATTTTTGTCCAGAAACGCCATAGCAGTGGTTTTTGTTCTTCCTGATAACAGGGCTTTCCTGTGGTGTAAAGATCAAAACCCATTGGGTTGAGGGTCAAAAGGAACCTGTTTATAATTTCTGTCATGCCGGAAGCATGCCATCCCTCAAAGACTATGATAATGGGCACATCCATTTTCCATGCTTTTCTTTGTAATTCCCCGATTCGTATCCGCAAATCTTCGGTTATGCTGTTATATTCTTCCTTGCTGATACTTTTAGATAGGTCTACATTTTCAAGCATTTGTTATCAGTAAAAATAGTACAGGTTTGTATATATAGTTATAGAGATTGACAAATTAACTCAGATATGAGCGCATATAAAGGCTCCAAAATATCAATGCAAATATTCCTGCTATTACAATAGCGATGAAAGAGAATACGGTTGTTTTGAATAATTCAGGTGAGCCGCTTATTTTTATATAAAATGGTTTGCTAAGAGTGCTGACAAGTCCTGCAAGGATCGCAGTTTCAGCAGCTGTATGTGTGGAAAGGTTTCCTGTAAATGCCAGCGCAGCTACAGATGCAGTGACGGCAGAACTGCTAACGATCCCGCCAAGTGCCGTTGCATAAGCTCCTCCGGCACCTCCGTACTCGTTTGCATAGTTGGCAATTATAAGCAGTATTGTAAAAACAGCTCCAAATTTGAATGCCGGGCCCAGGGCAAAAGGAGAACCTATATCAATACTCTCTTCCAGGTTCAATGTTTTTTTCCATTTCATAATTACGACTGCCAAGGCAATTGTCCCCATTATTATGAATGGTGGAATCATCAGGGAGGCAGTATTTCCAGTCGGATCTGCAATAAGTGCAATAATAATGTTACTTATGATCATGGATACTACTGCAAGCATTGCACCTATGTGAATGGAATCTTTGAGTATCGGTCTTTTTCGGGATATTCCGGAAAGTGCGGCAATGGTAGCCTCACTGCTTATGAATCCTCCAAAAAAACCTGAATAGGGTATACCGCCCTTTGCACCCATCTTTTTCAGAGACAGATAACTTACAAAACTGATGAATGAAACCAGCACCACGATGAGTATTGAGGATTTAAGTCTGATGAGTCCATAGATAGGTTCTTCCGGCATTATGGGATAAAGCACAAAAGCAACTGCCAGAAATTTTAGGGCACTGCTTATGTCACCTTCTGAAAGATGCTCTGCAAATAAGTGAAGGGGTCTTTTTTCAATCAGCAGGAATGTCAGTATAAGCGCTGTAACGATTGCTACCAGATATAGCTCAAGGGCAACAATTACTCCCAGAAGATATGTACAGAAGAGTGCAATTGCAGTTGTGAGTCCTGATTTCCCTTTGAGTATATTGATCATATAGATAAGGGATGCTGAAGCAAAGACTACAAGCAGAGTTGTTACAACAAGTATCCAGATTCCAACATACTCCACAAGGAAAGTGGCAATAGTGCCTGTTATGCAGGTGATGGAAAATGTCCTGACCCCTGCAAATATCTTTTTGTCCGCGCGCCAGTGTTCCCTTTCCAGACCTACAAGTACTCCTAGCATCAGCGAAAGTATTATCTTTTCCAGAAGTACAAAGGACAGAGGGTCAAGGCCCCATTGAATGGCCTGGATCATAGAATTTCCTCCAGACCAGCTACGTATCAAATGCTGGTCTGTTTTAGTTCTGACATGGCAGCGTATATGATATACATTATTACTGTATATACTTTTATACCTGCCTGACCCATTAGTAATGAGGACAGGAAAATGCCGTGGGTCAATAAGAAAGAATGTGTATCCTGCAGGAAATGTGTGAAAAAATGTCCTGTAGATGCCATTGATATGTTAAAGGGGAAAGCCCTTATTATAGATGAAAAATGCATTAACTGTGGAAAATGCATAAAGATCTGTCCGGTTAAGGCAATTCTTAAGGACAGGGAAATAGTTGGATTTAAGATCCAATCGAACCTGAAGGAAATAAAAAGTTCCCTTTCCGGATACAAGAGTAAAAAGGAAAAGAAACGTCTTATTAAAAGTCAAATCAGACAAATGAGGATGCAGCAGAAGATCTTTCGGGGAACAATGAACGAACTGAAGCGCATAAAGGTTTAATAAGTTGTAGAAAATATTACCAGAGGGGAGAGAATTGTCGTCGAACAAGTTTGTTAAGAAGTATTCCTTTACCGCATCTCTGGGCTTTTTGGCAGGGCTGGTATTCTGCATGACAGGCCTCCTGTTTGCCATGGTCAGCAGGCTCAGCCGCAGTTCTGGTTCCGAGATCATACTTGTTGTCTGCTTTCTGATGGGAGCTGGTATATTGCTGATACTTGCGGGCATCAGTATTGCAGGGATACGCCAACAGCTTTTGCGCAGTTATTCATTCATAACGGGTATGTTACTTTCTTCAACGGGACTTCTTATATTCATACTTTCATTCCCTGACAAATGGTTTTATCCAAAAGTATCATATGTGATAATATTCTATTCGGCAGGTATTTTCCTGTTGCTGATCAATATCTTTGTGAACTATTTCCTTCAGGCTTCTGAAGTGCCGGAAGGAACAGGAATAATGGCATCAAAGCAACAGTCTGCCAATCTCAAAAATGAGCCTGAGCAACATAATGATTGTTCTGTGCTTACAACTTTTGCAGGTATACTTATAACAAATATAACGTCAGGAGCAATGTCAGGTTCTTACGAGTCTTCTTTCCTGACAAACACAAGTTGTAATGATGATAATTTTATTATAACTAATACTGTTTCTGAAGAACTGGATCCGGAGCCGTTTAAAATGGAAATTACTGAGGAAAACACTGTTCTTGATACGGTGGTCACTGATGATACTATCGAAAGCAATCCAGTTATAGGTGGTTCTAATGAATCCACTGTGCTGGAGACTAGGCAATTCCCGGAAATCATTGATATTCTGGAAGCAGAGGAGATTGGAATACCAGAGGACGAAGAAGGTTCTGATGAAGATATGGTGTCAAAAGCGGATGTTCCACAGCAAGGAGCTGAAATCCCTGATAGTGCAATTGCCAACATAATTGCCGCAATTCCATTTTCTGAATTCATATCTATGAAAAAGACCGATATTAAAGCCGATGATACAATGCGCGAGGCTGCCCGCAAGATCCTTATGTTCCAGTTCGGGGCAATGATCGAGCATGAGAGAGGCACAAAGGTCGGGAAAGATATCGAAGAACTTCATGATATGCGGGTTGCTGCAATGCGCATGCGTTCGGCAGTTGAGGTACTGGAGGGCTACATTGACATGAAGGCAATGTCCCCGTATTTCAAGGACATGAGATCTACAAGAAAAGTTCTTGGCTCCGTGCGTGACCTGGATGTTTTTCTTGAGAAGATCAACACCTACCTTGCAGATCAGCCACCAGAAAAAGTACAGGAAATGGACCCTTTGGAAGATTCTCTTTTGATAGAGCGGGCAAAAAATCGTGGTAATATGCTTGTGTATCTTGATGATGTCAGGTATAATAAATTCAAGAATAACTTTGCTGATTACCTGTTGCATAAAAAATCCTGGAAAATGAAGTCCGTAAAAAAGAATGGTGAGCCTGTTGCATCCAGGGTCATTGATGTGCTGCCTGTGCTTTTATACACACAATTTGCAGTTGTCAGGTCATATGATGAAGTTGTTTCCAGTGACACAGCAATTGATCCTTCTCTTGAGAAATACCATCTGCTGAGGATCGATGTGAAAATACTGCGTTATACGCTTGAGTTCTTCAATGAAGTGCTTGGTCCACAGTCCAAAGGTCTGGTAAAGGATCTGAAGGCACTTCAGGATAACCTGGGAGATATGCATGACACGGTGGTCGCACTAAAACTTCTGGATAACTTTGAAAAATATGGGCGATGGGGTGAAACAAATGAAAAGAAGCTGCCTGCATCCAGTGGATTCCACGATTATCCAGGTGTTGACGCTTATATTGAATTCAGGAAAAAGGAGCTTCAAAAACTGCTTGAGTCGTTCCCTGATGTATGGTCCAAGGTTCTTGATTCCGATTTCAGTGTGAGGTTCTCGCAGGCAATATCAGGTATTTATACATCCTGATAATGATGTCTGTTGACTTTGTATCGGTTATATGAGGCTATATTGTGCTATATAGAACTATATATGAATCTGTATGAAGTGTTATATAATAGGATTGCTGTACTTTTATCAAAATACAGCAATATTCTGCTGTCTTTAAAGTTAAAAAAAATGACTTTTATGTCTGAAGTGAACGATTATATTAACAGGGAGATAAGCTGGCTTTCATTTAATGAAAGGGTACTCCAGGAAGCAAAAGACCCTCAAGTCCCATTACTTGAACGTTTGAAGTTTCTCGGGATATTTTCTTCGAATCTTGATGAGTTTTTCAGTGTAAGGGTCGGAACTTTGCAGCGTATGATAGATGCAGGGTTGAAATCTAATGTCATGGTCGGTGTTTCCCCGAAAAAGGTTATGAAGCAGGTTCATAATAGGGTACTGGAGCTTCGTGATGATTTTGATAAAGTATTTGTTGATGTGACAAAGGAACTGGAAAAGCATCACATTTTCATTGTTGATGAGACACAACTTGATGAAGCACAAAAGTCATTCCTTAAAGTGTATTTCCAGGAAAAAGTACGGCCACGCCTTATTCCTGTAATGCTTAAAGACATTCCAAATTATCCCTATTTAAAGAATCAGGTTATCTATCTGGTTATTGATGTCCGGAAAAAATGGGATCCA
The DNA here is from genome assembly GCF_002243045.1 of Methanolobus psychrotolerans. GTDB lineage: Archaea > Halobacteriota > Methanosarcinia > Methanosarcinales > Methanosarcinaceae > Methanolobus > Methanolobus psychrotolerans. The sequence goes on from NZ_MBKP01000005.1 coordinate 145,236, forward strand.
ATGGGTTCTAAATTTGCGCTGATAGAGGTTCCTGCAGATGTCCTCCCCCGTATTATAATGCTTCCTGATTCAGGTGAAAAAAAATGCGTTATAATGCTGGATGATGTGATCCGTTTTGGTCTTGATGATATATTCTCAACCTTTGAGTACGATTCGATTGGTGCTTATACTATCAAACTGACAAGGGATGCGGAACTGGATATTGATGATGATGTTACCAAAAGTTTCTTTGAAAAGGTGTCTGAGAGTCTTGAGGAAAGAAAAAAAGGTCAGCCCGTACGTTTTGTTTATGACAGGGAGATGCCCTACTACCTTCTTGATTTCACACTCAAACGGCTGAGGATCCAGAAGTTCGAAAACCTCGTGCCGGGTGGTAAATACCACAATGCAAAAGATTTCATGAACTTCCCGGAAATAGGTCCTGCTTCTTTCTTTTACGAAAAAAAGCATCCTTTACCACATAAAGTCCTGATGCGCCATAAAAGCATATTCGCTGCCATAAGGGAAAGGGATATTCTTCTCCATTATCCATATCAGTCGTTCGATTATTTTATTGACTTGCTAAGGGAGGCAGCAATCGATCCTCATGTTTCAAGCATAAAAATAACCCTTTACAGGGTTGCACGCAATTCCAATGTCATAAACGCACTTATAAGTGCAATAAAAAATGGAAAAAGTGTGACGGTTGTTATCGAGCTTCAGGCGAGATTCGATGAGGAGTCAAATATTTACTGGACCCAAAAACTGGAAGAGGCAGGTGCAAGGATTATTGATGGTGTCCCTGGTCTGAAAGTCCATTCAAAACTCTGTCATATTACAAGGATCGAAGGAAATAATCCTGTTCACTATTCATGTATCGGAACAGGCAATTTTAATGAATCTACTGCAAAACTTTATTGTGACCATATGCTTATGACCTCAAACACGGACCTTACGTTTGAAGTGGAGAAGGTTTTTGATTTCTTTGACCACAACTATAAGGTCTATAATTACAAACATCTCTTAGTTGCTCCTCTTCAAATGCGTAATACATTTGAAAAGTACATTGACAATGAAATAGAGAATGCAAAAGAAGGAAAACCGGCATATGTTCATGCAAAAATGAATAACCTTGTGGACAGCGAGATGATCAATAAATTGTATGAGGCCAATGGAGCAGGTGTCATAATAAAGCTGGTTATCAGGGGAATATGTTCACTTGTACCCGGTGTTGAAGAACTTAGTGAGAATATCGAAGTCATCAGCATAGTTGACAAATACCTGGAACACTCGCGTATTTTCATTTTCTGCAACAACGGTGATGAAAAATATTTTATTTCATCGGCTGACTGGATGGTAAGAAACCTGGATAGACGTGTTGAAGTTGCAACACCGGTGTATGACCCCGCTCTTCAAAAGGAACTTCAGAAATACATGGATTTGCAGTTCCTTGATAATACAAAGGCAAGGATGATCAATGATCTTCAGGATAATAAGTACAGGACAGGCGGGGAAAAGTCTTACCGGGCTCAGGAAGATACTTATGTTTTCCTTGAAAACCAATTGAAAAACGGGGAAGTTTAATGAAATTTGCTGCTATAGATGTTGGTTCTAATGCTGTTAGGTTACTGATCACAAAGGTGGATTCTGAAGGTATGGACCCGGTCTATGAAAAGATATCATTTGTACGAATGCCTATTCGCCTGGGTGAGGATGCCTTTATCCATAATAACATTTCCCGGGAAAAAATATCCCGTCTGGTAAATATAATGGTGGCTTTCAGATATCTGCTGGATGCTTATGAACCAATCGATTATATGGCATGTGCGACCTCCGCTATGAGAGAAGCCGACAACAGGGAGGAGATTATTTCCCTGATCAAGGACAAAAGCGGGATTGATCTTAAGGTCATAAGCGGAAGGAAAGAGGCAAAGATCATTTATTCCAATCATATTGAAAAGATACTTGGAAACAGTAATTCAACCTATCTTCACATTGATGTGGGAGGCGGCAGCACGGAAGTTATTCTCTTTAATGGGGATGATGTCTTTGCTTACAGGTCATTCAATATAGGTACCATTCGCATTATTGAAGGTATTGTGACAAAAGAGGATTGGAATGAGATGAAGCAATGGGTGAAAAATGCAATCCGTAAGCATAAGCCTGATAATGCTATCGGAAGCGGTGGCAATATAAACAAGCTTTTCCGGTTGTCTGGCAAGAAAGATGGTACTCTTCTGCAGGATACGGATCTCAAAGATCTCAATACTTATCTTAAGGGTTTCACACTTGAGCAGCGTATAACAAAGCTGGGTCTGCGTCCGGACAGAGCTGATGTTATAGTGCCTGCTTCTAAAATATATTACTCAGTTATGAAGTGGGGCAATGTGACTCATATGCATGTTCCTCAGTTGGGTCTTGCAGAAGGTATAATACATGTTTTGTACGACAAACATAAAGAGAGTTATATATAATTGCCTTAAAGACCTTACTTTTTCTTGTCCATGGAATGATTTTCTAGTCCAATCCTTATGTATCTCTTTTTTACTCTTTCCTGATTTTGCTTCAGTTAATTCATCGCCATAGATCAAAATCTTATGTTCATAATATATAAATAGTGATTTAATAAGATTCCATGTTTAAGGAAAAACAGATCTCATGATATGCCAGTTGTAATTTCATGCGGGTCTATTAAAAAATGGTTGATCATATGGAGGACTTTGTTAGTGGTGATAATTGTCTGTATCTTGGAATAGATGCGGGTATGTTCAAAACGTCGGTTTGCACAAGCGATGGCAAAAAGTTCTCTGAACGAACTGTCATAGCTTTTCTTCAGAAAGATAGTGAGAACGCTGAAGAGAACTTGTTATTTGGTAAACAAGCTCTGGAATTGACGGACGGTAAAACTAAGGAACCTCTGAACGATGGATTGAAAAGTGAAGCTGATATCCATGCTTTCAAAGAGTTTCTTATATCCTTTCTTAGCAAGCATGATGTTGATCTGAACAAAGAAAAAACCTATGCAATAATAGGTATACCTTCCAATGCAGACAGGGAATATAAAAAAAATCTCCTGAAGCTATCCAGGGAAATATTTTCGGGTGCAATGCTTGTGGACGAGCTTTTTTGTATGGCTTATGAAAAAGCTCTTCTTAAGCAGTCAATGATAGTAGATATTGGTTTTAACAAGGCAGATATCTGTGTCATTAATAGTAATGTTCCGCAGAATGTTGATTGCCTGAGTATTCCATGTGCGGGAAAGGATATTGATCGTGAAATAGTAAAACTCATCATTGAAAGATGGCCGGATTCAAAAGTAACGGAAGAACTTGCCAGGGAATGGAAAGAAAAGTATGGGCATCTTTGCTTCGGTCAGGATATGTGTGTTGTAGATGTTCCCCTTGAAAACGGTACCATTCAGGAGTCAATAGCTGAAGAGATACAGATTGCGTGTGAGTTTGTGATAACTGATATCGTTTCAGGGATTACCCGGGTGTTGTCTGATGTTGATCTGGATACACGTGAATCCTTAAGGAATAATATTCACATTTTTGGCGGAACAGGTAATCTGTCCAATGTTGGTATCTTTATTGAGAATGAGCTTAAAGAGCTTGGCGGAGGCAAGGTATTTCTTGACTTGGATGCTGTTTTTGGAATATCTGAAGGCGCATTGGAACTTGCCAGGAACATGCCATTGGAATTCTGGGGACAATTGGTTGCCGAAAAACAGGATAAGGAACTGATAGTATGAATCCATTGAACTGGTCAGAAGAAAGTAAAAAAGCTGAAAAACCATCTAAGTTTTTCACTCCTAATATTTATCGAAAACCCATCGTAGCAGATGAGGTGGAAAAGGAAGCAAAAAAAGATGTATCTTCTGCTGTTCCGCAAAATTATGTACCAGGTAAAAATCAAAATCCAGTCCAGGAGAGGCATGAACCTGTTTACGGGGTGCCAGGGTCCGATATAGAGGATCTCCTCCAAAAAGAATCTTTGCTTTCGGAAATAAAGCAACGTTATGAATCTGAGATTAGTGAATATAAAGAAAAACAAAAAGAACTCGATGAACTCAAAAGTAATTTTTCTGATCAGGAAAAAGAGCTTCAGAATAAATGCGCCATCATGAAGTCTGCCATACAGAGATCAAAAAGGTCGATGTCGTCAGAGCAGATGGAAGAGCTTGAAAAGGAAATTGCTGCATTTGAACAAAAGCGTTCTGAGTTTGAAAATCAGATAAAGGAATTTGAAGATTCCCGGCTTGAGTATGAAACTAAGTTTGCGGAGTATAGTTCAAAGATGGAAGAATTGTCTTCCTTAAGATCGACTTATGAAGCTGATTTTGAACAGTACAGACAAAAGAAGTCTGAGCTGGATGAAATGTGCAGGTCTTTAGAAGAGAAGCTTTCAGCAGGTGAGGAAATCTCCATTGAATTGGTGGATACAAAGTATCCTGTTGCCATTGAGATTATCAAGTCCGGTTATTATGCTGAATTAAAAGAGCTTAACAGAAAGCGTGCAGATATTGAAACACGCAGGTGTCAACTTGAGGATGAGGAAATATTCCTTAATGAAAAGCTTTCTTCATTAGGACAGATCAAGGAGCGTATACATGCGGAACTCCTCGAACTTGGACCAAAAACAGATGAACTGGAAATATCCATAGCGAAGTATGAAGAAAGCGTAAACTTTCACAAGGAGAAAGAGCTTGCTTTCCAGGAAGAGGTTAAGGTCCTTGAAGAGAAGAAAGCAGAGCTTGAGGCTGAGACTGAGAATCTCAGGTTAAGGTATGAGGAAAGTGTAAATGCTCACAGGGAGAACGAACTTGCTTTCCAGGGGGAAGTGCGGGCTTTTGAAGAAAAGAAAGCCGGACTTGAAGCTGACGATGAGAATCTCAGGCTAAGGCGCGAGGAAAATGCCAGACTGGAAGAAAGTATGGAAAAATCCCTTGTGGAAATGGAAGCTAAAAGAAAAGAGCTTGAAGAAATGGTTGAGAAAACCAACAGGGAAATCGGCAACCATGTAACCATCCATCGCCAGAGTCTTGATATCAAGAAGCTTAATAACAAGCTTGAACAGCAGGCTATCTATATCCAGAGTCTTGAAACTTCAGTTTCAGATCTTAAAAGATGTCTTGAAGAAGCACGATCAGATGTTAAAAAGAATGAGGTATTTTCGCAGATCCTCAAACAGAATCTGGAATTACTGGGATGATATGTGTGCCTCAGAACTCATAGGGTTCATCATAGATCAGATTTGGTTTTATCATCATCGGCACACAAGTTCAGATGAAAGATCAGATAACTTCTTTTATCTCATCAACTATTTTTTTGGCAGCCATCTCCGGTTCATTTGACTGGTAAATGCTTCTGCCAACAATTACCCAGTCAGCACCTGCTTTAATTACATCAGAGGCAGAGCCTCCCTGTGCACCCACGCCAGGTGATATGATGGAGAGCTCGCTTCCTATTATTTTTCTGATTTCAGTAACACGCTCCGGGCGGGTAGCAGGTGCAATCACGCCGGAAGCTTTGGCATCGGCTGCCATTTTAGCAATGCCTTCGCCGGCTTGCTGCATGAAATCCAGGGCACCCGGGTGGCTCATTTCAGTCACCACGTAGATGTCCTTTTTCTGTTCTTTTGCAAGTTTTACGGCGGCTTCAAGGCTGTCGTGCCCGGTGAATCCCTGGAGAATGACACCATCTGCACCAGCCTTAAACACCTGCTCGCAGATAAGCCGGTTTGTGTTTGGTATGTCCGCAACCTTGAAATCCGCAATGATAGGTGCGTACTTTGAAAGCTGGCCTATTATGTCCATCCCTGTTGCAAGGACCAGAGGGTAGCCTATTTTGATGGCATCCACGTACCCGGCGACTTTTTCGGATATCTGTATGGCCTCATCTCTGTCTGTAACATCAAGTGCAAGTATGAGCCTTGTATTCTTTTCCATGTAACTGCTCCAAATTCAGTTTGTCATTACATATTAGCAAGTCTGCTTCGTGCTGCTGCCACCATTATCGGAAGCGTGATTGTGGCATCAGAGTGGACTGTTACAGAGCGTGCGGTCTCACTGACCTTGCCCCATGAGCGTGCTTCATCAAGGGTTGCACCGCTGAGTCCTCCGGTTTCCGGAGTATCCATTGTCAGCTGGATCGCATACTCGAATTCCTGATGAGTTACAAGCATGGACTGGAATATGTAGTTCTTCGGGACACCACCGCCTATCAGAACTGCTCCGGGGTTCTTTGCTTCATAGCATATGTCGATTATTTCTCTCATGTCTGCAAATGCGTCCACGTTCAGCGGTCTTGTCTGCTTGTAGAGCCATGCCTGAAGTCCTATCATGGAATCCTGTATTGCAGGACAGTAGACCGGTACGTTCATGTCGGCTGCGGCTCTTAGTATTGAGCTTTTATCGTCAATGTGGTTTCCAAGCTGGGTCATGAACTGCCTGATAGATATTGTCTCGCTGCCAATTTCAGAGAGTATTGCCTTCATCTTTTCTTCAAAGTCAACAAAATAAGGTTCCGGGAGGTAGACATCATAGATCCTGTTAATCTCTTCATGCTTCAGTTCGATATCATCGCATTCCGAACATCCTTTATAGTGATGAAGTCCCATTGATTCCACAATCTCATGCACCATGTTGGCACCGGTTGTAACCAGCACATCGATGTAACCGTCCTTTATGAGGTCTGTAACTATTTCCCTCATTCCTGCAGGCACCATGGCCCCTGCCAGCCCGAAGAAACTGGTAGATCCGCCAGCCAGCATCTCAGTATAAATATCAACAGCATCTGCTAATTTCCCTGCACCAAAAGCACAGCCATCCAGAGCATGCACAAGTTCGTCTACACTCATGTTTTCGGTAATTTTTGCCTGCCTGATGGGATTCTGAAGTTTTTCATCCTTTGAACAATGTTGCATTTGAAAGCCTCTTATACGCTGATTTACATCAACAATGTTCTTTAAGGTTTCTTCGTTTCATGATGTCTCTTGTAGGGATCATGAAATTAGGTCATTATGTACTTCATCCTGATTTGATGAATGTTTACTTCCACGCAATATGCAAATGATTTTTGACATGATTTTGGGCTTTGTAGAAATCTTCATGCTACAATCTCAAATGTGGGCAACTTCCGATTAGTCAACCTAAACGGAATATTTTTTCCACAATCTAGCCACATTCTAAAAAACGATAATGTGTGCAAGGAATATAATTTTTTGAAATGTTGATGGAAGTTTCTCATTTACTTGGCGGTTTAGGAAAGGATTAGTATCTTCACAATATAGATTATAACAGTAGATTTATACATAAATACATAATAGCTCAGCAAGTTAAGACAATAAAAGCATGTAGGTGGGAGAAACATAACGTGGAACACTGGCACCCAGGATCTGACAATAAATATTTTAATACCTTAACTCTGCTGTTTTTAGGGCATAACTATCCTTCTGATTACGTCTGTTAATAACGTTTCCTCTTACACACATTCTCCATCTTTTAGTTGGAAGGTACTACTTCCATCTTAAATTTTATGTTGTAGTCCTCTACAGTAATCGAAAATCTGTCTGTAATATCAGCGCAATCTATTAATACAATATATTCCCTATAGGGAATAATGGAAGAATGGGCACGTAATTGGTT
>NZ_MBKP01000064.1 GCF_002243045.1 Methanolobus psychrotolerans
GTTGAAGGAGTCAATGAGACTTTGGACGCTGTCATAGGACCACTCAATGTTGCAGCGGAATATGTTGACAGGATAGCAAAGGGAGAGATCCCGGATAAGATCACTGATGAATACAACGGTGACTTCAATGAGATCAAGAACAACCTGAACCAGTGTATCGATGCAATAAATGCACTTGTTTCTGATGCCAACATGCTGTCCAAAGCTGCGGTCAAGGGTAAACTCGATACCCGTGCCGATGCCTCAAAACACTTCGGTGATTACAAGGTTATCGTTGAAGGAGTCAACGAAACTCTGGATGCTGTTATCGGTCCGCTGAACGTTGCAGCAGAATATGTTGACAGAATAGCAAAGGGAGAGATCCCTGACAAGATCACTGATGACTATAATGGTGATTTCAACGCTATCAAGAACAACCTGAATCAGTGTATCGACGCTATCAATGCGCTTGTAGCTGATGCCAATATGCTTTCCAGGGCTGCAGTTGAAGGTAAACTTAATACTCGTGCTGATGCTTCAAAGCACTACGGTGATTACAGGTTGATTGTTGAAGGTGTCAACGAGACTTTGGATGCTGTAATCGGTCCGCTCAATGTAGCTGCTGATTATGTTGACCGCATCTCAGATGGTGCAATTCCTCCGAAGATCACTGATGAATACAAAGGTGACTTCAACACTATCAAGAACAACCTGAACCAGTGTATCGATGCGATCAATGCACTAGTTGCCGATGCAGATCTTCTGGCACAGGCCGGAATTAATGGGCAGCTTGCTACCCGTGCTGATGCTTCCAGACACCAGGGGGATTATCTCAAGATCGTTGACGGTGTCAACAACTGCCTGGATGCCGTTGTAGGCCCTGTGAACGAAACTGCAAGAATTATTACTGCCTATGCCGAAGGAGACTTGAACACCAGGGTAACAATAAACGCAAAAGGTGACTTTAAACTATTAGGCGACACATTGGATGGTTTTGGTGACACACTGCAGAGCATAATCAATGATTCATGTGCAGTCCTTAATGCCATTTCCTCCAACGACCTGACAAGAAGGGTTAGTGTTTACGGAGTTGGAGACTTCATACAACTCACAGAAGGTGTTGAGAATTGCCGTTCATCATTGAATGACATCGTTGCACTTGTCACTGAGAATGCTGAAAGCATCGCATCCACTGCCCAGGAAATGTCTGCCTCCAGCGAGGAATTATCAGCTGCTGCAGAGCAAATAACCAGTACTGTAACTGAGATATCAAAAGGTACGCAGATGCAGGCAAGTAAAGCTGAAGAAGTATCAAGGGCAATGAGCGATATGAGCCTTACTGTTCAGGAAGTAGCTACTAACTCAGAGAAGGCTGCACAAAATGCTATTGAATCCAACATCCTCATACAGAGTCTTGGCGAAATGTCCCAGGACCTCAAATCAAAGATGGAAAGTATAAAATCTGCAGTTGGGGAGTCTTCCGATGTAATCAATGAACTGGATGATAAATCCAAACAGATCGGGGAGATTGTCAGCCTTATTACAAGTATTGCCGACCAGACCAATCTACTTGCCCTTAATGCAGCAATTGAAGCTGCAAGAGCAGGAGAACACGGCCGTGGGTTCGCAGTGGTTGCTGATGAAGTGAGAAAACTGGCTGAAGATTCCGGTCATGCCGCCAAGCAGATAGCACAACTGATAAGCCAGATGCAATGCGGAACCAGAGATGCAGTTTCCTCTATGAAGAAAGGTGCCGATGAGGTGGATACAGGAGCATCTTCTCTTGATAAGTCTGTTCTTGCTATCGGAGAGGTTGTCGAAGCCGGAAATTCAATCGTAAAAATGGTCCAGGAGATTGCTGCTGCCGCAGAAGAGCAGTCTGCTTCGATAGAAGAGGTTACCTCCTCCGTTGAAGGAGTATCTGCTATCTCTGAACAATCTGCAGCAGGGGCACAGGAAGCCTCTGCATCTGTCCAGGAACAGACAGCTTCCATGCAGGAGCTCTCAAGATCTGCTCAGGAACTCTCAGAGGTGGCGGCTAATATGCAGGCAGTGGTATCTAAGTTCCGGTTAGACACTGGAAGTGCCGATGTACCCATGGAATCTGATGGTAACAGAAACAAAGGATCATCGATATCTGCAAAGATGCATTCAAAACCTTCAGGACGTCCAAAAAAAGCATTGGTTTGATGTGATGAGGATTTATCATGGCAGAATCGGTTACAAAAGATGGCAGCTCTTCTGAAGAGCTGCTTCAATTGGTCATCTGCCAGCTCTCTAATGAAGAATTCGGCATTGAGATATCCAAAGTAAAAGAGATAATTCGCATACCTTATATCACAAAGATTCCCCAGGTACTTCATTATGTGGAAGGCATCATAAATCTCAGAGGAAATCTAATTCCTGTTATCAATCTTGCGGACAGGTTTGGCCTTGAACATGAAGAAAACGATGAACACTCACGTATAGTTATTGTAGAAATAGGCAACCTTGTAGCTGGTATGGTAGTTGATTCCGTAACTGAGGTACTGAGGATGAACAGTGATAGTCTCGAACCGGCACCCGATATAATTACAAAAGGGGTCAGCGAGAGGTATATACAGGGCGTAGGCAAAATAAATGACAGGTTGCTCATTCTTCTGGATATCGACATGATATTCACAGAAGAACAGAAAAAGAAGATGGGCCAGTTAGAAAATGCGGGTGCTATACCCGCATGATTCCTATTTGTCTGTGATGTGAGATTTTCGGTTCAGGCACGGATATGTCGTTACTTTTACGAACGGTCTGATTTTTGCATTTCCAGATTCATTATTTTACTTTAGCACCTGTGACAAGGTCATTTCGAATTATTACTACGACCTTCTGAAAAAGATTGTAGAGATTTTCGATAAACCCCATCTCCACCACCATTTTTTACTAAAATATAAAGAGTGACCTATGTACCTGCATTAGGAAGCCGAATGTGCTATTTGAGTATAATTACTGCATAGTAGCGATTACTATAATGATTTTGTATTGTTTATTTTTGTAGAATGGTCTATATTAATTAGCTTTATAAGACGTATAGAATTACCCTTATAATCATCGATTATTGCATTTTCTCACACTAAATGTGCCTGTTATCACTGTTTAATGTTAGGTTTCATACAAAATACTAACTTTATTAGGGTATTCTATACATGTTCCTAATGGCTTATTATGAAGCATCCTAACAGGATGGAACTATTATGAAAAAAAGGCAAAAATCAATTTCAAAGACCATTACAACAGTTTTGATGGTCTCGATGATGGTATTGACAATAAGTTTACCCACAGGTGCCAGTCCATCTTCTGCAATTTCTGACAATGAAAAAGTAGGAGTTCTTGTTCTGGCCCATGGCAGTACAAGTGAAAGCTGGTGTACTTCAGTAAGAAATGCAGTTGCAGATCCAAACCTGGATTATCCTGTGGAGATTGGATTCCTTGAAATGGTGGACAACGAAACGATCCCTGATGCAGTAGACAAGCTGGATGAACATGGTGTTACAAAGATCATAGCTGTTCCTCTCTTCATTTCATCCAGCAGTGGTCATATTGATGAGATCCGGTATATTCTTGGTCTCATAGATGAAGCACCCGAAGAAGGACTTGTACAGGTAAACACCGATGCAGAAATCGTTATGACCGGTGCAATGGATGATCACTCCTTTATAGCTAAGATAATCGCAGACCGTGCAGCAGAATTAACGCAGGATGCAGAGAATGAAACTGTAGTAATCGCGCTACATGGCTCTACAAGTGACGAGCTGTATGGCTGGATCGAAAGCTCTGCTTCACTTGCTGACAAGGCAAAACTCATCTTAAGACACAGTATGGGAGTCAACATTGAAGAGGTTACATACGGATTTATCAATGTGGACGGGTCCAGTGAAGAGCTTGCAGGATATGAGATTAGCAAGGGTGTTGGCAGCGTATCAGAAAGCTCTCATCCGATAGTTATCCCTGTATTCGTGTGTGAAGGATATTATACTAATACTAAGATCCCTCATCTTCTTGAAGATGTAGATTACAGTTATCCGGAAGAAGGAAGCAGGGCTCTTATCCCTCACAGCAATGTTGGTGACTGGATAGAAATAATGGTTGCAAAAGAATTGTCATATCCGAAAATTTCAATATATGACGATGGAACGCTCGAAACAATTTCTCTTGATGACCTAGAAGCATGCCTTTGCGGGATATGTGCATATCGTTCCTCCCTTGAAGCATTCTCATATGAAGATGTCTGGGATGGAATTCCACAGAGAAGCGATGTCAGCATAATCAGTGCACATCCTTCTGACGGACATGAAGCTACATTCCTGTACATACTTGGTGATCTGAATGATGATTACGAAGTTGATGCCCCGGAAGGTACAGGCGAAACATACCTCACACCGGAGAACTATGCTTACAGGTTCATTCAGAAATCAACCGGTGATTCAGTGGATGTTTCCATCAGTGATGATGTATTCTATGACCGGATGTATGACCTGAGGACAAAAGCAAAACTCGGTACGGCAAGTGCAGAGGAAAAGCTTGCATTCCAGTTGCTGAAATCCATGATGCAGGAAAAGATGACATATGGTCCTTCAGATGAACTGTTCGATGTAACTTTATCGACCTCAGATGCATTAATAATAGCATCTGGATGGGATTTCATATCTGTTCCTTATGAACTGGATGATGCATCAATTGATTCCGTATTTTCAGATGTGGACTATGATGTGCTGCTTTATTACAATACAGCATCCGGCATGTGGGAACAGGGAGATGTGGATTTCACGGAACTTGAGCCACTCAAAGCATATTGGATAAAGAATTCTCAGGGATACGCACAACTGGTTTCCAGTGAAAAACTTGAACCCGAAGTGCCTGCTGTACCTGCAACCATAACATTACATGAAGGCTGGAATGCTATTGGATACAGTGATACAACAGATCTACTGTCTGCAGAAATGACCCTTCAGTCAATGGATGATTCATATTCATTAATAAAAGGACCTTACAATTCCACAGATATGACTTACGGATATGTAGGGCATAATGGTGAGACTGGTGTTATTTCCGGTAATCATGTAGGCACTGATGCTTTTGAGATGGCTCCCTACAATGGATACTGGGTCCTGGTGACACAGGAAACAACATTATACGGGTTTTAAGGAATGGATGACGGAGAATGGATTGGAATGAACTGAAGATGGGTATTTTTCCATCTTCTTTCTATTATTTCGGGTTAAGGTGTAATAATGCTTTTGAAATTAGGAATAAACACTTTTTATAAAACAAGATATCTTATTTTGCTTGTGATTTTAGTTGCTGGCATGTCTGTCATGCCAGCACAGGCTGATCCCAATGGAATTCCTCCTCTTCCTTTGATACTTGAAGGCAGTGTCAATCTGGGAGATGAGGCCGCAGTAACAGGAACAGAAATAACAGCAGAGCTTGACGGGAAAGTCATCGGAAGTACTATTATAGGTTCGGATGGGATATATGGAGATCAGCCGAGCACAAAACTGGTTGTAACATGTGAACCTGAGAATTATGATAATATCGAGTTCTATGTAAATGGCGTTGAATCTGATATTTCCGGAGTGGATTTTAGCAGTGTAAATCCCGGAGATACTGTAAGTCTTGACATGGCAGTTTCTGCTACTTTGGTTGAAGATACGGATGGCAGTGCCAAAAGCAGTTCATCTTCCGACAGTTCGGATAACGGCAGAGTTTCATCGTTGTCCTCGTCAACTGCCACTGCAGAAGATAAATATGTCAATGTTGTTAATGAAGATGAAAACGGAGAATATGAAAGTACTCTAGACAATGTTTTTGCTTCCCCAGAAGAGGCTGCATCTACTACTCCTAAAGATACTTCTGGTCTGTTTTCAGTATCAGGAATTGCAGTTGTATTTCTGGTAACTCTTGTAGTCATGTTGGGGGTCATGAAAGTTAAGGGTAGCAAATGATAGAAGCCAATGGCATCATTTTTAGGTAATGCGAATTATGTGGGGAATGAAAGATGTTGCGGAAATAGAAGGCTGGCATTCAAATATCAAACATCATGATACTCTTTATTGTACGGATGTAGAGAAAAAAATGGGGTCTGAAAGGCTATGTAATGGATCTGATCCCCACGTTCAGAAAAGCATCCTGTATTCTTCAGTATGATATTGCCGAATAACGGATGATTAAAACGGATAGTAACGTTTTTAAAGGTAAGCCAGTTTCAGCACGTTTCGTATCTATTTTTCCATAACCATCGAAAAACAATAACTAGTTCTCTTTTCTTCAACTTTATTTATTTGTTCCAAAAATGACTCATTAACAACCAGTCTCAATAAACTGTTCCATGCTTCTTCTTCAAATGAATCGGGTACGTCCGAATAAATTGATCCTAATACAGTGGTTGCAATCCACCTTACATCTATGTCGTCATCTGCTGTCAAATAATCTAATTTACTCCACGCAGCATATTTGTCGGTGATGGAAGAAAAAAATAGAACAAAGCACGGAAGCGGATTGCCTTGTGCATATGAATTTTCATCAGTGATCAACTTCAAAAGAGTATCCCATATTTTATTTTATCCGGTACGTAAAACTGGGGAACGATGAGTTGATTAACTTCTAATTAGCTGCATACCGAATCTCAAAGAATGTAGTATACGCAAAGAACATTTCTCATCCTTAATAATCAAGAAATCCGGTTAAATCTGCACAAGAATTAGCACTATTCGAATCCGAATCTGTAATATCAACAAAGTCAAATAATTCCACGAATAAATGAACGGGCCACTGCCTTCATCCTCGCACACCCATGAGAATGCTCAATGTACAAGGAGTACATTTACTTCCCGATGTTTTTATAAATAAGGAGGATTGATGTCAAATCAAGCAAACTTCATTCTTTGAATTGCCCGCCAAAAATCCGAAAGCTATATGATTTTTTTGTAGATGAAAAAGCCAAAAACCGTCTTTAGAGGGTGACCATCTAAAAAAATATAGTAGCCCGGCACGGATTCGAACCGAGGTTGCGGGATCCAGAGTCCTGCATGATTGACCACTACACTACCGGGCTATGGTGAATGCATTCCCTTAATTGTAAAGGTTAGATATTAAGATATCGGTCTGAGATTGTTCTGTAAGGTCATTACAGGCTTTCAGGGTTTTCGTTAAGAACCGCGGTCCACCACCATTTGGCCATATCTACCAGATCTTTGCTGAACTGACCAGAAAGACGATACTCATGGTTTTTGTGAGAAATAAGGCCAGCACCAAGTAATTTATTTCTCATAGCATAGAAGGATGCACGTCCAATATCAAGTTCAACAAGCAAACTCTCCCATTCATTGGTTTTGATAGGATCACCACTTTTCTGGCGATCTTCAATCATCATGAGAAATTTCTGGCCGCGAATGGCAGTTACCTCTTCCTGAAAAAGACGCCTCATTAAATGATAATAAGGGTCCCTGGAATGTGTTATGCGGGAATTGGCATCTGAACGTATAACCAGCGTGGTAGATGTGCGCGGCGCGTTTTTCACAATAGACATTTAATATCCGGTTTAACAAATACAAGTGTTAGCAACCTGAAGTTACTGTCTTTGACTCCAATGCAGTCCTTATCAGGTCTGCATATTCTTCTTTTAAAGAATACACAATAGGAGTCTTATATGACTCTTTGTGGGACCTTAGAACACCTAATTTAGAATATATGTAACCTACCATTGATGCTACCGCACTGCGTGAAATATCATATTTCAAAGTAATATTTGCATGCAACTCATCAACATTTGTCTCTTTTACATTTAAGAACATAGATAATATGTGACTGCGAAGTCCATTACAATCAAGTTCGATGAACTTTTGCAATCTTCGTTTTATTTTTGCGCGAATTGAGTCCATAACTTCACCTCATATATAGCACAAACTTTTATATGTCCTTCAATCTATATATATGTTTTTAAATTATTATTGTATGACGAAAATAATATCCAATAAATAGTAAAATGACTAAATATGATAAAAACATTCTCTCAACTCTCAGTTTTTCGGTGAATGCATGGATATCAAATATGATGTAGAACACAATGTGTTACAGGTTGATTCTATTGACCTGGAACCGCAGAGCCGTGATAATAATTTCATAGGAGTCTGCAGCCATTGCAATTCAGATGTAACAAGTATGAGCTATCACTCATATAAGGATGGGATGTTAGTAGCTGCAAAATGCAATTCATGCGATACAATCTATGCTATAATGTATGATGGGGACTGGAATTGGCAAGGTGAAGAGCCGATTTCTTATTTTTTTGACATCAAGAACAGCAACGATCTGAAAGTCCTTGATAGCATTGACAAAAAAAAGTTGGCTACTGTTTTCACTCCTGCTGAGGCAAGTGCCATGTATGCAAAAGCACGTGGTGAAAAGTATGTTCGCCAGTACCTCTACAGGGCCAGGAAGAAATATACCGATTTTAAAGACTTGTTTGGAATTCAAATTGATATCTGAGGGTATAAATACGCGCATCTGTTGTTTACTAGATGGTATTTTTGATAGGGTTACTAATAAATTATGATAATATATTAAAATAGTAAAATTAACTAATTGTATGCTGATATTTTTATATATCTTATTTTGGTTCGTATTTAGGGGGAGGATGCAAAGTAACATGTGTGTTAAAAAACAATTTGTGTTTTTAGTGTTAGTATTAAAAAGTAATTAATAATCAATTTATATTTATATTTATATCTATATTTATATTTGTATTTTCAAAACTGAACTTAATCTGGGGTTTTGGTCGAAAGATCAACAAATTCCAATCTCATTTAAAGGCTCAATACGATGCTTATTCTAAGTAAGGAACAGTGTTTCCTGTGATGCTAAATACGAAAAGTTGATAATAATTTATAGCTATAACAGAATATAAGTAGCAACTACTTATTAGTTTAGTGCCACCCTCACGAACACCGATTATAATTATCCGACTTTCCGCAGATGTTTAGAGAAAAACGGATATTTTCCTTTAGCGTAGATTTACGCATACTTATATCAAATAAGTGATAATAAGTGCTACTTCTCAAGTTAATTATGTTACTATCAATTGATAAATAATTGCAATCCAGATAATTGGCAAAATTCGAGGACATCTGCGGAATATAAGATTATCGGTGTTCCCAGTATCTCCGAATCACTGCCCTATATTTTAGAGTATGTCTGCATTTAACCCATATTATTATATCCTTTTAGTATATACATATTATATACTATGAAAAAAGTAGAACTGCAACCTCAAAACCATCTTGAAATTGACAACGTTGAAGGCTTTCTAATTCGTAAGGTAAGCAAATTCGGGAACGGTGCAAAGGTTGACTGCCCCAAGGAATACCTTGGGCGTACTGTTTATC
>NZ_MBKP01000065.1 GCF_002243045.1 Methanolobus psychrotolerans
CGAGGAGAGCTTCAAAGTATTTATGATAGATATGTATGAAGAATGTCTGAAAAGGTATAAAAATATGTGAATAAGCAGCCACCTCCATTGAATCAGTTACGTGGAGGTGCAGGTCAATGGATCAACAGGGAGTCATTGATAGTAACCCTGCAAAATACGGAAACAAAAACACTTTTTTTATTTGCTTTGGGTGGAACTATCAAAAAGCCGTATATCATTCGGAGATACTGCATAACGTCCAACTGAAGAATAAACCATAATATAATGTTATTGAAAAGTAACACCGTTACTCTGCGCATTAATTAACAATGTAGTCCGAAGAAGCTGTTTTTAGATCTGGCCATCATGCATATTTAAAATCACTACAGAGTATCAGAATTCATCTGAAATTTCAGTTGGAAGGCTTGGTCATAATCCATGAGTATAACATATATTATGCTTTATGTAAACAAATGTAAGAGCTCAAAGAACGGCATTCCTAAGTCTTGGCGGCCTTGTGTTGATTATATTACAGGAAACTGGAGAGAAGTATTTTTGGTGTACCATAGATATTATTCTACAGAAAGCTTTCTTTTGCCTTAATGCACCCATGCATCCACAACAACATGCCAGACACCGGGCGAATATTTCTTGACCTTGCGACATTCCTTTATCTCAACCTGCCTGCCTTCCTCTAAAGCCGCCTTCATGATGCGGGACACCGGTCTTTCAAATATAAGTGGTTCGGGGGTAGTTTCATGGTAATGCAACATGCCTCCGGTATTTTTGATGGCTCTTATACCGTTTTGCAGATAATGATGAGTGGTGCCAACATAGCCCATTATTACCCTGTCTGCCACTCCCCTGGGTGTGAGTTGTGCACAATCACCGTTAAAGGCTTCCACGATGTGCTCTACATGGTTCAGGGCTATATTCTCCAGAAGATATCTGTAGGATCGTGGATTGATCTCTATTGCAATTATCTTTTCAGGTTTTGCATGAATAGCCATAGGGATGGTGAAGTAGCCGATACCTGCAAACATGTCGACAACAGTCTCATGGGTGCCAACCCTACTCATGAGTGCTTTCTCATGGAGGTTCCCTTTTGAGAACATAACTTTTGTAACATCGAGCCTGAACAGACAGCCATTCTCTTTATGGATGGTTTCCGTATTATCCCCGATAAGTACTTCTCTTCTAGGCACCCTGAACTGGCCACTTATTCCAAAGTCGCGTACCACTGTGTTGCAGGAAGGATACATCCGGAGCAACGACCTGGCAATCTTTTCTTTCAAGTGGTCTATAGAAGGATCGACCGTGACAACAATTATATCTCCAAGGATGTGCCAGCCGGATGGCAGTAGTTCAAGTTCACTTTCTAATATACTTTCTTTGAGAAGGTCTTCAAGTGAGCGCCATTTGTTGTAAAAAATGGCATTTTCCTGTTCATATGTATCAAATCCCTCGATTTCATCAGTAACAGGTATCTCAAGGAAGCTTTCTTCATCAACTATGACCTGTATCTTTCTTTCAGGATCAAGCTTGCCATCTTCTACTATTTTTAACCTGACACCTTCTGCTTCTCTTATTGGTACACGGATAGTTTTTTTCATAATTATCTTATATCGTTTTTTTGGTAATATTTAAGGGAAATATCGGGCTTTAAATAGCGATAATAACTCATTCGCTTCATAGCGAACATTTAAATACATTGCATGTTTATTTAATAGCGCATGAACAACGGAGACAACACTGCTATTTTTTCCACAGATATTGGATTTATTGCTCTTAATGGTTCTGTAAAAATCATGATACTGGATTATCTTAAAAGTGGCTGTAAATCCTTTGATGAGATAGTCCAGCACACCGGAAAAGCCAAATCTACAATCTCCGTTCATCTGAATGATCTTAGATCCCAGAGCCTGCTTGAGGAAGTAACTGATACCAATGACAAGAGGAAGAAAGTCTACTTTTTAAAATGCCAGTATGTTGCCTGCTCCCAGGAACCCGGAATGAAGCATTATAATGAAATGCTACATCTGATAGCCTCACCTCATGTTAATTCGTTTGGTTGTCTGAAATGCCTGTTCCATGCCGTACAATATGGTTTCCGTGCCCATGGAGTAAATTGTGACCCTATTATGAGGAAAATAGGGAATGATGTTGGAGCCAGCCTTTCCAGAAATTTTGTTTCAAAGGAAAAGGAAAGGGTCCTTGAGGAAATGATGTTTTTCTGGAAGGAACATGATATCGGAAGCTTCAATGTCCTTAGTTACGATCCCATAACAATAGCTGTCAGTGATTTTTTTGACTGTCGTTCAATTCCTATTAAGGAAAAGACCTTATGCTCTTTTGCACAAGGTGTATTCGAAGGTGTTTTCAGGGAAAAGCTGGGCATCGAATGTGTAATGCAGATGCGTGGCAAATGCAATGACGATTGTAACAACTGTCATTTCCAGATGAACATACTCTAATTTGCTGTCCTGATAACTCCAAGCTCGCCTTTTACAAATCTTCCAATAGCCGAAACAATGCCTGGTCCGTCGCTTGTTTCCCTGCAGATGATCATATGCTCCATCAGTCCAAGTCTTTCTATTCCATAAATATCCCTTGCATGACCGGTTTTTTTGATGGCTGCTTTAAGTTCAGAACGTGTAACGGAATTGGCTATCACCCTGTCCTGATCTGATTTCTTCCAGTTCCACCACATATCTGCCTGTGATTTCGTGAAAGTACCCTGTTTTGCTGCCTCCTCAGTGATCTCAATTCTGACAGGTAAATGCCTTATCATTCCAAAACGAGTGGCTATCTGTTTTGCAGTTCCGCTTCCAAGAGCTGTGAGGTTCTTCTGCGGAATGCTTATAAGCACTCCTATATCTACGATTATTTCATTTTCCTGTATCTGATGTATGAAGCCCTGGTACATTTCATCCTTGGTAAATTCTGTAACCGGAACCCCGAATTTCCGGGCAAGGAAATTAGACGCAAACTCGCCGTCTTCACCGCTGACATCTACTTTTAGCCAGCCATCTTCCGAGATTTCAAATTTTGCAGAAGCATCAAGCTCTTTTAATTCATTGTTTACCAGCACTTCTGCTGAATGAAATGCCCTTTCCTTGCTGCCGTATATTTTTAATAATAGATCTACAGTGGCCATTTTTATTATCCTTTCAATTATTGCTTCATAACCAGATCGAAGATAGTCTGTATCTCACTGAGTTTATCAAGACCTTCATCATCGATAAGGTCTTCATTCTCTTCTATAGAATTTAATAGTAACTGGATATCACGGCTAAAAGGGCCAATTTTCATCTTCATTACTTGGGGTTCTAAGTTTTCATTGAAAAGGTCATTATATGTAGATACTATCTGTTCATGTAACCTGCCAATGTGTTTCCGGGTAAGCTTTTTCTCATCCTCTGAAGCTTTCATGTCCTGTGTGGCAGACTCTTCATTATCTTTCTTTTCTAGAATATCCGGTGATTCTCCTTCAATTGACATTATCAGATTCTTAAGAGCATCAACTACCCGATGCCCATGCTCTGTAAGTTCAACATATTTTACACGTCCTTCAACTGTAAACTGTATGAAGCCGTGTTCTTCCATTTTAGATAATATTTTGGTTGTGTGAGCAAAAGTTGAATTTATCTCTTTTGTAATAACCGATGCATATGTTTTCTGTAAGGACCATATAGCCAGAAGGGCAAGGGTTGGTTTCTCCTGTAAAAACAGTTGCTCAGCATATCCTTTTGTCATGAAATATCCCCTTTATGAATATTTTTTACCTGATGTAGAAAAACATCATCATACCTTTTATTGTATATTATAATATATATCATTAAAATAAAAATAGTATATATTTCTATCGGATACTCGTGATTATATTCTCAATATCCGATATATTTGCATTAGTTTTGAAAGATGTTCCGCTAAAATGGGTCCTTGAAGCCAAAAATCCTTTGCTTTTAAGTTCCTGTATGACGTTTTCAATTTGTGAGGCAGATACTCCCACTTTCTTACATATCAGGTGCTGATCGTAGAACATAGGTATATCCAGTTCATCCCTGCAGAATTCAAGCAGTTTAACTGCAAATATTTTGGTGCCGCAGTTGCGTGTTTCCAGTTCTGCAATAGCTTCAGTGCAAAAATCAGGATCATGTAATTTCCCAAGCCATACAGGACCAGCAAGCATAAAAATACCATCACAAAGGCTGCATTTTTCTTTAATATGAGAAGCAAGGCCGTAGTTCACTTCCCTGTGTCCGCATGTCGGGCAGTGTGCAATAAAACCCATATTCTTTAACATCTTATCAGCTTGCTTTGCACCTTTTTTGATTTCAAGATAAGTACGTACATAATGCCTTGTGGCATGGGACAGGAGTGGATTCATGGCTTTATCATGGAGTGACAGTTCCCGGGCTATTTTACCAAGGAGTATACGTACTCCCATTTCACTGTGGTATTCATTGTTGAAAGGAACTGCGGCATACTTTCTGATTCCTGAATTAAGGTGAGCACCGCAAAGTGGTGCAGTATCCGTTGCTGTCACTTCAAGCAGATCGACTACCGAGCGGGCAGCTGCCGCCAGGAAAGGTGCAGGAGTACCAAATGGGTCAAGATCGACGATGTTGAAATGTTTTTCGTGGAGGAGGACGTTTGCATTTTTATGGCTTGCAATAGCATTGTGGCTGATTTCCAATGATTCTATGTTCTGTTGTATAAGGTTATAGGCATCTTCATTCCAGTCATTGAGGGTTGTATGAATGCCGGTTTCATTTGCAATCCTCAGACCACGAATGCCTGAGGCTGAGAGGGCATCGACATAAGTGATGGTCTTTTCAGGACCATATTCCATCTTCTTAACAAAAGCAGAAGTTGCCGCCACGGAGATGTCACGATTCATCTCCATGACAGGATTATAAAATACAGGGGCCGCAGAAGGAGCAAAATTAGACCCTTCGTCCGGGACAGGAACAAGGACTTCAGTATCTCCTTCCTTTACAGATCTTACTTTCATCCGGCTCCCTGAAGATACGTTCTTATTTAACAATAATGGTTCCCTTCATCCTGTCTTCAAAACCAAGGACTTTATACGTATATGTGCCTGTTTCATTGAAAGTATATTTGAAAGAATACCTGTTCGCAATATTTTGATTTTCCCAGAGACCTTCGTTGCTTACAAGTGTAAATAGTCTTGCGGGATTGTTGTCGTTAAACCATACAATTGTATCTTCTGTATTAATGGTGATATTATTTGGTTGTACCAAATAGTTTTTCATGTATATTGTATAGGTTCTTGGATCTTCCGACTCAATAATCTCAAGTGGTTTATTTTCGTCTTCTTCGGTTGCTTCGACTTCCTCTCCAACCGTTTCATCCATTTCGATGTCATCTGGTACTGTTTCATTGCCAACATCTTCGGTAGTCGTATTTGACATATCTGTTTCGTTGGCCATATCTTCGTTATCATCAACACATCCGATGACTGAAAAAGAGAGCAATATCAGGAATATAGTTAATATCTTTGCTTTCATTGGATCACCTGCATTAGAATATAATTTTGATGATTAAATAACTTCTCCGTCAACTTCTATTAGCTGTACATTTATAATAGGAGCTTTATTCTCAATATTAATATCTATAAGAGCTGCAAACCCCAATGCAGCCATTCCAGGATTTACGATAATTGTTTTACCATATTTCTTTATGCCTCTGGCTTCATGAATATGCCCACATACCATAAGGTTGGCTTTATCGAGGAAAGTACTCAGAGCCTTGCATCCTACATGCACATCCCCAACCTTATCAAGGATTCCATATGGTGGTACATGTGTGAGGAGAATTACTGTTTCGTCTGTCTTTTCTTTTTCATTCATAAGGTTGTTGAGGTTTGTTTCAAAATCACACTCCTGTATCTCAAAAGGTGTACAAAATGGGGTAGGGTTTGACCCCCCCATCCCTACAAACCTTATTCCATCTATTTCAACAGAGCGGTTATGAAGATTCATGGCCCGGGAGTTTTCGATAACCTCTAAAATAGATTCATGATCGCAGTTTCCGGGAACTGCCAGTATTGGTGGATTGAACATATCGATGAGTTCCAGTGCCTTTTCATCAGGTCCGAAATTAGTGATGTCGCCAGCAATTAGAACAACATCAATGTTTCCGGATTGTTCAAGCAACTTCTCAATTTTCGAATAATTGCCATGCGGATCTGCAATAGCAAATAGTCTCATTTTTGCAATCTCCTCACTTTTAAAACTTGAACTTGATTCTCAGAAAGAACGGTCTCCACCCAGGAGAGCTCCAAGAGTACCGCCTCCAATTCCGGCCACTCCTCGGGACTCATCTCTTCCACTACCACCCTGATATCTTGATGCCGCAACTATCCTGTCTGCAAGACGTGAGAATGGAAGGCTTTGCAGGTAGATCTTTCCAGGGCCTGTGAGGGTTGCAAGGACAAGTCCTTCTCCACCAAAGAGTGCATTCTTGAATCCGCCTGCCAGTTGTATGTCATATTTGACACTTTCAGCAAAAGCAGTTATGCAACCTGTATCAACTCTTATTGTTTCCCCGGCAGCCAGATCTTTTTCAATAATGGTTCCACCGGCATGTACAAAGGCAAGTCCGTTGCCCTTAAGTCTCTGAAGTATGAAACCTTCTCCTCCGAAGAGTCCTGCTCCTATCTTCTTTGTAAGTGCCAGCTCAATATCTATACCATTCGCTGCACAGAGGAATGAATCTTTCTGACAGAGAAAGCTACCGCCCAGTTCTGTAAGATCAAGAGGTATTATTTTTCCAGGGTACGGGGCACCAAATGCAACATATCCCTTTCCTGAACCCTCGTGTGTAAAGCTTGTAATAAAGAAACTTTCACCGGTTATTGCACGTTTCAGGCCTTTGAGGAGGCCACCACCTGTGGATGTCTGCATTTTAATCCCGGGTCCCATGTACATCATCGCGCCTGCTTCTGCCCTGACCGCCTCGTTTGTATCAAGTTCGATCTCTACAAGCTGCATGTCGTTGCCAATTATGTTATAATCTATTTCATCTGCCATCAAAGATTCTCCGATGTCTTTATCCAACATATTATATTATTTTATATTATATTATATTATATTATATTATAGAACTTCAGATAGAGATTTGCATTACAAATATTTATGGTTTTATCTTTTGAACTTTAAAATGAAAGACTTTAGCACAACTCAACTTGAATAGTTTAATATATCTCCTGTGCGTAACCACCTGTTGATAAGTGTGTACCAAAAAAATTTCCCACTTCATTTGAAGCATTATTTGCTTGCATTACAGGCAAGGAAGCATGGCGGGAGGGTCCATGAGTCAGCTGAAAAATATGACCTTCAAGAATCAGGTATTCTTGATTTCAGCTCAAACACAAATCCTTTGGGCACACCTTTTGATTTCCAGGGTAAAATCCTTGACAGGGAACAAATAATTTCTACTTCTATTTCTAGATCCGGCCAGTACCCTGATAACAGATATATTGAATTTAGAATTGCTGCTGCTGGCTTTATAGGTCATGGTGTCACTTTTGAAAATATAGTTCCAGGAAACGGTTCATGTGAGTTATTGCGTCTTGTGATGGAGTCTGTGGTATCTGAAGACGAGTTAGTGATAATTCCTTCTCCTTCCTCTGGTCAGTATCGCCATATAGCTGAAATATTCGGTTCTCGTGTGCAGGTTTTTACTCCAAGTGAATTGCTTACTCTTCCAAAGATGACATTGGAAAGAGCAAAGATCGTCATAATTGAGAATCCAAACGATCCTACCGGTGAACTTGTATCAAGAGATGTACTGGTCAAATTTGCAGCAAAATGTGCTGAACACGGTACTTTGCTCATAGTCGATGAATCGTCCATTGAGCTTGCCGATCCTTCTATGAGCATTGCGGATATTGCAAAGGACAATGATTATCTTTTTGTTATAAGGTCGGTCTCAAATATTATTGGTATGCCTGGCATAAGGCTGGCTTATGGTATTGCATCATCTTCAATGGCAGATGTATTGAATGCTGCCAGGCTTTCGTGGAATATAGGAGCAACAGAAGAAGCTATTGGAATTGCATTCCTGAATATGGAAGGCGGTTCCGGTTGTAAATATTTGTCTGAGTCCAGAGATTTTATTAAAAAAGAAAGAGATTACATCAGTAAACGTCTTTCAGGTATCTACGGTTTCAAACCAATTGAAAGCAGTGCCAATTACCTGCTTGTGGATATAAAGGACCTTTTCGTGGATTCAGTAAGACTTACAGACGGACTTGCTTTGCATGGCATAATTATTCGTGAATGCAGTGATTTTTTTGATGGTGAAAAAAGGTATGTAAGGATATCTGTCTGCCCCAGGGAAGAATTTGAGAAACTTATTCGCACACTTGATGATGTATTTGCTGAGTTGAGCAGGGAAGACGCCCGGGAGAAACTTGAGGAAACTATAGAACATGGTGCTTCAGCTACTGCAGGGCGTGGTTCCTGTGAATACTACCCATGCCATTTCACAGGTCAAGACTGCACTTTCTGTTTCTGTCCATTTTACGCATGCAAGGAAGAAAAAACAGGTGGTAAATGGATAGAGAGTTCCACAGGCGGACAAGTATGGAGTTGCGAACACTGTACTTTATTGCATAGACCAAAGGTTGCCAAAATGGTGCTTGATGTACTGATGGCAGACGGAGACACCGATGAGAACATAAGGAGGGCATGGAAGGAAATAATTGAGCCTCTACTTTGATCTTTTTTAAAGGTCAACTAAACAGGTTAATATATTTCCTATTTACTACATGCTTTGATTACTGTGACAGGCCAAAGATCACCTCTCCCGCTAAAGAAATATCTTCTAAGTCTTGAGCCATGTGCTCATGGCGGACTGATAAGAAAAAGTTCCCAGAGATACGGGATACCAGAATCTGAAATACTGGATGCAAGTGCAAACTTGAATCCCTTTGGAACGCCATTTGAACAACCTGATCCGGAACTTGATCTGCAGGAACTTCTCAGAAAAGGACTTGAAAAACTTGAACAGTATCCTGATAACCGCTATCTGGAATACCGGATGGCTGCGGCTGGATTTGTGGGCATGGGTACAACGTACGAGAACATAATTCCCGGAAATGGGTCCACAGAAATAATTAGGCTCGTTGCTGAGTGCGTTATAGCTGAAGGGGATGTTGTACTCATACCCAAGCCAACATTCAGCGAGTATGAGATGCAGTGTAAGGTAATGGGTGCACAGATCAAATACATCGACCAGGAAGACATCTTTGATCTTGACTCTGAGCTGCTTGATGAAGCAAAAATTATCTTTGTATGCAATCCCAACAATCCGACAGGAAAATTGCTCTTAAAAGAGCAGGTCGAAGAAATTGCAAAGAAGTGTGCAGCTCACAAAACCATTCTTTTTCTGGATGAGGCATTCATAGAACTTGCTGACCCCGATCAGAGTGTCGCATACCTTGTAGAAGATAACGATTACCTTTTTATTCAGCGCTCCCTCACAAAAGCTTTTGCCATTCCTGGTATAAGGATGGGTTTTGGTGTAGCGTCAAAAAAATTTGCATGTGTTCTTAACAGTGCCCGGCTTTCCTGGAACATGGGATGTATAGCGGATACTGTTGCAACTGCCCTGTTGAGTATGGAAGGGGGAGTAAACAGTAAGTACCTAAAAGATTCCAGGGCATTTATAGTAAATGAACATGATTTCCTTTTGGAGAAACTATCACGCAGGGGCTTTAAACCCATTGAGAGCAGTGTGAACTACATATTTGTTGATATTTCAGATCTCTCTTTAAACTCTACCGAGCTAGCTGAACGTATGGCTTCGCATGGTGTATTGATCCGTGATTGCAATTCATTCCAGGACATCGGTAAGGATTATATCAGGATTGCTATACGTACCCGGAAAGAGAACGAACGCATCATATCCACAATCAGGCAGGTTATCTATGAATGGGGCCGTGAACAGGCAGAGATGCAACTGAAAGAGAATATAAAAGCAGCAGCAAGCTGCGGCCGTAAAGGCAGCAATACGGAATGTGACTATTATCCTTGTCATTTTGAAGAACAGGACTGTACTTTCTGCTTCTGTCCGTTCTATCCTTGTGAGGATACCCGCACCGGGGGTAACTGGATTGAGAGTTCCGGCGGAGGGCAGGTATGGAGTTGTCTGAATTGCAATATTGTTCATATGAACAAAGTCGTCGATGATCTGTTGTCTGTGTTCATCGCAGATGGACTAAAT
Organism: Methanolobus psychrotolerans; assembly: GCF_002243045.1. GTDB lineage: Archaea > Halobacteriota > Methanosarcinia > Methanosarcinales > Methanosarcinaceae > Methanolobus > Methanolobus psychrotolerans. The sequence goes on from NZ_MBKP01000065.1 coordinate 10,237, forward strand.
AAAGAAAGTATTAGCAAAGCATGGAAGAACGTAATGGAGACTAATCTATGATGTTGCCAGTACAAGCTGATGCGAGTGAGCTGGTAATCGTACTTCTGTTAGCTTATGCCTTGGATCTGGCATTTGGAGAGCCACCTGCAGCAGTGCATCCTGTAGTATGGATGGGCAGGTTGATCTCTTTTTTTAAGAAGAATGTCCCTAAGACGCACAGGAAGCTCTATGGCATATTCATGGGGCTTGTTACTATACTTTTTGGCAGCCTTATAGCGATTATTGTATTATATTTCATTGGGATAGATAGTATCCCATCTCCCCTGCGCTATCTTGTTGCGGCTTATTTCCTCAAGGCAACATTTGCTGTACGCTGCCTATATGGTGCTGCGAGTGAAGTTCGGGCAGAACTGGATGCAGGGAAACTTGACAGTGCGAGGAAAAAGTTATCTATGTATGTGAGCAGAGATACGTCCAAACTGGACGAAGGTCATGTTTCATCAGCTATTATAGAAACAACATCTGAGAACTATGTTGATGGAATTCTTTCTCCTCTTTTGTTCTATGCATGCTTTGGTCCTTTCGGATTGATAGCAGCTTATGTATTTAAAGCAACAAGCACCCTTGATTCCATGGTAGGGTACAAGGATGAGCGTCACCGGGAAATTGGCTGGTTTTCTGCAAAGTTTGATGATGTGCTTAACTGGGTGCCTGCCCGCCTGTCTGTTCTCTTCCTTTTTGCAGCAACTCTGGCTGTCCGTTTGTTCTATCGCGGGACAAAGGTGCCGGATTATAAAAGTGCGTGGAAAAGTGGGTTTGCAGATGGTTTAAAGACCCCATCCCCAAATTCAGGTTTTCCCATGGCTTCGATTGCCGGTGCACTCGGAGTCAAACTTGAAAAACCGAATACCTATATACTTGGTGAGGGTTTTGTTTATCCGGTGTCTAAAGACATCAAACTGGCCGGGTGGATAATTTTTATAGCCTCATTCTTTGCAATAATTGTATCCTCATTTATAATTATGGCATAAATTACTGACCAATCATATTCAAATAAAAATCTCCCAAAAGTGGTGGCAATGAAATTATCGGATATAAAATCAGAAGACCTGAAAAAAGGCCAGTCTAAAGAACTGGAAGGTGAGGTCACCAGGGATATCATTGATATCCTTGAAGAAGAAGGAATAACAGTTCAAATGCTCGTTGATACTGCACTGGAATTATATGTTCCACACCCTGGGATTGAAACAAAAGAGCTTGCTGAGGCAAAATTTCTTTACGAGCTTGATATTGCCCTCTCTGACCCAAATCTCTGTATGCTTGTCTATTCCGGGATATTGCTTGAAAAAGAGGGTCGTGCAGGTCGGTTGCCCAATATCAGCAGAAGCTCTTATGAAAAAGACCTGACTTTTATAATCGCAGATGAGGTCCTTGGAATGAGCATCTCCAAATATATCAGTGGTGACAAAGGTATGTTCGAATTCGTGCGCTTTGACAAGCAGAAACCAGGCATTCTCTCAAAGCTTGGTCCTTTCATGGACGATATAATTGGCGGGCTTATCGGCGGTGTTTCCGCTAACATGTACACCAGATCAATGGCAGAAGCGGCAGCAGGTTCACCGGGCAAAACTAGAAAGAACGAAAAAAAAGACCCAGAGAACAGAAGTGATGTGATAGCAGGATGAACGCATTCCTATTAGCTCTTCGTTCCAGTTTCGGATTCCTGTCAACTATCCCCGTGGGGATCACCATGGAGGGACTTGATGAGTTCTTCAAAAGGACATACCTGCATCTGGTGGTAGGCATAGTGCTTGGTCTTATAATGGGTGCTGTAGCTTATGTTCTCATATCTTTCCTTCCAGTTTCTATAAGTGCGGTACTTATCATTGCTTTTGTCTATTATATAACAGGGCTAAATCATCTGGATGGTATTGCAGATCTGGGTGATGGACTGACTGCACATGGTTCTATTGAGAAGAAATTAAAAGCACTGAAAGACATGTCCCTAGGAATTGGCGGAGTTGCATATGCATGTCTCGCTCTTCTTGCATTCTATGCTACTCTTACATCACTTTACGATGAATCCATGATCATGTATTCAACTACTGCAGATGTAGCACGCATATTTTTCTTTGCGATGTTTGTATCTGAGGTCAGTGCAATGCAGTCCATGTTGACAATTGCAGCATTTGGGAAACCTATTCATGAGGGACTGGGCTCCATACTCGTGAAAAATACCACAGTACCTAAATACCTTATAGGTTTTGTAATTGGTAGTATTGCCTGTATTGCAGCATCTTATTACGTTGGTCTTGGAATAACTGGTATCTTCGCATTCATAGCAGCCATTTTGGCAACACTTGTATTACTTAATGTTACCAGCAGGCATTTTGGCGGTGTTAATGGTGATGTCATTGGTGCTTCCAACGAAGTTGGAAGGATAATAGCATTGATAACTATCACATTAGTAATAATGTATAGGTTTGGAGGTATTGTTTGAACGCTATAATAATGGCAGGGGGATTTGGAAGCAGGCTTGGAATGGGTGAAAAACCATGTGTCGAATTGCTGGGCAAGCCTCTTATTTCTTATGTTATAGACACCCTGCAAAGAACTGAGAGCATAGGTGATATATACGTTGCTGTTTCTCCTGCAACATCAAAAACAGCATCTTTTGTTCAGAAAGAATATGATGGCAATATAAAAGTCATCCCTACTGGCGGGGGCAACTACGTAGGTGATATGGTGTATGCAGTAAAGGCTGCAGGCATTAAAGATCCGCTTCTTATTCTAATGGCCGACCTGCCACTTTTGACACACGAGCTTCTTGAAAAGGTAATCAGTGAGTATAAGATCTGCGGCAAGCCTGCAATGTCTATTTTCACTCCGATCTCTCTGTGTAAAAGTCTTGGTATCAGGCCAGATACTGTTTTCAACTGGGATGGAAAACTGATAGTTCCGTCGGGTATTAACATACTGGACGGGAATGATGTTGACAATGAACAGGATTATATCAGCCTTGTTCTTGATGATATTGAACTTGCTCTTAATGTTAACACTGCAGATGATCTGCAAAGATGTAAGGATATGCTCCTGGAAAGAAAATCGGGATCTCTCAGGAATTAATTTTTCATTTTTCAAGTGAATATAAGCTTCTCCGTATAGTTTATATTCCAGCAATACTAATGCTCATTAGCACAGGTTGGAGTATTCTCATTTGTGCGGGTGGTTGGAGAATCATCGGGCACCTTTTTATTGGAGAAAAGGTGCCCATCTACATATAAAAGCAAAACACTGTTTTCAGGTTTGACATATCTAATTTAAATTGTTGCGTTTTCCAACGAATTAAACCAAAGAATATAAATTGGGTGCAGGAATTAAATCTAATATTGTTTAGGTTGTTATATGTACGAGGATAGGTCTATGAACAAATTATACATGACATTGATAATGTGTATCATTCTTATTATGGCGGTTATTGGCAGTGGTTGTGCTGATTCCAATGATACGAGTAGTGATGTAGAACACAAGAACCCTGCACAGATTGATTCCGTGCCTGATGAACCAGAGATTGATGACAGTACTTTTGCCAATTCCGTTGGTATTGAATTTGTAAAAATACCAGAAGGGAACTTCCTCATGGGGGCTACTGAGGAGGAACAGTTCAGTGATCGGGACGAAAGACCTGTACATCAGGTAAATATCGAGTATGAATTTTACATTGGTACATATGAAATTACTCAGGATCAGTGGGAAGCTGTCATGGGAACAAATCCCTCTCATTTTAAGGGCAATGATCTGCCTGTGGAAAAAGTTTCCTGGCTGGATGTCCAAACATTCATCGGAAAACTCAATAAAATGGAGGGCACCGACAAATATCGCCTGCCTACGGAAGCAGAATGGGAATATGCAACAAGGGCAGGTACAAATACAGCTTTTTCATTTGGAAACGACGAAAGTAAACTGTCAGAGTATGGATGGTATGACGGAAACTCTGAAGAAAAAACATATCCTGTTGGTATGAAGCAAGCAAATCCGTGGGGAATGTACGATGTTCATGGTAATGTCGCTGAATGGGTGCTTGATGAATATCACACCAACTACCAGAAAGCACCGGCCGATGGCAGTGAATGGACAGGAGGAGTTGGCAAATGGGTGATACGTGGCGGAAACTGGAATAGTGCAGAATCAGAATGTCATTCGGCCAGCAGAGATAATATTGGTAAGGGAAGCCGTCTTAACTATATAGGGTTCCGTCTTGTGAAAGATATCTGATGTCCCTTGTAGATTTCAGGCTTTCTTTTTTCTTTTTTGGCATTGTTAAGTAAATAGAGGCATATCGGATGAAAGCCTATACTTCAGTATGAGCTGCCCTAAATGTAAGAGTTCCAACCACTCAAAAATGAGAAAGTCGATGGGCGTTAAAGCTACAAATGTTATGATTGCGGATATAACTATACAGTCGAGATAAAATCGACTGCGAGTTCCACTTCTGTTAAAAGGCAGACTTTACAACTCTATCTTGAAGGATTAGGATTGCGTTCAATCTGAAGATTTTTGGGAGTAAGTCATGTTTCTGTATAAAATTGGATTAAGAAATTTGGCGAGGAGTTAGAGGCCCTAAAAAGCGAAAATGAGATAGAGATCGTTGAATTAGATGAGATGCACACTTATATCGGTAACAAACAAAATATTGCTGGATCTGGATTGCTGTTGATAGAGTTGGGAAAAAATTCATCGACTGCTCTTTTGGCAGCAGAGGTACGGAAACTGGACAACAACTCTGGGAAATATTAAAAGAGAAAAAAATAAAAGAAGTTATGACCGATCACTGGAAAGCATATGCAGAGTTTATTCCAGAGGTTATTCATACTCGATCCAAAGCTGAAACATATACAGTAGAAGGATATAGCAGCATATTCAGGCATTTCCTGGCAAGATTGAGAAGAAAGTCTGAGTATTATACAAAGAGTTTTGAAATGTTGCGATACTCTGTTCTCCTGTTAATGAAGTACAGAAATAAGAAACTAGATATATTTAATTAACATTACCTGAATATCTGTTCAGTACTTGCGGATTGTACGGGTCCGGAAGCATCGTATCCGGCTGAACAAAAATGCGATACTCTGGCGAGTAATACCGCGCACCGTAGTACATCAGCTCAGTGTCAGCATCATTCTCCTGCCCTGTGAAACCGTACTTCTCCAGACCACCGGACTGCACCTGTCCGTATGGGTAGTACTCGGTGCGCTCGACCTCAAGGCCGCTCTCGTTAACGAGCAGAGTGGTACTGCCCAGATGGTCTGATAGATACCACTCCATGCCTTCATCTGTCTGTTTGGCTATGCGCTCAGTGTCACGGAAGAAGTAGCTGGTGGCAGTGCCGTTCTCAATCTCGTAGAACTGATTGACGTAGTAGGTAAACTCACCGACAGAGTTCTGTTTCTTGACTCTCTGGCCGTTGGCATCGTACCAGTATTTCTCCACAAGGGAACTGTTGGATGAATAACGGACCTCGCTCAACTGGTTAGCGTCGTTATAAGTGTAAGTGAATCACGCAGGTAGTTAAGGATGTTATCGTCCAGCAGAAAGAAAAAAAGAATGAAATATGACTGAATTTACATTATTCAGTCAATGTCTATATATTTTTTTAAATTTAATATTTCAATAGTATTTTGTCGATTTCTTTCCATTATCTCTTCAATCTCCGGGGGACTATGGATAGCTTCCAGAACTTCCTCTAGCTCTTCCATATATTTTCTAGAAATCTCATTGCTCCTATCTTCTGGTCCAAACAGAGAGTAGTATTCTTTAAAGTACTTCTCAGCTTTGAAATAATCCTTTGTACCAAGTACGAAATATCCTTTGTAGTAGGATTTTCGTGCCCTAAGTATGTGATAAATACGTGGCACCACATCAGAATTATCTTCTTCTAGCATTTGCAATGTATCCTCAAAAGTCGAGTACTTATTTAAGTAAGGAATGGAGTACTTTAAAAGCACATGTCTTATACTTGCCATTGATTTATCTAAAATTTCTTTACTGTCCATAGGAACAGGCCAGCTTAATTGACTCCACCCATAAGGAGGAGAATCATGCATTCTACCTGCAATTTCAGAACCAATATCATTTCTTTGATGAGGCATAAAAAGTGGAAGATAGCCTATCTCTAAGTATCTATAACCACCAGACTTTCCACTTGTAAAACCAATGGACTGAAGCAAGTTGAAATTCTCTTTTAATCGAATAAATTCAGTAGTTTTGTACGTAGCAAAACCTTCTTCCTCCATTATGTCACCGATGTACTTTTTTACAAATTTGTTAAATGCTTGTGCCATAATTACTCACCATTCATCTTACCAGTGTTGTTTCACCGTTTTTTACCATGTAGAATTCTACTCCACTATATTGTTTTGTACTCATTAATCTTTGTTGGACATCATTCATCCAAGAGTTTGTCAACTTCGCACCGCCAGTTTTCAAATCATAAATCCGAACTACTCCATCATCTCCGAATTCCATTACATCAGGTCTCTTTGAACCTAGTGGGTTGCCATTAACGAGTTTACCTGAAGCATCGATAGACTGTTCAATATATACATTTGTTTTTCCACTTTGCTCTGCCCATTCTTGAACCGTATGTTTAAATTCAGTATGCTTTGCAGTTCCAGTTAACATTGGATTTGCTTTGATCATTCCTTGAGATTCAACATCAGCGGAGATTTTTGCTAGAGCTTCTCCAGTATCATCCCCATATCTAGCTGCGAGGCTGGCAGCATTGTCAACAAAGTTTACTGCATGAACAGTATCACCGACTTTGTCTGCAGTATGAGCAGCTTTTCCAAGCCTTACGGCAACCCCGCCACCAGTTGCACCAGGTAAAGCAAGACATCCCACATCAGCACCTAGTGCTGCCCATGCTGTTTCATCAGATGGGTCAAGAGCTATATCGATGACATCAATCCCAATGAAAATCAAATCCAAAGGACTTTCAGCGTAGTGCCCGCTCGGATCGTTATACTTCACCGGATTATCCAGCACATAAGCATACCTGTTCAGCGCCTGCGGGTTATACACATCCGGCAGCATCGTATCAGGCTGTACGAACACCCTGTACTCCGGTGAATAGTACCTTGCTCCATAGTACATCAGCTCAGTGTCGGCATCGTTCTCCTGACTTGTGAAACCGTACTTCTCCAGACCGCCGGACTGCACCTGGCCGTATGGGTAGTACTCGGTGCGCTCGACCTCAAGGCCGCTCTCGTTAACGAGCAGAGTGGTACTGCCCAGATGGTCTGATAGATACCACTCCATGCCCTCATCTGTTTGTTTGGCTATGCGCTCGCCGTCGCGGAAGAAGTAGCTGGTGGCAGTGCCGTTGTTTACTTCGTAGAACTGATTGACGTAGTAGGTGAACTCACCGGCGGAGTTCTGTTTCTTGACTCTCTGGCCGTTGGCGTCGTACCAGTATTTCTCGACGAGGGAACTGTTGGATGAGTAGCGGACCTCGCTCAACTGGTTAGCATCGTTGTAGACGTAGATGAAATCCTCATCCTCAATGAGGTTTCCGTTGTCATCATAGTCGAGGTCGTTTAGGGAATTGTATGTTTGCAGGTAACTACTTTCCCAGGATTATCTCAGAATCAGTATATGACTTGAAAAGTCAATAGAAATAGTATGAAGTATTGACTGGATATTATTATTCAGTCAATACTCAATTGTTCCAAACTCAGTCACAAAAGTATAATTTAGAAAGAAGTTCTATGAAACTATCACAAATGTAGTATATTGCTTTTTCAGGAGATTCATAGGCCACTTCATGATCCCAGAAAACTACTTTTGGTGCTTTATCTTTTCCTTCCCTATAATCAAAGCAAATACAGTTTCCAAATACATCATCTGCGATGGGATAGATATCATCTATCAATCTATCTTTAATAGCTTTATAATTGTCTGGGATATAGTAGTAGGCATCATTTGGGTCGCAGGTGAAGAGACGATTGAAAACCGCCTCTTTACGTTTGGTAAAATCAAATACATTTGGTTCAGGACTTCCTCCTGCATTCTGTTTCAAACATTCTTTGTAATCGTCTGGAAACTTTATCCCAAGTATGTGTTCTACTTCTAAGATTTCTTTATCTTTCGCTGGCCTACTTACAAATAACCATTCTATTTCTGAATTTGTCAATATTGATGCCTCCAATATTACCTGTAGTCATTACCTCCACCCCAAATAGTTCTACCGCCTGTGTGTCCCGTCTGTTGATGTACATTCTTTTCAACTAGTTGCAACACACCTTCTTCTTGATTATGATGCCAAGTATATCCACTTGGTGTTCTTCCACGAGCTATTTCTTGTAGTTGATTTTCGTTAAACATATTTCCAATTGATGAATCCTTTTTAATTGCATCGTTAAGGTCTAAGGTTGCTTGTCTAAATTGCTTATAGTCTGAAGCTAAATATAACCTGTCACCCATTTTGGTATCAAATGCTGAGTCAAAGATTGGAAAGCCAGTCTCATCAAAAAGAACATCCGTGTTTGGATGTGTTGTTCCTGCTAGATGCCCATTTTGAATGAGAGTTCCATCTTTGAGATACCTTTTTCCATCTGCAGCGGTATCTGCAACTTCAACACTTTTCTCAATGGTCTTTCCTACACTGAGAATATCATCTCCATGAGTAACTCCTTCCTCCAGAGCCTTAACTGCAAGCCTGCCACCAGTGACACCTGGGAGTAAAGCACATGCAACATCAGCCCCAAGACCTACGTACGTCCACTTGTTAGCATTACCAGTACGGATATCATTCAAGTCCATTAAAAGGAATGCGACATCTATTCCAGTTTCAACGTAGTGTCCACTCGGATCAGTATACTTCACCGGATTATTCAAAGTATAAGAATACCTGTTCAACGCCTGCGGGTTATACAAATAAGGAAGCATCGTATCAGGCTGCACGAACACCCTGTACTCAGGTGAGTAATACCTCGCACCATAGTACATCAGTTCGGTATCGGCATCGTTCTCCTGACCTGTGAAACCGTACTTCTCCAGCCCACCGGATTGAACCTGCCCATAAGGATAATACTCGGTACGCTCGACCTCAAGCCCACTCTCGTTAATCAACAAAGTGGTACTGCCCAGATGATCTGAAAGATACCACTCCATGCCTTCATCCGTCTGCTTGGCTATGCGTTCATCATCACGGAAGAAGTAGCTGGTAGCAGTGCCATTATCCACTTCATAGTACTTGTTGACGTAGTAGGTGAACTCACCGGCAGAGGTCTGCTTCTTGATTCTCTGGCCGTTGGCGTCGTACCAGTATTTCTCAACGAGTGAATTGTTACTGGCATAGCGTACTTCAGAAAGTTGGTTAGCATCGTTGTAGTTGTAGGTGAAATCCTCGTCTTCAACTAAGTTTCCATTAGCATCGTAATCGAGGTCGTTTTCATTATAACTTACAGGTGCGTGGAATGGCGTACCTGAGTATCCGTAAGATGATATAGTGGCACTGTTCTCATCCACCT
>NZ_MBKP01000066.1 GCF_002243045.1 Methanolobus psychrotolerans
TGTTCATTTCGTTCCTATCACTTTATGGATATGCAAAAATTGAGAATTGCATACGCAATGCCTCCCTTACAAAGAAGTATTCTCCAAGGGATTTAATTGAAATGTTCGGTAAAGTCTATATGATGGATATTGATGGACAGATGATGTTGACTGAAGTACCAAAAAAGGTAGAGGATTTAGGAAAGAAGTTAAATCTTGGGTTATTCCCTAAATGAGCAGAGTTAAGGTTACTAATTTACCATAACATTTCTCTCCCCCAAGTGTGGATATCTCTAATCTCGGAAAATTCCTCTTAAATTCATTGTTAACACAATTTTTTGTTTTAATTGCATATTCTTTCCTGGAACTAAACATTACATATAACGAGACTGTCGGAAATGTCAGTTCACTTTGCGTCAAATTTACAATAGTATATGTATACCAATTCCATTTTTAGTAGATAATCACTATCAATAGATGCATTTATATTCTTATAGGACAATTATGTATAAATAATTTGATTATTATGTGATATAAATGTATTCTGTTCCAACATCCAAGCAAACAACATTTGTATATGGGCCTGAAATATACGAAAAACTGATACTAAAGGACCACTTGCTTTATAAGATAAATGAAAAGGTAGATTTCTCATTCATCAATGAGGTCTGCAAAGACCTCTACTCATCAAACAAAGGTAGGCCTGTAACAAACACTCCCGAGATGTTGCTTCGCTCTGCAGTAGTCCAATATCTCTATGATTATTCGGATAGGCAGATGGAGTATGAAGCACAAGTGAACATAATGGTAAAATGGTTCATCGGGCTAAATTCAGTACTTCTCTAATTCTCCCTTCGATTCCCTTCTTCCCGTTATCATCCTACCTCAAACACTGCACAACCAACTGAATCTTTAGCTTTCTCCTAAGCCATTCTCCAAGAAACAGGATAAATCTATCAAATCTGAATTTATCCTCATCAATTATCTGAGGGCCTTGTTTTACAATCGTGAAATGCTTTTTCTGAATGCTGAGCCATGAATTTCTAAGCAAGAACGATACTAATGCAAAGAAGTATCTTAGAGTAACGTCTCTTGTAGATGTTTTTGGTTTGACTATATTTCTCATCCTGTAAGACGATTCAATAGCAAACCTTCTTCTGTATACATTGCTGATCTTCCTGGGTTTCCATTTAATTCCATACACCACAAACCCAAGATTTTCACATCCTGTTTTGTTCCTTTTCCCTTTCAGGTACTTAACATCAATAACGATATTCAACCTAACCTCTTTCTTCTGAGGATTCTTCATTATATATTCAGCAGATCTTGCGCTTCTGCCAATCAGTAGTCGCTTGATTTCGTTTCCCCTTCGTACTACAGGCGTTATATGAGGAATCCCTTTGTTCTGTAAGAACTCAAAGACATCAACAGAATAAAACCCTCGATCCAAACAAAGAACCTTGATCTTTAAATCTAGATCATTTATCATATCTATGAAATAATTAAGGTAATAGACCGTTGTTTTACTTCTTTCTACTGGAAGAACAGATATAGTAAATCTCTCGTTCTTGTTTATTATGGATAATGAAATGTATGAATAGAAAGAGTTTGTTGACTTTTTTGCCTGTCCTCGTATCACATAGTTTTCATTGGATTGATCAGTTTCTCCATAATAAGGGTCATTTGTAATGTCGATAGCAAACTCATACTTTTTCTCTGGATTAAGTGTGGCAATAGGATCTTGAAGCAGGATCTTTTCGTTTAGGCGGATAAGTTCTTCAAGGTCAAGTTTCTTGAGATGATATCTTGTAGATGTTTCACAAGGAATCTCCTGATAGTGTTTTGACATGGAATGTACCGAACTATTCTCTACTGCCATACATATGGCAGCATAGAACAGGTCTTTACAGGTAAGTGAACCATTGATATTAATGGTGATGTTATCCGTAAGGGATTTTAGAACAGTGTCAATGCATTCTTTTGGTCTTAATTCGACTTTAGCACAAGTGTTTGGATTTAATGCTAGAAGAGACATATGGCGGCGTTTTAGCCGCATATAAAGCTATCGAATGGCATTACTTGTGACCTAGATGAAAATTAGCGAACTACTGAATATGTATTGTTATTGAAAATTTGAGACTCCAATTGCAGATTTAAATCCAGTTATCGACAGTGATAACAAACCCATTCAATATGTCATTCGTCACAAGTGCTGAAGCTCAACCGCCTGACAATAAGCATTAGTAAAAGTGCTTTAAAAATAGGATAAGAACTCAGTTAGCATAGAAATTATAGTAGACCATCTATTTTTTACAAATGTAACTATTCAGCCATCCTTCCAGCAATAAAGTAAAAATCAATATACTATGACCTCATTTTAACGTTCAGAAAAAAGATTCTATAGATCTGAGGGGATTTGTATCGGACGGGAAGAAATACTTGCAGTTTATGAAGCTGGTCCGGAAGCAGTAGTAGAACTTGTAACCAGATTACTTGGGATCATTGGACAACAAAACCTTATCATTGAAAAACAAGCTCTACGTATTGCACTGCTTGAAGAATGTGTCAGGCATCTGGAAGAAATGCTTGAAAAGAACGGCAGTGTGGCGAATTTGCTGTAAATTGTAGTTTAAATTTTTGTAGCTAGTAGAAATAATTGC
>NZ_MBKP01000067.1 GCF_002243045.1 Methanolobus psychrotolerans
TCTGCAGAATCCTGCTACTCATACATACAATGTTGCAGGTATCTATAATGTAAGTCTCAACGCCAGCAACCTTGCTGGAAGCGACCTAAGCAGCAATGTAACTATCATAGTTACAAGACCCGGAACACCAGAAAGTTTCACAAACACGACAGGTAATTTCTGGGTAAACCATAGCTGGAGTGCAGGTACAGGAGATGTTAGCGATTCCTATAACGTAAGTTATGACGGAAACTGGCTGAACGATACGACAAACAGTTTCAATCATACCGGACTTTCTGCTCATGCCTGGTCCAACATCACAGTCTATGCATACAATGTCACGGATTCCACAATTTCAGCAGGAGCCAGTGACAATGTTCAGGTTTCTAACAACGCTGTCAGCATTCTCAATGTGACTGACATCACAGTCTATGAAGGAGAAAATGTCACCTTTAACATCAACTCCACGGATGCAGACGGCGATACACCGGTATTTGGCTGTAACAATAGTGCCCTGTTCGATAGCTTCAACACCAGCACTGGTGAAGGTTCATGGGTCACTGATCTCAGTGATGCAGGAACCTACTACGTTGAATTCAACGTAAGTGACGGTTATGGATCAGTCGATTCACAGGTAATGACGATCACCATAAACGATGTCATAATTCCGGTTGCCGATATCAATGCAGACATCACAATGGGTCCTTATCCTCTGAGTGTACAATTCACAGACAATTCCAGCAACATTCCGACATCCTGGTTCTGGGACTTTGGAGATGGAACTAATTCCACTCTGCAGAATCCTGCTACTCATATCTACAGTGATGCAGGTATCTATAATGTAAGTCTCAACGCCAGCAACCTTGCCGGAAGCAACCTCAGCAGTAACATGACCATTACAGTTACAAGACCCGGAACACCAGAAAGTTTCACAAACACGACAGGTAATTTCTGGGTGAACCATAGCTGGAGTGCAGGTACAGGAGATGTGAGCGATTCCTATAACGTGAGCTATGGCGGAACCTGGCTGAACGGTACAACAGACAGTTTCAATCATACCGGACTTTCTGCTCATGCATGGTCTAACATCACAGTCTATGCCTACAACGCCACAGATTCCACGCTTTCAGCAGGAGCCAGTGACAATGTTCAGGTTTCTAACAACGCTGTCAGCATTCTCAATGTAACTGACATAACAGTTTATGAAGGCGAAAATGTCACCTTTGACATCAACTCCACGGATGCAGACGGCGATACACCGATATTTGGCTGCAACAATAGTGCCCTGTTCGATACTTTCAACACCAGCACTGGTGAAGGTTCATGGGTCACTGATCTTGCTGATGCAGGAACCTACTATATTGAATTCAACGTAAGTGACGGTTATGGATCAGTCGATTCTCAGGTAATGACAATCACCATAAACGATGTCATAATTCCAGTTGCCGATTTCAGTGCAGACACAGTAACAGGGTATGCACCACTTAGCGTACAATTCACAGATAATTCCAGCAACATTCCAACAGCATGGTTCTGGGACTTTGGAGATGGAACTAATTCCACTCTGCAGAATCCTGCTACTCATACCTACAGTGCAACAGGAACCTATAATGTAAACCTGAATGCAAGCAACCTTGCCGGAAGCAATCTCAGTAGTAACATGACCATCACAGTGACAACAACACCAAGTTCTGGATCATCAGGTTCAGGAGGAAGTGGAAGTCTGGTCATCCGTGAAGCAGATGAATCAAATGAACCTGCTGAGAGTGCAGGTGAAGACAATACAGAAGAAAAAAGCACAAAACATATCGAATCCGTGAGTTTTGAAGCAGACGCAAACGGCGAAACCCTGAGTGATGTAACTGTCTGGTCAAATGAAGAAACTGCATATCTAAGTGTCAGTGCCGGTACAAAGGTTACTGATGCATCTGGTGGTTCTGTTAGCAGTATAAGGATGGTGGATATTCCTGTATCGGATGTTCCGGCATCAACGGATGATCCTGAGATGGATGATGCAATGGCCTTGTATGCCTATGAATGTACACCAGACGGTACAACATTCTCTCCGGCTATTAGCCTGACATTCACACTAAGTGAGGAAGAATGGAATCAATACGGAGAAAGCGCAAAGGTCGGCTGGTACAATAATGATACCGGTGAATGGGAGATCATTCAGGGAACAGCAGATGCCAGTACAAGGACCATTACCATCCAGGTATCTCATTTCAGTACGTATGCTCTCTTTGGAGATGATGCCGGGGAGCCTGTGGCAGAAACACAGCAGACAGGTACGCAGGGAGGTATGTCTATGTCCTGGCTGTGGATTCTTTTGCTTCTGGCAATTGTCGGAGGAGTCGGGTATTATTTTACACAGGTAAAGAAGAAGGAGTAATGTCGTATTTATACGGCATTTTTTTACTTTTTTATTGTAAGTCCACTATTTTTATTGTTGAATGTTAAAACTAATACTTTTTGCTATTATTTTGCTATTATGTATATGGTATTGATTTTGGTATTGATTTTTCAAGTCCAGATTTTTTAATTTATTTTTGATTTAATACTCCCACTTACAATTGATATCATTAGAAAAGCAAATTATACGTGGATAATGCAAATGAAAGAAACTAACAATATAAAGTGCTTCCATAAAATGCAGAAAAGAGTCAGATATCTATTTGCTCACTCAATCGTGGAGATCCAAAAGAAAAAAAGATAAATGGAAGAGATTCACTCTCTCCATTCTTAAATGTATTTGATTCCGTATATATCGCCATTGTAGTATGTGTAAATTATTCCGAATGAGCCACCAAGTGCTCCCGCTCCCGGTACATTTTCTTTGAATATACCTTCTTTGACGTCGCCAGTTTCGTCTTTCCAGCCCATCGTGAATTCAGTCCCATATGTTTCATCTTCCAGTTTGTAAGCGCTTGATGAGGCCGAACCAGGTTCAATATCGCATCTTTTATGCTAATATAGCTTGTAGAAACCATTCCAATACCATCAGTTGCTATCAATACGCCTTCTTTTCTTACTTTGATTGCAATCTCTTCTTCAGCAGCATGGAAGTCTTTTGGTTCTTCACTGATCGTTCTTACCTGTACTGTCTCGCCTTCATCTCCTGTGTCACTGGTCCAGACATTAGCTCTCTAGCAATCGATATCGTATATGTAGTAGTCATTTGTGCTTATTACCTTGTCACCGTAGTCTTCAACCGTTGTAAGATACCAGCCAGGTACTATGTCTGATGAGCTTGTGCCTTATTATTGTGCTACTCTGGTTCCTGTCCAGCCACCGCTCCATGCTGAACTATCTGAGCCGTATCTCCAGTTTCCTTCGAATGAGTTACCGTCTTTGCTTAGTTTAAGTTCTACGTCACCTGCATCGTTCGGTGCTGCATATGAGGGGCTTTCGGACCAGGTTCCTATGAATACGTCGCCGTTCATGACACCTGCAAGTCTTCCCTTGTCGTGTGTGTACTCACCAACGATCTTATTTCCAGATTGTGTGAATGTCATGTCCCCCCAGTTAGAACTCCATTCTCCTATGAAGCTTGATGATGTGCTTTCAGACACAAATCCACTTTGTGGAGTTGGTACTGTATCAATTATTTCTTTGCTTGCTGACTGTCCTACTCTGGTTCCTGTCCAGCCGCCGCTCCATGCTGAATTATCAGAGCCATATCTCCAGTTTCCTTCAAATGAATTACCATCTTTGCTTAGTTTAAGTTCTACGTCACCTGCATCGTTTGGTGCTGCGTATGAAGGGCTTTCAGACCAGGTTCCTATGAATACATCGCCATTTACAACACCTTCAAGTTTTCCCTTATCGTGTGTGTATTCACCGATTATCTTATTTCCTGATTGTTTGAATGTCATGTCGCCCCAATTCGAGGTCCATTCCCCTATAAAGCTTGATGATGTACTTTCTGATTTGAATCCGCTTTGTGGAATTGGTAGTTCTCCTGTTGTTTCTGCGTTTTCAAATTCTGTTTTCTGGCTGTCTATTGTTGTACCGGCTAGCAGTTCCAGTGGTATTGAAACAGTTTTTCCATCTATTATTTCAAATCCTACTGATTCTTCTACTCCTGCTCCACTTATTACCACTTTGTAATTTCCAAGTGGCCATCCGTCATCTGGCTTTTCGAGTATGAACGTTCCGCGTCCGAAGTCTTCGCCGGTTTCGGATTCAAAAGTGTGGATCGAGTAATCATTGTCAAGGTAGATCCATTCTACGTTTATCTTGTCGTTTTCAAAGTTGTCGTAGATGAACCATGCGTATAATTCTTCTGAATCCTTTGAATATTTTAGTACTTTATCGACTGGTATGACGTTTTGTGTTGATGATGTCATCATTACTTCAAGAAGTCTTGGCTCGCCTTTGGCTGTCATGTCACCATATTTTTCTGTTACTGCGTCTACGATCTGTTTTTCTTCTTCGGTTGTTCCGAAGCTTCCAGGTTTATATGAGTCACTTATGTCTGTACAACCCGAAAGTGCGACCATACTTATCAAGAGCATTGCTACTAATATTTTCGATTTCATTTTTTACCATCCAACCATTTTATTTGGCAATTTGTTGTGCCATTTTATACTATTTCCTTCGGTTATTAAGTTACAATTATTTAAACATGAGTAATCGCCCTTTCTTGTTCGACAATTTTCGTATCTGTTTTAGGTTACTTTAGTATTTTTAGTATATTTTGCATAAGAATTGTGACTACAACAAGAACAAAAGTTACAAAAAAAAGATGTCCTAAATATGTATTTAATTTATTTAAAATATCAAATGACATTATCAAAAAATAAGCTTTGATTTAATCTAAACTTTCTGTATTTAATATTAATATAATGAAAGATATTGTATTAGTAGTCTTTAATCTGAATATTTGTAAAAGAAAACACGGTAAATATTTCGTATTCAAAAACCTTTCTTGTTGCAAATTGCTATCCTAAATTTAAAACTAAAATTGAAAGTTCCGATTTTTGAGCTTTTTGAGCTTACCTATTAATCAAATTAAAAAGCTAAGAGATGAAGTTGAACTGCTGCTTCCTGCAGCAAATCTATTTCACCTCCCCATCCCCTTCTCAACCTCCAGCACCTTCAATGCGATCTTCATCACAGAATCCGGATTCAGCGAAATAGAATCAATGCCTTCCTTCACCAGGAACTCTGCGAACTCCGGGTAGTCGCTTGGAGCCTGGCCGCAGAGTCCGCTGTGTTTATTATTTCGTTTGGCGCCTTGGATGGCCATTGAGACTATCTTCTTTACGGCTTCGTCACGTTCGTCGAAGGAGGAGGCCAGGATCTCGGAATCACGGTCTACGCCAAGGGTCAGTTGTGTGAGGTCGTTGGAGCCGATGGAGAAGCCATCGAAGTACTGGCTGAACTCATCAATCAGCAGGACATTGCTTGGGATCTCGGTCATCATGTAGACCTGGAGGCCGTTCTCTCCCCTGACGAGGCCGTTCTTCTTCATTTCTTCCAGGACCTTTTTGGCTTCTTCTACGCGGCGGCAGAACGGGATCATAAGTATGAGATTTGTCAGGCCCATCTCATCTCTCACTTTTTTCATGGCCTTGCATTCAAGAGCGAAGCCTTCACGGTAGCGTTCATCGTAGTAGCGGGAAGCTCCCCTGAAGCCGATCATGGGGTTGCTCTCCTCTAATTCAAAGTACTCACCGCCAAGAAGAGTCTCATATTCATTGGACTTGAAATCGCTCATACGCACTACCACGGGTTTGGGGTGGAACGAAGCGGTGATAGTAGCCACTCCTTGTGCGAGCTTCTCTACAAAAAAGTCTGCCTTGTTACCGTGCCTGCCTGTGAGCTCCTCTATCTGTTTTAGTACTTCAGCATCCGTTACTTTTTCAGGATGCACAAGCGCCATGGGATGCACCTTGATATAGCTTGTAATGATGAACTCCAGTCTTGCAAGTCCTATACCATCGTTTGGTATCATGGACATCGTAAAGGCTTCCTCGGGATTGCCCAGGTTCATCATTATCTCCGTTTTTGTCTTTTTCAGGCCCTTGAGGTCAACAGTTTCTATATGGAACGGAAGTATGCCTGCATACACCTTGCCTGCATCCCCTTCTGCACAATTCACCGTGACTTCCATGCCATCTTTCAGTTTTTCCGTTGCATCTCCTGTGCCCACAACTGCCGGGATGCCAAGCTCGCGGCTGACAATAGCGGCGTGGCATGTCCTTCCTCCTTTATTGGTTATGATGGCAGCCGCCTGCTTCATAACAGGTTCCCAGTCCGGGGTGGTGGTATCAGCCACCAGTATCTCTCCTGCTTTGAAATCAGGAAGTTTAGAGACATCCGAGATAACATGTACTTTACCGGCAGCAATCTTTGCACCAACACTTCTTCCGATTACAATGACATCCGAGGTCTTATCAAGGTAATATGTCTCAAGCACATCCTTCCTCTTCAGTGACTGCACAGTTTCCGGTCTTGCCTGGACTATGAACAGCTCCCCGGTTTCACCGTCTTTTGCCCACTCCACGTCCATAGGCACATATTTCCCTCTTTTATTAGAATAGTGATCCTCAATGGTCACCGCGAACTTTGCCAGTTGCAGCACCTCATCATCCTCAAGACAATAGCGCTTCCTGTCAGCCTCCGGCACCTCAACATTGCGGGTGAGCACACGGGAATCACCCCGGCCGTAGATCATCTTGATCTCTTTGCTGCCTCTCTTCTTTTTGATTATGGGCCTGAAGCCTTCCTTGAGAGTGGGTTTGAAAACGTAGAATTCATCAGGATTGACAAGTCCCTGCACCACATTCTCTCCAAGGCCATAGGCTCCGGTTATGAAAACCACATTCTCAAAACCAGATTCAGTATCGATAGTGAATATCACACCGCTTGATGCGAGATCCGAGCGCACCATCTTCATTACACCAATAGACAGGCCAACCTTAAAATGCTCGAACCCGTTGTTCTCCCTGTATGAGATTGCCCTGTCTGTAAAAAGTGAGGCGAAACACCGGTTACAGGCATCTTTTAATGAATGGTAGCCATGTATGTTCAGGTAAGTCTCCTGCTGCCCTGCAAAAGATGCGTTAGGAAGGTCTTCTGCAGTAGCAGAACTGCGCACTGCAACATCAACATCTTCACCATACTGTTCACTAAGTTTATCATAAGCTGCTTTTGTTTCTTCCCAGAGGTCATCCGGGATGCCTGCATCAAGTATGATATTCCTTGCTTTCTTACCCCTCTTTGAAAGATCTGTTACATTATTGATGTCCAGTCCGTCAAGTGTCATTTTGAGCTCCTCAAACACTCCTGCGGACTTTAACACATGCCAGTAGGCATCAGCAGTTATGGCAAAACCGTTAGGGATCTTAATATCATTATTTGTAAGTTCTCTATACATCTCTCCCAGGGACGCGTTCTTGCCCCCCACTAAAGGCACGTCATCTATAGTAATTTCCTCAAACCATCGAATATACTTGCTGTTTCCTTTCATGGACCCACTCCATTTTTAATTGTATTTGATAGTGTAATTCAATATGTTTTAGCCATCATTTCCGATGGCATCAACCGGACAAATACTCAGTGCTCTTTCACAAATCTGTTTTTCATCATCAGTTTCTGGCTGTTTGAAAACAAAGGCATTTGAATTGGTGGTGGTCATTTTGAAGTGTTTTGGAGCCTCGTCCATGCATAATTGGCATGCTATGCAATTTTCATCGACCCCAAGTTTGACAGTTTTCACTCCCTGACGAAGAGAAAGTCATCTCTTTCAAGCCAAAATTTTTGTTTTTTTGTCAGGAAAAGCTATTTGACAGTTTTAATAATTTAATACAAATTTCTACGATTTCACCCATTTTTGCCTTAAAAACAGCGTATTTATGGCATCAAAGTTGGCGTAAATGTACTTTTTTGCCTGACCTTTCATGAAATCCACGGTAACTGTCAAATTCAATAAGCTTTTTTTGATGAATTTTGTCGACTTATGTTTGAGTTCATTGAACTCATATCGCATTAGCGATATGAAAAGTTGTGCAATGAACCCAATGATCACCGCACCATAAACGCTAGCATCCGTCCATACTCTCAATGGTTTGATCTCAATCTCATTCTTCAGGGAATTGATGATCTTCTCAATCGAGTCTTTCTTCCTGTATGTTTGAAGAGCTTGTTTTAGTGTCAAATTCTTACTCGATTTCAGGCAAAAAAATCCTTCTCTACCTGTAATCAACTTCTCTTCCAGTAGTTTGATAGCTTCTTGTTCGTCAAGATCCGTCAGTTTTGTCTGCAGGGAATAAACAACATCAACAAGGGCATTATTGATCCTGAACCTTTTTGGAAGTTTTTTGTTCTTGTCAATCGATTTCTGTATCTCTTTTGCTTCCTCTATCTGCCTCATTATCTTCCTTGCTCTTGACTCAAGTTGCTCCTTCTGGAGCTTTTCAGAAAAGTAGAAGTAGTTGACACTACTTGGTTTAACTATTTTCAGACCATAGATACCATCATCATGGTCAATGATCTCAAGAGAATTATCCCAGAAATTAGCTATTATTTTGTCATCGCTTTTATTGAGCTTTCTTGCAGTCAGATACTGCATATCATCTGCCCTTATTAGGGCAGTGTTCTCTATACTGTGAGCTCCTTTATCAAAAACAACAAGTCATCCCTGCTTCAGTCTATTGTTAACCTGTTGATACGTTTTCCTGAAGTGCTTTTGATCATGTAGATTTCCTTGTTCTACTGTGATACCAATTGGTACATTGATAGGATCAGCAAGTTCAGTAATACCCACAGTTATCTGCTTTTTGTCAGGTCTGTGATCTCTGCTATATCCGTATTTGCCTAATGGTGATTTATCACCATACAGGACAATACTTGTCCAGTCCATGTTGATATTGGTATGCTCAAAATCATATCTTGTAAACAGTGTGTCCTGGATGTCGGAAATAATCGTTTCACGATTATTTCCCAGGGTTTCAAGAACCCTGTAAAGTGTCCTTTCACTGAATTCATCAAGATTGAAGATATCAAGCACTTCATCACGGTTGATCCAGTCATGAGCTTTACTTATGCTGAAATTATCTGTAAGCTTGTAGCTTATAAGAGCTTTGAGCAAGTTGTTGATATCAATACCATTCTTTTTATGTTTACCAAAAACTGTGGAAAAGTCAAGGACATCATAAAATTTGTCTACAGCCAGGATAGTTCCGATGGGAAAGCATATATTCTCGTTAGGAATAATCTCATATGTTCTTAGTTTTGCTTGCATTTTTTGTCGAATACAGTAAGGCTAAGAACACTTTTATTACTTTTGACTGTCAAAGTAGGGATCGACATAATAAGGGCCTGGAATATTCTCCGACACTTTGCTATTTTTATCTGCCATATTTAACTCCCCTTTTAACGAATACTAATTATTTGAATTACATAGTACATAAGACATTAGTCTTGAAAATTAAATTATTTATCATACTTTTTGGAATACCCCTATAAACCAGAATGTCATTGAAACAAAAGAAACGATAGAATGAATTAAAAACGGAAAATCATTATGGGCACGCAAATAGGAACCTTACTTACAAAAACCCCGATAACATACGAAAAACTATGTGGTAAAGTGATCGCCATCGACGCATACAACACAATATACCAGTTCTTAAGTGCCATTCGCCAGCGTGATGGCTCACTACTAACAGACTCCTCTGGAAACTCGGTGTCCCATCTGACCGGACTTTTCTCAAGGACCAGTAAAATGCGGGATGCAAACATAAAACCTGTCTTTATCTTTGACGGCAAGCCGCCGGAGATGAAAAAGGCAACACTGGAAAAGCGCAAGGAATGCAAAGAGGCAGCATCTCGCAATTATGAGCTTGCAAAGGACGAAGGCAATCTTGAGGATATGAAGAAGTTTGCCCAGGCAACCTCCAGGATAACCTCGCAGATACTGGAAGAATCCAAAAAACTGCTAGATATCATGGGTATTCCATGCGTGCAGGCAGAATCTGAAGCTGAGGCCCAGGCTGCTTTTATGACCTCCATGGGGGATGCAGATCTTGTAGGTTCACAGGACTATGACGTTTTTCTTTTCGGAGCAGAGGATGTAGTCCGCAATCTGGGAAGCACCGGAAAGAGAAAAATCCCTGGAAAAAAGGCTTATATTGAAAAAACACCGGAACATATCTCCCTGAAGGGCTCTCTTGAAGAGCTGCATATAACTCGTGAGCAACTTATTGATATCGCCATTTGTACTGGCACAGATTTCAATGAAGGTATCCATCGCGTGGGTGCAAAGACCGCACTTAAACTTATTCGAAAACACAAGGATATCAGCACAGTGATAAGGGAAGAGAATAAGGATATTCGTTCCTGTGTTCCTGTAGAAGAGATCATGGAATTCTTCCAGAATCCACCTGTTACTACAGATTATAGTCTCAGGTGGAATAAACCAAAGTCTGATGCATTGTTTGATTTTCTTGTTGAGAAGAGGGATTTTTCTGAAAAACAGGTGCTGAAGAACATTGAGATTCTGGAGAACAGAGCTAGTGGTGACTGCCAGTCATGTTTGGGTGAGTGGTAAATTCTAAATCCAAAAGAAGATCAGGACAACAGGTTAACTATGGTACTTGCCAGTTGTCCAAATGAAAGTATGGTTGTGAATCCGGAAAAGATTTTGCCGTATGAGTATTTCTGGGAAAATCCTTCCATCCAGCTTATGTTTGTGGCGTTTATATTTCCAAACGCAATACAAGTTAGTGTTAGTCCTATGATCCGCCTGGAATTCTGTACTGAAAATCAATAAAAATCTATAAGTACTAAGATATAGGAATATAAATTCCTATCAGGACAGCCTATTGAAAATAAAAAAGTGTCCCTTTTTTGTTTTCTATAAACGTTATTGTGCGGCTTTGCTTCGTTTCACTTCCTCATCATTATGATATATTATATTTAAGATATATTTATATAGTAGTAAAATATACTCTGCTTTACTCAACAAACATACAAAAACAGAAAAACGAAAAAGAGGTCAGTACGGAAATCTTGGTTTCATTAAATCATCCCCTCAGACTTTGCCTTTGTATCAAAGGCAATATCTATACATCCGTATCTGACTCTTAAAAACGGAAGTGGAGTATGGGCGGGGGCCGGGGTATGTTTGTTGAGTGGGTTATTGTCTTTAAAGGGCGAAGTAATTGCCCTTCTAATCTTTTTTGTTTTGTGTTTTTATTTGAGGTTTAACCATTCATCCCATTAATCCTTTAAATGGCCCATTAACTCTTACAACTGCTTCTTTTGGCTAAAATTTCCTTTTATGCCCTCAAATCCTCAACTTCCTAAAAGCACTTGGAGCACGAATCAAGTCAAGTCTTTCAACCTTAAATGCTGCCAGTGCCGTAAGTAGTGCAGTTATGTTGCTTATTGAAACAAACAACTTAGCCCACTCATTACCTCTTGTTAGTGTTTTTGATCGATTGTATCCAACGACCTCGTTAGAATTTTTCCTTTCAACACAAGTCCTCAGGTCATATATCTTTTGAAGTATCCGATGATATATCCTGGGGATATAAATCGCTCTGAAATGGTTACCCC
>NZ_MBKP01000068.1 GCF_002243045.1 Methanolobus psychrotolerans
CCATGTTTACTGCACCGATCCTGAGAATCCTGACACCGATGGCGATGGCCTGATCGACGGCCTGGAGGTAGGAGTACTTCAGACAAACGCCGGCTCGTATATCGAATACAGTTTCAACGTGATAAGCGACCCCACGGAGGAATACAGTGATGATGATTCCCTTAATGACCTAGAAGAATACGAACTTGGAATAAATCCGCTGAGTTCCGATACTGACCACGACGGACTGGGAGATGACGAAGACCCTGAGCCACTTAAACACACAAAAGCAAGCTCCGGTCCAAGCACACTTGAGATAGGCAGGGCCATAGTCATCGGAGCAGTTTTCGGTGAAACCGGAATTGAAGGCGGAAGTCTTAGCTACCTTGTTGATTACGAAATAGCATCCTCACCCTACTATCTCGTGGGCTGGATCGGTTTCTCACTGGTGCCTGTTGTTGGTGCTGTTGCAGATGCAAGGGATGCTGTGCAGGCTCTTATCAACGGTGATGAACTTGGTGCGGCACTGAACGCTGCGGGTGCGTTCTCTGGTGTTGGAGATGGCATTAAGACAGCTTCAGCATTAGGACTCTTCGTTAGTAAATACTCTTCAAAGATGATGATCTTGCCAAAGTATTGGGCAAACACGTAATCCCCCATGCATCTGATATATTGAATCTTGGGGTAGTTGATGAAATATTTGATTATTCAATTTCATTGCTCAAAAGCAAGGGACTGAGCAATGAAGATATTATACCGCTGCTAATAAGAGATATCCCTCTCAAGGAACTTGGTAACAATGTAGACTCTATCTCTCATGTTGATGGCGTTGACGGGTTGGTAATAAGAGCTGCCAGATTCGGAATAAACACTGAAGTAAGATATATAGACAATGGTGCTCAATTCATAAGTGATCTGGGCGGCACGAGCTTGTCCAAAGGTGAACTCGGTGAAAGGGCTGCATACTGGGTGGTACAAGAGAAAGGGTTCCAACCTCTGGGAGCAACGGATGGTTTCTTCAAGGACTTAGCAAATCAGGAAGGTATTGATCTGATATACAAGGACGGCGAGACATTTGTTATCATGGAGGCGAAATTTACAAGCACTGCCGGGAATGTAGGGAAAGGAATACTGAGCACGATGGAGATAGCCGGTCAACCCGCAAGGCAGATGGATGATCGCTGGATTGACGATGCTATTATAAGGATGGATGAGAAAGGTTTGATATCTTCTGATTTAGCCGACCAGCTTAAAGCTGCAGTACTCGCAGGTGAAATCAGAAAGGAACTTGTGGTTGTGCAGAACGCACCTATCAATGCTAAAACTGTAGTTGAAAGTCTTGCAGAGACAGGGTTGGGCATTGAAAACGTTGACTTGATAAAAATCGGGGAAGTTATATGATAGTATCCGAAGATGAAATGAAAAACAGGATTGAAAAGAATCTGAAAACATTGGATATGTACAAATCCATGTGGGATAAAATCATACCTGGAAAAATTGCCACTGCATATCACAGTATGGCACTTGAATCCCGTGGCATTGCTATCTATACTCTCCTTTTGGGGAACAGGGAAGAAAGCATTGAGTGGTTCGAGCAGGCAGCGCATAATTACTTGAAGTGCACTGAATCCAGCATGGAGTACTATCACTCGTATCTGGAATCAGATGTAGGTGTATATTTGGGTGCGCTCTACATGTCGATCTTCTCAGGTAACACTGATCTGATGACTGAAGTCGCTAATGAGATGCCAAAAAAGCATGCTGATATCCCCGAGAAATTCCCCGATGTGGCAATTAATTTCTATTACCTGAAGGCACTTGAAAGTTTAATCTTGGATAAGTTGGATGATGTATCAAATTTTACGAAAAAAGTCGCAGAGATTAACAAAACAAAGAAAAGCGATTTTTTTGAAGGTGCTTTAAGGTTTATTGAAGGGATACAAACCAGTGATGCCAATGCTGTCAAAGAAGGAGTAAACAAAGACCTCAAAGTCCACAAAAAAAGGATAACAAAAGGTCTTCTTACGGCTGACGAACTTGTGGATATATCAGGATGCGCGTTCCTGCTGTTAGCAAGGGATAAAGGGATCGAGATCAAGCCTAGTGATATTGAAGAAAAGTACAGGGAATATATTCCCTGGAATCTTTTTGAATAGCATGGGTTTTGTGAACAGCAGGGAAAAATGCATTTAGAACAAATCCTATTTTGTAAAACAGGCTCAACTTGCCTGAAGTTGAGTCTGAAAGTTTCTATTCTAATTCGAATTCCAAGACTTTTATAGCAATTACTACACCCGGCAGGCTATCGACAACAATATCACAGTCTACACCATCGGCCTTGGCAGCGAAGTGAACAGCACCCTGCTCATGGATATCGCAACAGCCACAGGCGGCCAGTACTTCCGCGTATCTTCAGCCGACGACCTTCCTGATGTTTTCAGGGTCATTTCCGAGAGTATTGTAGATACCGATGAGGACGGTCTTCCCGACATCACCGAAACATCCGGTTTCAGGGACGGTCTTGGCAACTGGTACTACACGGACCCGGAGAATCCCGATACAGACGGTGACGGTATAAATGATAGTGCTGAGGCCGGATTTGTGATGGATTTTGAAGGCAAAATCTACTTTAACGTTGTCAGCGACCCGACAGAAGTTGATAGTGACAATGATTTCCTTGACGACCCTGATGAATACATGCTAGGAACGAAACCATTTAACCCTGATACTGATGGTGATGATATTCTGGATGGTCTTGATCCAAACCCATTGGAAGCTGAATCAAAAGCAGTTGATCCATCCATACTTGAGATCGGCAGAGCCATAGTCATCGGAGCAGTTTTCGGTGAAACCGGAATTGAAGGCGGAAGTCTTAGCTACCTTGTTGATTACGAAATAGCATCCTCACCCTACTATCTCGTAGGCTGGATCGGATTCTCACTGGTGCCTGTTGTTGGTGCTGTTGCAGATGCAAGGGATGCCGTGCAGGCTCTTATTAATGGTGATGAACTTGGTGCGGCACTGAACGCTGCGGGTGCGTTCTCGGGTGTTGGAGACGGTGTAAAGACGGCTGCAGCCGTTGGTATGTTCACTACGAAATATTCTTCGAAAGCCAATGATATTCAAAAAGTAATGGTGCCTCTTCTCAAATATGTACCACTCAATCAGGCTAAGAAAGTAATCCTTGACGTTTTGTATAGCGGTGCGGCTACGAGGCTTATAAGCAAGTACGGTGATGAAGTACTTCCAGATCTGATAACGATTGCTGATAAGAATGGTGATCTTTCGAAGACTATAGGTGTCACTAAAAGTGGAAGTGAAGTCAGATGGTTGGAAGAAGGAAATTCGATTTCTGGATGGACACATATTGTAAAGAAGCATATTACAGGCGAAATTGCGGGGGGTAGTAAGTTTCCATCTTCAATGAATCAAGATCAGATAATGGAGATAGTTTTGCAATCTGTAAAAGAAGGAACTGAAACCGTTACCATTGATAAGAAAGGAAGAGTAACTTATCTATATGAACATTTGTCCCCAGATGGTTGGACTATAAAAACTATAGTAGGAAGCAACGGCTATATAGTAACGTCGTTTCCAGTATATTAGCTAAGAAACAATAGAAGGTAAATCCATGAACAATGCATTTAACATAAAAATTGATCTAGTGGATATGTCACCCGCTTCTAGTATTTTCAAGTATCCTCAGATACCTGAAAAGGATAAGGAATTACTTAGTTGGGAAATTGTAGGAGACGTTTGTATCTCCTGCGACAATATTTTTTTGACTCAGAGTAAAACTTCTGGACAAGATAGCATTGCTAACGACTATGTATGGTATTTTCTGACAGATTTCCATAAAAAAATACCTGATCTACTGGAAGGGAAATGTGTAAAACAAATCTTCTTTGATAATCCTGATGTTCTTACACTCATTCCACAGGAAGAAGCTGCAAGCATCATTTTCGAATGTAAGTGTAAAAACCACGATTCAAAAAAAGAATGCAAGACATCTACAGAAAAAATAGTCTCTGCGTTGCTTCGAGCAACAAAAAAGCTTGAAGTGGATTTGCTCAATTTGAACTCATCATTGGAAAAAAGTGATGAATTAGAAATTTTAAGAGAAGCGTATGCTGATTCACTTAACTTATTGTTAAAATATGGATATTCAATAAGTGATGATTGATGAAATACCTACTGTTAAAGCAAAAATAGTAAAAATGGAAGATGGATCTGGTTATGAAGGAAAAGTCTATGATCAATATGTGTTCATCGAGCTATCAGATGGGAAGATTATTGGTCTATTTGATCCTGACATGTCAGCAAGTCCTGATTTACTGAACAAGGTAAAGGACATTACTATTGATGCTATTCTCTCTTTTGTTGAGAAATTGCCAGAACCAAAATTTGGTGTAGAACTCCCGATTGGTGAAGAAGGCAAATATCACCCACCTAGTTCTGGCCATGTCTTTTTTGGCAAGATTGAAAAGATATATGGTGAACACAATAATCAGATTGTCGATATTGGAGTTGGTAAAATCATGGTCAGTCCCATCCAGATTGAGAAACACAAATCTTTTAAGGTAGGGGATTTTGTCAAAATATTTGGTTCTCGGGCAGACTTGTTCAGGGTTTACGACTAATAATTGTAACATCACACACTTAATGAACAGACTCACTTCGATTGAAGTGAAGTCTGTAATCTTTTTTTCTTCATCAAATCTGGATACTGGCGAGACTAAACTCGTTAATCGCCTAGACTCCTAATAATTGATGCCTGCATCAACAACAATTGATCCATCCATACTTGAGATAGGCAGGGTCATAGTCATCGGAGCAGTTTTCGGTGAAACCGGAATTGAAGGCGGAAGTCTTAGCTACCTTGTTGATTACGAAATAGCATCCTCACCGTATTACCTTGTAGGCTGGATCGGCTTCTCACTTGTGCCTGTTGTCGGTGCCGTCGCGGATGCAAGGGATGCAGTACAGGCTCTTATTAATGGTGATGAACTTGGTGCGGCACTGAATGCTGCGGGTGCGTTCTCGGGTGTTGGAGACGGTGTAAAGACGGCTGCAGCCGTTGGTATGTTCACTACGAAATATTCTTCGAAAGCCAATGATATTCAGAAAGTCATGGTGCCTCTTCTCAAATATGTGCCGCTCAATCAGGCAAAGAAAATTATTCTTGACGTTTTGTATAGCGGTGCGGCTACGAGGTTAGTAGGCA
Source organism: Methanolobus psychrotolerans (assembly GCF_002243045.1). Lineage (GTDB taxonomy): Archaea > Halobacteriota > Methanosarcinia > Methanosarcinales > Methanosarcinaceae > Methanolobus > Methanolobus psychrotolerans. The sequence continues at coordinate 5,204 of NZ_MBKP01000068.1, forward strand.
AGTACGGTGACGAAATACTACCAGACTTGATTACTATTGCTGATAAGAATGGTAATTTGGCGAAAACCATTGATGTTATGAAGAGCAACACTGAAAGGGTTGTATGGCTTGAAGAAGGATTAACAAAAGCAGAGGCTGAAGCATTAGATAAAACTCCTGTGGGCTGGAAGCATATATTTGAAAAACACATAAAGGATTATGATGACGTGAGTTTGAACCAATTTGCTAATGCATTTGACCCCTCTGGAACAAATTATCGAAGTGCAGAAACTGTTCAAAGTCTAATTAATGAAGGTATCAGCAATGGAAAATTCGATGTGAAGGAAGGTATTTATTACTATGATGTTGCAGCCTCTTCAGAAAAAGTACTTAAAATTGTTGTTGGAAATAATGGGTTTATTGTAAGTGCTTTCCCGTATCTAAGAACTAAAGTTCCAATTGCACTGTAATTGATGAAATATTAAGGAGATTTTGAATGGAATACCCTACTGTAAAAGCGAAGATCATTAGAATAGAGGAGGGATCGGGTTACGAAGGGAAAATCTATGATCAAGATGTAATTATTGAACTGTCAAATGGTAAAAGAATAGGCTTGTTTGATCCCGATATGTCAGTTAGCCATGACATGCTAGGCAAAATAAAAGATATTACCATATATGTGATTTTTGCAACTGTTGAGAAATTATCTAAACCAGAATACTGTGTTCAAGCTGCTGCACTCACAAAAGGTGAGTACAATGACCCTAGCTTTGGCCATATTTTCTTTGGTAAAATCGAAGAAGTAAATGATGAGCGACATGAACTATTTGTAGACATCGGGGTTGGCAAAATAATGGTAAGTCCTGGTCAAGAAGAATATAAGTCTTTTCAAACTGGAGACTTTGTCAAAGTCTTCGCATCCAGAACAGACTTATTCCGAGTTTACGACTGGCAGTTGTAACATCACATACTTAACTAACGGACTCGACTTCAACTGAAGTTGAGTCTGAAGTTTCTTTTTTAGTTCGAATTTCAAGATTCTTGCAACTGCTACTACACCCAGCAGGCCATCGACAACAATATCACGGTCTATACTATCGGCCTTGGCAGCGGAGTCAACAGTGGTCTGCTCACAAATATCGCAACAGCCACAGGCGGCCAGTACTTCCCTGTCTCATCAGCCGACGACCTTCCTGATGTTTTCAGGGTCATTTCCGAAAGTTTTGTAGATACTGATGAAGACGGACTCCCTGACATCACCGAAACATCCGGTTTCAGGGATGGTCTTGGCAACTGGTACTATACAGATCCTGAGAATCCCGATACAGACGGTGACGGACTGACAGATGGGGAAGAAGCCGGGGTTGTGATCGATAATGATGGCAAGATTTTCTTACACGTGATAAGCGATCCGACAGAAGTCGATAGTGACGGTGACGGCATTGACGACCTTACTGAAAATGAATATGGCACCGAGCCTCTGAACCCAGACACCGATGGTGACAAACTGAGTGATGGAGAAGAGTTTGGAATTGGAACCGATCCTCTATTAAAAGATACAGACGGTGACGGCTATGACGATTATGTTGAATACCACGATGCGGACCATGATCCACTTGTCTACGAAGT
>NZ_MBKP01000006.1 GCF_002243045.1 Methanolobus psychrotolerans
GAATGACGAAAGTACAACAGAAGATATCCGGTACCTTCCGTAGTGAACAAGGTGCGAGAAATTTCTGCCGGATAAGAGGATACGTTTCTACTGTTAGCAAGAATTCCATGTCTGTTATAGACTCGATTAATGCAATATTCTATGAGGGTTCACTTATTCCAATATTGCAGAATTGATCGTAGAGAGAGAAATCAGCTTGGTGGAAGGGAGCTAGGCTGAATAGTTACGAAAAATTAATTGATTTGAGAAAAGTAATAGACATACTATAAAAAGAGTTATGTGTGGGCCTTGGTGGGACACACACATTCTTTTAGTTACTCTTGCTTTTTCCCTTATAATAACCAATGGTGTATCCAATCACAATTGAACCAAAAGCTGCCTGAAGTGCAAAGAGAAGACTTTCAGTTTCCCCTCCAGGCGGCTCAAACATGTAATCAGCAAACCAAGGTTCCATAGGTTCGTATTCCGGATTGATTTCAGCAACAACATCCCCTGCTGCTCCGTCAGCACCACCGAACTCGGAGCCAGGATTTGCGGCCACTCCATAGAAGAACTGGGCGGCAAAGAGCAATACAATAATACCCACAATATACTCCAGTTTCATTGCATAGCCTCCTTGAGTTTTGTAACCGTCGCAGTAGTAAGAACATTAAGATCAACCAACACATCGCTCTTGATCTGGACCACATATTTCATAATAAGTGCTGTAAGGGCACCTTCCAGTATTGCAAGTGGTACCTGGGTTGTTGCAAATATCCCCGCAAATATCATGAACGAACCCAAAACGCCTCCTTCTGGCGTGGGGAACGCTAATGCCAGTTGGACAGAAGTTACTACATAAGTCACCCAATCTGCAATTGCGGTTGCAAGGAAAACATTCAGGTAGAAGTTCATTCCTGCCTTAGATGCTGCCTTATAGAACATGAAGGCAACCAAAGGACCTATTATTGCCATGGATGCAGCATTTGCGCCAAGCGTTGTTATACCCCCATGTGCCAGGAAAATTGCCTGATATAAAAGAACAATCACACCGAGAACTGCTGTAATTGCCGGGCCGAAAAGAATGGCTGCCATTCCGGTACCGGTCGGATGAGATGAACTTCCGGTAACTGATGGCAATTTAAGAGAGGAAAGAACGAATATAAATGCACCTGCAACCGCCAGTAAAGGTACAACCTCTCGCCTTTCACTTACCAGTTTATTCATTTTATACATACCATACAATATCACAGGGATAGAGAATACAAACCACGCCTGCCACCAGGGAGATGGTAGAAAGCCTTCGAATATGTGCATTAATTGTCACCTTCCATTTTTGATCACCAGACATAATCAACTAAATTTGATTTGAATATGGGATGTAATATGTTATGGTAGATAAACATAACGATTCTTGAAAACGATTAAGTTTGTTTCTATCAAAGATAACAAGTATATAAATAACATGGAACTACCTGTGTAGATAACAAAACGTACGTATCTGGATATAGTACATATACATATGAATGAATAAGAAGAAGGACAAAAATACAAAACAGAATAGATTGTGCAAATGCAACAATAAGATTTGCCTGAAAACAATCTAACGTACAACTATAATACAGTACATATCAGAATGATTCTCCGGCGGTTGGGCTACAGTACCACATACAGCACGCTCATGAGGATATCCTATGTCCTCATAGATACATATCCTTGCATCAAAATCCATTTCCTGAAGAACTGCAGCCACTTCCTTTGAACCAAAACTATCAGCTGGCAGCAGAAAAATGTTCTTACCCAGACCAACTTCCCTGATAAGAGCTTCTTTTGCAGGAGCAGGATCCCTGCCATGGGCAGTAATGAGAGCCATGTTTGACATCTCAACATGAAAACGGGCACATGCAGCCTGTATAGAGGATACCCCTGTAACAACCCTGTCGTTTTCCGTGGCGAATTTACCAAGGCCTGAGAACATTGGGTCCCCGGTAGATAATATAACAGCGTCAGCAGGTAAAAGATGAAGGTTCTTGTAATCCCTGATCAGATGAGCCTCACATCTGATGAACTCTTCTGCAAGTTCGATGGAGCGACTGGAACCATATATGACCGGAGCATTGCTAATGACATCTATGGCTTCCTGAGTCAGCATATTAGGCCCGACACCGACACCCACTATGATCATATTGATTCCCCGCTGTCCATCAACACAGTCCCATCCCTGTCAACAACAACAATACGAGCACCATTGCCTTTTTCCACAGCCATGTCAAAGGCCTGCTTCATGCGCTCGTTCTGCGGATCAAGCTCAAGCATCTCGACTACTGTGGCAAAACCACTGTCCTTCAGCATGTCGGGATTACCCCATTTTAACACAAGACCCGGCAGTCCGCAAATAACAACATCGCCGTGAGCAGCATTTACAGCTTCTGAAATACGACTTCCGGCAAGTATAACAGTGTGATCGGGGAAAAGCATCGTTGAATATCTTATGCCAATCCGTCCGGTAGTGAGTACAACCTTGTCGGAACACCTGATGAGATCTCCTTTCATTTCGCCGAGATGGTCGTTCCAGGGTTCTACAAAACCGGTTGTTCCAAGGATAGATATGCCATCTATTACACCTATACGGCTATTAAGAGTCTGCTTTGCAATCTCTTTGCCACGTGGAAGATAGATCGTCACCTCTGCGCCTTTCAGACCAAGTTCCTCAACAGCCTCGGCAATTGACGCCTGTATCTGTTCCATGGGACGTGGATTGATAGCAGGATGCCCTTTTTTGGATTCAAGACCACTGCGGGTGACAATCCCTATACCCTCACCTGCATAAACCGTGATGCCATCTGCCTCCCTGGCGTCGGCGGCAAATTCAAGACCCCGGGTAATATCAGATTCATGGTCATTATACATCTTTACCGCAACAGCATGCCCCTTACTACCAGTGACATCCAGTTCTGCCCGAAGGCCAACCGGTGTTGGTACTGAAACATGGGTCACATCTCCTGCAAGGGAGAGAACTGCTGCCTTTGCAGCCATTGCTGCAGTAGTCCCGGTAGTATAACCCCTCTTCAGTACAGAACCGTCGCTTAAAACAACAAGCATTCCGCTCTTTATACCTGCTTCCAGCTCTGCACGTGGCATTTTTGAGCGATCCAGCCACTCGTCTGGAATCTTGGATTTATTTACCGGGTCGATCATCTCAGGTCAATTGTAATTAATACTTTTAAAATCTACCGACTCTACCCGGTCCTTTTGAACATCTTAGCCAGTTCGTCCTTAGTAAAGGATATCATGGTAGGGCGCCCATGTGGACATGTATACGGATTGCTGCAGCGCATCAACTGACGGAGGAGAGCCTCCATCTGCCCCGTATTGCAGACTGCACCTGCCTTGATAGCTGCCCTGCATGCCATAGTACTGCAAAGGAGGTCATATCTTTCAGTATCCTCCTTCACCCGCCCCGTGGACAAGAGGTCAGAGATGATATCATGTATTACATCAGTATCCTCAAGTTTTCCGAAAATACTGGGAACTGTGGTCACTACATAGCTCTTTGGACCAAACTCTGAAATAGAGAAACCCATTTTCTCAAGCTGGGGAATAAAATCATCAATTATAGTTTTTTCCTTCTGGTTCAGGTCAAGCGTCACTGGAGTGATAAGCTCCTGCCAGGCCATGTCCTGCATCCTGAGTACCTGCTCATACATTATACGTTCATGGGCAGCATGCTGGTCTATGAGTATCAGCATGCCATCCATCTCGCTCAGTATATAAAGATCGGCATACTGCCCGTATACTTTCACATCGGATGGCTTGAAAGAAGTACTAAGCTCTGGCACCTCTTCCTGCGTAACGCTCATTTGCAGCCTCTCACTTTTCTTCAAACGCCTCTGGGTATCCTTTGCAGGATAGTGATAAGGTTCCTTATTCTCTTTGAGGACACCGCTTTGTGATGGAGTTTCCTGATATGCATCTGGAATTTGCGGCTTATCTACAACTTCCGGCACTTCTGACTCATCCAGCGTTTTACCATTTTCCCGGCTTTCTTTTATTTCAGGCTCCTGTAAAAATGAATGTAAAGGCATATCCTTTTTCTTAACCTGCACTTCAGGGATCAGTGATTCTTTTCCAAGTGCTTCCTCTACGGCAGAGATGAGCATGACCTCTATTTCTTTTTCATGGCTCAGCCTGACTTCCCTCTTTGCCGGATGAACATTTACATCCACATTCACCGGATCGATCATGAAATTCAGGAAGGCTGCCGGATAGCGACCTTTTGGAAGCAAAGTATAGTACCCAAGCCTTACAGCATTGCTTATCTGGTTTGAGAAGATAGACCTCCCATTGATAAAGAAGACCTGCAGGTCTTTTCCGCTCCTTGTGAGTTCCGGTTTTGAGATATAACCTGTAATAGTGATCAAATCAGATTCATATTCCACCGGAACAAGGGAACGTGCAACATCGGTACCATAAAGATGAACAATGCTATCCAGCATCTTAACCGAGGAAGGTGATCTTAGTGATACCTTACCATCTACCACAAGCGTGAATGAAACATCAGGATGTGAAAGTGAGTTTCTGGAAACTACATCAACAATATGAGCAAGTTCTGTCCTTGCACTCTTAAGATACTTCTTGCGGGCAGGTGTGCTGTAGAACAAATCGTTGACAAGTATGCTTGTTCCTACGGCAGTGCCTGCTGAAGTGATACTTCTGATACCGCTGGTGTCAACAACAACCTTCGTTCCCTCTATTTCACCTTCCTGTCGGGTGACAAGTTCCACCCTTGCAACCGAAGCAATGGAAGCCAGTGCCTCTCCCCTAAACCCCATAGTTATAATATGATTGAGGTCCTCGATAGTGTTTATTTTGCTGGTGGCGTGTTTCTTAAAGGCAAGGGACGCATCCATATGGCTCATTCCGGCACCATTGTCCACAACCAAAATGCTTTTCGTGCCATACCCCCCTATTTCCACTCGAACATCAGTTGCATGAGCATCAACAGAGTTCTCAATGAGCTCCTTCACCACAGAAGCTGGGCGCTCAATCACTTCTCCCGCTGCTATTTTATTGATGGTGGACTCGTCCAGTAATTTTATTCTGGAACCTTTAATATCACATGCTTTATCTGTCATCTGCCACTTCCTGTCCACGTACATTACCTGTATAGGATCTTTTACGGCAAAACTATCTGGTTGTTAGTATTTTTTTGTTTGCATTAGCGAATTGACAATTGATAAGTGAATATTGTAAAATGAAGTGCCAACACTCTTATATCAATTCATGCTTTTGGAAGCACATAAAATTTGAAGGTCTTACATGGACAATCCCGGTAAACTAAAAAACATAGTGCCTTTGCTAGCTCTTTTAACAGCCTTTCCGGCATTTTCCACAGACATGATACTGCCTGCAATCCCATCCCTTGCCATGATGTGGAATGAACCACTTGCAGTGGTCAATTTGATCCTCATTTGTTTTTTTGTCACCTATGGATTCTTCCTGCTTTTCTACGGTCCGATATCGGATAGATACGGCCGCCGGAAACCATTGATCATCGGAATTTCACTGTACATATTTGCCAGTATGCTGTGTGCTACGGCGAACAATGCAACCACATTAATAGCATTTCGCATACTGCAGGCTGCGGGAGCTGCCGCTGGTTCATCATTGTCCATGGCCATGACAAAAGACATCTTTTCAGGAAATGAAAGACAGAGGATACTTGCCTATATAGCCATAATCATGGCACTGGCCCCTATGTTTGCACCTATTGTAGGAGGATGGATGTTAGCATATCTTTCCTGGCATTGGATATTCGTTGCCCAAGGAGTAATGGGTCTCATCGGCCTCCTGGGTGTCCTGAGAACGCCAGAAACGTTGAAAGAAATGTCAGAAACACCTTTGTCAAAGGTCATGCATTCTTATGGCAGTCTGTTACTTAACAAAAATTATGTAATCATGGTCCTGCTGATGTCCGTGAGCCTTTTACCATTATACAGTTTCATTGCAGGCTCTTCATCATTATACATTAACGGATTTGGTCTGAGCGAGCAGAATTTCAGCTATTTCTTTGCCTTTAACGCCTTGGCCCTGATGGCGGGATCAATGTCATGCCTGAAACTGACAGATAGAATAAAACCCAAACACCTGATAACTGCCGGTTTTGCAGGAATAGCAGTAGGAGCTGCACTTATTTTAATAATCGGTCAGCATGGACCCTGGAGCTTTGCTATTCCCATGGCACTGGTCACATATTCCATTGGCATCAGCAGGCCTCCAAGCAACCATCTCGTGCTTGAGCAAGTCCACAAAGATGCTGGCTCTGCTTCTTCCCTATTGATATTCACATATTTCACCCTTGGAGCTGTGGGCATGTGGCTAGTGTCCCAGGACTGGATGGACAGAATGCAAATATTGGGTACCATCACTTTAAGCTGCGGTGTTCTTGTGTTGATCGCATGGATGATCTTACAGAAAAAAGGCATTGGTGCAAACCAACCCCTGGAATGAGGCGAATAAGCACATGAAGACCTCCAAATTGGAATTAGTTCTTTATTTTATTAGTTATTTATCTTTCTGAAGCCTGCTTTTGAGCTGGCTGAGCCGGTTCAGAGCTTCAATCGGCGTCATAGAGTTAACGTCCATTTTCTTAAGTTCCTCAACAACAGGATGTAGCCTGCCATCATCACCAGAAGCTGACTGATCGAACAGTATCAGCTGGGTATATTTGGCACTGCTGCGCTGCTTCTTCCTTCCCTTACGGTCGTCTTCACTGATAACACACTCATTCTCGATATCCTCGAGGATCTCCTTGGCCCGCGTGGTGACTGCATGCGGAACACCGGCTATTCTTGCAACATGGATACCATAACTCCGGTCAGTTGCGCCCGGCACGATCTTACGCAGGAACACGAGGTCATCACCATCTTCCTTTACAGCGATATGGTAATTCCTTACACGTTTTAGGTTGCCTGCAATATCTGTGAGCTGGTGGTAGTGTGTGGCGAAAAGTGACCTGACACCCACTCGCCCTTTGTTATGAATGTATTCCACTACAGCCTTTGCGATACTGTAACCGTCATAAGTACTGGTACCCCTGCCGATCTCATCCAGCAGCACCAGACTTTTAGGAGTTGCATTGTTCAGGATGTTTGCAAGCTCCACCATTTCAACCATGAAAGTACTCTGCCCGCTTGCAAGGTCATCAAAGGCTCCAACCCTTGTAAAAACCCTGTCCACAATACCGATGGAAGCGTGGGAAGAAGGTACGAAAGACCCTGCCTGCGCCATAATGACTATCATGGCAATCTGCCTCATGTATGTGGATTTACCGGCCATGTTCGGACCGGTTATAAGCTGGAACTGGTTCTCACTGCAATCCATTTCCGTATCATTTGGAACAAAACCACCCGGAACTGTGCTTTCTACGACCGGATGCCTGCCATCCCGGATAAGTAGACGACAGTCAGGTGTTATTGCAGGTCTTACGTAATTGTTGTTGGCGGCCACTTCACCAAGATTTGCCATTACATCCAGCATGCCAATGAAACCGGCAGTTTCCTGTAACTCCTTTGAGTGTGATGCGACTGTGGAATTGATCTCACAGAGCAGTTCATACTCAAGGGCTGTCATCTTCTCATCAGCAGAAAGAATGGCACTTTCACGTTCCTTGAGTTCAGGAGTGTAGAACCTCTCAGCATTGGTCATGGTCTGCTTCCTGATATAATCATCAGGAACCTGTGATACATTGGCCTTTGTGACCTCAAGATAATAACCGAATACCCTGTTGTAACCGACCTTCATGGACTTGATGCCTGTCCTGTCACGCTCCTTCTGCTGGAACTTTGCAACCCACTGCTTACCGTTCTTGGAGAGGTCTGCCAGCTCATCAAGCTGTTCATTGTACCCTGGCCTTATCATCCCGCCATCCCTGACACTCAGTGGTGGCTCTTCCACAATGGCCCTATCTATGAGTTTTGCAAGCTCATCCAGTTTCCCGAAAGAAGATAATTGTGATACGATATTCTCCAGCAGGTCAACACCTTTGCATTCCTGAAGAGATCCAATTAGAAGAGGAACAGATTCAAGTGACCTTTTTAATGCTACAAGGTCCCTTGCATTGGAATTGCCATACATTACCCTTCCTACAAGCCGTTCCATGTCCTTTACATAGGAAAGGTGGGCGCGGATGTCAAATCTAACGAATGTATTGTCCTGGAACCAGGCAACCGCATCCAGGCGGTCATTGATAGCATCAACCGAGATAAGAGGTTTCAGGAGCCATTTCTGGAGCAGTCTCTTTCCCATAGGAGTCTTTGTCTCATCGAGCACTCCGAGAAGAGAAGAATTATTTCCCTCTCCCCTTACATTCCTGACTATCTCGAGGTTCCTCAGGGTGATGGCATCCAGTACCATGAACTCGGAATCAAAATAAGTCTTCAGGGACTGCACCTGCGACAGTTCCCTCATCTGTGTATCCATTGCATACCGCAATGCTGCTCCTGCAGATGATACCGCACAAGGTAATTCACTGCAACCCATACCTTCGAGAGTTGAGACTTTAAAGTGCTCAGTGAGAACTTTTTCAGCCCTCTTGAAATCAAAAGCATCCTCATCGAACTCATGAACGATGATCCTCTGTTCTTTAATACGTTCTGTGAGATGTGGATCTTTAAGCATGGAGCGCGACATGATACATTCCGATGGCCCCATGCGTGCAGCCTCACTGGCAATCCTGTCGTACGGAGCATTGTCTGTAAGCTGCGTGGTCAGGAATTCCCCGGTAGAAATATCAAGGAACGAAATACCGTATTCATCTTTTTCACCATACACAGCCATAAGATAGTTGTTCGAGGAATCGGAGAACATGGAAGAATCCATAGCAGTCCCCGGTGTGACCACACGTACAACCCCTCTTTTCACAACGCCTTTTGCTTTCTTCGGGTCCTCAAGCTGTTCACATATAGCAACCTTGTACCCTTTTTTGATAAGCCGGGGAAGATAATTATCAATAGCATGATAAGGGATGCCTGCAAGCGGCATCTTCTCCCCGTCCCTTCCTTTCCCGCGGGTTGTCAGGGTAATCTCAAGTTCCTTTGCAATTGTTTTAGCATCCTCTCCGAAGGATTCGTAAAAATCCCCCATCCTGAAGAATATGAGGGCATCCTTATGCTCTTCCTTAGCCGAGTAGTACTGCTGCATGGCAGGGGTCATTTTTTCCATATTGACTCACAAAGAATTGGTGCTGCAAATTATCTGGCTGTTAGTATTTTTGTGTTTGCATTGGGAAGGGAAATAACAACCTATATTAATCAGACACCAGTTTTATAGAATTGGGAATAAAATTTATTCTTTGTCCGATCGAGTGGAATGTTTGGATCAAAGAGGTGATCTAGTGGAATCATACCTGAGTACTATTGACGATAATAAGAAATTTTGTACGAAATGCGGAGCTGTGATCTTAAAGGAAGCTGAGATCTGTCCGCGTTGTGGTGTCAGACAGCCCCATACCTATTCAGGAAGGGGGCGGAAAGATAAAACTGCAGCCGCTTTGCTTGCTATATTCCTTGGCGGACTGGGAGCACATAAGTTCTATTTGAATAATTCTGGCGCCGGACTCCTGTACCTGTGCTTTTTCTGGACTTACATCCCTTCTCTTTTGGGTTTGATAGAAGGGATAATCTACCTGACGATGTCAAATGAAGAGTTTGACAGAAAGTACAATTGAGATTAGAATGACACAAAGCCAGTGATCCATAATGAACTATATCGCTTCACTAAAACATGAGATCCTTTCGGGATTGAATGAAACGTCAAAGTACCTGCTATCGCATCACGAATACCAGGAGTATTATAAATGCCTGGAACTAAAATTTAGCGGAAAAAAGCATTACATATGTTCCAGATGTCTTGGAATATATACCGCTATTATATCGAATTTTCTGTATTATAGTTCCATTTCAGAGAAACACCTGCCATATGCAACGATTGCGCTTCTTCCAATGGCAGCACTTGTAGACTGGTCCGTCACAGCTTTTGGAATTCATAGAAGCAACAACTTATTTAGAATAATATCAGGTCTTCTTCTGGGAATTGCATATTTCAATGGATTGATATTGCTCTTCCAGAACCAAACTGATCATGTGATTCTTGCTATCGGAGCCTTCTATGCATCAATCTCCCTTTTGTTGCTCTATTTGAAGAAAATGTTAATGACGATTCCAAATTATTGACGAAAATTAATCTTCTATCAAGGATGTGCGATCACAAGCATCGTATTCCCGCCCTTCTGGAACTCATAGTTCACTTTCTTCTCATGAACAACAAACCCACGGGACAACAGAGAACCAATTACCTCATCAAGATGTATCGACTTCCTTGAATTGAGGTCCAGCAACGGGAATATCCTCACTTCACCCGCAATCCTCAGTAGTTCATCGATCGCACGAATGTGAAAATCAAATGATAGCTGCTCCGAGTACAAGAACAGTAGATGCGATACCAGTGCCAGATCAAATGCATTGTCGCTGAACGGCAATTCCGGCAGTTCGCCTGCAACGTAACGACCCTGTTTTTTGCCTTCCTCAAAATCCTCCAGAAATAGTTTCATGGAAGCCATGCGGATATTCCCCAGTTCCTCCACCGAAGAAATATTCCCCCATAAAAATTTATCCTGATTCGCACGGGTCTGCTCAAGCACTTCACTATAGGTTTCATTGATTCTTTGCTGGATAGTTTCCCTGTAAAAATTATAGACAGGATCCACGGAAATAACCGACTTCCCCTGCCTTGTCATCTCAAAGTTAAAACTTGCAGGACCATCCCCACATCCAATAATAGACCTGTTCATGTCTTTATCTGTAAGATCGAACATATCAACATATTCCTGAAACGAACGACCCCATGGGACTATGTTCTGGTACTGGATGGTCATGGAAAACACATTATTCCAATAGCAGATAAATCTGGTGTAAAATTTCGAATGATTAGAACTTCCCGCAAAAATGCTTAAATAAAGCCATCGCATACTTCAGCATATGCAACAATCATACAAGTTCTCTGCAGTCATTCATAAAGAGGGTGACTGGTATGTATCATGGTGCCCTGAGCTGGACATTGCAAGCCATGGTAAGAATGTAGAAGAAGCTGTTGCTAACCTTAAGGAAGCTGTGGAGCTTTATCTGGAAGATGAGGATGCTACTACAGCAGAAGTTAATTCAATCCTTACTACCACCTTTGAGGTCTCTTGTGACAACAATTCCCATTCTGTCAGTGCATGAGGTTATTAAAATCCTTGAAGCTGTTGGTTTTCAAATAGTGTCACAGAAGGAGAGCCATATTAAAATGAAAAAGAAAACTCCGGAGAAAACATTCATCACCATGTCCAAACTATGATGAAATCCCGATTGGTACACTAAGATCAATAATACGGCAATCGGGCATGACACCGGAAGAGTTCATGCAATTGTTCTCATTGTAGTTGGCCAGATATGCCATTGTGGATTGTTCCACGTTCTGGCAAACATCCACTTAATTCTTTTTTTGTACCAGAGCATACCCCATTCCTATAGTATAGATAGGCATACTCAGATATCGCATCCCGATATCTGTGAAGTACTGTCTAACTGTCATCTGGAAGAATCCTCCAAAAACCATTGAAAGGTCAAGCAAAAGATTCACTGCCAACCAGACAATTCCAAGAATAACACCCTCCCGGACATAATCCGTTTCAACATCCCTGAAATACCTTACAGCAAGAAACACACCTACAAGAGCACCTGTAACAATCATAATGGACTTAAAGAATGTTTCATCGATTGTGAAATTTCCCTGTCTGTCCACAAAGGCAAAGGATACGATAAAAGGCACCATCCATACCAATAGCCCGTAAAGGAACATTTTGAGATATTTATTCAATTTGAAAGTCCCCCTGGTTTAGTATTCTTTTGTGAGAAATATCTTTCACTGATAAATTATATGCTTTCTTGATTTCATGCTAATAGGATATAAACGTTAATGAAAAAGAGATGAGGGATAAATCCCTCTTCAAACCACAGTCACATTCATTCCCTTCACCTCAGCCACAACCTCCGGGTTATAGTATGAGTAAGCCTTGCTCTCTGAAACAATAGCCTTCACCGGGAACAGCGCCTTAACCTGCATACTGAGATTCAGTTCCTCACCCGGCTGCATGTCATCGATATAGAGAATAACTTTTCTGCCAGCTATTTCGTAGCGGGTTATCAGGGATTCATCCTTGAGAGCTTCAAGACTTGAAGATACCGGACTGAAACCTGTCGGAACCGCAAGGTCCACTATCATCATGCCACTGGAAGTTGTGCTGCCATCAATGCCACGGATGCCGTTGTACTTCACATGGGCATTCACGGTTACAATGTCGTTCACGGCTACATCAGTAGAATCATATTCCACGTCAAGCTCGATCTCATTCTGCTCGGTGACTTCAGGCAGTATCACATTGAAACGCCTGAGGAGCTGATAGTTCAGGTCTCCTGTGCCATCCATTTTTAGCTTCACATTCGATGTTCCGGCAGGGATCTCAATTATCTGCACCACATCGAAATTCTGCTGGTTCACTTTCACTGATCTTATCTCAGTGTCGTCTGCAATCACATGTACCGTAGCATCAATATCCCTTCCTGCTGATGCTGCTGCACTCATCAGTGCCCTGAAAGCCATGACAGTATCCTGTGTACTGGAAAATCCTCCGTTGGCATTACGCTGTGCTGAGATCCATTTCAGTGAAGAGATGGCAGTGGGGTTCTTTGCCTCGATCAGGGCAAGGGTCGCATATGCTGTTGTTTCCACGTTCTTGCTTGAGGGAACGATGAACCCATAACCACCGTAATCGTATGGCAATTCAACATTTCCGCCGCCATAGCCCCAGTAAGTGCCGGCATCATCCTGTTTTGCAATTGCCAGCAGGTCATTCAGAGCCTCATCAGCAAATGGGCTGTTGAGTTTCTGAAGGACCAGAGTTCCGATTGCCAGAGCATAGGGGTCATCCTGGCTGGCAAGGTTGTCCTCAAGGTACTTCTGTGCATTTGCAATGACAACAGGGCTTGCAGAACCATATTCATGCAGTGCAAGGGTCACATATGCCGTCATGGCATAGGTTCCGCTTACACCACCCATCATGTCCTGGTGTATCACAAAACCGACCTGTTCCCATGAACCATCTTCCTGCTGATGGGACTCTATCCAGTCTGCCGCCTCTGAGAGAATATTCTCATCGATGGTTGTCACATCCCTTGCACCACTGAACTGGGATAGTACGAAAGAGGTCAGCCAGAGACTTCCCTGGGCATCGCTCTCACCGAAGGCCGAGAAGGAGCCATCATTATGGCGGTAAGTCAATTGGCGTTGGTAGCCCGTAATGATAAACATCTCAGCCTTTGCCCTCACCTCCGGGTTATCCTGTCCGGTTGCCTTCAGGTAGCGCAATACTTCCACGTCAGTGGAGAAAAGCATCATGTTCTGCTCACCGCATCCGTAAGGCATACCCAGCAGGTCATCCACCCCGCTTATGCTCTGTGCAACAATGCTTGGAGTAAAGCTCACAAGCACTTTTTCAGAATCAGGAACTATGCCCTCCGGCAAGGTTGTGTCCAGTTCCACAGAACCGTTGCTGAGCACCCCGTTATCTACAATCTCACGGGTTGCACCTTCTGCCTCAACGATCATATCCTTCCTGACTGCATCAGCTCTTTTTGTAGTCTGTCCCATGATCTCGATAACCTGCTTTCCAACCTCGGTTGGACTTATCGTGAAACTGGTATATCCCACACCATTACCATCCACAGTTACGGTCTGCACATCATCACCAATGATATCGAACCAGTCAGCACCCGATAGTGTGAGTTTAACGTCCTGCTCTGTATCAAGATAATTGTATACCTGCACCTGAACAGGGAATGTCTCCCCCCTTGTAACGGAATATGGCAGGTCCGGATCAACGAAGAAATCCTGGAAAACTGTCAGACGGGATTCTGAGATGCCAATACCCTCCGGTCCGGAAGAAACAGCATGTAACCTCCATGTGGTTATGCTGTCCGGTGCTGTCAGGTCAAGACTTGCAAGACCTGCATCATCAGTGAGTAGTTCAGGCATCCAGATCCATGTCTCAGGGAAGAACTGGCGTACACGCTGTACCTCTGCAAGCTCCCCGCCTTCGTCACCACTGGAGGCTGTGGTTTCCTCTGTAGGTATCGCTTCATCCATGGCAGGCATCTCTGCAACCATTTCCTCCTCCACTACAAAGTCCATACCATCCACATCTGCGAAAAAACCTGCAAAATTATTCACTTCAAATTCCGCCTTATTCGGTGATTGTGGAACTTCAATAGCAGGTGAAGCCATCACTACCATACCGGCATTTTGCAGCACATCATAGGCACCTTCCACGTACCATGAAGGATGTGACTCTGCCATTGGCTCCATGAAGCGCTTTTCCAGCTCACTGAAGACCTGCATGAGATTGAGTCTGCCCTCACTTAGTGCATAAACGGACTCATCTACTATGGAAAAACCTATCATGGACCTGCTTCCTGCATCAAAATCAACTGTAACATTGTCCCCGGGCTCCACTGAATCACTGTCAAAGGAACTGGAAAGATCAACCTGTGTTGAGAATTCCACATCAAATGGAAGCACATCCGCAGACACCTCGCTGTTAGGGTTTATCATGTATGCCACTACTTTTGCCTGCGGGCTCATCTGTGGCGTCACAGGTATGCTTATGTCACTTTCATCACTGGTAGCTGAATATACGGTCCTGCCATTTGCGAACACATCATAGAACACAGTTCCCGGATTTGTGGAGTAGACACGGAAGGAGATCGTGTCCCCTACTTGCGGCACTCCCTCGCTTGTCTGGGAGATATGTATGAAACTGGCACTGGGCGAGTAGGCTGCATTCAGGGACACACTGGTCCATGCATCATTTCCACTGGCATCGATGAAAAGGTGGTTACTGTCTTCTGGCATCTCGTATTCAAGCATTGCAATACCATCCGTGGTAGTTACCGTTTCCTTGTCCTCAGTAATCTCGTAGGACTCATTCCTTATGCGAGTTTCCACGGTCACTTCAGCATCCACAGGATTGCCTCCGGGGTCCTTTGTTACCAGAAGCACCTGCAATGGCATTCCCGGTTTAATCGTATTGGACTCTGGAATAAGCTGGATTACAAGAGGAGACTCGGAAATTGTGAGCAATTTGTTAGTGGTCTCACTGTGGTTGCCGGTGTCTGTGACAGTCACGTCAAGCATGAGACTTGCCTGACCGCCTGCCCCATATGTTCCTGCTGCATATTCTACGGCAGGGAGTTCAAACTCAATTGAACCGTCCTCCAGCGTCCCGGAGAAGGTTGCGTATTGCTCCCATTCACCCACATAGCGCGAGGCTTCCACAAGCACATCTCCTTCAACCTCCTTGCCAAAGAAGTAGTTGACTGAAACCGTACCTGTTATCTCATCAGAGACAAGGAACCATTCCTGTGGTGTTTCCAGTGAAACGTCGAACTTCGGGAGCACATATTTGTCCACCTGGATATCAACATTGGAGGAAGAATCACCTGCTGTTGCGATTATCTTCCATGTGCCCAGATTCAGTTCGGATGCAAGTGGCAGGTCAAAGGAAGCAACACCGTATTCGTTGGAGTTTAGTTCTTCCTTGAAGACCTTGATGCCTTTGGCATCTGTGATCTCAATGGTAATGTTCTCCTGAACAGGTACAAGATTGTTGTTCAGAGAGAGAATTCTTCCATGTATCGTCTGCCCCGGTTTGTAGATCGGCTTGTCGGTCTCAATGAACAGTGGATTGCTCCTTACCACTTCCACAGTTGCCTTGAATTCTGTGTCAAAACCCGAAGGCTTCGCGGTCAGCACATAGCTACCCTCTTCAACATCAGGAACTTCAAAGGAAGCCACAACATTCCCTAAATCAGAGGTTGATGCCCGGACAAGTGTAATTTCATTATTGCCCTCATCAGTTAGTGTATATTCCACACACCGGGTCACCGGCTGGTTGTCAGAGAAAGCCGCCATTGTCACTGAACTTTCCCCACCTGCGAAAAGCATCTTCGGTGCAAGTATCAGGAACTCATCCCCTGAAGAGGACACCTGGCCGCTGCACGGACCGGCTATGTTGGATGATAGTTTATTATCATTCCCGATACATCCTGAAATTAAAACTGCAAACAACGATACTATTACTATGAAAGAACCTGCTTTTTTCCCTATTAATTTCACTTTTAACCACTCCAGACTAAGAGTATTTGTTTCTTAGTATAGAGTTTAGTAGTGGAACTGTATATACTTTGCTTAAACTTCAAAGATGTTTGAAGTTATAGGGAGTTGAGCAAAGTGGTTTTGAAAATAGAGAACGAAAAATTAAATTTCTGCTATTGTCCAGCGATCGTAGTGCTCAGTAATAACCACAGACACTCCATCACCCCTTACTGCTGCTGTATCGTTTATCATTGTGAATTTACCCTGATATCCACCTGTGACAATATTCCCATTCAGGAAAAGTAAGACATTTTCACCATACTCAAATGAAGGAGCATCTTCAACCCATATGGAATCTTCACCCACAGTACCCCCCTCAACTCTTATTACCCATTCCTGAGTGTCATAGGAACTTTTAAGATATTTGTTAACATGAATTCCAACATCAGTATAGATCATGTCTTCAGTTCCGATGTTCAGTTCACTATCAGGTTTATCCGGTCTTTGTCCGTCAGGAGTATTCCATCTTGACGGGTAAGCACCTGTGACGGTTCCTGCAATAATAAGGGATGAACGGGAGTCTAATTCTTCAATAGTTAGAGATTCAGTTATCCCTGAAACTTCCGCGTTCAAACCTTCATTGTCGGAAGCTGATTTTGAGTTAATGAACTCTTCGAACTCTGTCATATTAAGAGAAGAATTAACGACTTCATAGGGAACATTATCTATCTCTATTGACTTATTGTCCACAATGTAGACTCGTGAAACACCGCCGGAATAGTTGTAGAAATAAAGAAAATACCTGTATCCATTGGAAAAAGGTTCTTCCGGTTCTTCCATCTGGTAGCTGTCAAGATCAGAAAGTAGTTTTTTGATTGTGGTTATGTTCTCTGTGGTACCGGATTCCCTGCTCAGTCCATTTATGATTGACACTTTTGTCATTTCGTATGTACTAACCTTTATAAGAGAACTGATACTGTCGTTTCCTTCGCCCTTTCGTTGAACAGATACATCCAGAGGATTTACGAGTCCTCTCAATTCAGTCATATTGATCGGCGTATTGTTGACCTTATAATAAACTCCATTGATCTCCAGAAGGTCTTCCTGAATTATGCTTAAATTGTAGATTTCGGTTGAATCGTGGAAAAACTTAAAGGAATAATAAGTTCTGCTTGAAACTGACCCGAGCCCTATTTCTTCTAAATTGAGCGCATCAAGAACTTCGATCAGTTGATCTATAGTTTCTTCATCATCGATTGTGATAAGTTCACCATTTAATCCATTACGAGCAGACACACTGGTGATATTATAATCATCTATATCCGTTAGCACTGCAATTGTGTTGTTTTCAGTTTCGTTCTGCTCGGCTAAGCATCCTGAAAAAAAGAGCGTACCACACAAAAGAAGACATAAGATTAAATGGCTCATTATTTTGTTCATTCCAATATCACTACCAACGTTGAAAGAAAGCAAACCTTGTAGGTTAGATAATAATACAATCAAAATTTGATTATTATATAAAATAATTGTGGACATATATCCAACTGAAAAACAGATGGATAAAAACCTGTCAACAAATCACTGAAATATACCTATGACGATTCGATAATTTCTCCAAATGCTGCTATATCCACAGAAGAGTTATCAACTTCATAGTAAATTCCATCAACATTAATAATGCGCTCATCGACAATTGTTATTCTGGAAACTTTGCCTGAGCCACTGTAAAGATCCATGAAATAACGGCAGCCACCTATATCCACTTGATCGTCCATCATTTCAAGCGAATAACGGTCAAGCTGGATGATGAGTTTCTCTATTGTTGCTTTATCATCTATACTGCCAGATTCCCCGCTCATCCCATTAAAGACAGATATACTTGTAATAGTAAAGCCATCAATCTCAGCAAGTCCATGGCACTTCTGTTATTAGTAGACTCTACGAGGTAACCATCAGATGACTGTGCTATGCAACCTGAAAAGAATATGACGATGCATAAAAGAATGCAAACGCCAGGATAGTAAGGTATTCGGCTCATTGAACTCTGTACCAAGTAGGTGCACATAAGATATAAATGTGTGATACTCGTAAATAAAAACTACAAGTTGACCTTAATGGACCATACATCAAAATCAGGAGATTTGCCTACAGAACAGTGATCTTGTCAATTCTGGCAAAACGATACCTTGATATTTTGCATTCAATTGTATCACCAATCTTTATTTTGTTGAAATCTTCCATACTGACAAAATAAGTGACTGTGTCCCCTTCCTGAGCATCATTTGCAGGGTCATCAGAGATGAGCCTTATACCAACATAGTAATCAACGCGAGAATATTTCCTTTCCAGAAGCTCTTTTAGTGAATTGTTTATATAGAGATTCCTGTCTTCCTGAGAAAATAATTTTTCTACGTCGCTACTTTCTGCAAGTATCCACGGTCCGTCTGGATATGGTCGATTGAAGATGCTTTCACAAGTATTTCCATAATAGCCATTAATCACTTTGTGTTCAACAACACCCTCTACTTCAACAGGCATGAGCATATAGACTATTGGCATACAAATGCAAAAAATCAATATCAATAATTTTCTGTTCATTGTATCATTACAAAAAATATTGCTGGCACTGCCAGCAATTTAACTATAGCTAATATACGGAGATGATGTCGTACTCAAGGTCTTAGAATTAAGTATATCCTTTCTGAATACGCCTGAAGTACTGACATCTAATATTTTATAATTACCGGTACTGTGTTGGTTCCCACTGGCTGTACTTCCGGGATTTACAACCGACGTAGAAGTCTTAGCAACATTACTATTGCATGTCATTTTCCATTTTGCTATGTCAGTACTTGTGCTACTATAACAGATAGTAGATACATCTGGTTGAGAGTAGGTCCAAGATAGTGATGCAGACACACCACCTGACCCACCTGAAAGTGAAAAACCATTTGAATATTCGCCTGAGATAGACGAAGATGGCTTAAACTTAAATAATTGTTCATTTCCTAAATTCCCACTACTCCACTTTTGATAAGCATACCACAAATCATTTTTCCACAATGATATAGGATAAGCACAACAACCAGGCTCTAAACCTGATTCTTGGAGAATTGCAAACCAATCTAAGGTACTACTACCATCATTCATGAGGACATATAATTCATAGTTATTCATTACCCCCCCATATGGTGATTTGTAGTAATCATCATAGAAGTAGCATGGTTGACTCCATTCAGTTCCACTTTTAGAAGAGATTAAACCATCAATTGCTTGATTTGTAGTGCCTATAGATTCCTTTTTTTCAAAGGATAATACTTCGGCATTACACCATTCTTTGGCCCTCTCATGAATATTTGAGACCGATTCATTGTCCCCTGCAATTCCTACATATTGACTTGTTGTTCCATCATCATTAATCTTGAAGCAGTAAGCTATAATTTCTCACCTTCTGGGACTTCAGGTACTGAATAGATTATAGGGACCTCTGAAATTCCCTTTTCTTTTTTATACTCACTTACTACTTGTTCTCTGATAGTATCTAAATCTTTTAGTGAAAGTGGATTGGAAAAATCCTCCGATATGCTTGCATATTTTATATCCCCATATGATTTAACAACACAATCGTTCAGTTCCGTGGTTTCAGAACTGGTAGCTGTTGCTGGCAACATACTCACGGCCAGAAGAACAGCTAACACCAGACTATATAAAATAGTATTCTTCTTCATTATTTTACCTATTATTAGTTCTTTACTCCAAAGACAAGTCAACATAAGTTTTAAACCAAATCAAAGCCAACATCATCTATGTCTTCGGGCAGTTCAGGGTTTAACTCTTTTCTCACAAGTCTACAGTTGAACCCTGTAAATTCTCATACGTTATAAGTATAAATCTGTTATGTGCAAATCATCGAAATGATGGCCAGTCCCAACTTTACATATCAAAACAGGTTTAACCCTAACTCATTTCGATGATTTGCACAGAAAAGTTATATCCTAATAAAATTATTTGTAGCCCGGTGATTTGGTGAAGTTCTGGAAAACTATCTCGTTGGTTTTGGTTTTGGCTTTATTGTCGGTCTCTGCAGTCTCTGCAAAAGAAGAATATACTGTCTGTCCTTCTACTGAAGAGAACCAGTCCGTTTCAGTCAAAGTGTACAGCACAATAACACAGGGACAGACGAAAACATATACATCGAATGTCGGAACCGGGGTTCAGCGGCTGGAAGTAGATCTCAATTGGGGTGATTCCAGTGATTCACTGTCGGTTGCGATATACACACCCAGTGGGACATATGTCGGGAAATTCTATGAAAGTGCCGATGGAAATATTGATGGCAGAGTTCATCTTGATATAGTGCCGGGTCAGGGTTATGTGCAATCTGGAAAGTGGAAATTCAATATACGTGGGGAATCAGTTGCTGGTACGGAGAACTATAACTTCAATACATACTCTCACTAAAGCAGGAATTTTATTCCTTCTTTTTATTTTCATATTGTATACGCCTGTTGTAGTGGCTACTGAATACTATGTAACACCATGTCAGTATGATGAGCCAGGTGTATCTGTAGCAGGAGAACATGTTCAGGAAATAGATGTTGTTGAAATACCTTACTGGATGTTTTTGCTATTCCTAAGTGTAGCCCAAGTGAGTTCAATTCCTGAATTTCTGCTTCTAATTAAATTCGTGAAATTTGTTCCTGCCCTTGGAAGCATTAAAAGAATAAACAAATCAAATATGATGAAAAATTCATGTAGGGAAAATGTATTTAATACAATCAAATCTATGCCAGGCATATCTTTTAGCGAAATTGAGAGAGAGATCGACATCAATCGAGGCACTCTGAGATATCATATTAATATTATGGAAAAGGAAAAGTTAATAGAATCCCATAAAACCAAAGGAAAGGTCAGTTTCTTCAGAAACGACTCCACGTATAGTGAAAGGGAAAAAACACTGATATCCACATTCAAAAACGACATCAATTACAAAATTATTTCTGAAATATCGAAGTGCCATTCTCTTAACAACAATTCTCTTGCCGATAAGTTAGGAGTTACTGCTTCCACTGCAAGCTGGCATGTAAAAAATATCAAAGAATTTGGAATTATTGAAGTAAACAAAGAAGGAAAAAATAATGTTTACACCATTAATCCTGAATATCATAACATAATAGAAGACGCTTCATATAAATGTGAACCATAACATTGTTCTTTTTTATGATTGATTTTCACCAGTTATAGACAAGAAAATTAACATATTTAATTCACTCCCCAACTAACTTCTTCGTAATCTCCGCAACATGTCTTCCCTGAAACCTCGCAATTCCAAGCTCATTCTCACTTGGATGCCTTGTATTAGCACCGCTGCCGGCAATCGTTGAAGCACCGTAAGGACTGCCGCCTGTAATCTCAGTAAGAACAGATTGTCTTGTTTCTGAATACGGGACACCAACTATTATCATACCATGATGCAGCAGTGTTGTGTGGAAACTCAGTATCGTGGACTCCTGCCCACCATGCTGGGTGCTGCTGGATGTAAAGACACTTCCTACTTTCCCTATAAGCTCACCCTTTGTCCAGATGCCACCTGTCCTGTCAAGGAAGGCACGCATCTGTGCAGCCATCATGCCAAACCGTGTGGGTGTTCCGAAAATTATGGCATCTGCTTCGGTAAGATTGTCTATTGTTGCAACAGGGATGTGCTCAAAGCTCTTTTTGGACTCTGTTGCTCCCATCTTTTTAAGAATATCAGGCGTAAAGGTTTCCGGGACCTGGAACAACCCTACATCTGCACCTTCCACTTCCCTGGCACCTTCTGCAACGGCTTCAGCCATCTTGTAGTTATGCCCGTAGAGACTGTAAAAAATAACATTTATTATCATATTCCCACCTGTTTGAATAACTATGCTTGGTAGCTATTACAACCTGTTATATGGGAACTATACATAAATAATTTGCCAGTTGACCGGGTTGAAAGATTATTTTAAATACATGATGTTAGATATATATAACATAATAATAGTAATATCTAACATAATGTTATAAGTATACATCGGAGATTTGTATGAACAAACTACAAAAATACACCAAAATCAGTTATACACTGGCCTTTGCACTCATCATGATAGGAATAGCACTGGTTGCAATGTTTGAAGACTATCAACAGAGTGGTATCAGCCTGATAAACATCGGAGCTATCATTCTCTTTGTCACGTTCATTAGAGCAAGAAGGTATCGTAATGGCCCTGTAAAGGATGAGAGAACAATCAAGATCGGAGCTTACGGACTTTCATACTCCTGGCTGATCACATTTATTTTAATATCTCTGTTATTCTGGGTTGAGGAATTTGGTGTAGTTCAAATAACAGTCAAACAGATACTAGCGATACTTATGTTCACAATGATAGTCACCGCAAAGGGTATCCAGTGGTACCTCTTCAGAAAAGGGGATGTGGAATGATCCGAAAAACACTGGGATGATCAAATGAAGACGAGGATCAAGGAACTCAGGGCCAGATATGACATGACCCAGGAGAAACTTGCAAACAAAGTTGGCGTCAGGCGTGAAACCATTGGTTTTCTGGAAAAAGGGAAATACAATCCCTCACTAAAACTTGCATATAAGGTAGCAAAAACCCTTGGAACAACAATTGATGAATTATTCATATTTGATGAATCTGATATTGAGTGATAACGGGAGATAAGTATGGAAACAAAAACAAAAGTCTGGCTTGCAGAAGACGGAAAACCCATCATAGGTGCAGGCAAAGTTGCACTTCTCAAAGCCATAGATGAAGAACGATCACTTCTCAAAGCCTGCGAAAAAATGGATATCTCGTACAAGCATGCCTGGAATGTTTTAAATACCATCAATGAAAGGCTTGGAAGAGATGTGGTTACCACCACAAGGGGAGGAAAGAACCAGGGAACCTTCCTCACAGATGAAGGACGCAGACTCATCAAAGAATATGAAATGAACAGGAAGTTCATCAACAACACCATGGAAGATGAAGGTTCATGGGAAAATATAGGACTTGCCATATCTGCACGCAATAAGATTCCTGGAAAGGTAGTGGGCGTGGAAAAAGAAGGACTTGTCTCCAGGATCAGGTTAGAGATAGAGCCATCGGCACTTACATCCATAATAACTTCCGAAGCGGTCGAAAAGCTTGATATTAAAGAAGGAGACATGGTGTTTGCAATAATCAAGTCTACTGAAGTCCTTATTGGCAAAGAGAAAAAGAAAGAATAGACAACTCGTTTTGCAAATCTGCTGTTCAAAAACCGTATATACTTTTAAGAACCATATAAATTTGCTATATCTAGCAGTAATGTAAATCACTTGAATATGGGGACTTTATGCCTAATAAAGAAGATTTTTCATGGGAGAACAGTAAAATAAAAAACGGTAACACTCTTGGGAAAATAGTTAGTATACCTGCTCATGGAGATTCAGATATAGAACCATCTAAAGACATTAGATTAAATGTTGAGGATAGGAAAGACATAGTTGTCGATGAGTTCAAAGAGAAAATGGCAGAAATTCTCTCGAGAGAACTTCATCAAAACAAATAATGCTTATCCTTGTTTTAACACTTCTTTTGTTTGTAAATACCATGAACTATGAAAGGTATCAGCATTAGTGCAAACATTGTTTTTATCCATGGAGCCAGTATATCGCTTGCGCTGCCAACAATTGAACTGACCTCAATACCCAGTTTCAAATAGATGAAATCAAGAAGCAACCCAAATGCAAGTGAACATATAGCTATCATTGTAAGATAGAGAGTTGCACTTCTTTTCCCGAGGAATTTTGCAACCATCGTAATAGTTGCTGCATTTGTGGCAGGACCAGCCAGCAAGAACACAAAAGCAGTTCCCGGACTCATTCCCTTTACTATCAGGGCAGCTGCAAGTGGTGTTGAAGCTGTTGCACATATATAGAGAGGAATACCCACAACCAGCATTATGAGCATTGAGAAAATACCGCCTCCAAGATAATCACCAACCAGTTCATCGGGTATCACATATGAGATTATCCCGGCAAGCAGGATACCTACCATCAACCATCCAGAAATGTCTCCCAGAAGTTCAACGAAAGAGTACCTGAAAGCTTCAAGAAACTTACGAGGAGCTGAAGCATCTCGTCCCATGGTTGCACTCGTGTTGCAGGAACAGGATGATTCGCTGCATTCTGCCATTGGCTGTATCCTCGGAATGGTTGTCTTTTGGGCTAGAATATCCATTTTTTGAGCGCTTTTTTCACCCATGATATTTTCTGCAATTCCTGTTAGCAGGGCAGTAATCAGACTGGCAACCGGCCGAAATACGGTCATTATGGGATCCAGTAATGCATATGTGATGGCTATAGAATCCACTCCTGTTTCCGGAGTCGATATAAGGAAGGAAAGGGTTGCACCTTTCGTAGCACCCCTGTTTTTCAATGAAAGGGCAGCCGGAACTACGCCACATGAACATAATGGCAGAGGAATACCTAACAGGGATGCATTCAGAGCTGACCTGAACTTTCCTGCAGATCTGCCCAGATACTTCACTATTTGTTCATCCGGGACGAGTACATGTAAAAGACCTGCAACTGCAAATCCCAGGAATAGATAAGGAGCTGCCTCTTGAAACAGGTGCCATGATTCTGTTGCAACTCCTATGATGACTGATAGCATTGAATGGAACAAAGTCATTATTTCATTTCCTCCACATGTTCCCTGCACATAGACATGAATAGTTCAACATGTTCGTCAGCCAGATAGTACATGCGAACCTGCCTTCTTTTTTGACCCTTACAATGTCAAGCTGCCTGAGATTTTTCAGGCTATGGGATATTGAAGACTGGGAAATTCCAAGTGCATCTTCGATACCTTTCACACACATGCCTCCCTGTAACAGCAGGAACAGTATCTTAAGACGTGTACCACATTGGAGAGCATAAAATATCTAACACATAGAAGAAATTGACTCTTCAGACGACAACTTTTTAACTTTTTCATAGAGGAGTTTTTATCTGAACAAATGTGGTCTATAGGATTATTATTATATGAGCATATGTTCATATATCAATATATCTCACTGTTATCAGTACGCAATACAAAAGAGAATGAGAAGTATGTACAAAAACAAACAGATATAGTCGTTTTTTTTGAGTCCCATCATATGCACAGATGTACGCCCTGTACTTTTATAGCAGCGACTTTCAATTGCAAGAGCTACATCTTCTGCTGCACGCACAGAAATGCTGACAAGAGGTACAGAAAGAGCGATTATGGCTTTGACAGGATCTTTTTTAATATTCAGCCCGCGGGAAAGCTGGGCATCTTTGAGATTTCGGAAATTATCATACATCATTGGCACAAAATAGATTGACATGGACATCATCATGGCAAGGTCATGAGAAGATATCCCCATATACTTCAATGGCAGGGGACGAAGAAACTTTTCAATGCCTGCAGTTATTTTTGAAGGAGAGGTGGTTGTCGTAAGCAATGCTGCAAAGAGCAGCAGAAAAATGAATCGCAGGGTGAGGATAGTACCGAGCACCAGTCCTTCATAACTGATAGTTATCCATTTAGAACTGAAAATTGGCTTCCCTTCTGTAAAAAGTAATTGCATTAGGAATAGTATGACAAAAAAAAGAATCATTGGGCGAGCTGAGTGAACAAAGTGCTTCAACGGCAATTTGCATACCAAAATAAGAATTACAAAAACAAGAGCAATCAATGCTATCCATTCAAAAGATGAAGCATAAAAGATACATATGCTTGCAAGCATAAGGCCAAGGATCTTTGTCCTCGGATCAAGCCTGTGAATTATTGAATCCCCGGGGACAAATGACATAAAAAGACTATCCATTCTGCTTTGCCCCCCTTGATCTCAGAGCATTGCTTATTTCCAGAAATGCATCATCTACAGTCAAAATATCATCACGCACGTTGAAGCCTTCCAGACGTAAATCTTTCATCAAAGACGTGATCTCCGGCAGTGGGGATGATACTGACATCAAGTACTCCTTAGGAGTTCCAATGAAATCAATGCATCCATTTTTAAGAATAATAACTTTTTCTGCATGTGGCAAAAGTTCACATATCTGATGCGAAACAACAACAATGGAAATTCCGGAACTGTGAAGCTTGCTCAGTGTCGAAAGAAGCAAATAACGATTTTCCGGGTCAAGACCTGAAGTTGGTTCATCCATAACAAGATACTCTGGATTCATGGCCAGTACTCCTGCCAGTGCCACAAGTCTCATCTGCCCGCCGCTGAGACTGAAAGGTGAAAGAGCAGAAACACCTTCATCAAGACCCACTAATTTTAAGGCATCTCTGACCTGCTTAGCCAGGGCATCGCCTTTTAAACCAAAATTAGACGGTCCAAAGCAGATATCTTCATAAACGGTCTTTCCGAACAGTTGTTTTTGTGGATATTGCATTAACAGGCTCACTTTTGACCTAACTCCCTTATTTCGGACATCCATACCGTTTACTGTTATTGAGCCAGACTGCGGTTTAATAAGACCATTTAAATGCCTGATGAGAGTGGATTTGCCTGAGCCGACCTCCCCCCCGATAAGAACGAACTCACCTTTTTCGATGGAGAAACTGACATTTTCAAGTGCATGTTTTTCAAGGGAGGTTCCCCTATTGTAGAAAAAACTTACATTTCTTACATCAATTGACATAAAACCTCCCTGAGTTCCTCCACAGACAAGGGAAAAAAGGCCGGGGTAATCAAACCAGAATCACAGAGCCTTCTTGAAAGCTCTATTACCGGCGGGAGTTCAATGCCTAAATTTAAAGGATTCCCCTGACGCAAAATGATACGTGGATTCCCGTCATGAATGACACGACCTTTATCCATTACTACAAGGCGATCTGCATAAACAAGTTCTTCCAGATGATGAGTTACATACACAACAGTAGTTTTGTTTTCATGCAATTGTTTAACGTGAAGCAGAATATCATTCCGGGACATACTGTCAAGCATGGAAGTAACCTCGTCAAATAGTATTACCTCCGGCTCCATTGCAAGGACAGATGCTAGCGCCACTTTCTGTTTCTGACCACCACTTAATGTACGGGGAGTGTGATTTTTTTGCCCCATCATACCCATAATGTTAAGAGAACTGTCAACACGGTTTTGTATTTCTTCAGGAGGAAGACCCAGATTCTCCGGACCGAATGCAACGTCTTCCTCTACGGTCATTCCAATGAACTGCGACTCCGGATCCTGAAAGACCATCCCTGCCACACGCCGTATATCCTGGATATGCGATGTGTCGGATGTGTCCATTCCCTTAACAACAACATAACCTTCACATGGTACCAGGAGACCATTTATATGGCGCAGAAGGGTGGATTTACCACATCCATTCTTTCCTGCTATGGCTATGAACTCGCCTTTACGGATGTGCAGATCAACTGAATCCAGTGCCAGTGTTCCGTTTGGGTAGCGATAACTCAGGTTGTTTATGAAAATCATGGGACAACCTTTCAAATAGAGTATCTGGATGCAATGACTGCAGAAGTCAGCAACTTAAGGAAAGCCCCTGGAATAAATGGAATCAAGCCAATTGCTACGGCCTCTTGGAGAGAAAGACTTGCAACGTTCATGAGTTGCAAGACACCAAAGAGATAGATTACAGAGAGTCCTGCAAGCATGAACAGAGCATTGAAATGGACTTTTTCCCTGCCATATCTGTCACATAAAAGTCCGATTATAAAAGCGCCAAATACGAAACCTGCAAGATAACCGCCTGTCGGACCGAACAGCATACCCAGACCGGAACTACCACCTGAAAATACAGGAAGACCTGCAATACCCAGGAGAAGATAGACTATCACACTTATCGTTCCCCATCTGGCACCCAGCATTGCTCCTGCCAATAATATGAATAAAGTCTGCAGTGTAACAGGAACAGGACTTACCGGCACAGGAATCTTAATGTAAGCACCAACTGCCATCATGGCGGCAAATAGAGATGCATAGACCATTTTTCGGATGTTGCTGTTATGAATGTATACTTTGTCTGCCATATCGTCACCAATCTTTTGGAAAATACCTGCGTGGACTCCGGATATCGAGTGTCCGTAATCATGCAAATATGTAAACCTGCCGAGAACAGAAGAGTTTACAAACTATATAATCCTTATGCAAATGACTTAATAAATAAAAAGTGACAAAATAAAATAGAATGGACGTGCAGGAAGAACCTGCACAAAAAAGGAATTTTACATATCCATATCAGGCTGTGGCATTCCTGGTGGCATTGCACCGCCCTTGTGACTTGCAGCTACGACATCATCGATCCTTAGGATCATTACTGTTGCTTCTGTTGCTGCGTTGATTGCCTGGGTTTTTATCCTGAGTGGTTCAAGGACATTGTTCTCGTACATGTCTACTACCTTACCGGTGTAAACATCAAGACCCATGTTCTTGTTACCCTGTTCATGCTGTGAGCGCAGGTCAATGAGTTTGTCTATTGGATCAAGACCAGCATTCTCTGCAAGGGTCTGAGGAATAATTTCGAATGCTTCTGCAAACTTGCCGACAGCAAGTTGCTCTCTGCCCTTAAGTGTCGCTGCGTATTCCCTGAGCCTCAGTGCAATTTCGATCTCCGGGGAACCGCCGCCTGCAACAATCTTTTTATCTTCCAGTGCCACACCGATAACACAGAGTGCATCATTCAGTGCGCGCTTAAGACTGTCTACTATGTGTGACGTGCCGCCGTGAAGAATGAGTGACGCTGTCTTCTCTTCCCTGCATCCAAGGAGGAAGGTCATCTTTGAACCGTGGAGGTCCCTTTCTTCTACAACTTCAGCAGAACCAAGGTCTTCAGTCCTGATATCAGTTACATCCTGGAACAGTGTTGCACCGGTTGCCTTTGCAAGCTTCTGGAGATCGCTCTTTGTGATCCTTCTGCAGGCATAGATTCCAGCTTTCTCAAGATAGTACTGTGCAAGATCATCAATGGCCTTCTGACAGAATACCACATTTGCACCACTTGCAATGATCCTGTCAACCATGTCCTTGACCATTTTCTCTTCCTGTTCAACGAAGAGCTGCATCTGGTCAGGAGATGTTATCTTGATCTCTGCTCCCTTCTCGATCTTCTGGAACTCGATAGCAAAGCTTGCAAGGAGGATCTTCGCGTTCTCAATCTTTTTTGGCATGTTTGGCCTGACCCTTTCCTTGTCGATGATAAGACCGGTGACAAGTTCAGAGTCAAGGATGCTACCACCTTCACGCTTCTCGATAGTGATATCGCTAACATCGACCTTGATACCGTCGTCAGTCTCTTCTACAACTGAAAGCACTGCGTCAAGAGCAATATCTGCAAGGAAGTCCTTGTATTCTCCTGCAGCTTTTCCTGTCAGGGCTGTCTTTGCCAGCTTCTTAAGTGTTTCCCTGTCGTCTATGGATACATCGATCGTAATGGTCTGTAAGATCTCAATAGCTTTCTTTGCTGCGTGCCTGTAACCAGATGCAATGATAGTTGGATGAACTCCCTTATCCATAAGCTCTTCTGCTTTTGCAAGAAGTTCACCGGTTAGTACTGCTGCTGTTGTTGTGCCGTCACCGACCTCGTCATCCTGGGCTTTTGAAACCTCAACTACCATCTTTGCAGCCGGGTGTTCAATGTCCATTTCCCTGAGAATGGTTGCACCATCGTTTGTGATGACTATGTCTCCCAGTGAGTCAACAAGCATTTTGTCCATACCTTTGGGACCAAGAGTGGTCCTTACTGCTCTTGCAACTGCTTTTCCTGCAAGGATATTAATGCTTTGAGCATCCTTCGCACGGTTCCTGCTGGATCTGTTCCCTAAAGCGTACATAGGCTGTCCTGCCAATTTTTAACCTCCTAATAATCATAACATTCTATAATAGAAGTAATATTAGTCACAATTGAGTAATGTGTTACTCTTACTGTGCAATCTAAATGCAGGCAGTTCTATATAAAGCTAACTAGTGAACTTTAGTTAGTTATAATAAAAAATATTAATCCTCATATCAAAATCCATCACATAAATTAACAGCGCCTTGCATGGAAAATACGTGAAACAGTAACTATTGCTTGTTATAAATCGTGTTAAGGTGTTCCCGTAGCATACAATAAATGTAATCCCTGTAACATCCTGCATCAGGTATATCGAAAATGGCCATGCCTCCTGCATTCCATGAAACATTTGATATGATTTTTTTTTGCTCCATTTCATCCATTATATGTTTGAGCATGGAAAAATCATCAACTACTTGCCTCCAATCACCTGCATGCACTCCGGAAGAAACATTTCCTGCGAGAAGTTCCAGTTGCTGCAGAGCAAATGTATATACCTGGAACAGGCGGATATCATCCTTGGCAAACTCAATTGAACCATTTTTTGCATCTTGATGCAAGACTTTCATGATAAGTGGAACATCAGACGAAAGAAATGCATTCTTCGCTATTTTTTCAAGATATATATTGATTTCCTGCATATTTTCACACCCGGGACATTAACCCATATTCAAGATGTCCTTTTATGCAAATAAGTATTGCTAAGGAAAGATGAAAAGAAGAATACAAAAGAACAAATGCGATGACCAGTGTTTCACATGTTAACAAGGCCTTTTGAAACTGCATGCGTAGTTACAGGCCTAACATGACATCAGTGACTGGATGCAGGCGCTTTTAATAAAGTTGATCATGTCGCACCTGAGTTCGAATTCCTGTTCAGAAAGTTCGTCTGTTTCAATATATCTGCAGAACATTTCCCTGAATTCATCGAATCTCTTTTCATCTTGTTCCTTCATAGATTCCCCTCTAATTTTGTGATATTGCATAAATTAGATATATATTCAACCGTATTATATAAAAATATTATGTTGCTGATTCCTCTCAAAAAGCACAATCTATAGATTAATTTAGAAAAATAGGGAGAAATATTCTGAGATTTCAACCATGAACTTCTGAAAATTAAAAAAAGAGAGAAGCTATTTACTCACTGCCACCTATATTGATACTGTATTCAAAGTTATCTGTGTTGCCGGAGAAAATACTTATTTCCCATTCCCCTATGACACCAGTTGCCTCATAGACCTCGGAGTAGGTTGTGGAATATTGCTGGTATGCAGATGACACAGATGAATACAATACCAGATTATTGCTTCCGAAATTCACAGAGCCTTTGCTCACTGCCTTTACCAGTTTAAGTTCAACTTCTTTGTCACAATTCATCAACACATGGTCAAAGGATGGCTGGCATTGCATGAAGGGAAAATAGCCGCAACTAACATCACAATGTGAAACAAAGATCAAAAAAGGATGTGGTGTGATCTATTACACACCACACAGACCTTACTTGCGTTTTTTGATAATCACTGCAGCAAGTAGACCGAATAATCCCACGAAAAATTCAAATCCAGGGCTTGATTCTACTGACCCTGATTCTGCATATTCTGAGGTTGTACCCATTGATTCGATCTCTTTGAGCTCTTTACCACTGATAGCTCTCTCACCAAATATCATAGGGTCACCTTCGTAACCCAGAGCAGCAAAGTCCATTTTTCCGCCATCAAGATGGCAATCTATGCATCCAAGAGCATC
This sequence comes from Methanolobus psychrotolerans, assembly GCF_002243045.1. Taxonomy (GTDB): domain Archaea; phylum Halobacteriota; class Methanosarcinia; order Methanosarcinales; family Methanosarcinaceae; genus Methanolobus; species Methanolobus psychrotolerans. Next base: position 31,826 of record NZ_MBKP01000006.1, read on the forward strand.
TTCTTTCGGGGCCACTTCATGGTTTATACTTTCATACAGCGATGTTTCCACAAACTCATATTGACCGCTGTAGGGCATGTCAACATAATCCATTCCAGCCCGGGATGCCCTGTCCCAATCATAGCTGGCCCAGTAAGAGTCTTCCCCTCCAAACAGATCAGGTATGATCAGATAATTGTATTTTGCATCACTTATCTGTTTTGCAAGATGGATCTTGAACGGATATATTTTAGAATTCACATCATAACGATCACCCAATGGAGCAGAGAGAACGGTCACACCCTCCGAAGCAACCTCGTCCCCCAGGAAATATTTATCGAAGCTTCCATTGAACCAAGTATATGTAGGGGTTACGTTCATACCCCATACGAATTCGCCCTTCATCATGTTATAGGTGGCCTGCCCATATTCATCGGTTGGTATGTTATCAATGTCCTGTCCTGCTTTGGACCAGTCCCAATACATCTTTGTTGGTACCTCACGGGCAAATGCCGGTATGTGACATGTTTGACAGGCAATGGAATCCGAGTGATCATTGATACGATCCTTATATTCACCCTGATGAGGTGTGTCACCATGACAATCGGAACACAACACTCTACATTCAGACCCGGGAACACCGGCAAAGCGGCCTGCTACATTGTGTGCAGTTGTTTTGTGACAATTCTGGCACTGGAAATCCATTCCACCCATATGAACGTCAAGTTCCCTTGAAGGATCAAGCAATGCAGATGACATGTCACCATGCTTTACGTTGTCACCACCACCACCATAGAAGTGACAATTGCCACCACATGTGTCCCGTGTGGGACTTCCCACACTTTGGGCCACAGCTGCAAGGTCAACTGATGGGTCGACTGCTCCTGCAGCCGTAGGTATTTTCTTGTAGGTTCCTGTGGTCTCATGGCACACTACACAATCTATGTTCGATTCATTGGTGAAGTCAAAGGTGTTATCCTCCCAGCCGTAACCGGTGTGGCAGGAAGTACAGCGAGGCTCATTGGATGCGACTGCAACGCAAAAATTATTGATCACTGTCCGCTTGCCTTCTCCTTGAAATTTTTCTTCTTCACATCCGCACTCTGCACATGTTGTCCAGAGCCAGTGAGTTGAATTCAACATGTCTGTAGCCTGTTCAGAATGGCATGAGATGCACTCAGCGGTCACATCCTGTCCTACCTCGTAAGAACCATCAAGGAATGAATGGTTCAGATACGCTGCAGAGGATGGTAAAGACAATGCCACCACGCAAGCCAGCAAACAACAGAACAAAATATAATTATTATGTTTCATTTTACACTCCATTAATAAAGACTATCCAGCTTAATTTAGTACTAACAAAGTTGAAAAGTGCTTCTATTTAAATATGAGGGAAAGCTGCTGAAAGTTTACGAGTACACAGCGTTAACTGTATGCATTCTAGATACTGGAGGAAGAGCGACGAGTCTAAAAACAGGAGTTGAACACGAATAGAGAACAAAGGAAAAATCAAAACACAAATGCTCTCCGTTCAAGGTGTTAATATGAGCTGCCGCAGCTTTCACCACTACCCTGCTGCTTTCCATGGATGCCAAAAAACTTACGTTCTTGATTGTCAGGCCCATTGCCTTACCCCGGATTCGATATACAGGTGCCTTCAAAAGTTATTGGATCCATGCCCAGCTTTTGATTTAGCCATGAAGGATCACCATAGTATTACTGACAGTTGCAAGAAGGCCAATGCCGGATACTGCATATCTTGTGATGTTCCAGTAGTAGCGGTCTGCATTCCTGTAGACATGGTATAACAGGAAGATAAAGCCTATTTTGAGAGGAATAAGCGAAATATATCCATATATTGTGAAGATATAGAACATAACAGGATTACCTTCATAGAACAGACCTGTCCCTAATGCATAAAATGTTGTTATGGTATCTCCTAAAATGTATAGGAGCAATACAAGCTTTATATCCCCTACAAAAGACATGTGAAACCCACTCTTGTTCTAATACTGGAAAGTGTATACCTGCAAACGATACCCTTAGCTATCGGATAAATTTTGTTGTCTGAATATACCGGATAGACCCCTATCGGTAAACTCCATTAATACTCTATAGCGTAAGAAGTGTTAAATCTTACTATATATTTTTATGATGTTTTGAAGATAAAATAGAAAATATAATTGTCCGAATGTGACTTTAGAGGTTATAAATCAACCTCATGCACCCACCCTGATCACGAATGCATGAATAGCAATGGTTAGTGATGCTTTGGAATTATACTGGTTTAACAAAAAGCCAGAAAAGTCAGTTCTCTCACCCTGTCAATCAATTCCCTGACCCCATCTTCCTGCAGCTCTTCACCTTCAGCAACATTGACACATTTATCCCTTAAAGCTACAAAATGCTCTATAATCCCAGACATCTCCAGACCAAAATCATATGCCTTATTCGATTCATGAAGTTTCTGTGCCATTGCAAACATTGTATCCCCGGATTCCAATTCAACACCACCAACTTCACATAACATCTTCAGGCATCTTTCAAGAGCATTTCCGGCGATAATACATGCATGACGAACGGATCCTTGCTCATACAGACTTTCAGCTTCTTCCAACTCGCCATTCACCAGCTCTGCCATAACAAGCATCTTGCGACTGTTCTTTGACGATACGATAATATGCCCTATTGTGCGCAGCATATTTACCTGAGTATCAAAACAGGATATGAATTCCTTTTTTAAATGCCTTTTCTCATTCGAATTCGTGGTGGGGTCCTTCAAATTCATCAGACTTACTATCTTTTCATAGAGTACCGTGAAATCCCCATGTTTTGAACTCATGCCCTTGCGTGAATATTCCTGAACAAAATCCCTGCAGGCTTCATACCACCCCTCATACTTTAGGATAAGGGCATTCTGCAGAAGCTCGTTCTTGGAATTTATCACACAAATCTTATATTCAACATTTTGTAACCCGGTAGAACCATCATCTACACACTTCATCCTTCTTTGAGTCGTACCTTCCAGCAGATCCATATACATTTTTTCGATAACTTCAGCTTCTTCGATGTATGTGTCAATGTCTGGAGTTGCCATAATAGTAGAATGGGAAAAATTGTATTTAAATGAGAGGATGAAAGTAAGGGTTTTTAAGGGTAGGATGTTCTGGAAAAAATAAGATTTCAGCCCAACCCCATACATCTATCCAGATTTTGAGTATGAATGGCAAAGGCTATTGCGTCCGTGTTCTTCATACTGGTATGAATTTACTTTCAGCCATACACAGGAATTCAGGTTTACATTGGTTTGATGTATAAAGTGGAGAAATTGGGGCGCATATATAATTGTGGGGGGTCGAGGTGAAGAAGATCGATAAATGATATATAAAATCTAACTGCTTCCTGATGATATTTTTTTCAATACTTCATCGAATCGGTCTGATCGATAATAAAGGATCTTTTTCTTATCAACTTTATTTTTTCCCAGCAGACCAAGTTCTTCCAAATTCATTATATCGTTCCTAGCTGTTTGATAAACAACAGATAACCTATTTTCCATTTCTTTTATCGTAAAAGTCATTTTGGGATCATCTGACAACCACTTTAAGATATAAGATTGTCTTTCATTTATCCGGGGAATCTTCTTAAAGTCATACAATTGTTTCTTTTCTTCAATTTTCATTGAGATGTATTTTTTCAGACTTTTGAAGGCATTATCCATTGTCTTCAACTGATAATTTAGAAAATACGTAACATCATTATCATCAAGTTCAGTGTAAATATACGCTTGCGAATATTGAGCAGGGGAGTCTTTTATCATCCGTGAAATTGACATATACTCAATCAGCCAGTAGTTATTCGAAAGTAAATACCAGTAAAATATCGCTCTTGCCGTTCTTCCGTTCCCGTCGACAAATGGATGAATATACCCTATTAAGAAATGTAAAATCGTAGCTTTAATGATGGGGTGAATGAAATCATCATCATGTTTTTCATTTGCAAAATCACATAAATTCTGCATTACTTTTGCGATGTGAATGTGCTTTAAAGGTGTATGGACTATCTCACCACTCATGTTGTCAATGACATAAATATCATCGGATCTCCGAAATACGCCCACATTATCTGGATCATCCAGTGTATTTTCAGTCATGCTTGCATGAATTGACAGGATAGACTCAATCATCAGCTTTTCATTTTTCATTGAAGACAGTTTTTTAATTGTTTTATAATTATTGAAGATCATCTGTTCCGATTTATCCCTGGGCTCCCTTTCCTGCATCAACATTTTTTTAGCTTCTTTCCGGGTGGTACTTGCACCTTCCAGTTGACTTGATGCAATTGCCTCTTCCATGACCGAGTTTATCAGATATTGCTGCTGATGGTCTTTTCCAATAATATTATGACTTTCAAGGGTTCCACCTAAATTCAGATCAAAGTTATGTAATTTTTCCTGAATATATGGGGTCAGATAATAAGTAAGCTCAATGCTGGGAATTTCACTTATTTTCAATTGCTCCGAACCTAAACCCCTGCTAAGTTTGAGCAAGAACCACAATTGTTCATGCGTAACAATACCAGGAATCGGCCGGTGTTTTAACTCAGACCAATATAAGTATCTGGCATTGAATTCTTTCGTAGCCTTGTTCACTTCAGCATTATTAAGATACTGCAAAATATCCTGCAAAGCCGATTCATTCGGTTTTGGTGGTGCCTCTGGAATCTTCATTTTTGAACCTGTGATAGGTAATTACTAATTTAGTAAATATTAGTAATTAATGATAATTAAAGGTAATTACTAAATTAGTAAATATTAGTAATTGATGACTTTTAGAAAGGATATTTCAAATTCTATAATCAATACATTATCTTTTTTCTGTGAGATAATACATTTGTAATAGTAGAGAGGACTAAAGGCATAAAAACACCAAAAAAGTAACCTGCATAGTGAGCAAGTGAATTAACAACAGCACCATTGTGTATAATGTTCTGAGGAACTAAAGAAGGAAGAATAAAAACAGAAACTAAAGTGACCGCTATCAATATAATAAAATATACTTGCTGAAAAATAGATAGATTTCTCAACCAGGTCAAAATCTTAAACCTTTTATTTATTGCCTCATTAATAACATCTTTTTGCATATAGACCAACCACAGAGCAATTATTAATATCAACCCATAATGAAATCTTTCAGAAGGAATGTTTCCAAGAACCATAAAAAGGTTCAGAATAACAATTAAGTAAAGAAAAGTGATAGTTATATTATTAAAGCAGTATTTTTTTAGATGCTTATACAGTGCATACAATAAATAACCAAAAAGAGAACTAACTAACCCAGAAAATCCTTGATATGTTGTTTGCAAACCAATCATGCTTACAGAAATTATTGATATTATCCAAGGCAAAATTAGAAACATGAAGATTGAGTATGCGTAAAAATCACGTTTCTTGATTTCAAAATTAAAAATTAAAAAACAAGCAGCAAAATAAGAATATAAATTTTCTGAAAAGTGTTGTGAACTGCTGTGCACATAATTTGAGAGGAAAAAGGAATAAATTGTTGTTTTTGATGAATCTAAAATGAAATATGTTTCTTTTAAGCCAACTGGAAGTTCAAAAACTATGAAAAGAAATACTGGTATTGCTACAAAATAAAATAACCAATCATATATTTTCCAGTTTGCAGTAAACAAATGAATTGAAAACAGGGACTCAATAGAACATAGTATATGTTTTAACATTTGAGAAGATATTTTGTTAAACATAATATTCCAGATATTCCTTTCTTGTACCAATTCTATCTTCAGCTATCCAAGACAAACATTAATTCAAAACCCAATGCCAAAAAAGAAAGTTACGTCCCGACCGAGGATCGAACTCGGATCTAAGGCTCCGCAGGCCTTAAGGATATCCATTACCCTACCGGGACATTGAGGTTCATGCTCTAATGTCGTTCTCTGATATAAAGATTGTTGGTCGTGGAATTGGATGTGGTTTTCTTACTATCATGATATGTGCACAATCAATAAAAGTTAAATGCTGCAAGAATGATTACTAAGCATGTCGATGACAATAGGGCTTGCAGGAAAACCCAACGCAGGGAAATCCACATTCTTTAAGGCTGCAACACTGGCAGACGTTGAAATTGCAAATTATCCATTCACAACAATCCATGCAAACAAAGGAGTAACATACGTAAGGGCACAGTGCCCCTGCGTGACACGTGACAAGCGTTGTGGCAACTGTTCTGACGGAATACGTTACGTACCTATTGAACTCATAGACGTTGCCGGTCTTGTACCTGATGCGCATCTGGGACGCGGACTTGGTAACTCATTTCTCGATGACCTTCGCCAGGCACACGCAATAATCCATGTGATTGATGCATCCGGTGGCACTGACATCGAAGGCAATCCCGTGGATATCGGTGACCATAACCCGCTTGATGATATTGATTTTCTCAATCGTGAACTCACCATGTGGATGTTTAGCATCCTCAAGCGCAACTGGGAAAAGCTTGCACGCAAGATACAGGGAGAAGGACTGAAAGTAGAACATGTGCTCGCAGATCAGCTTGCCGGAACAGGAGTAGACGACACCCAGGTCAGTTGTGCCCTTAACGAATGCAAACTGGACAGGAGCCATCATACCAAATGGACCGATGATGATCTCATCCACCTCTGTGATATTATCCGCACCTTGAGCAAACCAATGATAATCGCCGCCAATAAGGCAGATGTGGCACCTGCAGAAAACATCACTAACCTCATGGCACTTGACCAGATGGTAGTACCCACAAGTGCGGCAGGAGAACTCGCCCTGAGATCCGCTGCCAAAAGCCACGCCATAAAATACGAGCCCGGAGACAAAGATTTCACGATTATTTCAGATAAGCTCAATGAAGCCCAGAAAAGAGGACTTGAGCATGTGCGTACCCTCATACAAAAAATGGATGGCACCGGTATACAAAAGTGCATCAACCAGGCAGTTTTTGAACTTCTCGACCTCATAATAGTATATCCGGTAGAAGACGAAGGTAAGTGGACCGACAAGAACGGAAGGATGCTTCCCGATGCATTCCTTATGAAAAAAGGCTCAAATGCCCACGACTTTGCCTACAAGATCCACTCAGATATCGGTGACAGATTCCTCTATGCAGTGGACGCTAAGACAAAAATGCGACTCGGTGAAAAACACGAACTCAACAATGGCGATGTGGTAAAAATAGTCTCCACTGCAAAATAAACAAAAACTGAATGCACCGAGACCACATATGAACTTTGTAGCTGCCCTTTATGAAAAACACCTGCTTCAGCAAATTGGGAAGTATCCCATACCGAAGCACGTATCTCTGGTACTCTCCGAAACCGACCTTATACAAAAAGACGGTTTCAAAAGACTCAGGGAGTATATCCTTTGGTGCAGACAGCTTGGGATTAAGATAACAAGCATCTACATAGACGTTTTGGACACCGAAGAAACACTCAAATCCGAAATGATAGAAAAACTGATCGGAAAGATCAACGAAACCCTTTCAAAAACATCAGGTGACATCAGTTACAGTTTATTCTCGGAGAACGGGGAAACCTGCTCTAAAAGAGAGGGAAAAGGGTTTCAAATATATGTTTCTGTGGGTTTTGGCGGACGCAAGGAAGTTACAAAAGCAGTGAGATCAATACTTCAAAGCGTAAAAGAGGGTAGAATAAAACCAGAAGATATAGATGAATCAACCATCGAATCACGTCTGGTTCTGAGAAACGAACCTGACCTCTTCATTCGCTCAGGTGGAAAACACCTGTCCGATTTTTTGATATGGCAATCAGTATATTCTGAATATTACTTCACCGATGTCAACTGGTACAATATAAGGAAACTGGACATCATTAGGGTAATAAGGGATTTCCAGAAACGTCAGAGAAGGTTTGGGAAATAGATCATATATCCCTTCCCATTACAATAGCATTGTCATCAAAATAGTATCTTTCTATTTTACCCTCGACCCTGAAGCCGTTCTTAAAGTAGAAAAGCTGGCCAGCAATGTTCATTTCCCTCACCTCAAGCATTATTTTGTTGAATCCATACAGCTTTACAAGGTCTATACACCATTCTAGCAGCTTGCTGGCAATTCCCTGTCGCAGATGGTCCCTGTGAACAGCAATGCTCTGCAGATGGGCTTTCCTTTTATCATCGCATACGCTGACTATTGCATATCCAAGCACCCCCCCTTCCACATAAACAAGAAAACCTGGATTATTAAGGTGTGCCTTGAAAAGAAAATCGGGCCATGGAACATTAAATGAACAATTTTCTATCTCAACTATTTCTGAGATATCCGAAATCACTGCTCTTCGTATCATCGTATCATTGGATTTGTTTGAGTTTACGCTTCTATGAGGCTTACTATTTATAGGATACATACTAAAAAGTTGCCGATGACATACGTAGTCATTGTATGCACAAAGTGCAGGAAGAATGCACAAATAATTGAGATAGGGAATTCAAAGACTACCCGCTGCCAGAAATGTAATGCAAACCTAATAGTCCGAAAGTTACGTGTATTCTTTTCATCAGAGAAGCTTGAAGAGGCTATTTCAATCAGAACGCAGATACAGGCCACGATAGCAGAAAATGGAACATTCACCCTTAAAACAGATGGAGAGAACAGCTCGGAAACAGAATATCAGGTCTTTGGCGATAAGATGGATGCTAAGACGGCCTGCTTTGTTGACACCAGAAAAGAACAGAAAAAGAAAAAAACAGATGAACTGATAATAGGAATACTCCAGTCCAACAATAAACAGATGCATTATGCGGAACTGAAAAATTCAGCAATTGCCCTCGATATAGATGAAAAACGATTTGATGAGATCCTGAAGAAAATGCTGCGGGCAGGAGAGATATACTCACCTTCAAAAGATATCATCAGAACTGTTTAAGTTCTCCGTGAATCCACAATTAAACCAGATTCTGCTGTTTTGCATAAAGATAACAAATTCAATTGAAGTATACACAAAATATATCTAAAAAGATGTATAATATGTAATGTCTGAACGGTTTACTTCCGATCAAAAATGATTTGACCAGGTATGAATATGTCCGATATAACCCTTGACATCGTGGAACTGCTACTCACAGCACAAATATATAACAAATATCCTGAAATGGATGTAAGTGATCTACCTAAGGATATACGCAAATATTATTGGAGCAGAGATCAGAAAACAGTTCCAAAACCCATCAGGGTTACAGTTAATGATATTGAAAAGATGTTTGCTGCTGAGAATATCGGTAACAAATTAAAACCACTTCCGTTTGTTAATCTCGATGAAATTGATTTTTCTGCGAAAATTACCGCTCTTGAAATCGGAGCAGAATGGTTCCAGAAGAAAGATGAAAACAGGGATAGGATATCACAAAATCCTGCTCTTGCATTCTATTTTGAGAAAAAGAAAACAAACGGCGCAGATTACAATACTGCAAAATCAAAAGTAAGGCCAAAAGAAGTTGATAGGGAATGGATAGAATCCCTGATAGCAGATATTGAAAAAGAAGAAGGTGGCCCCGATATGCTTAAACTGGTGCACGTCAACGCACCGGAAGACATTCGCCAGACCATGAAAGACTTTGTCCTCACAACTGAACAGGAAGAGGAAACAAAGAAGATCGTCAAGGCAATACAGTACAGGGATTATCTTAAACATATTGGCCTTTATGACGTTGGAAAAATACTCATGGTCGGACCGCCAGGAACAGGAAAGACATCGCTTGCAAGGGCAATGTCAGGACATCTTGCAATTCCTTTTGTAGAGGTCAGGCTTTCAATGATAACAGACCAGTATCTTGGAGAAACTGCAAAGAACATAGACAGGGTATTTGCACTTGCCAAGAAACTGAGCCCATGTATCCTCTTTATCGATGAATTCGATTTTGTAGCAAAGACACGCTCATCCGATGAGCATGCAGCTCTTAAGAGAGCCGTGAACACCTTGCTCAAGGCTATTGATGACATTAGCCTAACAACAGATGGCGTACTCCTCCTTGCTGCAACAAACCACCCCAAGATGCTCGATTCTGCAGCATGGCGCCGTTTTGATGAAATAATGAAATTCCCTCTTCCTGATGTTGACATGCGTAAGAAGATACTCGACATTGTCACAAAAGAGATCAAAGGTGACTTTGATACAGCTGAAATAGCAGCCCTGACACATGGCTATAGTGGTTCAGACCTGCGTATGGTTATTCGCGAAGGCGTGCTAAGTGCACTTGTCACAGAGAGGACAGAACTTACGCAAAAAGACATGCTCAATGCAGTAGCAACATTCGATGAAAGGGCAGTCATCAAGACAAATGAATATGAAGATTGAAGGCAGACCGGGCAATTCATGAAGATCACACTTCTTGGAACAGGAGATGCTACCGGAACTCCTGTTATTGGCTGCAATTGTCCTACGTGCCAGGATGCCCGCATGGGCGGGAAAAGCCAGCGAACCAGGTTTGCAATCCTTGTGGAATCATCCCGGGGAAGCGTGCTGGTGGACACAGGACCTGATCTTCGATACCAGTTACTCAAGCAGGGCACAAAACACATTGATGGAGTGATATGGACACACGGTCATTACGATCATTTTGCAGGCTTTGCTGAGTTCCACAGGATCCAGTACAATGTTGATGTTTACGGACTGCCTGAAACACTTGAATATATTCTTAGCTACCTGCAATTCCTTCATCCTAAAAAGCATCCAAGGAAACTGTATGAACCTTTTGAGCTTATAGGTCTGGAGTTCACTCTTTTTGAGGTAATACACCCACCCGTGAAAAAATCTGTTGGCGTGATGATACGGGATGGTAATACTAAAGTTGTTATTACAGGGGACACACAGAGAGATATCCCGAAAACAAGTATTGACATTATCATGGAACCGGACCTGTTAATTGCTGATGCCATTGTGCCGCCCACAATTGAGGTCAAAAAACACATGAACACAGAAGAAGCCATGGACCTGGCACATGAAATAAAAGCAAAAAAAGTGGTATTCACACATCTCAGCCATTTCTTCAAGCCCCATGAGGAGGCAGTTAAAGAATACCCACTGGGATATGACGGAATGGTTTTCGAATACCTTTAGTCCTTTCCTTTCTTTTTGGGAACTACTACCTGCTTCTCAATCTCATTGCGCAACATTTCCAGCGTCTTCTTTTGAAGCTTATACCTGAAATATACAAAAAGAGCAATCAGACCGAGAATAGTGCCAGCAATTGCCAGTCCTCTTGGTGCTGAACTTGTGTAGAACTTAATGCTGATGAGTTTTGGAATTGGCTCAATTTCCGTCTGGTTGACCTGAGAATATCTACTCAGCATCCCCATAAAACCACTGGGTGTTACTTCGTTGTACCACACATAATTCTCACGCCCGGATGCATCATCATAAACCACATCTGGCAATGGTCTGGCCTTGCCTATGAACGGATTGCCGGTAGTGTATCCTTCAGGTAATACATAACGAACTACAGAAGGTGGCGTTGTGATGTAAATGAAATTCTGGCCTAAAGAGTTTGACATCGTATAAGCTACAAAGCCTGTCACTGGTCCTTCAAATTCGATGAATATATGCTTTTGCCCACGAATAACATCTTCTGATATTGTATAATTGATCTTAGAGGCTTCTTCCATCATAGCGAATTTAGCAAGTGTTTCCGGTGTTGCATTGGTATTGTTGGAAAAATTCCCAAGTACAACAATATTGCTTACAATTTCACTATCTGAAGAGCGTATGTCTTCAAGAGGGATGATATCAATAACAGATTCATTATCAACTAATGAAACAACCTTTGCAGAGCCATTCTTTGAAAGATAGAACGTATGTGTCGGGATTAATTTTCCATTATCGTAACTATAATTCAGGAAAAACTCAAATTCGTATGCTGATAACTCCTGCTGAGCATCTTCTTTGTTTACAGGCACAAGATCATCGATGCAGCCACCTGCAAGGAGAGACAGAACAAGAAGACACAATGCCAGGAAAAAATATTTTTTCATTGCTACACCAATTGATGATTTATTTTATCAACCTATCGCTACACATTCTTTGATTATTAGATATTTACGAGATATATATTCATAATACTCTGCAAAATAATATTTTAACTCTTTTAACCATTCCGTTTGGTCAGACAATCAGTTTTTTCTTCATGAGATTAATCGAAAGTATCAGCAGAATTACACTTACAAACAGAACCCATGCAATATCAAACAACAAAGAGAACTCCAGTATCCCAAATGAAAGGGACCTTATAACATTTACAATATGCGTCAGTGGTAAAAAAGCAATTGCAAAATACTGGATTGGCAAAGGAAGAGCACTCAATGGGAAGAAAGTACCGCTGAAGAGGAACATTGGGGTTATGAACAACAATACCGGATAATTGAGGGACATTATATTGGGAGTCAAAGCAGTAAAACACATACCAATGGCTGCAAATAGAAGTCCCCCAAGTAATGCGAACAAAATTATAAGAAGAGAATATTTCATATCGATAAGACCAAAAAGAGCTATCACAGGTATCATTACAGTTGCGTTTATCACGCTCCGTGTGGCTCCCCATAGAAGCTCGCCTGCTATCACATCCTCGATGGTCAGAGGTGTTGCTATGATCGCATCAAAGGTCTTCTGGTAGTACATCCTTACATAGGAACTGTAACTGCACTCAAAAAAAGAGGCATACATGACTGAAACAGCTATCAACGCAGGAGCGATGAATCTGGCATAAGGGATACCATCTATACTCTCTACGAATTTACCGAGGCCAAAACCCAATGCTATCAGATATAATATTGGTTCGAGAAAAGGAGGAAGGAAATTCAGCTTTATGTCCTTCATGAAAACGTCCTTGTTTCTCTGCCATACCTTAAACGATCTGGAACTTATGCCAGGAACCCTGAAATAATCCACCAGTTTCATTCCCGAAGCCTCCTGCCAGTGAGTTTCAGGAATACATCCTCAAGTGTTGCGGGTCTTGCACTTATCTTTGAAAGGGAACATTCCATGAGAAGATATTCGGACAATTCCCTTGCATTATCGGCATAAATGTGAACTATATCACCAATAACTTCGTAGCTGGCTTCTTTTTTCTCAAGGCATTCCAGAAGTTTAGGGTTATTTTCTGCCTCGACAATATCCGAACCTATGAACTCCTCTATCACCCCTGCGGGACTGCCTTCCACCAGTATCCTTCCATAATCCATTACCACCAGCCTGTCGCAGAGTTTTTCCACCTCGTCAAGGTAATGGGAAGTCAGAACGATTGTTACTCCCTGTTTTTTAAGCCCGCGGAGCTTTTCCCATATGAGATGGCGTGCCTGTGGGTCCAATCCGACAGTGGGCTCATCAAGGATCAAAAGCCGGGGTCGGTTTATAAGCGCCCGTGCCAGGACCAGCCTGCGTTTCATTCCACCTGACAGGCTTTCTGTCATCACATCCCTTTTTTCCTGAAGATGCACAAAGTCAAGCAATTCCTCTATCCTTTTTTCTGCTTCTTCCCGCGGAATGTCAAAGTACCTGGAATAGACCAGCAGGTTCTCATAGACAGTAAAATCCCCGTCCAGATTGTTCTCCTGGGGAACAACACCCATGAAGGATTTTATTTCCCTCTGTTGAGTGTTTACATCCATTCCCATAACCTCAAGCTTGCCTGCAGTTACTGGAGAAACACATTGTATCATCCGCATGATGGTGGTCTTACCTGCACCGTTTGGTCCAAGAAAGCCAAACATCTCACCTTCATCAATACTAAAATTGATGCTATTCACAGCTGTGAGGTCTTTAAATGACTTTTGCAGGTCTTTTGCCACAATTATAGAGACTATAGGTTACCACCTTTTAATGAGTTGGAGCGACTTAGTATTAATTATTTCGATTGAGAGTTTTTTCCAACGTTAGGTATGCGCTCAAACCTTTTTTGAATAATAAAGAACATAGGTAAGAGCAAATAAGAGGATTGGAAATGACTGAACTGAAGAACCTGATAACAACAGCAAAAGAGAAGGGATCTTTTTCGACCCTCATGAAAGCCGCTGAGAAACTTAACCTCATTAATAAGTACAGCAATGAAGGACCATTCACCATCTTTGCACCGGTAGAGGCAGCGTTTGAGCCCATACCTGATGAGGTCATTGATGAATCCTTTGATGACCACGGATACCTTCTTGGAATAATCAATTATCACATAATCGAAGGAAAATATACCACCGCAGACCTTGCAAAGCTCACAGAGCTTGAAACGATAAGCGGAAACAAGCTGAAAATCACCGTCAAAGACGGAATAAAGGTGGACACCGCAAAGATAATAGTAGGAAATATCGAGTGTAGCAACGGAATTATTCATGCTATTGATGAGATTCTGGTTCCATGAAACTGACGATATTCTTTCTTTTTTTGATATCAAATAATTAAATGGTGGGGCCGCGGAGATTTGAACTCCGGTCGCAAGACCCCCAGCCTTGCAGGATGGACCAGTCTACCCTACGGCCCCGCAGGATTGTAACTAGATATACATTACAGTATTTTAGGTTTTCCGAGACTGAGAGGTTAACCACATATCATAAGCCTCAACGACTTCCTCACCTTCTACAAAAACAAGGTTGTGAGCTTCACCATACTGCTTTGCATCATTTTTTGCAAGAGCCCTGCCATTTTGGTCATCCAACATCTCGCAGACTACCATTGCAGGAGTTATGCCGGCAATCTTTGCAAGAGCAATGGAGAGTTCAGTCTGCCCCATACGTTCATGAACAAGTCCTTTTGCAGCACGCAGAGTTGCAACATGTCCCGGTGTTCTGAATTCACTGCCGAAATGGACCTCTTCCCCGTTGAATGTCCTGTCAACGATCTCGCCAAGTTTGTTGATGGTCAGTGCCCTGTCATTATCAGGAATTCCAGTACGTGTGTCTCTGTGGTTGACCCAGATTGAGAATGATGAACGTGAATCGTATTTGAGATCGCCGCCTTTTTCCACGATCTTGCTTAGTGCTGTACTGCACTGGTTGGCTTCTCTCACAATATCAGCCATGAATGGAAGACCAAGTTCCTCTGAGGCTTCGGAATCAAGAGCAACACAGATGAGACCGCCTGCATCCTTGCGCATCCACCTGACATCAGCAGGAGTTACAGCATTTGCGGCAATGGTGAAATCTGTTTCAGCCTCACGTCCATCCATATCGAAAAGGAGGATCATTTCACCATTCTGAAGAGCGGTTATAGCTCTCTGTATATTCTCACTGTATTTTTGTGCACCTGAATCCATTATTATCACTCACACTTTTTAATTATCATTTGCATTTTTGGGGGTTCTTTACAACTATCTTAACTTCGTCACCGTCGCTTATCCTGAGTACTTCACGCAGTTTTACAGGTGCGATTATCTCAAGGAGGTCTGCTGGATAGTGAGTCCTGTCGGGTATGATGACAGCACTTTTTATGCCGTCTATCTCTATGGGATAGCATTTCCCTCCACCGAAACTACGCTCACCGTCACTGAATCCGTTAATGATGAGAGGCTGCATAAGATCCATGTTGTCACGCATCTGCGCACTCTGGTCGTTGAGTCTCACATTAAGAGTTCCGGGGAATGGTTTGAAGTCTAGTTTGTCCCTGAACTGGGACATGTATCCGTCCTTTGCAATGTAGTACTGTCCTTCTCCAAGACCTGTTATGACCTCACCATAGAGCTCAAGATCAGCATGAACCTTACAGAATATCTGCTGGTAATCTGCATACTCCTTTTTGAGAAGTGTGACGCCTGATTCTGTAAGCTGGACCATCTGCCCCCCTGCAACAAGTTGCCTGGAAATGTAACCGTCTTCTTCAAGTTGTTTAAGTACCCTTGCAGCAGTCTTGGAACTGGCGGAGATGTAGTGCATGAACTCACTTGAAGATATTTTCACAGGTTTCTCAATAGCACCAAGCAGTGCCAGTCTTTTCAGGGACGTTATTCCGTACATTGCCTTACCACATGAATCTCACATTTGAGTAGAATCTCATTTATGAGAAGAGAGTAGATAAAGGTTTTGACATATGAACTTACCACCAATAATGAAACGTTCGATTAATATAAATGCAAACAATCGAAATATATAAATGCTGTTTGTGCATATTGAATTAATGTGATCTAATGAAAAGAACAACGAGTATTTTGATAGGCATATTGCTTATCGCAACTCTATGGTCAGGTTGCATTGAATCGACCGGAGATGCCACCAGTGAATCAGAGGATATACTTATAGGAGCACTTTTACCACTTACAGGAAATCTTGCCTCTATCGGAGAAGCAAGCCAGGCAGCACTTGAAGTATCAACTGGGGATATCAACGGTTATTTCTCAGGACTTGGTTCCGGAAAGAACGTAGAAGTGATTGTGAAGGATACAGAAAGCAATCCGGAAAAGGCTCTGGAACAGCTCAAGGAACTTGATGAAATGGGAATAACGCTGGTTATCGGCCCGCAGGCAAGTAATGAGGTAGAAGCTGTTCTGGATTATGCAAACGAGAATGGCATCATCCTTCTGAGTACTGCATCAACAGCTCCATCTTTAGCGATCCCTGACGATAACCTGTTCAGGCTCGTACCTGAAGACACAAACCAGGGAATGGCACTGGCGACATTCATGCAGGAAGATGAGATCAGTGTCGTTATCCCGATGTACAGGAATGATGTGTGGGGTACCGGACTCGTTGATGAGATTGAAAAGAGTTTTGCGGCTCTTGATGGCACAGTACTTGAAGGAGTTATATATGAAACAGATAACGTAGACCTTTCCGCAGAAGTAGAGTCGCTCAATGAAAAAGTAGTAGCAGCTACTTCACAATACGATAAGGGATCCGTAGCTGTAGTTCTTTGTTCCTATGGAGAGGTAACAGAGATCTTTGCTTTAGCACAGACCTATCCTGCCCTTTCAGAGGTCGACTGGTATGGTACCGACGGCATAGCACTGAACAAGGGACTGATCAACGATGATGATGCGGCCGGTTTTGCTGCAACAATCAATCTCAAGGCACCGATGTACGGATACGTGAGCGCGAATGACAGATATCAGGAGATTGCACCCCGGATCGAAGAACAACTTGGAAGAATTCCTGAGTCTTACGCATTGACCACATATGACGCTTGCTGGATAGCTACATTTGTTGACCTGGATGCCCTTCCGGATGACGAAGAAAGTATCAAAATGGCAATGGACACCATTACAGAGACATATTATGGAATTAGTGGATGGACAATACTCAATGAGAATGGAGACAGAGAATACTGGAACTATGACATCTGGACAGTCACTGAAGCAGATGGAAGTTACCAGTGGGAACTTTACGGCAAGATACTTCTCCCGGTCAAGGATAACATGATTATCATGCGTGGCGAAGAACTAAGATTTGCTTAATAAATGTTGGTGTATTCACACCACCATTTACATTTTTATTCTCTCTTTTTTGATTCTGCAGATAATTTCTCGGAATTTGCATCATTCTGCTCTATTACAACTACAAATTCGGTGATAATATCAGCCACAATTATCTTCCTGTTGTGCATTATGAATTCAATTCATTCAACAAATACTCAATTACAGGTTTTGCTAGGGATGCCTTCTTTTACACTAAGCCAGACCACTTCAATATCTACACCAAAATAAGCGTGAATTAATTTGTCCCTTATGCCTGCCAGATCTTT
Organism: Methanolobus psychrotolerans; assembly: GCF_002243045.1. GTDB lineage: Archaea > Halobacteriota > Methanosarcinia > Methanosarcinales > Methanosarcinaceae > Methanolobus > Methanolobus psychrotolerans. Next base: position 49,523 of record NZ_MBKP01000006.1, read on the forward strand.
CCATGGAACAGCAGGATACTTTAGTCTTATGTCCTCAGGAACGTTCTTTGCTGCTTCACCAATTATTTCCAATGCTCTGATGACAGCATACTGAGTCTTGATGTCCTCGGTGAAATCCTCAAAGTAGAGTCATTTACAAAGCCCTCTGCTGCTTCCATGGCATTATAGATATCCTGTACATAATCTTTTATGTCCCTAATCCTAACACCTCAAACAGCTTCGACCTCGTTCAGTATGTATTTCCCTATATTCGGCTTCAGTGCATTCTTCATGACCAGATCAACTTTTACTCCAAGAGAATCTGAAAGGTAGTTCTCGAGATGAACAAACCTGAAAATGGTCGGAGTCCTGCTAAACTCCGCCAGCACATCAAGATCACTTTCCAGAGTGTGCTCTCCACGCACATAGGAACCGAATAACCCTATGTAACTGACATTGTATTCTTCTTCCAGCTCCGGCAGCATTTCATGGAGCTTTCTTCTGTAAGTTTCAATATTATTTTTAGCTGGCATTTTCATCTCAAAAACTGTTTTTCAGTTATATGTTATTTTTAAGTAACTATTCAGCCATCCTTCCAGCAATAAGGTAAAAATCAATATACTATGACCTCATTCTAACGTTCAGAAAAAATATTCTATTGATCTGAGGGGATTCATATAGAACGAGAAGAAATACTTGCGGTTTATGAAGCTGGTCCAGAAGCAGTAGTAGAACTTGTGACCCGATTACTTGGAATAATTGAACAACAAGCTATAATCATCGAACAACAGGCTCTTAAAATTGCACAACTTGAGGAACGGGTCAAGCTTTTTTCTTTGCAGCACCTCAAACTCAATGTCAAAGTCGCTTTCCAATTTGCGGACCTCTTCTTAGAATAGCTATTTCCAAACAACTACGGCCCATACTATTAGACCTGATATCAGTCGGAAACAACAGCTACAGACATATTTGGTCTGATAGGCCAAATAATCTGGACGTTATTTGGTTTAGCAAACCAAATAGATGTACTAAAAATAACATACTATTGCTAATTGAGAAAACTTTTAACTTAAAAAACAATATTAAAACAAAAATGACTGACAATTACACAAACAAGCTTCGTGGCTTGCACAAAGAAATCTGGGAAAATGTCGATTCAGAAGAGTTTCTGAAAAAGGAAAGGCAATCCTGGGAAAAACATGCTGATAAATGAAGAGAGTTAGGAGATAGGCACATATTCAATGTAATATCTGGAACATGCCGCCTGCGGCGGATGGTTGCACTGGCTCTGATCCTGAAAAACTTATTCCTTTAAGTTCCTTCAGTCCTCATCATCCACAAACATCCGTGCCACCAGACCTAAATGGTCCTCGTGGAACGGGTCAAGCTCTTTTCTTTGCAGAACCTCGAATTCAATGTCAAAGTCGCTTTCCAGTTTTCGGACCTCTTCCTTAAATACCTTTTTTGGGCTGGCTACGGTGTCGATGCTCCTTGACTTGATGGAGAGCATCAGGTGGCCGTGTTCTTCTAAGAAGTATTTTGAGTTGATGGCTGCTATCTCGGCCTGATTGGGCTGGGCAACGTCCTGGAAGATGACATCCACTTTTTCCACGATGTGAGCGTAGGACTGGGGTTTATTGGCATCTGCAAGTATAGGGATAATGTTTGGGCGCTGGTCGCAGAGCTGGATAAGGTCACGCATGGTGCGTGGGGAGAATTCGACTGCGTAGACAAGACCGTCTGTCAGCATGTCGGATACATGGCTTACTGTTGTCCCGGAAGCAGCGCCAAGATAGAGTACTGTGGAATCCGGTTCAAGAGGAATCTCGAAATTCTTAAGCACCATGGCTCCGAGTTTGCTTCTGCTGGGTTCCCACTGGCGATATTCTGTACCGTCATCAACAATGAGGCGCTCACCGTAGACACTCAGGCCGGGCATGATATTCCTGGTTGCAAGCATCTTCCTGTCATCTAAATTCAGTTCATAGATACCACGGGATAACTCTTTAACTGACATTAGCGCTTACCTCCCTTCCTCTTACCTCTATGTGTTTTCTTACCGCCTTTCCCCTGCGGCTGGGCTTTTGGCTCTCTCTTTGGCGGATTTGGGTTCGCCTGCCTGATACTGTCCAGTTTCTTATCAAGGGCCTCCTTAATGGATGGACTAAGTTCACCGGAATAGAAATCAGTCCTTGCAGCCAGGCTTATCTTGGCGGCAAGTGCCCTTGCAAGCTTGCCTCTCTGCCACCAGGGCGCATTCTTGATTACCGGATTGTTAAAGATGGTACCATGTTTTGGGGACGGTGCACGGGAACGCAGATGCTTGAAAAGCGCCCTGCTTGCACCGATCACCTGAACTGTGCTGGAGGGGAAGGCTGCAAGTTTCTGCAGGCTTCCGGCCATGCTTATAAGACGGGCACCAATGGATGCACCTGTAATGTTGCAAAGGTTCGGTGCAACCGAGCCCATGCTTGTATTAATGTAATTCTCGATATACCTGCGGGTGTCATACAGACTGCAGATATTGTTAGCAAGAGCCCTCAAAAGCTCTTCATCGGCAAATGAAAGTTCAGCACCCATGGACTGTGACGCCTTCTCAGATAACGCATGTCCTTCAGGAACATTTGCCCGGGAACCATAAGCAGAAATAAATCTTGCAAGCTCCTCGCCTGTCATTTCAAGTTCCGGGAAATACCTTCCGTACCACTCGAAAAGACGCTCGCTCAGCTCATTGACATTCTTATCAATATCATCCAGCGCCTGAACAGCCTGGATAATCCTTGAATCATCAGTATCTGTCTGGGATATCTGGCTCTTTGCAGCCCTGATGCACACATCCCTCAGGAGTACGTCATAATCCTCATCAAGTTCCACAAAACAAGACTCAAGGGCAACCTCACGCAGGTCCGGCCTTTGCAGAGGGACATCCTGCACATTCCCATGTAGCTCAACAACCAGTCCAGCCAGTTTTTCAGGGTCTTTATCGAAGAGGCTGCAATCCTCAAGTTCACCGGCATCGCCTAATTTCAGTTTCCCAAACCACGCTGTAAATTCCATATCCGCCATATCAGACCCTCCTGATCTCTGCACCAGTATTGTTCGCCTTTGTAACTATGACCCTGCCGCCTATTGTCCTGTCAAGGAGGTCCTGCACATCCTCCTGCAGATAAGCAGCATCCTCATTATTGTCAACGATACCATAAACAGCCGGTCCGAATGAGCTCATACCGGCACCATAGGCACCATTATCCTGCATCAGTACCATAACATCCCTCACAACCTGATGCTGAAGCTGTACCTCACGCTTCTTAAAACCAATATTCTGTATGTGATTAATGCAATAACCAAAAGCCTCGATGTCCTGCTCGATTATGGCAGGCATCATTTTCATAAGAACGATATGGGACAGTTCCTGCACTTCACTAACAGGAATAGGACATTCCTTCTGGAATATATTGACCTCTTTTGCATCATATGCACCCTGGGTGTCAGGAAGTGCAAGCACTATATCCCAGTCCGGGAAATCATGCCTGAAAAGCACCGGCGCCGGGTCAGCCTTGCTTGCGGATGAAGGGGAAAATGAACCTTTGTCGCTGAACCTGTGGCCTCCATCAACAATGAAGCCGCCCATCTCAAATGACGCGACCCCTATTCCGGAAGTGCCTCCGCGTCCCACTGCAATGGCAAGCTTCCTTACACTCATACCCAGACCATACAACTCATTCACAGCCGCAGCCGCAGATAACGCTGCCTGGGTACCGGAGCCAAAACCGACGTGTGCCAGCATATCCTCTTCTATCTTGATGCGAATACCTTCACTCTCGGGAAGGACCTGCTTAACAGCATTCTCCATCCTTTCCACAAGGAACGAGTCACCCACCACTTCAACAATATCTGACTTCTCTGCTGAGACCACAACATGGGGCGATGCCAGAGAAATTCCTGCACCTCCGTCCACTCTGCCAAGCTGTGCATTCATATCGATAAGAGTAAGATGAAGCCTTGATGGAGACTTAATTGTAATCATGCCATGGAGTATCAGTGCCACATACTATTAAAGATTAACACTTGGCTTTTTAGAAGCTCTTTTCATGATACTTTTCCTGAGAAAATGCCATGAAAAACGCAACACATTCCCGTCAAGGATAAAGAGCAGGATCACAGGAATAAAACGGTACAACCTTATCCTGACCTTGCCTGACATGTCAAGGTCAAGCCTGCGGTCTACGAAATGAGGCACCAGTTTAATTTTGAGGGTCTCTGAGTGGCAGGCAAGATAACCAGTCAGTGCCCAGGCATAACCGTATGCCATTCCTGTGTATGCCGGATCAACAAAACCAAACACAATGTTTACCTTTGCATACGGTATCCTGACAGCATGAATTATCCCATCCAGTAACCGGAGGACAGGAGCTTTCAGTTGTTTAAATAACTGCACTATCTCTGAAAAAGATATTTTTTTTATCTTTTTTTGCTTTTTTGGCTTCTGAAACTGTCTGGTTACCTGTTCACTTACAAACTTATTTGCATTCTCAACTTCTACAGGAATATCATCATCCTCTTTCGCAGGACTAACTAACCGGGAAAAAACTAGCCAATGTACAGTAACACTATGTTCAATAGAGAGCCCGGACCCCTTCGCCTCAAAAACAATATCAATTGCAGCAAATAAGACTAAGAGGACCGCAAGTACTATAAGAAGCAGTATCACCGTTAAAACAGATAGCATAGCTGCTCCCGGGCAGGAACGTAAATGAAAAAAGGATGATCAGTCTTCAGAAGACTCAGCATTCTCTTTGCATGGCTCTGATTCATCCTGACAGCTGTCACCTTTCTTTGATTTCTTCTTCATTGACCTGACTTTCTCGATAAGTCCTGGAACAGATTCAAGTATTTTACCGAAATCACTCTGGCCGGACAGAGTCATCAGACGTGTACCTTCAGGTGATATTACGATGAATCCCACAGGCTCTATCTTTGCGCCTGCACCGCCACCGCCGCCAAAGCCTTCTTCTTCGCCTTTCTTCTTACCCTCGCCGCCACCGCTTCCAAATCCAAAGGAAACCTTAGTGACAGGAATAATGGTTGTCTCACCTACAACCATGGCCTCCCCGACAACGGTCTTGGTGCTCACAAGTCTTTCAAGCTCTGCGGATACTTCCTTCATAAGATCTTCAAGTGCCATACTAAAACCCCTTTAGAATAATGGATACTTATCAGTAATATTACTTATGATAAAGAAAGAGTCCACAGAATATAAAGAAGTAACCCCTGGGAAATATAGAGAACATATCACAACTATAGTACCACAACTATAGTACCACAACTATAGTACTATAATTACCGGCACTATGCATTGTCCTGGAAGAAATTCATCAGGGAGTATTTTACCTTCTCAGGTTCCACGTTAATGAACTCTTCCCTCTCTTCAGGAGGGAATATCTCAAATACAGAGAATTTGCCAAATTTTTTAGGAGCATCTGTTGTAAAACGTCCGTCTAGGAGAATCCTCACACCGTAGTCAGTTGGAGAACGCACAACCCTGCCCATGGCCTGGCGTATCTTACGGATGGCTGGCACCTGTACGGCATATTCCCATCCTGCACCGTAACCGAATGTGTGATCGTAGGCTGACTCTACTGCATTCATCCTGTCATTAAGAGCCGGATATCCCACACCTACTATTATAACTGTCCTGCCCCTTCCATCACGATAATCGATACCCTCACTAAGTGTGCCCCACAAATATGAAACAAGTACAGCCTTACCACCGGACTCGCCTATCCTGAAGAAATCCTCCCTTACCTCCTGGGACGAAACACCTACTTCGTCAAGGAAAACAGGCACATTCACATGGGATTCCAGTTTTCCATAGTACCTTCTGGCCTCAAATGAGCTCTGAAAAAATATGATTACGTTGCCCTCAGTATATTCCACAGCATCAAATATGACCTCTTCAAGAACCTTCAGGGTATGCGAGTCATCCCTTGTCTTTGCAAACAAAGGTGGAACGGACACCGAGAGAGTAAGACGTTTGTCTTCAGGGAAAGATGTGGCATAAGAGAGGTCGCAGGTTGGCCTTCCAATTCCCAGTGTGGCCTTTATCATATCGAAAGGACGCAGCGTGGCTGACATAAGCACCGCGGAAAAAACCGAGTCAAACAGCGGTTCTGTTACATTCTTTGGAATACATGTGAAAAGCTCGATGCGGCCATATATCTCATCATTGAGGTCGCGCCTGACATTAAGAATAGGATAGTAGTTCAGATTATTGGAGAGTACAAGATACGATGAGAGGAAATCCGCAGCGTACCGTATATGTGATCGCTTCAGAATTCCACTCAAACCTTTTTTGTACTGCTCACGATAATTTTCATCCAGCATCGCACCGAATGCACTTGCCTCCATGAGTACTTTCTGTATATCTGGCTCATCACCAAAACCTGCATCCTTTGCAAGCTTAAGGAACTTTCCGCAAACCATATCGTTGCGCTCGTAAGGATCACTTATACGCATGTCATACCAGTGCTTTCCAACCCTCTCCCGCTCACCGAACTTGAAGCGGGAGTTATAGATATCCTGCATAATGCTTTGAAGCATTTTGAAAAGGTTGTGAGCACCCCCATCGGGCATCTGGTCAATATTCGCCTCAATTTCCGCGATTGCTTTTTCCAGCGTGTGCTCTGTGATAGTGATAGATGAATGCGATCTTGCTGCAGACTCTATATTATGTGCCTCGTCAAAGATGACGATAACATCCTGGGGTTCCTTTTCGATCCAGTTAAGCACCGTTGAGAATATCTCAGAATTTAATACATGATGGAAATTGCAGATCACCAGTTCTGCATTCTTAAGCTCACGTTTCAGCAATTCATAGCCGCACATGCCTTTCTGGAAAGCATAGTCGTTTACCTCTTCAGGGGTACGCACATCTTCAAACAGCCATTGCCTGAAAGCTTCACCGTCATATAGTAAAACTTCATAAAGATAATTGCAGGACCTTTTTCGAAGCTCTTTTGACTTTTCCTCGGCAACATCCAGCTCCTTTGAAAGAGCATCACGAAGTGCCACAAGCGCAGGATCCTTTGAACGTTTGTAATTCTCAAATGCAGACTTCATTTCCTGTTTTTTAAGGACAAGCTCCCTTTCGGTTTCCATGAGTTCAAAAGTGTTCTCGCGTTTGAGCCTGCATTCCTCATAGTCAGTCTCATTCGGGCACATTGCAGTCTTACCCTTTACAACTGCAACTTTCAGGTCGTTCGTCTGCTTTATTTCACGTGCCTCATTGATGAACTGGACCATCTGCTGATGAACATTGGTAGCTATGATCACCGTTTTCTGGAGCTGTTTCCCTACATTCAGGGAAGGTGCCAGGGCACTGAGAGTCTTACCTGTACCGCATGCTCCTTCAAAAAGTATGATCTCTTTGTTTATGAGGGAAGAATGGATCTTATCCATTGCATCCTGCTGATTTGGATAACAGGTCTCTTTCGGGAAATATCTCATGTATCCGCTTTTGCCGCTCATCGCTACCCCTATGACCTCACATTACTTAAACGATATTGATACTCCAAATTATCATTCGGCCAGGCAGACCAAGCATTCAGATTCGGAGATAATGCGCTGAGTTTCCTTATCGAATACCTTAATAGTTATCCAGCGGTCCTCTTTCAAACCATAATTATCAGAAGTATTTGTCATACCGTTGACTGCAACATGCACTGAAGAAGGAACATTTCCATCAGGACTGTCATGTCCATTCAAAACGAGTTTCTCCCCTGCAGACCAGACGCCATCCAATATGTCAGGATTATTTGAAGCATACGGCGAGTCTTTTCCATTAATAGTGAGATCATCATAACTGATGAACAATTCACCATAGAGAAACGATCCTCTGTGGGCAGCAACACCTGTATAACCGCTCCCTTCACCACTTATTATGACCCTTGTGGAGTCCGCAAGCAAAGGGTCTCCACCTTTATGTACCAGATACAGAAAATTCTTGTCGTAGCTCACATCATTTGGCACACCCCCCTCCACATATTCCACTTCAATTAAAGCCATGGGTGCCTTAGTCAGGGATGAAACAAGACCTCCCCCGTACACAGAGGATATAGTGATCCCTGCCAGCAGGATGGTCAGGAAGAGCATCAGCACAGCTCCTAAAACCGGCGACATTGCCTCTCTGCGACTGTTAATATCCAAAATTTGTTTTTGCATAAGCTTAATTTTAGATATAACTATATAAATTAATCTTAATTTGTCTAATATATTCATCACCAGTATAATACAAAGCAAATTAAAAATACAGATATTTCAGAGAATTTTTAAGACAGTAGATTGGAACTAATAAGAGCACATGCTCCTTGATTTTAGACAGATAACGATAACTTTTTATCTCACTTGTGTTATGATAGTGTGTAGAGGTCTACTAATATATAGTAGATAAATATAAAAGCGAAAGCGCATTGTTATACAATGAAAGGAGCGTAAAACAAATGGTAGCAATTATTACTGTCGATGAATGTGTCGGTTGTGGAACATGTGTAGATGAATGCCCGGCAGAGGCAATTTCACTCAACGGAGACAACATTGCACTCATAGATTCAGGCGAATGTCTGGACTGCGGTGCATGTGTTGACGTGTGCCCGACAGACGCAATAGCAATGGAATAAAAAGAACATATTATTCCATCTTCTTACTTTTCTATTCTTTTTTTATCCCAGAGGGAAATTTATGCCAGAAGTAATCAAAGCAGGTATTTTGGGGGCAACAGGTGCTGTTGGTCAGAGATTCATACAGGCACTTGAAAAACACCCATGGTTCGAAATAACATCACTTGCAGCATCAGAAAGAAGTGCCGGAAAGGAATACGGAAAAGCGGCAAACTGGAGACTTGAAAGCAAACTCCCTGACTCTGTCAAGAACATGGAAGTTGTGCCGGTAGATCCAAAGAAGGTAGATGCCGATGTCGTGTTCTCAGCACTGCCATCAGGATATGCGAAAACTGTCGAAGCTGAGTTTGCGAAAGAAGGATTCGTTGTCGCAAGCAATGCATCTGCATACAGGATGGAAAAAGACGTGCCTCTTGTAATTCCGGAAGTCAATTCTGACCATCTCGGACTCATAGATGTACAGCAGGACAAACGCGGATGGGACGGCTACATTGTAACAAACCCCAACTGTTCCACCATTGTCATGGTGCCCACACTCAAACCACTCATGAAGTTTGGACTTGAATCAGTTACTGTTGCCACTATGCAGGCAATATCCGGTGCAGGATATGATGGGGTTGCTTCAATGGCAATACTTGACAATATAATTCCATACATCGGCGGGGAAGAAGAAAAAGTAGAAACAGAGCCATTGAAACTCCTTGGGGAATTCGATGGTGCCGAGATAATTGAGGCAGACATCAAGATAAGTGCCTCTTGTAACAGGGTGCCTGTAATGGACGGACACACTGAAAACATATGGGCAAAGATGACCGCTAACCCAACCCCTGAACAAGTAAAGGAAGCTTTCCTTAGCTTCAATCCAAACCTTGGAGATCTACCTACAGAACCTGAACAGGTCCTTATTGTAAGAGATGAACCGGACAGGCCACAGCCTCGTCTTGACAGGAATATGGGCAGAGGAATGGGCATCACAGTAGGGCGTATAAGAGAAGGCATCCGCTACACTGTAATGGGCCATAACACTATTAGAGGAGCTGCCGGTGCCAGCGTGCTCAACGCAGAGTTACTCCACAAAATGGGAAAACTCTGAACAGGTGATATAATGCTGGATGGCAGTATGATGAGAACAATATTCATGGCAATGCTGTTGCTGAGTTGTACTGCCACAAACGCATATGCAACGATGTTTGAACTTGAGGTAGTACCTATCTCCAAAATAAATGGAGATCCAACTGCCTATGACAGTACTATGGCTTATCGTAAAATAAGCGTAATCGGCAATCTATCAGAATTGGGCAAACAATCTGCAACCCTTAATGATGGCTTCGATTCATTGAAGATCGACATAAGGAAAACAGAACTTTTTGAAGGATTCAACGTTAATGATCAGGCCATCATAACCGGGGAATTCATATATGAACCAATAGCTCAGAGCACTCTTGTACCCACATACGTCCTTCATTATCCGACCGAGGATATGGGGCATGTCAACATTAGTAGCATTGTAAATAATGTATCCGCCTTAAATGGGAGATACATGACCGTTACAGGAAATCTATCCAGCCTTGAAATGAACATGGGAAGATATACTGCCACTGTTGTGGATGGGGAAAATAATGCATTGAAAGTTTATTACTATGGCTCCACAGATCTCAGGACAGGGGACGGGGTAAAAATATTCGGACTTTTTAATGGAAGGGTCCTTCATAGTGAAAGTATAGGCCTGAACAAGTCACCATTATCAATTTCAACTCTGGTGCCTGGGTTTTCTTCAATGATGGGAGCATTTGCACTCCTGTCCCTGGCGTTACTTTTAAAATCAAAACAGCGTTACGACTAGAGATTATCATGTTAATTGTATTATCAGTCGGTGGATCGATACTGGCAAAAGAAATTAAACCAGATAGTTTTCTGGGATATGCTGATGTGCTTAAAGAGCTTTCTAAAGAGCACAGGCTTGTAGTAGTAACCGGGGGCGGAGCTGCTGCAAGAGATTACATCAACGTGGCACGCAGTACGGGTGCTAACGAAGTTGTATGCGACTATATAGGCATAGATATAACCCGCCTGAATGCGAGACTTCTCATTTCTGCACTGGGAGATGCTGCATACCCTGAACCTCCGAAGGATTACAAACAAGCCCAGGAAGCTCTTTCTTCCGGAAAGATCGTAGTCATGGGAGGAGTGATCCCGGGGCAGACAACCGATGCAGTAGGTGCCATTCTTACTGAATATCTCAGAGCAGACCTTCTGGTCATACCTACGTCCGTTGACGGAGTATATTCTGCTGACCCACGTAAGGACCCAAAGGCTGTCAAATATGAGACCATGACAGCAAAACAACTTGTTAATACAGTAATGACAACAGAAATGAAAGCCGGCTCTAAATCACCTGTAGACCCGCTTGCTGCAAAAATTATAGAACGCTGCAACATTGAAACGATAGTCATGGAAGGCAGTGACCCACAGAATGTGCTGAATGTTATCCTGCAGGAAAGTAAGGCCGGAGAAAAGAAAGGCGTTTTCCTTGGAACCCGGATAGTAGGGTAATCAGTTGAAAAGATAATTTGTGGCTTTTTAAATATAAGCCACCAGATATTCGGATGTTTCACGGGGAGTATCCTTACAGGAAACAACCATTTTCAATTTCTCATTGGATCTTCTGAGCGATTCGATTGTCTGCTCAAATTTTTGCATTTGCTCTTTTGCCTTCTGGACCTTCTCGTTTTCAGCTGCAAGCTTTTCCATAAGGGCCTTGCGCTGCTCTTCAGGAATGTCAGCAGTACTTATCTGCTGTTGATAGTTTAAAGAGAGCTTTACATATTTACGAAACATCTCGTTCATGACACCAAGGTCATTTTCCAGTTCTTCAATTGTTTTTGCCATACGAGGTCACACTCCTCAGTGAAGGTCTATAGTGCTATCATTTAACTCTGTAGGCCCGGTAGCTATAAGTATACAATTATATGGTACAAATACAGCTATATAATAATATCTGTTGTTGAGAATATAATCACTATGATTATGATGAGAGAATATAGCACAAAAATAGAAAAAGGAAAAAAAGGAACTAACAGATAATATTCTCTGTTAGGTCACACAACTGGAAAGTCGTTACCTTTGGATTAGCCGCAAGCGCCGCCATCAGTTCTTCCTTACAGGAACTTGGAATGTCAACGAATCCCCTGTCCATTTCAATGTAATCTACAATAGGGACATTGTCAGGAACCTCTATTACATCGTAACCGTTTATCCTGAACATTGTTTCAAGGATGGCGATCTTTTCATCCCTCTTATCTTCATTGATAAGCTCTATTACCATACTGTCATTTGCTTTTTTGCAGTTATCATTATTATCCAATACTGACAAACCGGCTTTCATAGCATTGGATGCTGCAAAAATATGAAGGAGACATGCATTTCCCTCTTCAAACATATCCCCAACTGCTTTCATGCCTTCGAGAAATCCCTTCTCAATAAACTCATTGGTGTCCAAACCCATTTTGAGGGCTTCAATAGCTGCATTTTCTGCACCTTTCTCATCAAACTCCAGAATCGAACTCTTTGCACTTTCTATGAGCTGTTTTATAGTTTTTTCCTGAGACAATATATCATCCCTCTGATATGGAATATGTACATCCAGAATTGCATTAGTTATGTGCAATTTTGTAACAAATTTGACAATTTTCCTATTTTATATAAAACCTTCGATTCGAAGAGCCATATTTATTATGAATATACATAATAAAATAATAATATACAAAATAAATCAAGCTATTATTATTCTAGAACAAAATGATACGCTAGAGAAAATAAGTATAATTATCAATATCTGAAGCGAGCACAAAAAGAGAAAAAAGATATGGAAAATATAAGAAAATGCACCCTTATAGGATGCAAAATGAGAATTTACTTACCAAGTACTATTCTTGCAATATCGTCACCGACGTCGGAAGTTCCTGCAGAGCCGCCCATATCATAGGTCCGGACCTTTGCTTCACGTATGTTGGTCTCAATAGCAGAGACAATGGCATCTGCAGCTTCCTTTTCACCGAGCTGCTCTATCATCATGGCACCTGCCCAGATAGTTGCTATTGGATTGACCTTATTCAGTCCCTTGTACTTTGGTGCAGAACCATGGATCGGTTCGAACATACTGGTACCTTCTGGGTTGATATTTCCACCAGGGGCAAGTCCAAGTCCTCCCTGAACCATTGCGCCAAGGTCAGTGATAATGTCACCGAACATGTTCGGAGTTACAACAACATCGAACCACTCCGGATTCTTCACGAACCACATGGTCATTGCATCGACATAATTGAAGTCTGTAGTAACATCCGGGTGCTCTGATGCAATACTTGTAAATTCTTCTCTCCAAAATCCGTATATGTCGGAGAGTACATTTGCCTTGTCAACAGAAGACACATGTTTCTTACTCTTCTCTGCAAGGTCAAATGCATACCTTATAACTCTCTGTGTACCTTCCTTTGAGATCATACCGATCTGATAACCGATCTCTTCACTGTCAGTCTCGATGTCAAGACCGAACTTTGCAGAGTAAAGGGTTCTTGAGACTTCCAAAAGGTCCTTGCTGACGCCCTTCTTTGCACGCCCGCCTATACCGATATAGAAGTCCTCGGTGTTTTCCCTGACAACTGTAAAGTCAATGTCTGCAGGGGTCTTGTCCTTTATAGGTGTCCAGACACCTTCAAGCAACTTGATAGGGCGAAGGTTCACATACTGGTCAAAGTAAAATCTGGCGGCGAGAAGTACGCCCTTTTCAAGGATACCTGGTGCCACCCTCGGGTCACCTATTGAACCAAGGTAAATAGCGGAATAATTGGAAAGCTCTTTCAGGGAATCTTCTGAGATAAGTTCCCCTGTTGCAAGATAATGATCTGCACCGTGTGGGAACTCAGTCCATTCAACATCAAATCCAAATCTCTCACCTGCAGCATCGATTACCTTACGGCCTTCGGCAATGATCTCAGGTCCTATACCGTCTCCTGGAATTACAGGTATTTTATACTGTGTCATAATTACTCCTTAGATAAGATCTTCTTGATAATAACAAACATATGATCAGAATATGATCAGATAATTTGTCTTGTGTATTCGATCAGGCCACCAGCATCCATTATGCCCCTGACGAAATCCGGCAGAGGTGTTGCCTGATACTTTTCGTTCTTTGTGACATTGGTGATTTCACCTGATGCAAAATCAACAGACAGTTCATCACCATCATCTATTCTGTCAGTGTCAGGACACTCAAGAAGTGCCACACCGATATTAATAGAGTTCCTGAAAAAGATACGTGCAAATGATTTCGCGATCACACAGCTTATCTTTGTTCCTTTCAGTGCAATTGGAGCATGCTCTCTTGAAGAACCGCAACCAAAATTGTTACCGGCAACGATGATGTCGCCTTCTTTGACCTCTTTTGGGAATTCAGGCCTTACACCTTCAAAAGCATGTGCTGCGAGTTCCCGGGGAGTATTCATGATAAGATACCTTCCCGGAATTACAGCATCCGTATCAACGTCATCTCCGAATTTCCAGACTCTTCCGCTCATATTTCCACCTGATTAAGATTTTTATATAAATGCTATACTATAAGTTGAAACTATACCATAGATATCATTATACTAAATAATACTACTGGCGAATGGAGAAATCCTAAAATACATTACAAAGCAGTTGTTAAGAGCATATAGCATGCTCTAACAATAATCCATTAATAATAGCAAACCTAAGTTTAATCTGATGGTAAGTAAAAAAGATGAGATCATACTTTCTATACTTCAAAATGGAGCCAGAACACCAATATCAGAAGTTGCCAAAACCGTGGGTCTTAGCGAGAATGGGGTCAGATACAGGCTTGAAAAACTTGAGGATGAAGGGTACATCAAAAACTACACCGTGTTACTGAACCCTAAAAAGTTTGGAAAGCGTATCTTTGCAATATTCAACCTTGAAATGGAACCAAAAAAGACAAATGAAAGTATTAAGAAACTTATCCAGATAGAAGAACTTATTAAAATATACCAGACAACTGGCCAATACTCCATCAAAGCATTCGGTCTTTTCAATGATGAAGATGAACTGACCAGTTTCATAAACAATCGCCTTCTCTGTGAGATACAGGTCCGCAATTACAGTGTAGAAATAATAACAAAAAGTATCAAGGACAGCGTCTATCACGTATGATCAAATCTTTTTGTACCAGACATTCATGCTTTCGATACCACCTGAAATATTAGTATTGTTTATGAGGGTTCCCGCATAAATATAGGAATGGCGTGAAAATACTGTATTTATGCCATATGACCTTGCCCTGGCAATCGTGTATGCTGTTTTGATACCCTTGTCGCGCATGTTCTTTTCCATTTCATCCAGCAGGTAATAGGAATAACCTTTGCCTCTGGATCCCGGCATTGTTGCAAAGTCTGTCATCTCGACATTACTGTTGACTTCATCCATCTCACATGATGAAACTGCAACAAGCACCCCTTTTTCCCGTATACCGAAATAGACAAAATCTTCAGACATAGTCCTGAGCAAGTAACTGGCATCGTGTATCGGAAACGGGTAGCTTGGAAAAACCTGTCTGTACAGTTCTGCCATCTCCAAAACATCCTCTTCACAGCATACAACAAACTCTTCATCATTTGAGAGTTCCATGCCCTTAAGCTCGTTGAATTTCGAAAGGGATGTTTCCAGAACAGTAGCAATCTCATTTGGATCTTGTTCTTCCAGACGCTCCGGGGAAAGATATCTCGCCATAAAAACAGCATCTTCGCTTCCATTGAAAAAACCTGGAATGAAAGCTTCTTCAACATGACCCATGCTCAGAAAATGTTCCTTTGCAGATGCCGGAACCCTGGAAAATATCTTCGAATAATTGTTTTCCTGCGCAATGCCTTGAACAATGGATGGCAGTTCTTCTAAATTATCGGGTGCAGCCTTCATGAGATACACACGATCGTTAAACGGACCATGTTGGATCAGGGACCCTGCAATGTTTACTACCTGATCACGCAACATTCCTTCTCTCCATGCGTGCGGTATCTTCAGGTACAAGACTCAACGCATCGTCAGAATCAGATAACAGACGTGCAATTCCCACCGACCTTAATTCTTTTGCTTCATCAAGTTTTAACTGCAATTTGCAGGCATCGCATTTGCGATCACAGTAAACCGCTTCATACGACTCAGGTTCCGCATATGAAGTGATGACACCTTCATAGTTTCTCAGAATAACCTTGTTAGTAGACCACGAAATAAGATAATTGGGCATCACAGGGATCTTACCACCGCCACCGGGAGCATCTATCACATAGGAAGGCACTGCAAAGCCACTTGTATGACCAATCAGATTTTCCATGATCTCCATACCTTTACCTACAGAAGTCCTGAAATGTGAAAGACCTTCTGAAAGGTCACACTGGTACAGATAATAAGGTCGCACTCTGTTCTCTACCATTTTGTGGAAGAGTTTCTTAAGAATCCTGTAACAATCGTTAACTCCGGCAAGCAGCACAGTCTGGTTCCCAAGAGGAATTCCCGCATCAGCAAGTTTTCTCAATGCTGCCCTTGAAGAGGTAGTAACTTCACGAGGATGATTGAAATGTGTGTTGACCCATATAGGATGGTGCTTTTTCAATACATTAACAAGATTATCGGTTATGCGGTATGGGAGAACAACAGGCATTCTGCTGCCAATCCTTATGACTTCCACATGGGGAATCTTCCGAAGTTCTGTGAGTATCCAGTCCAGATACTCATCTGAAAGCATGAAAGGATCTCCGCCTGACAAAAGGACATCCCTTACCTGGGGATTGTTTGCTATGTATTCAATTCCCAGAAGGATCTCATCTTTTCCAAATATGGAACTCACATCACCGACCTTTCTTTTTCTGGTGCAGTGCCTGCAATACATCGAACATACATTGCTTATGTGAAAAAGCACCCTGTCAGGATACCTGTGAGTTATGCCCAGCACAGGGCTGTCGTAATCTTCACTTAGGGGATCTTTCATATCATCACAGGAAACGATAAGTTCCTCAGGTGAAGGGAAAGATTGCATGAATATAGGATCATTCCTGAAATCTTCCACTTCGATCAGCGAAAGATAGTAAGGAGTTATGGACAACGGAAATTTATCAAGTGTCTTTTCAAGTGCTTCCCTCTCATCCGCTTCAAATTTAATGTTGAGGAGGATTTCAAAGGTATCAATATTAGTAACCGAATGTCTTAATTGCCATTTCCAGTCACTCCATTTTGCGAGAGGTTCTTCAGAATCTATTCTATCTACAATGTCCTGTTGCCTGCTTTCATAGGATTTCATCAAATCACTTATAATATCATTTATTTCACCGAAGATCGTGGAAAACAGAATACCACTAAAAAAAGAATTCTGGTTTTATGAACAATAACTGTTCACCACAAACCATGTTCAGTGGGCGATCTTCTGTATTATGGATACATTTTACGTCTTTATAAACAACATTTTATTACTATATATAATGTATTTGAAGATACTGCAAACATATGAACATATTTTTGCAGATACAGAGAAAATAGCCAATAAAAAGATCAGGAAATAATTCCAGGATCGTTACCTCCATGCCAGCTGAGGCGTGGCCTCATCCTGATTATATGAGAAGCTTCCGTGTTATCATCAACAACAAAAGCAGCCCCTTTCTCAGAGCCCATTTTCATTATAGAATCACCAAAATTGTCCTTCATGTAAGTCGGCCTGACCGATTCAAGGACACTGATATCATCCTGTGATGTAAGACGATGACATATTACAATATCTGACTGCGAAAGTACATCGGGATGGATGGAAGAAGGACGCTGGGTTGCGAGAACCAGAGACAGACCCGGCTGACGGCCCTGCTTGAGCCACTCGTTCAGAAGGACATCAGAAGCAAGGGTCCAGCCCTGTGATGGCAGGAACTGCTGGGCTTCGTCAATGAACAGCCATACCATAGGAATACCTTTTTCAACATTTTCATCACCCATCATTGTCCTCTCATAGGAACGACGTGCTTCAAGCCTGTGGTGATAGATGTTCCGGGCAATGGAACTGACCAGTGCAGACTTTACAGTTTCGCTTTTTATAGTACTCACGTCAATGACGGAAGTAGAGCCTCCTTTGACTATTTCACCAATACCCTCGCTCTTTTCAGCGAATATACCCCATGATACAGCGGTCCTGAAATGATTTTCCACAGCACCTTTTGTCACTATATCGGAACGTTCATCATCCATTACTGAATCGATGATGTCATCAAAAGAAAAAACCGGGTCATTTTTCAGGTTTTCAATAATTCTTATGATAAGGACACCGGATGAAGAAATTGCATCTATACCGAACAATCTGCACCACTCATATCCATCCATCTGGGATATAGGGACTGACAGTGGCTTTACCGAAATATGCCGCTCTTCATAGCTTCTCAGGCTTCCGGAAGGAACAAAAACTTCGATATCAAATGCCCTGGGTTCAAGTTTCCATTCATTGATGACAGATCTTTGCATTTCATTGCTCTTACCAAGTGTCCAGAAAATTCCCATAGTATCGATAACAACAGAAGAAACATTATCTTTAATATCAACAGGAAGCATCATGAGTTCCTCCATAAGCACTGCCATTGTATACGATTTACCATATCCCCTCTTTCCTGCAATAAACACAGCATGAGGATTATTGACATCCAGAAAAACATAGGAGCCTGAAGATCTGTCACGTGCAAGATATCGCCCCAGATAAAGAAGAACATCTCTGCCATTTCCACCAAGGACATACTGCTGTTTTGAAACACCTGCATTAAAAGAGCTTTCCATAATAGATAAGAAAATAGCGTTACAGCATATATTATTTTTTATTAAACCTCAAATTGTAGAACTTACCATTATAAAAGATTGAAAATAGATTCAGAAGACGCCATAACATCAAAAATCGAACCCGACCAAATTAGCAACCTTTATATATAGCAATCCATATGTAGGTGGACGAGGAATCTCCGTCATCACATCATTCCCCTCTGATACATTAATTCTTTTGAGAGATGTATCATACCCCAAACTTCACCCAAAACCATCATTATGCGAGGTTCCTCTTTTAACCATTCTGCATACGTGAGAGTATCCCCCTTGCAGCAAGTATTCCTGTTGCTGAAGAATTGATAAGATCCCGCGAGAGACCGGCGCCATCACCTGCAACAAACAGGTTATAGATATTGGTTTGCATCGTGCTGTCAACTTCAATTTTAAGCGAGTAGAACTTCACCTCTGGAGCATACAAAAGAGTACAGTCCGAATCCACACCCGGAATTATCTTGCTCAGCACTTCCAGTCCTTCAATTATATCCATCACTATTCTGTGAGGCATTGCCATGGAAATATCACCAGGAGTAACGTCTTTGAGTGTATTTATAACCGGATTCCTGGAAATATGTTCATGTGTTGAGCGTCTGCCCCTTTTCAGATCTCCAAGTCTTTGTAAGACAGGTTTGCCACCGCCGATTGTCGTTGCAAGTTTTGCTACCGACTTCGCATATTTTATGGTATTTTCCATTGGTCGTGTCAGTTCCACATGCACAAGGAATGCAAAATTAGTATTCTCAGACTCATTACTATGCATAGAATGACCATTAGTTGCAACAAATCCCTCATACTCTTCCTTTACAACAAAACCATGTTCATTCGTACAGAATGTTCTCACGAAATCATCGTATCTGCGTGTATAGATGTGGAACTTGGGGTCATGGTTTATCCGGGTCACAGGGTCCATGATTATGGAAGATACCTCCACACGAACACCAATATCAACCCCACTGTAAGAATAATTAATTGAATGCCTGTTCACAAGACCATTCACCCACTCGTACCCAACCCTACCCGGGGCAAGCAAAGTATATCGGGAATGAATTGCCCTATTGTCCAGGAGCACACCTTTACATGCCCCCTCATCTCCAAGGATGTCCTTTACTTTCGATTCGAGAAGAAAAGAAACCCCCATAGACTCAAGATCCTTTTTCATACAGGAAATAAGAACTGTAGAATTATCCGAACCTATGTGGCGTTGTTTTATGTCTATAAAACGTGCACCTGCAGAAGCAGCCCTGCGCTTAAGCATCTCTGCATCTGCACCTGTTGCAGAATATGCCTTCTGGGGTGCGCCGTACTTCAGATAGATGCGGTCAACATAATCCACGAGTTCCCAGGCACTCTCGTTATCTCCAGTGAGATCAGCCAGGTTGCCACCAATGTCAGGTCTCAGGTTCAGCGTTCCATCAGAATAAGCACCTGCCCCCCCAACACCGCAAAGGATAGAACATGGAGTACAATGCTTACATGATAGAACAGAGGACATATAACAATGCCTCTTATCAATGTCCTTGCCTGCATCCACTACAAGTACCTTGAGATCTTTGCCTGCAAGCTCATATGCTGCAAAAAGCCCTGCTGGACCCGCACCTACAATTACAACATCATAATCATTGGTTACATCAGGAATAATAACACACCCATGGTTCCCACCTTAATCAGAGAAACATAGGTATATTGGTAGTATTAGGATAAGATTTTATCCAGTTTACCGGTGGAACTTGCGATCTTTATTTCCTGGGCTATTCTCCTGCCTGTGGAAAGGTCAGGTTCGATAAGGTCAGAATAAGGGGAACCTGAAAGATAGATGTTAGTTCCTGCAACTATGCGGGCGGATATCTCAAATACCTTGATCTCAAGCTTGTCGGTGACTACGGTTTCCAGACAGAAAGGACCGATCATACCACCAAACAGCGCAAGGGACTGCTCAACTACTTTTTCTCCAAGGCTGAATATCTTTGGCAGAAGTGACTCCCTTGCAACAAGAGGAACATTTCCAGTTACAACATAGGTCGGGATAATGTCAGCCTCTGCAAGTTCGCGAGGGGAGCCGAGTCTGAAGATCTCATCTGCGTTAGACTCAACCCTGCGGTCCATACTGAGCATTTCAAGGATACCGGTGCTTAGTTTATAGCCATCCTCGCGGAGGGGGGAATAGAAGAAATGAAGATAATATCTTGTTCCTACAATGAATTCCTGGATGGTGAATTTCTCATTAGGATCTACATGTTCCTTGAATTCCTCATAGTTCTTGGCAACAAAGAAACCACGGCCACCTTTTGCACCGTGGTATTTGACCATTACAGGACCATTTATATCCTGAGGTTTAACTACCCTTGGCATCTCAAGACCTGCGCCTTCCAGCCACTCACGTTCCATTTCCCTGTCGGATTCCCATTCAAGAACTGCCCTGTTACCAAATGTAGGAATAGCCATCTCGGAAAACGCATCGGTACCCATGTACTCCACAAAGGAGCCGTGGGGTATGACAATAGCATTCTTTGCCCTGAGCTTTTCGAGGATGTTAGGTATGTCTTTGTAACTGTCAATAACGACAAACTCATCTGGTTTTGCCAGTGGAAAAGCATCATAGAATCGTGGCGGTTCTTTTACACAGATCCCTATGGTCCTGAAGCCTTCTTTCCTTGCACCGTAAAATATCTGAAGGCTTGAATGAGAACAAACAGTGGCAATGCTCAGATCATTAAGGTCGTAGTTCTCAACAATTTCCATTATTCGTTCTTTAGTGATCATAGTGTAATAGCCCCTAGAATTTACCCCTTATTGTTCTAGCTATTCTTTAACTTTACGAGTTACGCCTGAAAATGAAGACTTCAAGCAGAACTGAAGTTAAAGGAAACAATATAAGCCAATGTTTATATACTGCACTTTATGGGAGAGAACGAAGAAAGTACAAATTCCGAAAAAATACTCATTGTACCCCTCAATGAGGACTCAAAAAAGATCACACAGATACTTTCAAATGAAAAAGCAATGAAAATGCTTGAGATCCTTGCAGATAAGCCAATGTCTGCCAGCGATGTGGCTGAAAAGCTCGATATTCCGCTTACAACGGTCAAATACAACCTTGACGGACTAATAGATGTAGACCTTATAAAGGTCAAAGAAACAAAGTGGAGCCGTAAGGGGAGAGAGGTCAAGATATATGAGCCTGTGCAAAAACTGATCGTTGTCGCACCGGGAAGTATGAAAAATGACAGGTCATCCATCATCAGCATGCTGAAAAAGTACCTTGGACTTGTTGCAGGTGCTGTTTTTGCTGCCACAGGACTTGAAGCTATTATAAAGGGCCTCAACATGGGAGCTGGGCCCGTTATGACACAGCAAGATATTGCCGTTCCAATATTTGAAAATGATGAACCTATGGCTGCCATGAGCAAGGCCATTCCTCAGGAAGAAGCCATTGATGATGCTTTTGCAGGAAATGGGGACATGAAAGAAGGGGAAATGCCGGAAACATATACTGAAAATGTAGAAGGAACCGAAATATCCGTAGATGAGACTGTAGTTGACGTTTCTGTCGACGAACAGGCAGTTGCAGCAGATGCCCCGGATTATGACGTGACAACTGAGTCATTCAGTTCAGATATTACTCCTGTGACAAGTGACATGAGCCCGGAAATGCTTGCCTCCTCTGCACCAAACGGAACCAATACGGGAGCAGACCTTTTGAGAGAAGGAATGAACACGACTGCCTGGAACCAGACCCAACCATTCCCTATGGCACAAACATTCACCGATAATATGACCGCTTCGGCAGAACCCGTATCAGGAATATTCCAGCATGGACTTTTTTCACACGTCAGTCTATGGTTCTTTTTCGGGTGCCTTTTCATTATCATTTTGCTATTTGTTAGAGAAATGTATTATAGAAAAAAGAACATATGAAACTGGAGTGAATGGTATGAGAGTTGCTCTGAAAATAGCATATGTAGGCACCGGATATCATGGATCGCAGGTTCAGCCGGATGTTGCGACGATAGAAGGTGAACTGTTCAATGCGCTCACACAGCTTGAGATTATTGAAAACCCCAAATCAGCACATTTTTCAAGTTCCGGGAGGACAGATGCAGGAGTACATGCCAGGGAACAGGTTGTGGCCTTTGACACCGACAAAACGAACCTTGCAATACCCCGGGTGATCAATTCAAAGCTCCCAAACTCAATATGGGCATGGGCATATGCAGAAGTCCCTGATGACTTTGACCCCAGAAGATGGGCAGTCAGCCGCAAGTACAGATACATTATGAGCGGTGAGCAGTACGACATCTCCCGGATCAGAGCTGCTTCGAAGATACTTGTAGGGGAACACGATTTTGCGAATTTCTGCAGCAAAGATGAGGACAAGGGCACGGTTCGAAACGTCGAAAGGATAGATGTACGTGTAAGCGGAACCCTTACTAAGATCGATGTACAGGCAAACAGTTTCCTATGGAACATGGTAAGAAAGATGGTTACTGCCCTTACAATGGTGGGAAGCGGAGCAAGGGATGAAGAGTGGCTGAACCAGATGCTTGACCCGGAATCTTATGAGGAAGGACTTGAGCCGGCAGCTGCATATGGACTCACCCTCATGGAAGTTGAATACCCGCAGCCTATTGACTGGTGTGAGGATAGTTATGCCATCCGAAGGGCTAATGAGAACGTACATGATTATCTGGTGCGCCACCGTGTCATGGCAGAAGTAATGGACCATCTGGTCCCAAAAGAATAAATCTTCCTTTCTTTTTGATCATAAATGCATTTTACGACAACTATCAAAGACATGGTCATAGACTATGAGCTTATCCGCAGGGATATAAGGAATCCAAGACTTGAGTTCTGGGAGAATCGGTTATACCTGATAGTGCCGCAAACACACAATGACCATGAAAAGATAATTCAAAGGCATCGTCGATGGATCTATAACAGGTATTCCCGGATACAGAAACTAAAATATGTGTGGGCGGATGTCGAATTGGTCACTGGCAGGTCGGTTGAGGAACTGAAGAAAGTTGTAAACTCCTTTGTCACTAAAACCGGAAAAGAAATTGGAGTTAACCCTCAGAAAATAGGGTTCAGGAGGATGAGAACTAAGTGGGGAAGCTGCAGTTCAAAAGGAAACCTTAACTTCAATAGTCATATGAGGCACCTGCCGGACAGGATGGTCGAGTATATTGTATTCCATGAGATGGTGCATCTCATCGAACTCAACCACAGCCAACGGTTCTGGAATCACATTAAAGAACGTTTTTCAGATTATAAGGAATACGAAACATTGCTTGCAGCGTACTGGTCACTTATACAAAAACAATGCATTGATCAGTCCTTATAAAGAACCGTGTAGGTTCTTGTCAGGCTCTTGTGAACCTTCTGTGTAAATTCATCAAGAACTGAAAAACCTGCGTTCTCTGCGAAGTCGACCACATTGAGCTCGGATACTACTACTGCGAGCTTTCCCTGTCTAAGTACCCTGTACATCTCTGCGAAAGAGTCAGAATACAGATGATGCAGTGACTCTGCTTTTATGGCTGCAGAGCGGCCATAAGGAGGGTCCGTTACAATTGCATCGACACATGAATCCTTGAGCGGGACACGACAGGCATCGCCTACAAGCTGGGAATAGTCTGCATTGTAAGCATCAAGATTCAGCCTGGCCCCATGGGAGATCATATGGCGCACTTCGATGCCGATGACATGAGCACCTACAAGTCCGGCTTCCACAAGAATTCCTGCCGTTCCGCTGAAGGGATCGAAAAGTGTTTCCCCGGACCGTACCTGTGAAATGTTAACTACTGCTCTTGCAACCCTGGGCATGAGCACTCCCGGATAAAAAAATGGTTTTTTATGTGGCGCTCTGTGCTCATATTCACCCCTGTCAACAGAAGCTACAACCGAACCAAATACTGCCATATCGGTCATTACAAAACGGAATGTGACATCAGGGTTGCTGAGATTGGCCCGGAAGCCTTTACGAAAAATGCTCCCGCCAAGTCGGCCTTCGATATATTCCCTGTTGATGTTACCGTACTTTTTGATCCTCTTTGCACGGACAACGTATGTCTGACCTGCAGATAAATGTCCAGAGAGGTCGGATCTATCGCACATGGATATAATGGAATCAGTGTCTACATCACATATGTCCACAACTTTAAGAATGTGGTGGGACATGGCAAGTCTGCCTGCAATAAAGACAAGTTTTTCATCAATGCTTTCACCTTCAATGTCCAGGACAAGGCACAAGTCATAGGAAGCATGTTCCCTGTACCCAAGACCTTCCATTGAAAGACATGCAAAGACTTCTTTACGTGGCAGGATAGCGTGCTCTCCGGATAACTCAAAAGCATACAGCATGATGATGGCAATAGAGAAGAGAAGTAGTATTTAAAGAGTTTCAATGAACCTCCGGGTAAAACCACGAAAATAAAGAAAAAAACAGACAGGAATAATCAGAACATTAGTTCCAGTGCTTCCTGCCCTGTCATACCTACTTTGATACCAAGATTCATTGCCGCCTGGGTGGCCCCGACAACCGGTGCCTTAAGTGCGTCATCGAATGTCCTGACACCTTTAACCTTGACTGCAACATCATTGAGGATACCTGCGGCATCCATATCGAGATAACCGCACATCAAAAAGCCCCTGTCAGCTCGGATAACAAGCAAAGGAGCATTATGCATATGGAAACTTAGGCCCATGGCAGATCCTTTCTCAAGTTCTATCTTCTCGACAAGCATCATTAATCACCGATTCCGTAGTACGTTTAGGAAACATTCGATTTGCCGGCATTTAATTTCTCAAGAAGGTGATCCGTAAGCCCCGGAAATATCCTGTCAAGCATGGAAGGCGATCCGGCCATTGAATTATTGACAGGAACAGCTTCTGTAATATTATTCTCTTTTTGCTGAACAGGAGGTTCTTCTATTGAAAATTTGAGAACAGCTTCACCCGTAAAGCCAAACTTACCATAGATACGAGTACCTTTTGAACTTTCGTTTATAGATTCATTGTCAATACCTTCTATGGAAATAACATCCATTTCATGAGGAAGGTTTATGGTCACAGATGTTCCGGGTTCACCCTGAAACCACATCGTTGACCCTGATCCTGTGAGTGGTGTTTTGAAATCATAAAAGACCAGATAACTGTTGACTATATCATTTTGCTCATCCACCGGTCCGATAAGTTCACGGGACATATCAGAGTCCACTCTCAAAAGAGTCACATTCTTTGAGGACTCATCTATTTTTACATCCATGTTGTCCTTTATGGATTTGAAAAATGATTTGCGGGTATTTACATCGGCTTTAAGTAACTCCCATGCACTGACAAATCCATCGTGATCACCAAATTCCATATCAATGAATGTTTTGAATATTAAAGATCGTTCTCCGGAATATTTTTCAGTGTATCCCCATATCATGCTGTCAGTCTTTACATTGATGTTGTTATCCCATTCATAGGCAGCACTTGCCGGAACAGATAACATTGAGAATAACACGATGAACAATAATAGATTTCCAATCCTCAATATGATCTCATCCTTTGTTTCTTTATTTAGTAGTAACTTCGCATCCGTCATCTGTGACTATGAGAGTATGCTCTGTCTGAGAAACCATCCCACCGGATACTTCCTTAAGTACCGGATATGAATGGACAATCCCGGCTTTTTCAAGCTGTATCAGGGCAAAATCAAGTTGGGGAGTATTAAGCCATCTTTTTGCAAACGGAAGGGTCCTGTAAGGTTCAAGCTCCTTGAGAAGAGCCCTCGCTGCTGGCAAACGCACAGGTTTTCGGTTTATGACCTGAAATATCTCTGTAAGGGAGCCATCCACAACTTTCCCAACACCATCTGTAGCAAAAGGTTCTATCGCTATGATGTCACCTGTATGAAGTACGACACCGTTGCTTACTCTTCTGTTGGGTACACTTGGATGTGCGTGAGGGATATACTGTGCAAGGCCATGTCCGGTAAGGTTTCCTACTGGCTTATAGTCGTGGGCAAGAATAGCATCTTCTATAGAAGCTCCGATGTCTGCCGTGTTTACACCATTTCGGACAGTATCGATCGCAGCTTGCAGCCCGTCCTCAGAAGCTTTCACAAGGTCGCTGTACTTACCAGAAAGATCGATGGTGATTGCAGAATCTGCAATGTAGCCATCCACATGGACCCCAAGATCAAGCTTAATTACATCTTCACCAAATACAGTTTGATCTCCGGCAAATGGAGTTGCATGTGCGGCTTCATCATTACGGGAAATATTACATGGGAAAGCCGATCCATCCGCCCCGAGCTCAATAGCTCTGTTCTCTACGAACTCGGCTATTTCAAGAAGGCTGACATCCACCTTTATTAGGTCTCTTGCCTCGCTTCTTACCTGCGAGAGTATCTTTCCTGCTTTGACATATTTATCTATGATCTCTTCGATCTCCTGAACTTTGTCCGCCATTTGAAATCTCCTTTATATAATTAATTTTTCAGGACTAATATACAAACCTCTTTTCCATCTCTGTCAGATTCTCAAAACCATCTGAAGTTACAAGAACCATGTCCTCCAAACGTATGCCACCAACATCGGGATAGTACAGTCCCGGCTCGATTGTGATGACATTTCCTTCCTCAAGTGCAACCTCACTGTTGCCTACAAATGGAAGTTCATGTATCTCAAGCCCGACGCCATGTCCTGTGGAATGGATGAAACCTACATTTGACCCTTCCCGAATAGTGTCGTAGCCTTTCTCTTTAAAGACATCACAGACTTTGTTGTGTATTTCGCTGCATTTGACCCCTGGTTTGACCATCTCTATGGCAATTTCCTGTGCTGCAAGGACAGCTTCGTACATGTCAGCTAGTTTTTCGGAAGGCTCGCCTTTGAGCACCGTCCGGGACATGTCGGCATAATACCTTTCTCTCTTGCTACGTGGAAAGATATCTATTACGATGGGCTCATTGGCCTTAAGAAGACCTGTGCCTACCCAGTGCGGATTTGCAGAGCCGGTACCACCGGCAACGATTGTACTCTCTGCCTCACAACCATGTTCAAGAAGAGTTATGTCTATTTCCTTGCGAATAATTTCAGATGTCAGGGCAAAGCCGTGGTAATTGAGTGTGCCTTCGACATCTTCGGACTTTCGGACCATCTCAACAGCCGCTTTCATTGCTGTGTTACAGGCATCCTGAACTTTTTTTATGGTCTTGATCTCTATAGGATCCTTTCTTGAACGAAGTTGAGCAAAGGGACTTTTGATAGCCTCTATGGAGAAACCCTCTTCCTTGAGGGTCTGAGCAATATAATATGGGAAATCCCTGGGAACTGCAACTCTTCTTGCACCTTCCTTTTGCAGTATATGCGCAAGGCAGTCGCAATAGGCAAGAAATGGATCCTGTCTTTCCTTTACTTTTGACCTATAATCACAATCCTGTAGTGTGCGAATATCAGAAACCCTTGATTCTATCTCCGCCCTTCCTTTTTCCATGTCTGAAACAAGGATCGTTTCAGCTGCGCCTTTTGTATGAAAATAAGCGAACTCATCTGATGCAAAAAAACGGGTTGCGTAATAGATGTCTGCATTGTTCGAATTCCCTACCATCAGATATACATCTGACCTGTGGCTTTCCAGCAATCCGGAAATATCAATGGGAACTGTTGTTGAGGTCATAATATTATATCTAGTAGTTACTAGTACAAAATTGTTATCAAATGCCCGGCTTGGAAAGGGCAACCTAAAATCCCGGATGATTTGCAGACCGATGTATCAGAAAGTAATATGCTCATATCTCTGCAAGTATTAGTACATAGGACCTGTTTTTATGTCCATAAACATACAAGAGATCCCCATTCTGGTTATATACAACTCCATAAATATCAGCTATTATGCACAATGCAAATCAGTACGTTTCACAATTTGCAAATATATCAGAATTCCTCATGGACATCAAATATATTATCTTGTTTTACGTACTTGGTGATTTCCTGACAACTGCCCAGGCTCTCAACTATGGGTTTGAGGAAAATCAGTTTCTTGCAATGGTATTCCAGAACTATGGAGTAGGTTCCCTTCTCATTCTGAAGGTGTTCTTCCTCGCAATAGTATACTGGAATTACAGAATGTTGAAGGATTCGGGCTCCAGATGGACATGCCTCCTATGGGAAATGTCCAGAAAAAGTATAGCGATTATTGGTTTGTTCCTGGTGGTGAACAATCTGATGGTCATTTTTATGGAATGCAGCTTAGTGCAGATAATCCATACTATGGCTCTTTAACTTCCCCCTATAAAAAACGGAAAAACGGCTTAAATAAATTAAAAACGGAAAAACTGAAAATCCACCATTTATTTTTTTTACTTGCATAGTTACCTAAATTCCAATCATAACAAGTCTTTAATTGGTTTTTGTTCAACGCCTGAAACACAAAAGAATAGCCTGTACAGTAATTATGCTGCAGGACAAAAGTTTGCAAGTCCTTCCTGCATAAGTACATCTGGCCTGAGATCATGAGATAATAGCTGAAAACAAACTAACAACCACCATCAAAGCTAGATAAACAGACACAAGAAACATAACCCTTAGCACCGTAGATCGAACTTGCTTACCAAACATAACAGTCTGCAGATTAGATGATATGATATTAATAGATTTTGTTATGTGGCAAATTTATGCACATACTGATAATAATGTATTTTATGAAGAAAATGCGCTCACCATTCGCTTGGAAGGTCCATCTACTTGTTGCAATTCAGCAGAGTATAACAGTAACAAACAGAAGGCTGATGCGAGAGTATTCTTATCTTTGTAGTTATAACTGGCAGATCTAAATCAAAACAGATATCGATAATCCATTAGTAGGTGATCTAAGGAACATTCACAAATCCCACAAATAAAACGACTGCCAGTAGCAGGACAAGATATAGAATCCCAACCATCATGACTTTGAATAGGTTTGAATTGCCAGAAATATTCATATCCGACCAACTCAAATAAATAACGTTCAAAATATCAACCGTTAGTAATATTGTGTGATATACAAAATAATAGATCATACATTGAATAATAAAAAGAATAAATCCCCGGATAAACAGGGATTTAAACGAATACGCCCGAACCGGGATTCGAACCCGGGTCGGAGCCTCGACAGGGCTCCATGATAGGCCTCTACACCATTCGGACATTGACAAGTTTTCGCTTGTGAGCACCCCTATAAAGAGGGTTTTTCTATATAAAGCTTTTCATGATTTAAAAGTCCCGCCTCCCAGACTCGAACCGGGGGCATCGCGGTGCCTGCGCGTAATGTGATCATGTCACATGAACCAAACTACAGCCGCGCACTCTACCACTGAGTTAAGGCGGGTCTAACAAATCATGCTTCCGCACAACATTGTTGTACGATGCAACACTCCAATACGCACAATCATACTTAGCTCTTTCGCCGGAAAACGCATATGAAAACATGAAGCATATAAATAAGAAAAATGAGGGCTTGTAACTCTTTAAATTTCATATTATTTAGAACTACAAATTGTGAGACGATGCTACACTACGCGGCGAACGTATCTATATCTATTTCTGGAGGTATGGGTTTTGACCTTGTCTCTATCCATAAATGTATATTCCAGTAAATTCTACATTTAAAATGGGGAATCTCAACAAACTTTCAAGGCCGGTAAGCTATATGATCCCGCAAGGCCCTCTTCGTCCACTGGGAGTGTACCCTTTACCTTATAGCACCGCATGGCCCTTTATAGCTGGAAGGCCCGAAGCTGCAGCATTCCCACCACATGACAACGGTAATTTGGCGTATCAATAAAAAGCTCCGCACAAACGGACAGACAGAATGAGGCGACATGAATGATGAAAAAGAAATCCATCATACGGGAACTTGGAGAAGATGAGCTGCTCCTTCCATATCTTGTCAATGCCGCACTTCTTGCAAATGATAGGATCAAATATTACTTAACCTTGCTTCAGACCGCAAAGGCAAAAGCTGAACATCCTACCATGGAATTCCCTGACCTGAGGGTTGAGAGGGTCACTGCCGGTGAGAAGGATGCCGAGCTGGATAATACAGTCATGTCGTCCGTAAAACTGGATAGCGGGAAATTCATGATTCCATTCTCGGACAGGATCATCGGCTACATCTGTGGCTGCATGGAAGATATGATCCGCCCTTTTGCTGTTTCAGACAAAACAAATGAAGAGGCCTTCACCCACAGATTCACAGAAATATCCAGACTCCTGCCAGGACCTGATACTAAAGTGATCACCAATGAAGATATAACTATGATAACATCCGGAGACCGCGGACGCGGTGATAGCCTGCACATGCTGGTGATGGACCTGCACAAGTCCCTCAACAGATTGCAGGAAGAGATAGCCGGGGAGATCATAGATGGTGCAAGCACGTACATGCTCACTGATAACGACAAAGTCCTCGTAAAAGCTTTCATGAAAGGACTGAACCGTACCGCACCCCTGAAGTTCGGCCATCCGGGGCTGGGGACAACGGTCACACGAAGCGGCCAGAAACTGCTGATACAGAACGATATAGGGGAAACGGATGCCCACGTTATGGTGATAAATGTCCAGGGAACAGATGCCTCAATGACCTACACCGATGTCCACATGCCCAGATTGCTGTTCTTCCAGAGCCTTTTCGATGCATACAGGGTTGAATGGGAAGACACGCTCTCCAAAAGCGCCTGTGAGCAATTAGAGGAAAGGATCTTTCATCTTTCCGTGGGGAAATACTCTGCCACGGACACGGACAAACTGGAAATATTCCTTGAACATCTGGGCTCAAGGATCGTCTTCCTTATCGACTGGAACCGAGCACGTAAAAAGTTGCGTAATTTCATGCGCAACAGGGACTGCATCCAGGTGCTCAAGTGGGCTGCGGACAATGAGAAGGGTCATAGGGGTTTCCTGGTCCTTGGTGGGGAACAGCTTATATTCGAGTCCCTGGAGGTTGCATCCAAGATACCCATGCGCTACGGAGAGCCTTTGTATCAGGTCATAGGCGGGGAAAGGACCATGGAATTCTTCAAATGGGTCCTTGAAAGATCCTCTTCGGGCCTGTTGGAGAAACAGACCCACCTCTTCATACAGGACGAGATCAAAGCAGAGCTTCTCAGATACTTCCATTCGGCACACCAGGATCTTATGGAGCTCTGTTCCGAGCATGCATCCCTGATGGTGGAGATGGCTACCACGGTCAATGACACCCTTCTGCATATCCGGTATGGAGAAGATGCCGAGCTTGTAAGGAAGAATGCGAACAGGGCAAAAAAATGGGAAAAGGATGCCGACGAGCTGGTTAACAGGATCAGGTCATTGTCCCGCAGGATAGAGGTTGCAGAGTTCTTCACAACCCTGATAATGATTGCTGATGATGTAGTCGACTACATGGAGGAAGCGGCTTTTATGACCACTATTGCAGTGGACACTGTGAGATCTGAGAACATCCGTACATGCCTGTGCTCAATAGCCGGAATGACCTTGAAAGGTTGCCAGGAGTTCTTGAAAGCCTTGTATGCTTCCCAGTACTTGACCCTCAGTTTTACCCCGGAGGAAATGCAGAACTTTCTCAAGTCCGTGAACCTTATCTTCGATGTGGAAGAGGAATGTGATGCTGCTTTGCGTACTGCAAGGACCCACATTATAACAGAAAGCGCAGATTTCAGGGAATTGCACGTTGCCATGGAGATAGCCGTAAATCTCGAAAAGTCCACCAACTCACTGATGAAAGCCTCTTTCACCATCAAGGACAACATCTTTGAGAGCCTCAACCTCTGGGGGATGCGCTGATGGCGGATACTGCAGGCAGGATGGTCACTTTCGGATATGGATACAGGACAGAAGCCCCTGTGGAGGAGTTCGGCAGAAAGGCATCTGTGCTTGCCGAGATGGCATCACTGGGCATACCTGTGCCGCCGGGATTCGTACTGAACGTTTCGGTATGCGAGGACTATTTCAAGAATTCCCGAAAACTTCCCCAGGATGTACCTGACCAGTTAAAGAATGGAATATCTTTCCTTGAAAAGGCCACAGGGCTCTCTTTTGGAAGTGAGCGTAAGCCACTGCTCGTTTCTGTGAGGTCCGGGTCGGCAATATCGATGCCAGGTGCCATGGAAACCGTACTCGACGTGGGACTGAACCATAATACGGTCAAAGGCCTCATATTTCAGACAGGAAGCCCGAGGTTTGCCTGGGATTCGTATCGCCGGATGTTTGAAAGTTTTGCAAGAACTGTATTTTCCCATGGAACTGAGCATTATTCCCCCCTGCTTGAGGAAATGATGGAGAGAGAAGGTATCTCCGAAGAAAGCGAACTTGACTCTTTCCTGTTGGAAGAACTGATAAGGGACTATGAACGCGTTTTCCAGAACAATGGCATGAAAAGGTTCCCTGTGGATAGTTATGAACAGCTCGGACTTGCGGTCACTGCGGTCCTGGATTCCTGGATGAGACCCAAGGCCCGGGAATACCGCAGGATGGAAGCCGCCCAAAAGGTCCGGGGAACGGCCGTGACGGTCCAAGCCATGGTGTTCGGGAATAGAGGACCGCACTCCGGAGCAGGTATCATTTTCACACGTAACCCCTGGTTGGGGGAG
This sequence comes from Methanolobus psychrotolerans, assembly GCF_002243045.1. Classification (GTDB taxonomy): domain Archaea; phylum Halobacteriota; class Methanosarcinia; order Methanosarcinales; family Methanosarcinaceae; genus Methanolobus; species Methanolobus psychrotolerans. The sequence goes on from NZ_MBKP01000006.1 coordinate 82,685, forward strand.
AACTGCCTTGTGATCGATTTCAAGTTCGGCGTACAGGGAGAGGACTTAGTCTCAGGCTACCGGGCAGGGACAAAGAAAATGGAATTGAAAGAGGTGCTGCCCGACGTGCATAAAGACCTTGTGAAATTCGGGAAGATCCTTGAGATGTACTACAGGGACATGCAGGACATAGAGTTCACCATCCAGGAGGGAAGATTGTACATTCTGCAGAGCAGGGAGGGCAAAAGGGCACCCTTTGCAGCCCTCCGGATTGCAGTGGATATGGTTGACGAAGGGCTCATAGATACAAAAATTGCTCTGGAGCGGATTAAAGGGATCGACTTGGATGACATCACCATGCAGGAGATCGTCTCAAAGGAGAGGGTCATCGGGAAGGGAGATCCTGCATCATCTGGAGTTACCAGCGGAAGGATCGCTCTTTCTAACAAGAAGGCGGAAAGTTTGTCAACGGAAGGCAGGGTGATACTTGTAAGGGAAATGCCCTCTTCTGAGGATATAATAGGTATCAGGGCAGCCAGCGGATATCTGACAGCCAGAGGGGCAAGGACCGCACATGCGGCTGTCGTTGCGCGCCAGATGGGGAAGGTCTGCATAGTCAACTGTATGGACTTGCACACAGAACCTGATTCAGGAAGATGCACCATAGGAACACAAGAGCTGTGTGAGGGGGACACCATAAGCATTGACGGGATTTCCGGTCATGTTTATGAGGGTGAGGTAGAGATAGAATATGAAAGACCGCTGGAGCTCCTTTCCAGGGTTGGGGAGTGGAAAGAGTTAGCCGGGAAAAAATCTATTTAAACCCGACATAAAGAAAAAAATCGGTTTTGGACCATGCCAGGATCCATGTTAGAACTTAACATGTCAGATGAAACAGCCCGATAGCCTTGCCTTCTGCTTCGTTCCATTTCTTGATCGCTTCAGAGGTTGGCATCAGTTCCACATCACACCCCTTTTTTCTGAGATATGCATCCGCCTTTTTGGAGATCTTCACCATACCTTCCTGGCCTGAACCTATTATGATCCTCTCAGCCCCTTTCTCGTAAACATATTTTGCTTCTTCCACGGATATCTTGTGGGACGTGCCATAGACTTCCCTGGATAGCTTCTTCTTGCGCTTCTTTACATCACCATCCAGACGAATGATGATGTCTTTCTCAAAAGTCTTACCTTCTACAGTAATGCTTCCAAATTCGGTTGCTTCTATGTTGGGTTTCATACTCCTGTCCCCCTTACTTCAAATGATTTATTATCTCATCAGCTTCATATAACTTTTTGCAAAGCTCCCGGGATGGAGATGGAACTAAGGGGTCTGGATCAAAATAAGAACGTCCGTTTATGAATAAAAATAAGAGAAATAGCAGAACAAAACAAAGATAAGAAAAAGAAGATGCTATCCTGTATTTGACACAGAACAGCTTTTTTGATATTTAATTGTCAAGCTCAGAAAGTATCAAGTTCGCCGTTAATGACCATCCGGGTTATCTTTGTAACATCGGAAAGCCATTCGTCCATAAGAACCTCAGTTTCTGCCCTTACAGAAGCAAAGTTTGCACCGTCTTCAGGAATTATCTGCGCACTTGCCACAAATGGCTGGTCTATTGGCTGGCCTATCTGGGAAAGCAGCTTAATGTAAACATCCTGAACACCAGGGACAGCCTTTACGATATCCCTTGCCATCTGAGTGGAAAGCAGATTGTAGATCTTACCAATGTGGTTGATCGGGTTTTTACCACTGGTTGCCTCCATACTCATAGGCCTGTTTGGAGTAATAAGTCCGTTGCAGCGGTTGCCGCGACCTACAGAACCATCATCACCCATCTCAGCAGAAGTACCGGTCACAGTAAGGAACACGGAATTGCACTTCACATTGTCTGCTGCATTAATAAAGGTCTTAACATTACGATCTGTACGTTTAAGTGCAAGATCAGTCACATAATCAGCCATTTCTTCTTTTATATTGAGGTAGTGATCCATATCATCAATGTGCCTTCCAACCATGCCACAGCATATTGTCAGGTTGATGTCATCCCCATCCCTCAAACCCATGACCTTAATATCAGTTCCAATACCTGGAACCTTCTTTTTCAGGTCAGTTATTAACATCCTCTCAGACTCGTATACAATCTGTTCAAGTTCTGAAAATGGAGCGTGTCCCACACCAAATGAAGTGTCATTTGCCATTGGGATTCTGTCTCTGTTGAAAACATCCCTGAGATCTGAGGAACCGGTACCAAGTTTGCAATCTACGATAATGTCACTTTCAAGATCAAGATCTACTATGTTAGTCCGGAGGTACTGCCTTGCTGCCCTAAGAGCAACAGCTTCTGCCGGAATTTCTATACCTTCGAATTCCTTGGTTGCCCGCCCAACAAGAAGTGTGTATATAGGCTGGATAACCTCTCCGCCACCGAACTGCGGATTTGACCTTCCTGCCACTATCTGTGTTTCGTCTGTATTGTGGTGGAGAACTACACCACATTTTGCAATATATTCCTTGCACAATGCACGGCTTACTGCCTCTGCAAGACCGTCAGAGATACTGTCAGGGTGACCGACACCCTTTCTCTCCACAAGTTCTATCTGTTGTTTTTCCACCGGCGTTTCAATCAAGTGTTCAACTTTGATGTTTCGCATCATATTAATCCTCTAGAAAATCAATTAAGTGACAAATAAAAGATAAGAATAGATAATTAAGGTTAATTATGTATCCTTCGCTATATCAAGCACGTATTAAATATATAATATTACCCATCAAAGAATATAACCTGAAATAATAACCACGTTCTTTTAAATGAATGTTTTAAATGAATGGGCAAGAATAAGAATTCAGCGTGAACTCTATATGCTATAAATGTCTTTCAAAGAACATTCAATTGATACTGATTATAATTTCACGGAAGGATCCCCATGATACGCATTGCAATACCCAATAAAGGGCGCTTACATGACCCCACTGTAAGTCTTCTCAAAGAGGCTGGGCTCCCTGTACTTGAAGGGGGGACAAGGAAACTTTTTGCCAAGACTAGTGATCCTGAGATCACCTATCTTTTTGCAAGAGCTGCAGATATTCCCGAGTATGTACAGGATGGTGCTGCAGATGTGGGAATCACCGGTCTGGACCTTATAAATGAAACTGGATCAGACGTAGAGATTCTTCTGGACCTTAAATTCGGCAGCGCAAATCTTGTTCTTGCCGTGCCTGAAGATTCCCCAATAACTTCTGCAAAAGAACTTGAAGGAATGCGTGTTGCCACTGAATTCCCCAATATCACTGCCAAGCACTTCAAGAACCTTGGAGTGAACATTGAGGTAATAAAGGTGAGCGGTGCATGTGAGATGACACCACACGTAGGGATTGCCGATGCTATTGTAGACATTTCCAGCTCCGGCACGACCCTTGTAACCAATCACCTGAAAATGATTGAAAAAGTATTCTCCTCATCTGTATACCTTATTGCAAATAAGAAGACAAAAGAGAACAACGGAAAGATCGGACAGATCAAGACCGCTGTGGAAAGTGTCCTCCGGGCAAAAGGGAAACGTTACCTGATGATGAACGTGCCTGCCGATTCACTGGAAACTGTCAAGAAAGTCCTTCCGGGACTTGCCGGTCCAACTGTGATGAAAGTTGAATCAGATGACTCAATACTTGCAGTGCATGCAGTTGTTGACGCAGACGGTATCTTTGCCACCGTGGACGAACTCAAGAAAGCAGGTGCCAAAGATATACTGGTAGTGCCCATTGAGAGAATGATGCCCTGAGGTAACATGACCTTTGAAGTAATACCTGCTGTTGACATAAGAAACGGCAAATGCGTACAACTGGTCCAGGGAATTCCCGGCAGCGAAATGATATCCATAGATGATCCAGTGGCAGTAGCCAGAGACTGGGTGTCCCAGGGTGCTAAGACATTACACCTCATAGACCTCGACGGCGCCATTGATGGAAAACGTAACAATACCCCTACCATCGAAAAAATAGTCGAGGAATGCAAACCTCTTGGAATAGAGATACAGGTTGGCGGAGGGATACGCTCTTTTGATAATGCGGCCGATTTGCTAAAAATAGGGGTTAACAGAGTCATACTCAGCACAGCAGCCATAAATAACCCCCTAATTATCAAAGAGCTGGCAGATGCATTCGGAAGCAGGCACATCAACGTTGCCCTTGACTCTAAAAACGGCAAAGTGTCTATTGAAGGATGGCAAAAACAATCCGAATTCACGGCCATTGAAATGGGGATCAGGTTTGAAAAACTGGGAGCTGGAAGTATCCTGTTTACAAATATTGATACCGAAGGATTGTTGCAGGGAGTCAATACCATACCTACCGAAGAACTGGTGAAGTCAGTCAGCATCCCGGTGATAGCATCCGGTGGCGTTACAAGCCTTGATGATCTAATTGCTTTAAAAAAGACAGGTGCTAAAGCAGTGGTTGTCGGAAGTGCACTATACACAGGGAAGTTCACACTTCCAGAAGCGATAAATATAATCAGTGAAGAATTATACAAGGAATAGAGTAACCGGGTGCACCCATGAGAAAAGCAAATATATCACGTAAAACCAGCGAAACCGATATCTTCATCAAACTGGAACTTGATGGAGAAGGCTTTGCAGATATCAGTACTGGCATTGGTTTTTTTGATCATATGCTCACTGCATTCACAAAACACGGGAACTTCAATCTTACGATCACAGCTATCGGCGATCTTGTTGTTGATGATCACCATCTTATAGAAGATACCGGCATCGTTCTGGGCCAGGCAATAGCAGAGGCGCTTACTGACAAAGCTGGCATTGCAAGATTCGGAGAAGCACGTATACCAATGGATGAAGCAATGGCAAGTGTTGCCCTTGATATTGGAGGGCGCAGCTATCTTGTAATGGACGCAGAATTCAAGGCTCCAAAAGTCGGAGAATTCAGCACTCAGATGGTAGTTCACTTTTTTGAAGCCATTGCACAGAACTCAAAGATAAACATGCATGCCCATGTTTATGGGGACAATGACCACCATAAGATAGAAGCACTTTTTAAGGCATTCGCCTATGCTTTTCGAAGAGCTGTTACCATTGAAGGAAAAGGGATTAAAAGCACAAAAGGTGTGCTTTAAGTCCAAAAATACAGTTTCATCCCAACTGAAACTTGCTCATTAATTTATTGTAGAATGCCTGTTCTTTTCCATTCGTCTTTTTGGAAAGCCTCTCAACTATAAGTTCAGGAGTACTTTTTGCAACATAATTGTAGCGTGGGCTCCTGTCAACTATCAGATTCAGATCGGCATCCAGTCCTTTTGCTTCTATCCCGTCAACCCTGATATTGCATGCCGTATTTTCCATAATCAGCCCTGAAAGATGTGACACGAATATAGATATGGTACTGCTGTTCTCATTGAGTACTTCAAGTATACCTGCCATGATTTTTGCCGATGCTCCTGGTTCTGTGATGGATTCAAGCTCATCTGCCAGCACAAATTTTGCAGATTCATCAGCCACTACCGAAAATTCAGTAAGAGTTGTTTCGAATGCACCTGCATCCAGAGTGCCTTTTGATTTGGCAAAGTAATACATCGACTCCGTGAGAGAGAGTTCCATATTCTGCGCAGGAACAGGGAATCCCATATGAGCAAGAATGATGCTCTGGGCAAGAAGTTCCAATAGAGATGTTTTCCCACCAGAATTCACACCACTTAAAAGCACAACCCTGGTGCCCTCACCTTCGGGACTGAAACTATTATCCCCTACTGAATAGTCAATGGGTACAACGTTACCATGCCTGGAAAGAAGGAACAGGTTTCGCCCATCCTTAAAACCAATACCCGTACTATTCATGATCTCCGGCATCTTCAGATCGTATGCACTCGCAAAAGAACCTATGGCAAATCCCACATCAAAATCGAGCACCTCACGAACCATTTCCCGGACAATTGTCCTGTATGAAGACAATATACGGGAAACCTCACGTTTATGATTGAATTTCCTTTTCTGGACCTTTTTGTTCAGATATTGTTTCAGAGAGCTAAGAACATCAACGTCTGCTTCCACAGGATGCATAATTCCTTCCGGGAACAAGGAATCAACCATCAATCGTTCTTTCTTTTCAAGCTGAAGTTCATTACATATCCTGTCCGCACCTTCTTTGACGATAGTATGATAACTCTTATGCAGTTTCTTCCCAAGCATCTCCTTCAACTCAATGGAACCGTTCATAACCTTCAGCATATCCTGCCCGCTAAGTGTCATCTGGCTGTTCTCAAGACAGGAATTAAGATTTTCATTGACAGAACGGACAGTTTCTGTGACAGATGAATTAAGCCTGTCCATTGCATCAGAAATCCTATCCACCTCCTCATCCGTTCCATGGGCAATGTCGCCATTCTCGTCTATCAGGGCCAGTGTGGATGCAAGCAGCTCAAGTTCATCATCGTCCGTCCTGTCAAAAAAACGAATTCCCCTAGAACGAAGCAACCTTATCACTTTAATGGAAGATTCTAATGACTTCAGATTTTTGGAGAATACCAGTATTTCCTTTTCAGGTACAACCTTGAAATCATCCAATTCTTCCAGATCAGAAAAGAATTCCGGCTCCAGGTCTTCAGGCAGATCGAATGACAGGTAATCATCACCCACTACAATAACCTGGGAAAAGCCCCTGGAAACATCAATGAATTCTGAAAGGGAGCGTGCAAGATGCACATCAACCAGCCCTGCAAAACGTTTTCTTGCAGACTCGTAACTATCCTGGTCAGATGTTATGATCACCCTGTCACGTACCTTGGGACACTGGTGTTTAAAGTTAAGCTGGGAGGTCTTTGACAGCAAGTCAACAATATTCTCATCCCCTTCCAACACAGTGGCAGTTTCCATATAATAGGATACTGACTCACGTATCTGCATTATTTTTTCAATTTTGGTTGAAGGATACGGGAAGAAGACATGCAGTTTGTCCCTGGAGTATCTTGTATGGGTAAATTCCTTCACAATATCAAGCAATTTTTCATAAACATCCATTGCCTCTCTTGTTCTCAAAAAATCAGAAACTGTAACCCCTTCAGCCCTGGAAGCTACGTCCTGTATCAGAGATATGGCATATCGCTGGCCAATACCTTCCACCTCGGAGATGCTGGCGATGTCACCCGCAAGTATAGCATCCAATGCCTGGCTCTCACTACCGAAATGTTCTACAAAACGCTTTGACATTTTGCCCCCTATACGAGGAATATCCTGTAAAGTCCTTACATCGGCTAACATTATACATCCGGGTTAGATGCGAAATTATCCAGAGTGCAGTTTGCAATCCCTCTTTCAACCTTGTACCTGTCTCTTTCTGACATCATGCTCATGGACGCTGAATCTTTGGGTTGCAGTTGCTTAGCATGGCTTTTATTTCTCCTTTTTTGTATCATCTGAGAATCGTAATACATGTCCCACATTTCATCAACCTCATCACACGCATTAGAGAAACCCAGACTCCCTGCCAATGAGGAAGGAACCTTTGTGAAATGTTCAAGCCCCACATGCCCGCCATTGCCGATCCAGGCAACATCTCCCTCTATGACAGAAACCGGAAGATCAGGGTTCTTCCTTGCAAGCCAGCGGCAGAACATGTCACCTATCCGATGCGGTGAATCCACTTTAACAGACAGCACACCATTTACTAAATATGGGCGGGCAAACATGCATAAACGATGATAAGATCGAGACACAGCACGCATATAATTATAGTATTTCTTACCCGTGATGCTCTTGCCTGAATAAAGCAGTTCAGCATTGCCCTTGCAGGAACACAGAAAACGGACCAATTCTATTGGCTTTGAACTTCCGTGCCTTAATACCATAGCAATGTATCCTTCAACATCCGGATCACGCTGGAACATCCTTGAACCCTGTTTCCCAAATATATTACGGACAAGCATTGTTGTGTCGGCCACGCATCTGAAACCAAATACTTTCACTTCATCAATACCCGTAAAATCCATTTTTTGTTTCAGCTCATCCTTATCCTTTGCAGAAATGAGATCACAATCCGGATTTTCTATAAGCTCTGCACATGCAAGCAAAATACCCTCTACATTATCTCTGAAAGCTACGATCATGCACCCACCCCTGCAAAAGAGAAAAGGTTTGTCTGCTTTTTCCCGTTAATTTCTATAAATGGACGTGCACGGGCAAGCACAACGCCCATACGTGTAAGTTCTTTTTCTGATTTTATTGGCCTTGACTGAATTATCCTGTTAGCACCGACAGGACCAATTCCCGGCACTGTGAGCAACTGTTCCCTGCTTGCAGTGTTTATGTTCACCGGGAACATATCCGGACTGCATGACGCAAGCAACATCTTTGGATCAGCATCAACAAGAAAACCATTGTCATCAAGAACACGATCCAGATCACTGGCAGTCAAACCATAATCTTTCAAAAGATAGGATGTCTGATATAGCCGTACTTCCCTCCACAAAGGAGAAGGGTCGTTGCTTTCAAGAGGAGTAAAGGGAACCGGATCAAAACTCATAAAATAAGGTCTTCTCAGTTCATACCTGTCCATGAACTTTTCAACGGTTTCGATTATCTCCCTGTCAGGTTCCTGCAACGCACCCACGACAAACTGGGTATCATTGGCACCGACAATACGACCCTGGAAACCTGCCTCACATCTTTTCTTATTTATAAGGTCCCGTGTCCACTGCAACCGCTGGAGCACATCGCTCTGGTAATCAAAATTCGGGCATATTTCCGAATAGTTCACTGAGCTTGTAGTCTCTGCATTAACACCGAACTTGTTTGCATAATCTGCAATTTCCTCAAGCAGATACTTTGGAGTACCCGGCATTACGCGAATATGAATGTAACCAGTGAATCCCTGGCCTCGCAGAAGTCTTGCAACATCCAGTTGTTTCTCTGCCGTCCTTTCGGCGTCCCCGATTACGCCTGAGGACAGGAACAAGCCTTCTATGGCATTCCTTCGGTAGAAAGACCACGTGATCTTTACAATTTCCTCAGGACTTAATGATGCACGCACAGAATCTCTTCCACACCTGTTGGGACAGTATGTGCATTCCCCAGAACACGCATTTGTCATCAATGTCTTGTAGAGCTGTATGCAACGACCGTCCGGTCCGAAAGCATGACAGACCGCGCTCTGGTTGCAGCTATCGTATTTAGTGCCTTCGGACAGTACCCTCATCCTTTCCATAAGCGTCATATGGTGCTCATTAGCAGGATTTCTTTGAATCATCAACAGATAATATGTATGACATGAATATAAACCGCTGGCAAGCGGGGTGAAAGTATTCAGGAAGAAAACAGATAGTACCGGCAAAAGTACAAAACAATAACTAATAATGATTTTTAAAGTGAATACGGAAATTATAGAAGAAAAAAAGAATTTGGTGATGAATGATGCTTTAAAGAACATCATTACTTTTTGAACTTGACCTTGACCTTTAAGATACTTATTGGCTCCAGTTTCTTCCACATTACCGTGGATTCTCTGTCAAATCTGTATTCATTGACATTCTTATCAGAAAATACCCCATCCACTTCATAGATAAAGAAACCGTCTTCACCATTCGTAGAAACAATATTGTCCTGCCCGTGCACATTCTTAACTTCCACAACAGCAGCCTTTTTAAGTGCTTCCAGAAGTGTGGCACCTTTTTCCACTTCAACGGTCCTGGAAGGCGCAAATATATCCAGAGCATTGAAAATATTCTTATTATTCAATTGCAGGACATGTGTTTTACCATAAACCTTGCGCTGTATAAGGTCCGCATCTTCAAGAATATTTGCGTGCTTTGCAGCAACAGGAACAGAAATACTCAGTTCTCTTGCAAGTTCGGAGATATGCATTTCACCCTCAGTAAGCCTTTGGAGCATCCTGAGTCTGGTTTCACTTCCAAGAGCACTGAACAGTTTCAAACGGTCCGTATGCTCAAGATTCTCGGAATCATTGTTATCGAGAGTGCTCATAATTAGCAGTTAATGTGGAGTATTATATATAGGTTTCTGCATAAACGGTTCATTAAACCGGCTATTTTAAGAGATATGGAAAAAATAATAATATTAAAATGATAAAATATCTGATAATCAGCTAGCAAGGTCAACTATGCAATGCCCTTTTCTGTGTAGATATTTTTGTATCAAGGGAACACAGATCAGTTGAAACAAATTCGTGCGTCAGAAAATCAGGAGACACAAATTCAACTATCTGTGAACACTTCTCACTAGTGAAAGGCATATGCTGATCCATCTGTTCAAGGACCTCCATTACAGACAAAAGACGATCATGGAAAGGCATATCTGCAAACCCCATCGGAAGTTTATTCCCTGATGAATTGCGCAGGTATTGGCCTGAAAGACTGCAATGGAAATGCATCCCTTCAATTCGCCTGATGAACTCTTCAGGATGATTGGAAAGCAGGTCAAGCACAAGATTAATTGAGCATTCCTCATCCTCACATCTCATCGTTGCATTCATCAGGTGTCCGGTATCCAGCACAAAAGCCCAGTTATCAAAATCAAGACGGGAAGCAAAATATTCGACATTCATAGGATCAAGGAAAGTAAGACCCGGCCACCAGAGATTCTCAAAGAATATCCTGACAGGCGGCTCCCCATTCGGATAAATGGACACTGCCTCATTCAGGAATTCGGCAGTCGTTGCAAGCACATCATAGTCTGTGCATCCAAAGCTTCGTGTAAAGACCTGCTCCAGTTCAGCATAAGAAACGTGGAATACTGCATACGATGCATTCAGAAGTGCTGCATTTTCAAGTGACATCCTGAAAGTATCAATTACATCTTCACGGCTGCTTCCACCAAATACATAAACCTTCTCAAATTCTTCCATCTCCTGGGAAAAAGCAGACGGATCGGCCCATGCCCTATGCCTTCCCATCCAGTAAGGAAGATGTACACCTTCTATAAGATCAACAGGTACATCCGGGAGCGGAGATGAATCCACAAAGAGTTCTAATCCATCAAGCTCATGCCTGACAAGAAAATTCCGTATCTTATCCCAGTCAGAATCGAACATCTTCATGTCATTCTCATAAAGAGAGAAGTTCATCAGTTCTTTCATTTCTACACTCCTGGTGAATCAGGGCCTGAAATTACAAAGACTTTCCTGGCCACAGTTCTTTGCCAGCCAGGCTGTTACACGGACCCAGTTCTCGATAATCGTATCTTTTTCATCTGTCAGTTCATCAAAAGGGATGGAAACTCCCAAGCCAAGCATTCCAGGAAGGCTTTTCATAATAGAGAGAGCTACCCTCCTGCCAGCAGCCTCCGGTACAAGACCCCATGAGATTTCGTCTTCAATATGCAGAATTGAACCTGTTGCCCCGACAAGGACAGGATTCTTTGACACTTCGCGCAATTTTTTGAAAAAAGCAGCTTTGCGATTATCCCCATCCATATGAGATGCCGCTTTCCAGTAGCTAGTTTCATCTATCTTAAACCGTTCAAGCCTCACAAGCATATCCCTTTGGGAGAGAGGACTTAAGTCAGACTGCATCTCAAGTGCCTTAAGAGTACACTCAATAATAACATTCCCAATAAGTTCACCCAATTTAGAATGCTGTCCTGCATCTGTCAGCAAAAGAGGACTAGTACCATCTGCAATCACAGCTATCATATCTGTCCCCGATCCAGTGGCAATTCCAGTGGAATAACGACTGGGGGCAATCAGCTGCTGTAAAGCTGCAGTCTTTGCTTCGGTTGCAGTAATAACAGCTCTTGCCATAGTATAGCAGGGAAGGTTTGCACCTATTAACAATATAGTGTTTATAGTTCCCTGAATGAACTGATGCAAGCCATCTTCCTGATAATAGGAGGCAGGGTCACCAACACGCCCGCCATTTACCTCAATGCCGGCGGTCATGACAGCAGTTACTTCCACACCACGAAAAGATTTTGACACAATTGAAACATTGTCCATATTAGCAGCTGTCAGCAGTCCTGAAGCAGTATCCGGGTCTGCATTCAGCTTTTTTGCAATTATGGAAAGGTAAGCAGGAATACTGCCTCCATCAAGGTCTTTTGGAGCATGCTTACTTTTTGGGACCCTGTGATTGAAAATTACTCTAAGGTCTTCCCGGTAACCACCATTTAACCATGATGTTGTGAGAGTTTTTCTCCCCTCTGGCAGGCTCAGCAAAATAGAATCTTTATACCTGTATACTTTCTCTTTGCCTGTGGTTTCAAAAAGAAGAGTACTTTTTTCTCCTGTGTTCCCTTCAAATAGTTCAGGGTCAGGGTCCTGACCTGTTACTTTCCTGGATCTTGCTGCCATGGAAATCTCCATATCAATTATTACCTGATCCTGATACAATGCCCAAAAATAGATGGACAGAATGCCACAGGACATTAATGAATATATCCCGGCGTATATTAAATATCTTTTGAGAAGTAACTAACTAATATATCATTGATCATCTGTTAAAAACGAGCAAGTATAAAATCCTTTAAAACAGGATATCAGACTTTTAACTCCTCATAATCAGGCAATTTATGGGACGTATCAACATAGACTCCTTTCTTCAATAATTCTCCTACGTAAAGCCTTGCCCACACAAAGATGAATAACGAACCCAGGACATTACCTATAACCATTCCCCACCATACACCAACAAGTCCCTGATTCAGATTTAAGGCAAAGAAGACGGCGAACACAGGCACGAATATGACAGCACGCAGAATCGTTGCAATAAGTGCATTAAAACCTTTGCCCACACCCTGGAAAAGAGAGGAGGAAAGCATTCCCAGAGAGACTGTGGGATAGAATATGCAGATGATCCTGAGGAATGTAATAAGGTCGTCCGTGATGTGAGAAGCACTTTCCGACAATGTGAATGCAGAAGCTATCTGGGGAGCGAAGATAAAAGTCAAAAGAGCTATGCCAGTCTCCACAAGAAGACCTATCTTCATTGAATAGAGATGAGAGAAGGAGACTTTGTCATATGAACCTTCACCGTATGAAAAACCAGTCATCGTCACAACAGCTGTAGAAATACCTATCAGCGGAGCTAAGGCTATCGTTGCAACACGCCATCCAACAGTGTAAACGGCTACTCCGTCAGTATTGCTGACAGCTATTATAATAACATTCATTACAAGCATCATAAGAGCCATGGATGCCTGCTGCACAGAAGCAGGAATACCAACTTTGAAGATATCCCGGAGGATTTCTTTTTCAAAACTGAAATCCTTGAAATCAAAAGACAAGTAGGTATCTTTTTTAAAGAACAGCCAGTTGGACATAAGAACAGCAGTCACCCCCATTGATAATACAGTCGCCCAGGCTGCACCTGAAACACCCATCTTGAACTGATAAATGAAGATAGGATCAAGGATTATATTCAGGACAGAACCAAATATCATAGCATTCATAGCCCGTTTGGTATCACCCTCGCTGCGCAGTATTGAATTTGCAACGTTGGTAAAGAAAAGGAGAACACTGCCTCCAAAGATGATACGGCCATAAGATGTTGCCATTGCAGTAGTCTCACCAGCACCTATGAGAACAAATATCGGTTCTGCAAATACAAAAAGAGTTATTGTGAAAACAGCAGACAATAACAACATCAGGATCATCGTATGAACTGCAACATTGTCCGCACCTTTTTTGTCCTTTGAGCCAAGCCTTCGGGATATAGCTGAACCGGCTCCAACACCCAGGCCATTGGACAATGCAATGATAACAAAGAAGAAAGGGAATACAAAACCAACTGCTGCAAGTGCATCTGCTCCCAAGCCGGAAACCCAGAAGGTGTCTACCAGATTGTAAAGGGTCTGGATAGACATACCAAACATCATTGGCAATGCCAGTTTCATGATAGCCTTTTTTGGGTCACCTAACATGGATCGAATGCCTGATGAAACTTTGTGGGACCCAACAGATGGAGCCGGATTTTCATTCGTTATTGCACTATTCATTTGAAGCCTTCTTCATATCGTTTTCAGATGAGATGTTTCTGGCAGCTTTTTCCACCATGGAAATGAACATAGCCTTTTCTTCGTCACTGAATCCATGCAAAAGCACATCATTGAGCTGTGAAATGAGACTGAACAACAGGGGTTTCATTTCACGTCCTTTGTCAGTAAGATAGACACAATAAGCACGTTTATCGCATGAATCTCTTTTTCGTACAACATAACCCATTTCTTCAAGTTTGTTCACAGAACGGGTAATAGTTGCCCTGTCATATTTCAAGGAATTTGCAAGTGTTTCCTGACTTACTCCTTCATTATGCAGTAAACGCATAAAAAAAGGGAACTGACCACTTCCTATGCCATATGGCTCCAGCTCTTTTGAAAGATATATGTTAATCGATCTGAAAAGATGAGATATACCTCTGCCTATGGATTCATGCTTGTTAATGCTGCAAATGTATTCAAGTTTTACAGTATTTACCAGGACCATCACCAGTTAGTTGCATTAGCAATTGTTGCATATGCAACTAATCTAAACTATAAAAAAGCATTCATTGAAATAATCAGAATTGGTAAAATCAATCTACGAAAAGCTCAACACCCATCAATTCAAGGAAAATCTCTTCAAGTGAGGGTACAATGGTGCGCATCTCTACTATATCCCCGCTTTTGGATGCCACCCATTTGGTAGTCCGATTAACTACATCGATCTCATTGGTAATAACTACGTAATTATTGTTAATGTTCTTGGCATCCGATATCGTGTATTCTTCAATATCATCAACCTTAAACTCAAGACGATACTGTATCTTGCCATATTGCGTTCTTATTTCCTCGGCGGTTCCCAGTGTTACCATCTTGCCCCCTTTAAGGATAAGTATCCTGTCACAGAGACTTTCCACCTGGTAGAGATTGTGAGCACTGAATATGATGGTCTTTCCAGATTGTTTCAGCGAGCGCACATAATCAGTAATATACCGGGAAGTCATCGGGTCTAATCCTGATGAGGGTTCATCATATATCAGGATGTCAGGGTCATTGATAAGAGAGCGGGCTATGGCAACTTTACGCTTCATTCCCTTTGACAGATCCCCTATCTTTTTGCCTTCTGCATTGAGGGAAAGATCAAACAGAAGTTCACGTATCTTTTTCTTTGCACGGTCCCGCGGAACACAGTATAGTTCTGAGAAGAAAAGGAGATAATCGTCAACCCCCATTCCCTCATACAAAGGAGATTCTTCAGGCAGGAATCCAAGGAACGATTTAATCTCAACAGCATCCTTAGAAATGTCCAGCCCTTTCATGTAGATGTTTCCGGAGGTCGGCCGGACAAGACTGGTGAGCATTTTTAAAGTCGTGGTCTTACCGGCGCCATTCGGACCTACTATCCCAAAAATCTGCCCTTTACCCACTGAAAAAGAAAGGTTCTCTACAGCAACGAATTCGCCGTATTCTTTCCGCAGCCCGTTAACTTCAATAATGCCAGATTCCACAACATGGTTATATGCGTTACTATATATAAACGATTTTATAAAATATTAAAAGCATAGTTTGAGAGCAACTATGCACCTGAATTCAGAGCTTGTACATATGTACATCCAGCTGCGGGAAAGGAATCTCAATATCTTCCCTGTCAAATGCTGTATGTATGGCTATGGCCAGATCATTTTTAACTGCCCAGAAATCAGATGTCTTCACCCAGGCACGCAATTGCAGATTCACAGAGGAATTAGCCAGTTCAGTAGTAACAACTGCTGGTGCCGGTTCACTTAGCACAAGAGCATGCTGCCTGATGACATCCATAGCAACTTTTACAGCGGATGGGATATCTGTGGCATAACTCACACCTACATCCACTGACACCCTACGCGTAGGCATACGGGTTGCGTTCACGATAGGACTGCCCCACACAAGCTTGTTAGGAAGTGTTATGAACTGATTGTCGGGAGTAAGGAGTTCTGTTGCCATAATGCCAACAGCATGAACTGTTCCTGAAAAACCATTAACAGTTACGAATTCCCCTTTGTCAAGAGGCCTTAAAGATGCTATCCACACACCTGCAGCCAGATTGTTCAGGGAATCCTGCATACCAAAACCAAGTATCAGGCCGATGACCGCCGAAAGACCTACAACCACCGAGCTCACATCAACTCTGAGGGCACTTACAAATGCAAGCAATACTCCAACATAAAGTAATGCACGCAGGAACCGAACAAGGAATTCAATGACAAGTTCGGGAAGTTTTGTTTTCTTCAGGCCATTTCTGAACATACCGGAGAGAACTCCTGCAACCAGAATACCTGCAACTAGTATGAAAAGTGCAAATACAACATCTGCCAGTGATATTGTCGTGTAAGGTATAGTTTGGGATAAAATATCTGCCATGTCATCACTTCGGGAAGTAATTTATAGATGTTCTTTTTATGATAAACATTTACTGGCATATAATCATTTTGAATTACAATCCGATTTATGAAATATGTATTAATATAATAAGCACATAATAAAATAATGATGGCAAGCTGGTTTACTATTGCAAAGTGGGAACTTTTAAGGTCTAAACTTAAGTTCGATACACGATCGATGATCATGCTAATATTATCTTTGATGCTGGTAATAGTTGCCTCTTACGCTGCGTCCCAGACAGGGATGAGCATGAACCAGAAAATATACCTCGTAGTTATTTCACAACCGGAAGTCCAGCCTATTATCGAAACTGATCAGAGATTTGATTATATCCTGGTTGACAGATTCGCTGCAAGCGCTTATAATGAATATGGTGCAGATATTGCAATCATAGGAAACAATGTATACCTGGGAGACACCCGTAAATCAGCAGCAGCCGGAGACTCACTTGACAATACATTTAAAACCTACCGGGAGATAGTGCTCACATCATATAATGATGTAAACAACAGCCATCCCGTATGGGTCACAGTCCATGACCTGGAAAGACCGCAGAACTTCCAGCTAGCTGGGACTGAGGAAACTGTTGATAGTCTTAGCAGAGGAGCAAACCGATCCGCAGGATACGGGACAGGGACCAACGGTGCAACCGGCTTAGGAAGTAGTGGAGCTATCAGAACCGGTTCTTCAACCATATCCCCTGAGGATATTGCAGCTCTTGATACTATGGAAGGAAAGACTTTCTTTGAGAGGCAGACCCTTTCCACACCTTCTAATTTTTCGCCACCAATTCCATTCACAGCTATACTATACGCATTCCTCTTCATATTCCCCATATATTTCGTCTCACAGTTTTACTCTACCAGCCTGATGGATGAGCGTACCAACAAGAAAGGAGAACTTGTACTTGTTGCACCTTTGCGTGGAATTGATGTTGTGATCGGGAAAACTATCCCATACATTTTCATCACAATGGCCATACAGGCAGCTATCACTCTATACATACTCGGCATACCATCAACGTTTGCAGGTGTCGAAAGAGCATTACTTGTACTTGCAGCCATATTCCCCGTGGTCCTGCTTTTCTTTGCACTCTCATTTTACAGTGCGATTCTTTCAAGAAGTTTCAAAGAACTTACATTTGCAAGCGTTTTCTTGTCGGTAATCATATCAGGGTACCTTTTTTTTCCTGCCATGTTTGCAAATATCCATGCCATCAGTTCCATTTCCCCGATAACGCTAATCGTGAGACTTATTGAGAACGAAACAGTCCTTGCAAATACGTATCTTTTCTCAACCCTTCCATTTTACTTTGTGGCAATTTCAGTATATGCTTTTGGAACCTTTATTTTCAGGGAAGAGGACCTGTTCACACAGAAATCCATAACCGGAAAAATAGTTGACTGCTTTGAGATGTTCCTTTCATACCCATATGGATCCGTATTCCTGCTAAGCATCGTATTCATTCCTTTTGTATATATGACACAGTTGATGCTCATAGTCATGCTCTTCAATTTGCCTGTACCATATTCGATAATTGCAATGATCCTGCTGTCCGCAATGGCAGAAGAACTTGTAAAATCAATCGGTATTTATGCACTGTTCAAAAGGAAGATAGTAGATATCACATTGAGGAATGCAATCAAATATTCCATACTATCCGGTGCAGGCTTTTTCGTGGGTGAAAAAGCCGTCGCTGTTCTTACACTGGCACCAATTGCAAGCTCGGCCTTCGGTTCGGTGATGACAATGGGTACTCTACTATTGATACCGTTGTTCCTCCACATTACAACAGTACTCATCAGCTCACTGGTAATGTACATGAAAGGACCACGCTATTACGTGGCAGCTGTTATACTGGCAACCATTTTTCACAGTATATATAATATAATGATCCTGAGGGAGTTGTTCTTTTGAGTAAAAATGGAAATTCATGCAGGAAAATGAAGACCATCGCTAAAAAAGAATTCAAAGAACTGATGAGGGAAAAAACATTCATACTTGCCATTATAATTCAGCTTTTTATAGCATCATTCTCAACGTTCCTTGTTATCGGACTTACATCATTCTATGACCCAACCACACTAGGAAATATAGAAATGCAAGGAAGTTCCATTGCGGTTGTTGGAACTGAAGAAAACGAATTTTATAAACTACTGCAGGAGAGCAATCTCCACACACAACTATATACAGATTTTCAGATGGCATACACAGACTTCTATAATCACAAGGTCGATGCAATAATCATGACTCCCCTTGGGTCTTCCGGTGGGACTGATTTACTTAACGTGGATATATACCTGCCAAAATCAGAGATCAGAGCAACCATTGTTTCTCTTCAACTAAAAGAACCCCTGGAAAAATATGAGCAAAGTGTAAGAGATATAAGAACGCAGAGATTACCCGGATACACCCCTATCGAATTCAACATAATCAAAAGAGGACTCAGAACAACCTCCACGTACTTTGAGTTTATATATGTAGCACTTCTTCCTTTGCTGATATTTACTCCTGCATTTATATCAGGAGGACTCATAATTGATTTTATTACCGAGGAATATGAACGCAAAACAATGGAAATGCTCCTTGTATCGCCTGCATCTATGATTGAGATCATAAGTGGAAAAGCGTTCATGGCAATAATGATAGTTCCATTGCAATCCTCTGTCTGGATGCTGCTGCTCTCTATGAACAGGGTATCCATAGACAATTCACTACAGATATTACTTGTAGTGACAATTATTGCTGCCGTACTTGTGCTGGCAAGCACTACAATTGCAGTGCTTTTAAAAGAAAGAGGAGTTGCTCAACTGCTTTACTCACTGATCCTCATCTTCCTGTTTATGTCCTCTTACCTATTCACAAACTCTCCTCTAAACCTGGTGACCCGTCTTTCAATAGAAAGCATAGGTTCACTTGAAGCCTGGACATGGATAGGTATCTACATGCTTGTTGCAATTATCCTTTACTTATTAATGATGATAGTTGTGAAGCGGGACCCAAATAACATTTAAAACATACAAATATATAGATGATATTGATGCCAACAAAAAAGCTTCTGCCCTTACTATCTCTAATATGTATCCTGCTGATACTCATAGCTCCTGCAAGTGCATATGGTATCCGTGAAGAAGATATATGGATATTCCAGGGTTCCTACGAACTGGGGATTGGTGAAAGAGCATACCTTGAAGGAGCTACTATCAAAGTACACGAAATAAGCACCGATAATGAACCCTCTGCTACCCTCCTTATATACACTAACGCAATTTTTAAAGAAGCTTTCCAGGTAGATGCCGGATTGAACAACGAATATATCTATGGCGGGGAACTCAGGATCTATGCAATTGCCATCAGCCAGGACAAAGTTTTCCTGGAAATATACAAGCAAAAGACTGAGCTTGTCTGGATCACCGATATTCCCAAGACATCATTCAAAATTGGTGACACACTAACGGGGAATGACTATAAGATAAGTTTTACAGCCATCAACGAGGATGGTGCTGTTATAGCGGTTGAACATAATGGCAATAATATCGAAGGGACCTATAAAACAGGTGACCACCAGAAACTATCCGATGAACTCATGATCAATGTTGTATATTTGAATACAAATACAAAAGAAGTGTTTATAGAAACTTTGAGACCCGGCTCCCCTGACATCAAAATAGAGGTAGCGAACATACATAACAGTTATGATCCAGATGAATCCATAGAATATGAACTTATGGTCACAAATAATGGCACAATACCATTGCACGGGATAATAATAACTACAGAATGTGATGACGGGAAAGTAGAAGAGACGACCCAGCAACATTCAATACTGGAACCTGGAAAACAGAAAAAGTTCCAGATACGCGTTAAACCTGATATAGAACCCGTTGACAGAAATACAAGGATGATATCAAAAGTGCAAGGTTATGATTACAGAGGAAATGAATACACCGGTGAAGCTACAGCTCAGGCAAATGTAAAACCTTACATTTCCATCGAAAAGGAAGTTTATTCCATAGAAAAAACATCGGAAAAACCTGAATTTGGAACGCAGCAGTACTTCCATATAATAATTACACTTAAGAATAAGGCAAGTTTCCAGACAGCTGTTACTGTCACAGACGAATTGCATGCATCCTTTATTCCTAAAGACCTTGAAAATACAGAATGGACAGTGGTACTTGATGCAGGCGCCACAAAGACAATAGAGTACTTTGCATCCCCCGCAGAACCGGGAGATTTTACATTTATGCCTGCAGAGGTAGTATGGAAAGATGGAGGAGAAACCTACTCACTGGAATCTGAAGAAATAATTCAGACTTTCCGCGTAAGCGGTTCAAAGGTAATTGTGGAAAAGGAAGTAAGTTCCAGTTATATGCTTGTAGGAGAAGAAATAGTAATCAATATAAGAATCATCAATGAAGGTGACAAAAGCCTTGAAGCATCGTTTATGGAAAGCATCCCTGATGAACTGACTTATGTTGAGGGGAAGGATTCATGGAAAGGAACATTGGAAACGTATCAGGTCAGGGAATTCAGTTACGTTGTCAGGGCAGAAAGAGCAGGTGAGTACTACTTGCCTGAAACCGAGCTGAGTATTACGGATGAGAATGGAATAAAAAAGAATTCCGTTTCAGGTACACCTTTCCTATACATTGATGATGCCCTTGTGGTAGATGATTCTTACTTTGAAGATAACAGCTACATTGAGGCAAATGACGTTTTTTATGAAACGTATGATGAAAACCCAACAACGCAATCCCAAATTACAAGATTTGAGGCAGCGGGGTTCCTGGCATCTTCATTTACCACCCTGTTTCTGCTTATAGCTATTGTACCTGCATTCATATATTTATATATAATCAGAGTATATAAGAAAGAGACATAACCGGACAGGAGGAACATACTATGGAAATTCTGGCATTTATCGGATCTGCAATGCTTTTTACATTATTCGCCGCATTCGTGCTCTTTGTCCTTATCAATATGTCATCCAGACTTGCACTCTTTATTCTGTTCCTGACACCTCTTTTTTTTATATTCTTACTACCTGGGACCTCAATCGCTTTCCTTTCATACAGGCAGATGCTACTTGCAAACGGGCTTGTACCCATTAATAATTTCCACATCTTACTAATGCTTTGGTCCTCCCTTATAGGAATAATCCTGTATACTGACTTTCTTACATGGTATCTTGCAAAGGGAGCTAAAATGAAAACAGGAACGGCGAATAAAGGTAAAAGCACAGAACCCTTTGCAGATCACCTAAAGAATGCATCTTCTGCAATTAAAAAAGCAAAGAATACCCTTCTGAAACGTAATTGATGTCCGGAAAGCTTGTTATGTAAAGGAAGATCATTTACATACGGGGGATTCATCCTGACAGATGAGGAAGAGAAGTATACCATAGAAATAAAGAAAAATGAAGAATATAAACCTGTACCGTGGAAATCTGCACTCTATTCCCTGATATTTCCAGGACTCGGGCAGATATACAATGGAGAGATAGGCCGGGGATCTTACTATTTTGTAATTGCTTTTATGCTCATAGTTGCTGCATATCTTGTTATTCCGATAGTGATATACATTATTTTCTGGCTATACAGTATATATCAGGCATTCAATTATGCAAGAGACATTCACTAAAAAAGTAAGGACCACTAAAAATAAAAATAAAGGAGCAAAATGCCCCATTTTATGCAGAATTATTGTTATAAGGTGCAGCCGTCAGCGATGAAACACCACCCATGGCAATAGAATAGTAAACAGGCTGTGTTGGCGTAAGCCATACAGTACCGGTTCCTTCAAAGGTCTGAAGGAGACCTTCACCAGAGGTTAGTTTACCTGCAATACCCTTCCCGGATCTCTCTACGGTGAACTTCACAGAATCAGACCTTAACAGAGCAATACTTCTGTCAACCTGAAGTTTCTCGTTATCAAGATTAAATTTCAATATCTCTACCATTGGAACCGGACTTTCAAGAATACATATGCCTTTACCACTGATCTTTGTCTGGAACCATCCTTCTCCGCCTAATAATCCTCCGGTAAGGCTCTTCTGGGTTGCCACCCCAACCTCAAGTGTTGATTCTGCACAGTAGAATATACCTTTATCGACAACAATAGAACCACCATCCAGTGTCACTATAAGATAATGACCAAAACTCGGTTCCAGGAATACCTCACCTGTTCCCCTGTAGAGAGGATTGAAAGTGGATTCGTTTGTAAGCTTGTTCTTTATCATCTTCTTTGCAAGACCGCCAACACCACCGATATTGGCATCGCATACGATGTTTCCCTTATGGAAATAGAGAGCTCCTGGTTCTACTATGACACCACTATCATTGAGGGTGAGTTTTACTTGTTTCAGGGCCATGCCTGATTTCTGTATATGGTACAGAGTCTTTGCAAGGGCAGGGTCCTTACTGCCAGTTAAAGAATTGTACTGGAGGACCTCTGCTTTAAAGTTCCCTTTATCAATACTGTCAAGGACAGTTATATTGTTATAGAATTTTGTTTCTGTGATAATACCACATCCAAATGAAAAACAGAATCAAGGTACATTAACCTTTACAGTTTTCACTATTATATTTAATAATATATAATATATAAGTATATCTACATTTTATAGAGGAAAGAGATATAAAGTATATAGGGTCCTTGTATATTCATCACTCTGTAATGATTTTTAAATTATTTTGTCTTAATACCAAGTTTTACAGTCATCCTCACTAAAAGTATACCTAACGAACAGTAATTTTGAACAGCTCCCTTTATACCGGTATAAATTATTTAGGGAGTATGCTTTCTTCGCCAATTTGAATTTAAGACTAAATAAAAAGTACTTTTTCTTGGGAAACTCCTATTAACTTATGCTTCTAAAAAAGATGGTAATTATTGCTGTAGTATGTGGATAATATCAGATGACCTTAAAAGTATAGAATACCGGATAAATCCCGGAGTAAAAAATGAACCAGAACCTCAGAAAATACGGAACAGCACCATACAATATAGCAGTCATTCATGGAGGTCCCGGAGCACCTGGAACAGTGGCAGAGCTGGCGATGGGACTCTCAGACAGAACCGAAGCAGGAATATTGGAGCCACTGCAGACATCAATGAGCATCGAAGGACAGATAGTGGAATTAAGAAGAATGCTAAAAAAACACGGGAAACTGCCTCTCTCGTTGGTCGGGCACTCCTGGGGAGCATGGCTGGCCTTTATGTTTGCCGCGCGCTACCCCTCCTATGTAAGGAAACTGATACTTATCTCAAGCGGACCATTTGAAGAGAGATATGCTTCCACAATTATGCAGACACGGCTGGATCGTATGACTGAAAACGAGAGAGAAAAGTACCTGCATCTTAGTTCAAGGATGAGCGACCCTTCTGTAACAAATAAGAACCACGTGTTTGCAAAATTTGGAAAACTTATCTCAACTGCTGATTCTTTTGATCTTGTGCCTTATGAAGAAGTGAATGCGGGATTTATGCATGATGTCAATAAAAGCATATGGAGTGAAGCCAGCTATTTAAGAAGAAGCGGAAAACTGCTCCGGATGGGCATGGATATACAATGTCCTGCGGTTGCAATCCATGGCAACTATGACCCGCATCCTTTTGAAGGAGTGGAAGAACCACTTTCAAGAGCAATCAGTGACTTCAAGTTTATCCTGCTGGAAAAATGCGGACATTATCCATGGCTGGAAAAGCAGGCTTCAAATGAATTTTACATGGTTCTGGAAAAAGAGCTTGCCTGAAAAAGTTAAAAGAAAAGAGAAATCACTCATCCAGAATATTGTGGTAGTAATACTCTCCCTTGCTTTTTTGCTCCCTGTCAAGCCTTGAATTCGGTTTATTGACTCTTGGACGAGAAGTATCCTCATCACGCCTGAATGTAATTCCAAGGTTTGCCAGGAATTTGTTCATACCATCCTGCATGCTTAAAGGCTGATGGGCTTTTCCGTAAACTGCCGGCTCACCCTCAAAAACTATAAGGCGCTCGCTCAGCAGGTCTATCAGATATATATCGTGGTCAACTACCATTGCAGTCTTGCGATTGTTCTCTGCGAACCTCTTAATAACTTTTGTTGCCATTGAACGCTGTTCCACGTCAAGGTGGGCACTTGGCTCATCAAGTATGTACATGTCAGCATCCTGACAAAGGCAGGCTGCGATGGCTACTCTTTGGAGTTCTCCGCCACTGAGCTCTGTGAGCAGGTGGTCGTAGAGTCTTTCAAGCTGCAAGGGTTTTACTACTTCTGACTGGAAATAACTGCTGTCAAATTTATTGGAAATACCACGCAGGAAATACTGTACCGGAATCACCGTATCGGCTTTGATATATTGTGGTTTGTATGCAATTTTGATATTAAGATCAAGTTTGCCCTCATCCGGCTCTACCTCTCCTGCAAGTATCTTGACAAATGTGGATTTACCGATACCATTAGGCCCTACTATACCGAGAACTTCACCTTCTTTTAGTGAGCCGGCAACGGTTGAAAGAGTAAATTCATTGCCATATTTCTTTGAGAATGCTTCATAGTTCACAAGTGTGTTGATATCTGTCCCTACCCTTGGAGGGTGGACCTCGAACTTGATGGTTTCCGGACGTATACGCACGTTCTCTTCAGCAAGGTAACCTTTAAGATACTGGTTGATCGCAATGCGCACACCCTTGGGATGGGTTATCACGCCATATCCTCCAGGTTCTCCGTATGCCACATGTACAACATCGGCAAGCATGTCAAGTATTGCAAGGTCGTGCTCAACAACAAGTACGGCTTTTTCCTCTGCTATCTCCTGGATGAGCTGTGCCGAATTGATACGCTGGTAGATATCAAGATAAGGACTTATTTCGTCAAAAAAGTAGAAATCAGCATCTTTTGCAGCACATGCGGCAATAGCCACCCTCTGGAGTTCACCGCCACTGAGCTCTGTTATCTTGCGGTCAAGAACATGCGAAAGGTTGAGACGCTCGATCAGTTCCGGGAGTTTTCCTCTTTCATCTGTCTTATCGAGAAGCTCGCTGGTCTTACCCTTGAAAGCTTTGGGTATCAGATCTACGTACTGGGGTTTCTGGGATACTTTGACGTTACCGTCTGCCACATCACTGAAATAGTCAAAGAGTGCTGTCCCGGCATAATGTTCAAGTACTGTGTCCCAGCTGCCACTTTCCTGTGAGAAATTTGGAAGGAGGTTACCTGAAAGGATCTGCACTGCCGTACTTTTACCAATACCATTGGGTCCGAGAATACCTGTAACTCTTCCAACCTGCGGGACTGGCAGGCCATAGAGGGCAAACCCATTAGGACCGTACCTGTGGGTCGGTTCTGTGAGGGCCTCTGGAAGACCGATGATCATTATGGCTTCAAAAGGACATTTGTGAACACATATTCCGCATCCAACACAAAGTTCTTCGGATATCAGTGGCTTACCATCATCTGCAAAAATGATAGTTTCATCCCCGGTCCTTACACGAGGACAGTATTTTTCGCACTCATGACTGCAACGTCTTGGCTGGCATCTATCTCTGTTCAATATTGCGATTCGCATGTAAAATCCCTGTCAGTGAAATAAAATAAATGGATAATGCTAAAAAGAAAAGATCAATTAAGGAGCAACGTCCATGTTACAAGACAGAAATCTATAACGATGAACTCAACATAGAACCAGTCCTTAAAACCGAATTCCTTTGTCCTGATCTTGAAAAGCGGGAATACAAGTTTCATGGCATAGTAGGAAAGCGCAGCAATGATTATCATTATTGCATACCACTTCATGGCAGGGTCGTCACTTATCCCAAGCTGTATGTAGGCAAGTATGCCGGCTATTATACCAATAATAGCTGCAACTGCCGTTTTGACGATACCCTCCTTGTGAGCTTTCTTCCTTTCTTCCGGAGTCTTCACTTTAAATGAAATCTTGCCGGAGCCTGATGAAGTAGGAACTGGTTGCGCAATATCTGTGGATTCCTGTGTAGAAGTGGCCACTGATTGCTTTTTCTTGGATGATTTTGACAATTGATCTGATCTCCTGGTACAACTTGGATAGTGTGGGTATAAAAACCAATACTTATATAAATGTTTATCCTGCCAGAAAGGACTTCACACAAATTCATTGCTTAAAACATTATTTATCCGGTCAATAGAAAGCGCATTAAAACCAATGCATTCAAGATGTTTTGCAAATCTTCCAGGACGGTGACCACTGGGATGATAGACAACTGTAAATTCAGGACCAATATCCTTTACCATTGTTACAAGTCCCCTGGCATCCAGATGATCGCTGATCTGGATTGCAGGATATCGATAATCACTGCGTCCCGTCATTACAAATTTAGACATGCGGGAAGGCAGTTTCTCCAGATCCCATGGGGGGACTATACTTATGCAATCTCCACAGCCTTCTCCAAGACACGCCAGTTCCCCGGCACCTTCAAGAAGGCCCCTTGTAAGTGAAAGAGATTGATCTTCCATCTCTATTGTACCATCATAACCAAGTCCCCGGAGAAGCTCCACGGCTCTTTGTGCCTTACCGAAGGCATAGGCTCCAAAAGCAATAGATGGATGATCCCTGAAAGCATTCTCAAAACCTGATATATCGTCGTCAAAATAACAGGTCGCATCCCCCGGGTCCCCATAATTAGCTTCGGTTATCAGCAGGTCACACTCAGGAAGCATAGAAGCATCCTTTACATCACCTGTCACAAGGATCCTTGTGCCAAGTTCATTCTCCCACATAAACGAGGTTGAACCTACCGTGTGAAAATTTGGGAAGGTCTGCACCTTTACGCCGCAGGTCTCTATTATATCTCCTACTTTAAAAGTCCTGCCGGCATATTTACGCTCATGGCGTATCTCAAGGGCAATGGCAGTCTTATCGGAGCACACTGCGCGCTCAGACAGCATTGCAGATTTACCATAGTGGTCAGAATGGGCATGAGTAATAAGATAAGCATCTGGCTGCTGGTATTTTGCAGGAGTCCGGGTAGTATCTATTGAAAATGTGACAAGTTTGCCTTCGACAGACCTGAACTTCACAGAAAGATGAGGCTTAAAAGAACCCCGGGAGTTCTTCTCCCTGAAAACCATTACACCAAGATCAACCAGTTCCTTCAATTTACGTAACCTCGGAACTGGATTGACCTGAAGGTATTTACACTTTTTCAAAAATACGGAGGAAAACAATTTGAAAAAAGAATATCAGGCGCCTAAAGCACCTTTTTCAGTTCTTCGATGAGGACACCTGCGGTGGTAAGCCCGGTAAAACGCTTTACTGGCTTTCCGTCCTTCACTATAATAAGGGTAGGTACCGCCTGGATACCATACTGAGATGCCAGACTCTGGTTCTGATCCACATCTATAACCTTTACATCAACCTTGTCACCAAATTCTGCTGTTACCTTTTCAAGATGAGGTTTCTGCATCTTACAAGGTCCACACCAGGTTGCACTGAAATCCAAAAGTTCCGGTTTGCTCATATAAACACCTCTGTATAATATATCCCATGAATTGATTATTTTTACTTTTATCGATGTAGCACATTACCAGAGCGGAAAGAGATTGCCTGCAACCTGAGTCCCCAAAACCCAGTGCCTCTTTGCAACGGTGATGTGCATTACACACACAACCATGTTCACAATTGTATATAATGTTTTCGTTTACGTTATATACTGACGTTATACTCACATACGCCTTATCCGAGAAGTTAGATCAAGCGGCTTAGCGTAATAAGGCGCAGTGGTCACAATGACATCCACAAGCTTTGCATATTCTGGTATCATACCAATATCTATCCCGCCAACTGCGATTTCCAGATGTGGATTAAGAGCGCGCAGCTCCGGCACCAATGATCCCAGTTCCTGGGGACTGTAATGGTCCAGTAGAAGCAGATCAGCCACAGGTGCAGATTCATAAGCCTCTTCCCTGGTCCTTGGTTCGATCTCTATCTTACGCATGGCCCTGAGCTTTACCTGTTTTTCCATTACATCCAGATGGTTCTGTGTAATGAGAATAGAATCGCTCAAGGAGTTTCGGTGATGGTCACCGCCTCCTATCTTTACA
Organism: Methanolobus psychrotolerans; assembly: GCF_002243045.1. Lineage (GTDB taxonomy): Archaea > Halobacteriota > Methanosarcinia > Methanosarcinales > Methanosarcinaceae > Methanolobus > Methanolobus psychrotolerans. The sequence continues at coordinate 111,085 of NZ_MBKP01000006.1, forward strand.
GCCTTAAGCTCATACTTGCGAAATCCCGGATGAGTTTTACGGCTTGTTGCTACCATAATATCAGGATTTGATTTTTTTGCAAGCTCCACAGCAAAACGGGTACTTGAGGCAATAGAGCACACCAGTGAAAGGAAGGTCTGCGATATACGCCACAGTTTAAAAAGTTCCGGAAGATCGCCCTGTGCCTCAAATATCACATCGTTAGGATTGAACTCAGCACCATTTTTCACCATGCTCACAACTTCAAGGCCTTTCTTTTTGTAGAAAGCCGCAAGGTCATCCATACATGCGGCAACCCCATGCTCCCTTGATTTTATACGAAGTCTTCCATTACCTTCTATACCAAGGAACTCTGTGGTCTCATCCCCGTAAGGACAATCCTCTGAAAGATAAAGATCAAAAAAGTCTATCATAGTAATCTCCTGCGCTACTTAATAGGAGAGTATATTTCATAACTGTTTCTATTTTTAAAGAAAAAAGGAGGACATCAGTCCTCCAGTGTTGAGATGTCTCCAGGGTCCTGGCCAAGTTCCCGTGCCTTTAGCAGGCGCCTCATTATTTTGCCGCTGCGGGTCTTTGGCAAAGATTCCACAAACTCGATCTCCGATGGCATAGCTATCGGACCTATGTTCATCCTTACATGATAGATAAGGTCCAGTTTCAACTTGTCGCTGGCCTTGAATCCCATGCGCAGTATGATGAAAGCCTTAATGGAATCTCCCTTGAGAGGATCAGGTTTTCCGATAACTGCCGCCTCTGCTACAGCCTCATGTGACACAAGGGCACTTTCAACCTCGGCACTGCCAATGTTATGGCCTGCAACTATCAGGACATCGTCAGAGCGACCAAGGATCATGATGTATCCATCCTCATCCTTTACTGCCAGGTCACCTGCGGTGTAATATTGCCCAATAGTGCTCCAATACTGGCGATATCGCTCATCGTTACCGTAGACAGTCCTCATCATGGAAGGCCATGGTTCCTTTATAACAAGCAAACCACCGGTTCCGGGAGGAACAGGTTCACCATTCTCATCAACGACATCGGCAATAACACCAGGGACTGGCTTTCCTGCAAACCCGGGCTTCATGGGTTCACCAATCGTTGTTGTAAGCATATGCATACCGGTTTCGGTTTGCCACCACGTATCCAGAATGGGACATGTCTCCTTGCCAATAACACGATAATACCACTCAAAAGCCTCAGGATTGAGAGGTTCCCCAACTGAACCCAGTATACGCAGTGAGCTCAGATTGTACTTTTCGGGCCACTGCGCACCCATCCTCATGAACATGCGAATTGCTGTTGGTGCTGTGTAGAAAATAGTTACATCGAACTCTTCTACCATACTCCACCATACACCAGGATCTGGATAGTCCGGTGTTGTTTCGGAAATAAGGACCGTCGCACCCATTGATAGCGGGCCGTAGACAATGTAACTGTGACCTGTGATCCATCCTGGGTCTGCAGTGCACCACATGACATCGCTCTCTTTCAGGTCGAAGATATTCTTTGTGGTGTAATAGGTACCGACCATGTAGCCACCACAGACATGAACTATTCCTTTTGCCGGACCAGTCGTTCCGCTGGTATAGAGAATAAACAATGGATCCTCAGCGTCCATGACCTCCGGTTGGCACTCTTTTTCCACACCTTCCATGATCTCGTAGAAATCAACTTCAATCTCCGAGAAAAGCTCCAGTTGCGGAGTCATTCTCCTGAGAACAACTATCTTCTCCACACATGAAGCATTAACAACAGCCTCATCTACCAGGGTCTTGAGGTCTATACGCTTTCCGCGCCTCAGAGTTGCGTCTGCAGTGATAACTATCTTAGCCTGTGCATCTTTTATCCTAGAGTGTAATGCGTTGGCACCGAAACCACCGAATACTACACTGTGTACCGCACCTATACGGGCACATGCCAGCATTGCAATTATCTGCTCAGGGACAAGTGGCATGTAAATACATACCCGGTCACCTTTTTCCACTCCAAGTGACTTCAGGCCGTTTGCAAATCTCATAACCTCACGGTAAAGCTGGCGATATGTTATGACCTGCTCTTCACCGTTATCACCAACCCAGATCAGGGCTACTTTGTTCCTTTTCCCATTGAGGACATGACGGTCCAGGCAGTTATAAGTAATGTTCAGCTTTGCATTGGTGAACCATTTTGCATATGGATGATCCCACTCCATTACCCTGTCCCATTTTTTGAACCACTCGAGTTCTTCTGCAACATTTTCCCAGTGTTTTTCAGGGTCTTTCAGAAAATTGCCATAAGCAGTTTCATAGTCCTGTATCCAGGATCTTTCCCTGACAGATGGATCGGGAAGGTAGCTTTTGCTATTCAGCTTGACATCGAAATTCTCAGACATGCTCGCTCCTTTTTGCATTAATAATCGTGATGTTTGCTCCATGACCTCAGGTCACTTCAAGGCCAATCGAACCAGTCTTTACAGGCAACCACATCATGTCATTTTGAAGAACAAACAAAGGTTCATGCATAAACCCCGGGACATGAAAGGAACCGCGTTGAAGAAGTGTATATCATAAATCACCAACAACTATCACGTATAATCATGATATTGATATATACCTATTTTGGTCTCAGCAATATATATCCCAGAACAAATAAGTTAATGCTCCAGAAGCAAACTTTGGCAATGATTAGAATAAAGCTATGAAACCGATAGCTGAAAACGCAAGAACAAAAAAAGAATTATGATGAGAGTGACAGAATAGCCTCTGCCAGATCACCATTTGCATTTTTCAATGCGTCCCTGGCTTTATCTTCGGACACTCCGGTCTGCTCTGCAACGAGCCTCACGTCATCATCGGGTATTTGTACATCCCTGGCGACCTCTTCCGGAGTACCGACTATCTGATAGGTATCCACACCCTGAGCATTCATTATGGAGACGTTGGCATCGTTAAATACGATATCCCTTGAAGCTGTCCGTATAATGACCTGTTCAACCTCATCTATGTCAGTGATGTTAATACCCATCTGTTTCATCATCTGTTTGACCTTTGCAGGATTCATTCCCCTGCCACCTATTCCCGGAAACATGTAATCACCTTTGTATATGAATGAATTACCCAAATATTCAATTATATGTTATTAAAAAGTTGCTTAACAGCATCCGCCACCACATGATGAGGAGCTGCATCCACCACCGGACGAGGGATTGTCGATGACAAAGCCCTTTCCTGAAGGACCATCTACGTAGTCGATCTTTGCATTGGACAGGCCATCTGCATCATCTTTATTCATTACGATCTTAAGACCTTTGTTCTCAACTATAAGGTCATGATCTTCGCTGATCTCATCCTCAAGTGACATTCCATACTGCACACCGCAGCAGCTCATGCCTGCAATGAAAACTCTGAGAGCGACATCCTGTTTGTTCTGTTCCTCAAGCAGTGATTTTAATTCAGCTGCTGCTTTGTCAGTTACTTCTACCATTATTGATTCCTCATTGTTTTGTTTGAAATTACTACAAGGTGACTACCGGGTAATCCCTTATATGTGTTTTTGATATATAAACAATTCGTATTGTTACGAACTGGTTTGATCGTCCCGACATAACCTTTACACAAATTCAACGTCATCGTCTACCGGATTTTTCAAGACCTCACCGCTTGAAGCATTTATCTCCACAGAGTTCCTCTGCCCCTTTATTTCCCATATAGGAACATAAACGAGTTCCACCTGCAAGCTAATATCTGACTCGACTGGCTTAAATCTTTTGTGTTCGGAGATTATAGCTTCACCCTGAGTATCATCAAAACGCAGATCACGCGTATAATCATCTACGATCATATTAAGAAGCTGCTTCCGTGCATCCTCTTCACATGTAACAGGCGTTTTCACGTCATACTCGACAGCTGGAACCACAACACTTTCACGTATATCATTGAGGTTCATGTTCTCTGAGTGACCATTGAGTGCATTAAGACAGCCAGAACCATCGCCGGATATGTCGATTATCTTGGACCTGTACCGATGTTCCACGCTAAGGGAATAACTGTACTTCCAGAAAGGCACGAATTTCAATATTGCACCATTCGATCCTCGGATATGAGGTGTTGATATGGAGATCGCACGTTCTCTTGATATGTTTACCGGCGATGAATGCAGATCCAGTATCATTGAATCTTCAGGCAACCTCTGGACCGGAACTGCAGGAAATTCAATAAACTGCTCATCCAAAACTTCTGCAACCTCATGTTCCTCAGGAACAGATTCAGAAGATTGCCCACGCGGGCGATAATATTGTACTTCTGTTACTCTCTCAACTGAAGGAGTGGGTGCCCTGGGGACACGTGACACAAACTTGTCTTCTAAAGCTCTTTTTTCGACATGAGGAGAGGAACCAGTTCCAAATATAGCATTTATAGCTTCTTTTGCATATTCATCTGACCTGTTGACCGGTTTTTTGATGCCTGTCTCAAGCAGATCAAGTTCTGCAGTTGCCCCTTCGATATCTGCAAGCACTGCCCTGCCGATTTTCAAGGCCAGGTCATCCCGGCCCCACACATCAATACCTGAAGCTGCTGCCTGACGAAGAACTTCATCAGATATATTGCCAGCGATTACATAGAGACCTTTTCCCTCTGCGATCTGACTTGCAAAGTCCCGCACCTCTACGACATCCGGAGTGTATGAAAGCTTAATGAACGTTTTCAATCCACTCTTTTCAGCAACTAGGTCATACCTGAAAGAATCTGTAACATCGTAACCTGATGATGTGAAAATATCCCTCAAAATTCGCACTAAGTCCTGTTTCATTATAATCATTACCCATTTTGCCGGTTAAGTAAAATAACTTTCCATGAATAAAAAGCATAAAGATGTGAAAGCATGTTTCCTGGTGTGGAAACATGATAAATATTAAAGAACACGTGTAGTAGTTTCCAGTTCGATTCCTTTATGTGTGACCTGATAAGAAATTGTCCGGTTAGGAACGAGCATTCCGCGCATTTTGCGAATCATAATATTGCGCTCGATCTCACTTCCACGTTCCCTGATCCTGAACTCTATGACACCGTCACATATGTGGCGAAGGGTGTTCTCAGTTATGGAGTCATGCATTCCGCTGGTCATCAGTATCAAGTGGATAGCTCCTGTTGCCTTACCGATGGAAGATATCAGTTCAATTGATTCAACTACGGTATTGAGACTATAGCCACGCAGAAAATATGAGATAGAATCAATAACTCCACGGTACTTTTTATCTCGCTTTTGCGTTACTGTAGCTTTCAGTAGATTCATCGAATCAATACCCTTTTTAAGAAAATCCTTGGCAGAAAGATTGCTGGTGAACTCTTTTGGGAGCACATTGTAAAAGCGTGGGCCGTAAGCGTCGACAAAATCAAGGCGTCCACCCACAAGATACTTTTCTACATCCCATTTCATATCCTCCATCTCATGAACTATCTCCTGAGCAGGGTGCTCTGAAGTGAAGTAGAAGACATCCTCGTCGTTTAAAAGACCGCCATACACAAATTGCTGGGCAAACATCTCGGAATTGGCCCCTGGCTCTGCAAGAATGAGAATCGTGGCCCCGGGAGGAACTCCTCCGCCAAGTTGCACATCCAGTCCGGCTATTCCTGTAGGAACCCTATATCCACCTGTACCATCAAAACTATAATCCATAATCATACCCCGGTAATGCAATTATTTTGATAACAATTATATTAATACTGAAGGATAATAGTCTTTTATAGTATATAGCAATTAGTGATGCTCATGATAAAAACTGAAGATATGAAGTATGATAACGGACTCATACAGGCTATTGCTCAGGACAATACTACAAAAGAAGTCCTGATGTGCGCCTTCATGAACAAGGAAGCACTGGAGAGGACCATTGATACCGGTATAGCGCACTACTGGAGCCGTAGCAGACAGAGCCTCTGGAAGAAAGGAGAGAGTTCCGGACACATACAAAAAGTTGTCGAGATAAGGATAGACTGTGACATGGATGCAGTCCTTTTAGTGGTGGAGCAGACCGGAGGCGCGTGCCACACCGGATTTCGTTCATGTTTCTACAGGACAGTAGACGGCAAAGAGATCGGAGAAAAAGTGTTCGACCCCGAAGAGGTCTATTGAGAATATTGCCAGCCAGCAATTATCCTTTCACTGCCCATTTCATCTTTTTTTCACCTCGTTTAAAGGAGTGGCGACTTAATTATATAGTCAGCAGACCATATTCGTAAATATGGAAGAATGTGCAGAAAACAGGCAAAAGATAGTCCCTGACACAAGTGCGGTCATCGATGGGATCCTCTCCGGAAGGATACACGATGAAGGACTTAGGGACGTGGATATATATGTTCCGGAAGCCGTGATAGCTGAACTGGAAGCCCAGGCTAACAGGGGACTTGAGATAGGATACAAAGGTCTTGAGGAGATCCAGGAACTCCAGCGATATGCGGGAAAGAAATACATCAGATTATTTTTCACAGGTCCCCGACCAAATCTTGACCAGGTGAAGCTTGCAAAGGGCGGCGAGATCGATGCGCTGATAAGAGAAACTGCTGTTGAGCTAGATGCAAAATTTGTCACTGGTGACAGGGTGCAGTCACTTGTTGCAAAGGCAAAGGGACTTGAAGTTGAATTTGTAAAGCCTCCTTTTGAAGATTTCGGACCGTTGCTTGTGGATGAATTCTTTACACCTGACACAATGTCAGTCCACCTGAAACATAAGGTCTGCCCCATGGCAAAGAAAGGTTCCATTAAAGATGTACAGTATGTGAAGATACGGGATGAGCCATGCACATACAGTGAACTTAAAATGATATCAAGGGAACTGCTTGACAGGGCACGCTCGGACCAGGAATCCTTTACGGAAATATCCTTTAGCGGCGCCGCGGTGCTCCAGATAAGGAACATGAGGATTGCCATAGCCAACCCCCCATTTTCCGATGATGTGGAGATCACCATCGTGCGTCCGGTAGCATCAGTATCACTGGACGAGTATCGTTTGAGCGATATGCTGAAAGAGAGGATACGCACCCAGAGAGGAATACTAATTGCAGGACCGCCGGGTGCAGGAAAGTCTACTTTTGCAGCTGGTGTTGCCACTTATCTTAATGACAGGGGGTTTGTTGTCAAGACTATGGAATCACCACGTGACCTTCAGGTGCCACCGGAGATCACCCAATACGCACCTCTTGACGGCAGCCTTGAGAATACGGCTGATGTGCTCCTGCTTGTGCGTCCGGACTATACGATATATGACGAAGTGCGCAAGACAAAGGATTTTGGCATATTTGCAGACATGAGACTTGCCGGTGTCGGTATGATAGGAGTTGTGCACGCCAACCGGGCGGTTGATGCTATCCAGAGGCTTATCGGCAGGGTGGAGCTTGGTGTTATTCCACAGGTAGTGGATACTGTGATATTCATCGATAAAGGAGAGATTGCCAAGGTGCAGGTTCTCGATTTCACTGTGAAGGTCCCGGCAGGCATGATGGAAGCGGACCTTGCAAGACCTGTTATCCTTGTTTCTGACCTTGAGACTGGTAAGAGTGAGTTTGAGATATACACCTACGGTGAGCAGGTGGTTGTCATGCCTCTTGGCGGTGAGCAGCAGAGAAGCCCTTCATGGAAACTTGCGGAAAGCGAGGTGAAAGATTTTATCGGCAACTATGCCAGCGGCCCGGTTGAAGTGGAAATGGTCTCTGACCACCGTGCTATGGTACGTGTAAGGGACACTGATATGCCCAGGGTGATAGGCAAAGGCGGCAAAACAATCGATGATATTGAGAAGGTGCTTGGAATTCACATCGATGTGCGTAAGTTCGAGTCCGGAGAGGAGCGTAAAACTCGTGAGAAGAAGGAATACCACCCTATCATCGAGCGCACGAAAAAGCACGTCATACTCAACGTCCCTGAGATCGCAAGCCGTGATGTGGAAATCTATGCCGGAGAGGAGTTCATGTTCTCAGCCACTGTCGGCAGGCATGGCGACATCAAGGTAAGGATAGATTCAACGATTGCATTTGATATAGAGGATGCTATTGACGAGGGCGAAGTTATCTGGGTTAAGGAAATTTGAGCGGTTCATTATACTGGAACAAATAGTGTCATTGGGCTGAAAAGGATTAACATCCACAATCCTGCTCAGCTTTATCAGATTTTTCTTTTCGAATCGTATGGCTCACAGGAGTGCATGATAAATCAGAAAATACCCAAAAGTGTCCGGGAAAATCTTACAGATTACTCTGATGACCTTACAGGCTCAGCACTTAGTTAAAAATGAGTGTTTTTTAGAATATGTGCGCAACCACGGAATTGTTACATTTTATAGCAACCAATAAACATTTATATTAATTGATAAATATTATTGTATGCAAATAAAATAGATAACATTCCATAAAATATAGTCTATAAGGGGAAATAAGATGAGTGAATGCGAACTACTCAGAAAATGCGGATTCTTTCAGAAGTATCAAAGCACCAAGGAACTGGCATGCAAAGGATTCATCAGCAGATACTGCAAGGGTCCTGACATGGACAACTGCAAACGCAAGGCATACAGGAAGGAACATGGTATGGCCCCAAGTGATGATATGATGCCTGATGGGCACACTATCGGCAGAGTTTGTTGAGTTTTCAGAGCTCTGTCAAGATCTTCACTAAAGATGTTACCAGGCTAAAGGAGTATATAGTGAACAAAAAGAGTACGGCTATCCATTGAAACTTGTTTCTGGCTCTATGGGGACACTGTTGACCGTCAATTTCAGATCCATGATTCACAAACCGTCCAAAACAACACAAAGAGGCAAGGAAGCTAAGATAGAAGGATAATGCCCTTTGAACCTTTTGCATCTTCAGACCTTTGGACATGCCACATCAAAAGAAGCAGCTTTTTAGCAGCTTTATCTTATGGCACAGGGAAAACGTGCAGTTGTATCTATGAAATGCGGATGGAAAAATATCAGATTTCAAGATGCCCTGCTTAGATATTCTACGATATATCTGGCAAATTCATCAAAATCTTCAAGCCTTTCGGTCAGGAACATGTGCAGGATATCGACATCTATCCCTTCATACATGTGAACCAGGACATTCCTGAAACCTGCTGCCTGGGCGAAGTCTTCTGCAAAGTTTGCCGGAATAATCCCATTTTTACCAAGTATGAGGAATACACTTCGGTAGACCTCAGGCCTTTCAAGTCCTTCTCTTGAGATTATTATTTCACCTATATCTATTGCACTTTCAATAGCTAACTGGAAATTCCGCTCAACTGCGCTGCGAAGTTCATAATTATCCTCCAGCCCGGCACTGCTTGCATCTACGGACTTCAGATAACTGACACATCTCTGCATGAAATTCAGTTTACGGAGGATTTTTTCATTATCGTGCATTCATGTCAGCCCCTTTTCCATAATCCTCTTGAGGAAATTACGGTTCAAACGATCCTCATAATATTTCCAGTCCAGATAAGTGGACATTATCCGCTGCTCCACATCAACTTTCAGGTCCTGGTCCCTTTCAAATACAAGTACATTTGGCTTTATAATCTCAAAACTCAGGACCGGCGACGTATCATTGATCACCAGAAGATCGACCTTGTCGCTTTTGAGCAAAGTTGCCAGACTGCCTATTAGTTCAATGCGTTTATGGTTTCTCTGCACTTTTGTAAGGGTACCGGACAGATAGACCCCTATATCAATATCACTCCGAGCACCGGCTTTACCCTCTGATACGGACCCGAACAGGTAGGCAAGCTCAACACATTCCTCTCCAAGAAAGAATTCTTTGAGAATTGGGATAAGTTGTTCTTTATCAAGCATCGGGGTGGTCGTGTTCATGATTACCGGCAAGGAAAAGTTTTCTAAATTTTTGTATGTGTTTATACGTAATAAAGGTTAAGTGAGCAAACGACAACTGCAAGAGAACGGATAGGAGGTATTGCAGGAACTGGATTTACCCAAGGTGACCACACAAAGGAACAAAATTTGTAGTCACCTTTTGAAGGGTCTGCATTTTTTAAGTCTTTTTTAAGATCACTGCTTTGTCAGGAAAACGCTTTGGCCTCTTCGCAACTGTAAACCCGGCATTGCTGGCTATTTTGATGGCTTCCTCAAACGTCTTTTTTGATACATGCAGCGGTAGCTCGACTATGTAGATCTGGCCATTATCTTTGAGTAACGATACCAACTCTCTGAAAAATGCTTCTTTATCCGCAACCTCATGCACCATGTAGAACAGGAAAACAAAGTCAAAATTCCCGGACACGCCTATTTTGTCTTCATCAGACTTATGCAATATGATATTTAGTTCAGTTCCGGAAGCTTTTATCTTTTCCCTTACTTTCTGGAGCATGCCTTCCTGTAAGTCAACAGCAACTACCCGACCGTTCTTTCCAACCATCCAGGCAATGTCAAGGGTAAAGAAACCCGGACCACACCCTACTTCCAGGACATCCATTCCTTCTTTGATATACGAACCAAGTATTTTGCGAGGGTTTTGCAACCATCTCCGAATCCTGCTATCAAGACTGCCCGCCCGTTCTACCGGGCATACACGGATATTTTCAGTACTCATTACGACTCTCTCCTTTAACCCTGTACTGATACTATTAGTGTAGACGTTGTTCCCTGAGCTTAAATACTCCATGTCCTTTCCACAGGTGACCACAAAATGCTATATAGAATGTGGTCACCCATTTAAGTGTGCATATAGAAAAAAGAAAACAGGGACAAAACACGAAATATTACCTGTCCCACTCCTACCGTGTCGGCAAAAGGACGAAGAAGATACGGCATTATCTGGGCCTGAACCTGACAGAGGAAGAGATAGAGGAGCGCAGGGAAGAAGCGAAAAAGGAGATCGAGCAGCAGATCCAGGTTAAGACCGACCTGTTGAAGTTCTCCCTTACAAGGAAGGAGATCGAGAAGCTGAACGAGTACGACAGGGAGATAGATATCGTTCATCTTGATGTGGCAGGCTGGAAAGCCTTCACTGAAAAGTTCGTTTTCAATACCAACGCCATCGAGGGTTCAGCCGTTACCCCGGAAGAGGTCCATTACCTGCTCCGGCACCACGGGGATGCCACTAATTGTGATGAGATCGAGGCACTGAATGTCGCACAGGCTGTGGATTTCATACAAAACACGGATGAAGAACTCTCACTTGAGCTCATCAAAAAGCTCCATAAACTGTGTTTTGAAGGCTCCAAGAAGTTTGCCGGCAACCTGAGGGATGTGGAAGTGGTCATACGCAACGCCTACGGTGAGGTCGTACACCGCGGCATCCCAAAAGAAGAGATCAAAAATGAACTGGAAGAACTTTCAAACTGGTACAACGACAACGCCGATGACCTGAAGCCCCTTGTACTGGCAGCACTGGTCCACAACCAGTTCGAGTTCATCCACCCCTTTGAGGACGGCAACGGCAGAGTCGGAAGATTGCTGCTGAATTATGTATTGTTACGACATGGTTACCCGCCTATTAATATATTGTTCGAGGACAGGGGGCGGTATTATCGTTGCCTGCAAAAGTATTCCGGCGAGGATGTGCTGGAGGATACGCTTGAGTTTTTGGTTGAGCAGTATCGCAAGGGGATGGAATGAGAGGATTGTAGGTGACTACATGGTTGTAGTGGAGATGTGGACATCAGTTGAAAAAATAACGATCAGCTTTGTTCCATGGCTATCGTTAAGTAAAATCGTTAACATAGGGTTAACGATAATCCCTATTCATAATGTATCCTGCTGATACTTTTATTCACAGAAGGAAAGTTATCGTTAAATCGTAAAGTTAACGATAATTTATTCCTGGTTTTCGAAGATAACGGCCGCAGAGTATTTAGTGGAGGGACCACTGCCGATTCTTATAACATGACCGGTGGATATGAGCTTGTTAACACGCTTGAGAACGCTGACTTCGGAGAGACCAAGCTCCTGGCTAAGTTCCCCACTTGTGGAAACACGGGTACTTTTTAGTAATCGTATGATCGTATCGTCGATCTCGTCAAGCTCTGAAATTGTCTTCTTTGTGAAAACAATCTCTGTACGATATGGCTTAAGAATGAATTCAACATCAACAAGAGGATGCTTTGAGCACACTTCTTTGATCCTGTTTATACCTGAGCCGTATTTTTCGATATATCCCATATCATACATGTATTGTGAAAGCAGAGGATTGCGGGGCTTGTGGGAAGGTTCATCTGGAGTTACTCCCGGAGGGAAATTGCCAGGGTTCTTGATTCTTATCCTTGTAGGGAAGATGAATATCTGGACCTCGGAAGGATCGAAATAGTTGCGATGTGTGAGTGCGTTAATGACAGCCTCCCTGAGTGCTTCAGGAGGATATTCAGGAAAATCACCTCTTTTCCATCCTCTCATGGAGCCACCTGCCACTTTCAGGTTCTTGTCGAAATATTCCTCTATGAAGTCGACGATTTCCCAGACTGGCCCGATGAATTCCCGTGAATCTTTGTAGCGGTCCATTTCCTCAGTTTCAAGTGATACTGTTTCCGGGCGGCAATTTCGTCTAATATAGAATGGAGCAATTTAGATCTTCCCTTAAGGTCTAGTCCTTCAGAACTGTTTTTTGCTTTTTCCAGTGCTTCTTCTAGTTCCCCAATCTCCAGAACCGTTGTTGCAATACAATAATAACTTTTGGAACGACCTTCGTTAAATTCCTGCAACATTCGGTTTAGCAATTGTTCTCTGACCTTTTGTGATTTTTCAAACTCATGAACTCCATTTTTTTGGATAAAGGCAATATCGTCTTCAAGTTTCTGATAACATTTGAATGAATCACTCTTTTTCCCGGCTGTCCTGTGTTTTTCCCACTTCTCACAAGTCTCATTTTCCTTGCAATCCCAGCAGAACTCAATCCCTTTCTTCTTTACTGCGCAGGTGATAAAAGGACAACCTACTGCCATTCTGCCTTCGCTTTTACAGCCTAGGCACCGGCTTTCTGTGGTCATGTGATAATTTGGACAAAGCCTGCAGGAAAGCCCGCATATCCCAATTTCAGGGATTTTTATTTCCATAGACATTTATTTGATAGTGTTTCTTTTACCTTTATCGTTGTCCAGTAACTGCTTCGGCGTAACAGGAGATGAGATGCTGGCCGAAAATCCCACGGACTCCTTCATGTATCCTTTTTAAAAAAGCTGGGAGAACTTAATCGTCTTCTCCGCAGTAAGCGCAAACTCCCATCCGGGGAGAATTGACAACGGGAAGCATCATATCCTCACCACATTCATGTTCCTTGCAACATTCATCGCAATATAACGCAAGTTCTTCGTAACTGCATTCAGCACATACCTGTGTTGCAGGTTCCCCACATTCCACGCATGCAAAAACAGGAGGTAAGTTGCGCGCCATGAGTACTACTCTTTCTTTCCTTTTGACTCCCAGACTTACTGATAATACCTTCAGTACCAGTTCAGTGGTCGAGCCGAAATCATACTCATACATGAATTCGAGTCCTTCGGACAGAACATCCTTCAACTTCGCCTTCATATCCCTGTTTCTTTCATACATAAGATACGGATCCGGATGGGAATCGTATGTCTCGCCGCCGATGCTGAACATACTCAGATGTCCGCAGCATTCCAGCCACTTGTCCCTCAGGAACTGGTCCAGGTCCTTTAAAGATGCGTTGGCGGATGCATCAAGATACATGCAATATTCTTTCCTGTAAAGGCCTTTGACCTGAATGCAATAATATAGCTCTCTGCCTGGCGGATTTTGTTCTTTCCGGACATTACAGTTCTCCAGATGCCTTTTTATGGCAATTTTCCCGAAAACCTCACCACAATAATTACACCTTATACTTTGCTTCGCCTTCTTCATTGGATTCCCTTCTCTTCATTTGTTCCTTGTCGTTCCTTACCTTGCATGATACCCTTTTAGTTACAACTGAAAGGATGCTATTTTTTCAAATATAGAGGTTAACGACGGGAAGGTTTTTCAAATTATGGTTCTGCTGAATCAAAATAATAAAAGATATTTACCAGGAATACGCAGTTGTTTATACTCAATTTTGGAGATGTGCACATGAAAGACGGAATCGAGATGAAAGAAGAAAAAGCACAGCCAGTCCTGTCGATCAGGACCAGGGCGGCGGTCCGGGACCTTCCCCGCATAATCAGGGAGAACTACGGGAAGATCATGCAGTATCTGGAGAAGATAGGCCAGCAGCCTGCCTGCGCACCCTTTGTCGCGTACTATAATATGGATATGGAGGACCTTGACCTGGAGATAGGCTTCCCGGTCCTCAGGCCACTGGATGGTAGCGGTGAGATAAACAGATCGGAGATACCCGCAGGAAAATATGTATCCATGATGTACAAGGGCCCCTACGCAGGCATGGAAAAACCTTACAACGACATGATGAAATGGATCGGAGAACACGGATACAAGCCAAAGGGCATTGCCTACGAGTATTATTACAATTCACCTATGGAAGTACCGGAAAGCGAGCTGTTGACCCGCATTGTAATGGCTATCGAGTGAGACGGTGCGCTCCGGCTGTGCGGGGACCGGTAGAAGATCTGCGCATCTGCGTGAATTCTCTGAACCAATATTGCCGTTGAGGTATGATCGCCTACAGAACTCTTTTAGTAAAAGTACGCTTGCCGGGAAATCAATTTAATATACAAGAACCACGGATGAATAATTAGGGAGTGCACGATCGCTCTTGAAGTTGCAGAAGATGGCGGATACACTGCACATTGCCTTGAGCTTCCGGCAGCTATCAGCGAGGGAGATACCAGAGAAGAAGCCCTTGAAAATATCAAGGGGGCAATTGAGCTTGTGCTTGAGGTCGCTGAAGAGCAGGCAAGAGTCTTCGGCGAGATCGCAAAGGTTGATGTTGCAAGTGCCTGAGATGCCAGTGATCTCCGGCCGGAAGACTGCTTCTGAATTACGTCCTGCTAAAGCATGGCTACCCGCCGATCAATATACTATTCGAGGACAGGGACAGGTATTATCATTACCTGCAAAAGTATCCTGGCGAGGATGTGGTGAAGTTTCTGGTGGAGCGGTATGGGAAATAGATGAGGAGGTGACTACATATGTTAGAAAAGGTTGTGGTCACCTCTTAGATATAATTAGAAAACCCTTCTTGTATACCGGAAGTCTTCAGGATTTCCGGTCATAAAGTTCTTTCACTTTCTCAGCACAATCAATAACATCTCTTTTTATCTGACATTCCCAAAAAACCAGAACATCCCAACCCTCTGTTTCTAAAGCTGCTTTTTTCTTCGCATCCCTTTCTTTGTTCTTCCTGAATTTCTCTGCCCAAAAGTCAGTATGGGACTTTGGAAGAGGGAGGTCGCAATAAGGACAACGATGCCAATAGCAACCGTGGACAAATATTGCAATCTTCCTACCAGGATAGGCAATATCTGGGCTGCCTGGAGCCTTTTTCCAATGAAGTCTATAACCTGAAATGCCTACATCCCTTAGTGTTTTCCTGAAGGCAATCTCAGGTTTGGTGTTCTTCCCCGTGTTTGCACTCATTACTCGAGATGTTGCTTCTGATTCGGGGATAGGGGCACGGCCGTCTCTTATGTACATGCTAGCACATTATCTCTAATCAACCTATAAAACACGAGTCATCAAGACTAAAAATAATATATTATCAAAATGAGATCAATAGATATATATTATTATGATGTATTTCTTCGAATATGGAAAAAAGGCGATTGACAGTAGCAGATTTCTTCTGTGGAGCTGGTGGCTTCTCTGAAGGCTTTAGACAAAACGACTTTGATATAGTCTTTGCTTTAGATAACTGGCAACCTGCTATCGATACGCATCATCAGAACCATCCTAACTGCAATGCTATGAAAATGGACATATTGGAACTGGATACCCCAGAGAAGATTGATGAAATAGTTCCTGATGTTGATGTCATTATCGGAAGTCCACCCTGTGTATCATTCTCAAATTCCAACAAATCAGGAAAAGCAGATAAGAGCCACGGTATAGAGTTAATTAAGACATATCTTCGTATAATATCGTGGAAAAAGAGGAAAGGACAGCTCAAGTACTGGATACTTGAAAATGTTCCCAACGCAGGAAACTACATAAAGGACAGTTATACATGGAAGGAACTTGACCTTCCTGGAAAAGGACCCGATTTGAAGATAGAGAAAAAAGAAATATTGAACGCTGCCAATTATGGTGCACCTCAAACGCGGAAAAGGTTCTTTTGTGGAAATTATCCATCCCCAAAATCTACATGTGAGAACGAATCGGATTGGATCACAGCAAGACAAGTACTGGAAGCTTTGAGAAATCCCTTCGAGAAGGAACACAAAGGAACAATCACTGATCCAAACTACAAATTATCAATCCCTGCAAATTCGCTCACTGACCATTTCTATGATACTAGGGTTGCGGATTTCGAATGGGAGAGCGCTAAGAGACTGAAAGAGGACCATGGTTTCATGGGAAAAATGTCGTTCCCTGAGGATCTTGACCGCCCAAGTAGAACTGTCGTAGCAACCAGATCCGCATCTACTAGGGAAGCTATGATACTTGCCGCGGTCAATGAGAAGGAAAAGCATATCGGTTACCGTTTACCAACCATTAGAGAAATATCGTCTTTCATGGCATTTCCCATTACTTACCAATTCGAAGCTGGAAACGAGAACTCGAAATATAGACTTGTTGGCAATGCAGTCTGTCCTAAGTTGTCCTCAGCCCTTGCCAAGGCCATTCTCATCAACGAGGAAATTGAGCCTCCAAAGGAGTTCATTCCTCTACAAAACGCAAAACCATCTGTAGACCTTACAGGTACTAAAAGAAAACTAAAAGAACCTTGCAACAAAAAACCAAACGCAAAATTTGCCATACATATCCCCTATATGAAAATAAGAGGATTCAGAGTGGAACTAAGCAATAAAGACTCAGATTTTGATAAAGGAGAGATTAAATGGTCATGTGTTCTGCATCAGGGTAGCGGGAAAAGTGCGCTGATGTGTAGACCTGAGGAATGCGATGTTGGTAGCATTGTAAAGGAAATACAAGGTTTTGAGAAGTTTAAAGAGGACGTACACGAGGAGTTTGGAGTTCTTGATATGAACCATATGCATTTGCAAGAGGCATATATAGCCAGATGTGAGAGCGAATATATTACACCTGAACGTGCACTTCAGAAAATGAAAGAACTTGTTGACATGCATTTCCCAAACGATGATGTCTTTGCAAACAATTCTGGAAAAATGATTGCAATAGACAGGGACAAGGTCCCTGTGAGAGTTATTGCAGGAATGTATGCCTGTAACTATTTTGTGGAATGCCTTGATTAATTATTTTAAGAATAACGGGAATGATTAAGCATCTAATGATTCCCTTGCAATCTTTTCAAGGGCCAGTTCCAGCGCTTCATCACTACCATAATCAGCTATCAGTTGCTCCAATTCGGCTAGTCCACCATGAGCATACTCTGAAGCTATTTTTTTCATTTCAGGTCCATTTGTGATGAACTTTAAATCCTTTGTTTCGTCAACAGCAATCGATGCTATTGTCCATAGGTCTTCATCTGAAAAACTAGAAACGTTCAGAAGACCAACTGGATCTTTGAAAGGTAATCGATTGTTAACCCTGTAGCCTAAAGCAAGACAAAGCATGAATATATGTTTATTATCTTTCAAGTCGGGGTTATCTTTAAACATAAAACCTGAAGAAACATTATCATACCTATCTCTAATCTCATGATTGATATTGATATTCCTTCCAAATATATCCCTTATTCCCATGGTCTCACCTTTGTGCTAGCACCTTCTTTTATCATTCGCATTTCTTGGTTCACTCTGGAATATATCTTTTCACGGAACGAAGGAGTGTATTCCTGATCTTTTACTAGAAGTATCACTTGGTTATCCCTTAGATAGTTAGGAAATTTTTCTGCAATATTCATCCTTTGCTCATTGTCAGTGTTCGCAAGGGGCGTATCTATGAAAATTGGGAACTTGAAACCAGAAACCTCTGATAAAGCGGCAATATAAGAAAGTAACAATACTTGTTTAGTACCGCTAGAGATATCGAGGATTTTCTCATTTTCATTTTCATCTTTTAACTTCATCTTATAATCTGCACCTATCGAAAAAACTGTATAGTTAGTTTGATCCCAGTGAAGATTCTTAAATGACTCAAAAGTTTTCTGTTCAACCGTATTTCTTACTTCTGCCAATATGTCTTTGTGTATAGAATGAAGATGTTTTATTGCACGGTCCATGAATTCTGCAGTTATTTTTGTCTGCTCATATCCATTCATTTTCTTTGCAATATTATCATTTTCACGAGATAAGGTCGAAATTTCAGCTTCAACTTTTCTGATGGCACCCTCTAATCTGCCAACTGCTTGTTCTTGTACCTTAAGTCCGTCTCTCAATCTCATTCTTTCTTCATTCAATGATTTAATGCCTTTTTCATTAATGTCTTTGGCTTTTTCATTGATTTCAGCTATTTCAGCATTATTAGCACTTATAGTTGTCTCAATATCTTTCAAGTTACTCAAACTTGCCATCCTTTGATCAAGAAGTGTTTGAGGAACCTTTTTCAAGAGATCGATTATATGAAATCTTCCTTCTATCAAAGTTTGAGATAGATCACTTAAATCGTTTTGTTTAAGTGTTTCGAGTAAAATTTCGCATGCTTTGTGACTCTCTTCATCAAAATCAGGGTCTAAATTTCTTCCACATATACACGTTTTTTTATCCAATAATTCACGGATATAAACATTTTTTATTTTAGGAGGGAGTTCATCTTTGCGCTCTGAAACTTCAATACTTTTCAACATTGATTCAAGCGCATCCCTACAAATTGCATGTGGAACAGTCTTTACAAGAGAAGAAGTAATCTCTTTCTGAAGGTTCTTATATGTATTATTTAATTCATTATTGGATTTTTCCAAATTAGCTCTTTTAGAAGCCCATTCTTTAAGCAAAGGAACGTTGACCTTATCTAACTCTAAATCAATCTCATTTATTCTTGATTCTGCTCTTTGTATATCCAGATTTGCGTTTTTGATTTTTATTTCTATATCTTCTATCCTTGAACGACGTTCATCTATCAAAGATAGGTTTCTTTCAAGCTCTTTATCCCCTTTTGACTCATTTTTTACACTATGAACTTTTTCACGTGCCTTTTTTAAATGAAGATGAGCAGATTTTACATATTCTATCTGAGATATTTTCTCTATCGAAGATTTGATGTTTTCACTATTGTTAAACGAAAAATGCTTCTCTAGCTTTTCACCTTCGAACAAAAAGAACATATGAATATCTTCAGGGAGTATGGAGTTGATAATGTTTCTACAAAAAGCCTGAGTAGCCGGAGTATCATATATCACAGAATCGTTTGAATCATTCCATTCACTTACTTTTACACTTGGTATTCGAATAGGAACCATTCTTGCGCCTGATTTCTGGAAAACACACTCTCTTTCTATAATGTACTTTGGCAAATTTGAGTAATCTTCATTGAGTGTTATTTCTACCTTGAGATCATCAATTGCACCTTCTTCAAGTTCATCCTTTCTTTGCAAATTAAATACATTGTGAGCCCTCTCTTTATCCAAATCACCGATATCTTTCTCATACAAGCACCATGAGATTGCAGATAACAGAGATGTTTTCCCAGTATCTGCTTTAGCTTCAATTATAGTGAACTTGTCTTTTGAACCTTCATCAAAGATGATTTCTTGTTCTCCATAGAAAGGCCGAAAATTCTTAATACTAATCTTTGATATCCACATTAAGAATCCAACTCCTTTTTACTAAAATCGATTGCGCTACTAGTAAAGCTTTTTATGTATTTATCTTCTGGAGAGCCTATATTACTTTTTTCAAGTGTAAGTACTTTGTAGAGAAACTCTTTCATGTGCTCAGTCTCATCGAGAGATTCTATCTTTCTAGTAATTATGACGTTAAGTTCTGATTTTTTCATTAAATCACCAATCTTCTACTAATCGATAATAATGGGATATTTGGTTCAATACTTCCAGAGGGTTAACTGATGCCTTTGAAAACTCCTCTATCCTGAAAAGCTCCTTTTTAATCATAGATATATCAGAATTGGATATAGTGGAAGGAATGTCCTCCCATGGAAAAACAAGTATATCATGTATTATTGAGAAATCCTTACCAGGACTTTTTCTTAGAATCCTTCCTCTTCTTTGTACATACTCTATTGGATTACCGCTATTAGCAAGGATTATTGCCCTTTCAATCCCAGGTACGTCAATCCCCTCATCTAAGACCTTTATGGCAACTATAACCCGATAATTATCATCAATGAATTTTTCAATAATCTCTTTTCTGAATTTAAGAGGCTCTTTGTAAGTAATTTTATGAGTTGGGATTTTTCTATAGCGCAGCATCGTCATTACTTTTTCAATTTGCTGAGGAGAGCAATATACCAAAGTTTTCTTGATGTCTGAGATACTATCAAGTATTTTATCAAAGGCGTCCCATTTAGATTCAGAATTTGTTACAATTCGTGCTCTTTGTAGTATCTTTAAGAGAATCTTTTCATTGATTTTACCATCGTTTGCTGCAATCATTTTAGAAATAGTACTCGTAGAGGCATCATACTCGTACTTCTCTTCAGAAGTCAAATGAACCAATTCTGCGTGATATTCGTACTCCGTGAGGAACATAGGGATTGCATCTTTTAGACTAAACTCAAAGACCACACCTCCAAAATACTCCAACATTTCCTGAGTTCCTCCATCATCCATATACCTCTCAGGAGTGGCACTCAAGCCTAATTTTTTCTGATACTTACCTAGAAAACCTTTTTTATATTCTGGTGCCCACGAATTATGCATTTCATCGCAAACTAATAAGACATTATTGTTTACTGAATCAATGATAGATTTGAATTTCTCTGAACTGAAAGATGCATAGGTAGCTACTGCAAAAACTTCTTTTTCCCTTCCAAGTTCCATTTTAAGCAAAGAGGCTTTCAGTTCCTTCTCCCATTTGGAACTGTCTTTCATTACTTCAACAACATTGGAATAACCTAATTTCTTTAGTTCATCAGACCATTGAGACACAAGTAGTTGCTTTGGTGCTACAATCACTACAAATCCTTCATTTTGCCTAGAAAGATATCTCTCTATTGCATTAATTGCAGTGAAGGTCTTACCAGTACCGGTAGCCATCTTAAGGATACCTTGACAACCATTCAACTCCCATTTTTCAATTGCTTCTTCTTGATAATCCCTTAAATATTTAGATAAAGTGTAGCGAGATGGTTCTTCTTTTAAAGACATAGAAGATGAACTTATCGAATATTGTTTATTCATACGCTGAACCATTTCATGTGAGAGGGTTTGAAATTCTGCTTCGTCCTTAGGTGCATTCTTAATAAAACCCCGTTTAAACGCTTCGGATATTTCGTAGACTGTCACTTTGTTAGTCTCATTGTCCCATAGTTTTTGGAAGCTTTCAAGGTCTGGTTCTAAGTGTCTCTCAAAATCACCATCTATCCAACTACAAAACACATGGAAATCTTCATGATTATGTAGCCAACCACTCACAGTTTCATTATCTGATCCACTGAAAGATACAACGTTCCCTTCAAAATCTTCAAGGATTCCTTTCTTTTTGTGTTCTAAGCCATTGTTCACTTTTGCAATCTTTATTTCCAATTTGCCATTTTTCAAGAGCCATGCAAGCATCTTCAAGTGACCTTTTTTTATTACATCTTCCATTGAATCAATTTCAGAAAGGATTTCTTGCTCTTTTTGATAAATGACTTCCTTTATCGTCTCTTGATCATCTTCAGATAGCACGACATTAGCAATAAGTTGTATATTGCCACCATTATTGATGAGTCCAGATATTCCTCTTGCAGAAATTGCAAGCGAATTCGAGGAAAAATAACCAGCTATTCTTTTGTAACTAATAGACTCACAAAGTGCAGGTATATAAAAGTCTAACAATAAAGAATCTTTATCCGAATCATAGAACCCTTTCAAATGTAAATCCTGCAGAGTCATCAAATATAGATATTGTGACAATATATAATAACTGATCTACTAAATATAAAACTTAT
This sequence comes from Methanolobus psychrotolerans, assembly GCF_002243045.1. GTDB lineage: Archaea > Halobacteriota > Methanosarcinia > Methanosarcinales > Methanosarcinaceae > Methanolobus > Methanolobus psychrotolerans. The sequence goes on from NZ_MBKP01000006.1 coordinate 133,137, forward strand.
GATTTATTATTAAAACAACACCCTAATATACACTCCCAAACAATCTTCTACCACAAGGAGAATCTCATCATGAAAGTATCTATTATAGGTTCAGGCTACGTCGGTTCCGTCTCAGCCGCCTGCTTTGCGGAACTGGGGCACGATGTTATCTGTATTGACATTGACGAGGAGAAAGTAAAGCAGATCAATGCAGGGATTGCGCCTATCTGGGAGGAGGGGCTGGATGAGCTACTGGCAAAGCATACGCAGAAGACGCTTATTGCAACCTCCGATTATGATTATGCAGTGCAGAACTCCGATGCATCGTTTATCTGTGTGGGGACGCCCTCGGATGAAGACGGGAGCATCGACCTCTCCATTGTGAAGGCGGCAAGCGCCAGCCTTGGGAAAGCGATAGCAAAGAAAGATCATTACCATGTGGTTGTTGTCAAGAGTACCGTGGTGCCGGAGACAACTGAGAAGGTTGTGCTGCCGCTCGTTGAGGAGTACTCCGGTAAAAAGGCAGGGAAGGATTTCGGGGTCGTGATGAACCCGGAGTTTTTGAGAGAAGGCAAGGCTGTCTATGATTTCATGCATCCTGACAAGATCGTGGTGGGTGCGATAGATGAGAGGTCGGCCTTTGTAGTGTCCGAACTCTACCGCAGGCTGGAATGTGAGGTCACGCGCACCAATCCCAGGACAGCCGAGATGATCAAATACGTCAACAACTCATTCCTGGCTACCAAGATATCCTTCGCCAACGAGGTGGGCAACATCTGCAAACGTCTTGGCATCAACACATATGAGGTCATGGATGCCGTGGGTACAGACTTCAGGATAGAGCGCAGGTTCCTCAACTGCGGTGCAGGGTTTGGAGGTTCGTGTTTCCCCAAGGATGTCAAGGCCATCATAGGCAAGGCAAAGGACATCGGGTATGAACCACAGCTCCTGCGCTCGGTGGTAGATGTCAATGAAAGGCAGCCCCTGAAGATGGTTGAACTGCTCCAGAAGAAGCTCGGTGATCTCAGGAACAAGAGAATAGCCGTGCTTGGTCTGGCATTTAAGAACGACACCGATGATATACGGGAATCCCGCTCCATCCCGGTAATAGCTGAACTGCTGCGCCTTGAGGCTGACATAGCCGCATACGACCCCATGGCAGAGGAAAGTATGAAAAGGATATTCCACGATGTCACATACTGCAAGAGCGCAGCACAGGCACTGGAAGAAGCAGACGGGTGCCTTATCATGACAGAATGGGACGAGTTCAGGAAACTGGACAAGGAGTTTGAGGCCATGGCCAACCGTGTGGTCATTGACGGCAGGCACCTGATCGATCCAAAGGATATGAACACCAAGATCGATTATGAAGGTATCTGCTGGTAAACCAGCCTGGGTCCAAATAGAAGAATTGAGAACAGTGTAGGGGATCAAAACATGGCGGAAGCATTTACAATTGGGACTGGGGAAAGGAAACAGCTCAGAACCAGCTTATTTGGAACCTCCTTAGACATACTATACGGCGGGATGTCCGCGGAGAATACCTTTTCTATCGGACTTCTATTGTCAAAAAGTTATCAGGGACATGGTCTGAATCTGTTCTTTCCTAAAAAGTCTACATACATAATGCTGGATAAGAAGAAGTACTACGTCCTCAACGTAACTCCTGAGAGTATAACTCTCCAATTATCTGAGTGAAAATCGAAGTATTTTAATAGCTTGAGTAAAAAAAGGCAGGTCTGTTGGTGGACAGACCATATGAAAAACGAAAACCAGATAAAAGAAGACCTCAACGGCAGGTTACACTCTCTTGACCAGACCGTGAGAAGCGTGGAAAAACGATTGCGTGCAGTGGAACGCAGACTCTCTGTGGATGTACCCCGGGAAGACTTCATCCCGGAATATGAGACTGATTTTGAAGAAGCTCTTGAGCACACAAGAGAAGAGATAGCTTCAATTCGTTCTGATATTGATGAAATAAAACAAGGCAATTTACAAAATCTGGACTGTGAAACCAGATTACAGGGACTTGACTCTGAACTTGCCGTTCTTAAATCACATATAACAGAGCTTCGGGAAGAGAACTCAAAACTCTCAGAACAACTGGAAAAAGAAAAGAACCAGGATTCTGAATCAATCACACTTGAGATCAAAAATGAGATCACACAGCTTAGCATGCGTCTTGAGAAAGCAGAAAATCACAACCGTATCAACATAGGTTCTATGAAGGTGCCCGTGGAGCTTTCAGGTGTTGTGGGAGCGCTCATACTCACACTGACAGGCATCCTCATCATGCAAGGCCGCTGGGACATCATACGCTCGGCTTACTTCTCATTTTCAATTGCTTTTGTGTTTGCAATCGCAGTACTTTTGAAGTTCTATATGGCCAACAGCAAGAGCGCATGAAGTAAAAGCAGAAAAAGGACATGAACTAATAGTAAGAGCTGCACATGAACGCGGACCCAACTACTTGATCTGTGTGCCTCCGCAGTTCTGCACAATCGACAAAGGCGAATATAAGATCAAATTCTCGGCTCTGTAAAAATCCTCTGTATCGTTATTCATATATAAACCGCAGATAAACACAGATGAACGCGGATACACTGATCTAGAATCCCATCTGCATTAACTGCTAAACATCGGTCTGGCAGGCACTCAACTCCGCAGAAGTTGAGTGTATTTGTGTGCATCTGTGGTTCTGCATAGTCAATATACGACTACAAAACCAAATTCTTACACTTTTCTTACTTTAACCAGAAAGTCATTTGTGTAATCCAGATACCCTTCCTGCATTACCCTGACTGAAAGATAGCCTTCGGTTTTACCCTGCGCAAGGGAGATGTTCAGCAACTTGATATCAAATTCTCCGCTGGCATCAGTGACACCACCTACAGCCTTTTTCCTGCCGGGACCCCATACAATAACATTCGCACCACCTATCGGCCTTCCGTCATTGTCAAAAACGCTTACGATAAGTTCAGGAGAATCACATACCGTTCCGGTCATGTTGAAACTGCTGCAATTAGCGACAGCATACATCGAGCCAGGAACAAATGGCGTGCTCATGATCGAAGAGATTATCACATATATACCGATCATTCCAATAATCGTGAGCACCACGATCCTTATTGGCAGACCCACAGATGCAGAATCGTCTGAGAACATGCAAACCTGCAAAATAAAATAGATGTCAGGATCATGAAGTCCTGACTATCATTACAGCATCTGTTTTTTCGAAATCGTAGAAGCCATCGGTCGAGATACTGAGGTCCATAGTCCCTTCATTCTGGTTCGGCCCGAGGCTGACAGGTGAGCCACCACTTGTAGTATCCGTGCTGAGAAGACAGCGACCATTGTCATCCGTGGTATTGGTGGCAACGCCTCCAAGCCCGCGAAGTACGACATTGGCCTCCCTTACAGGATATCCGTCAGGATCTGCTACGGATATCAGCACATCGATGGCAAACGGGGAACTTGCTATGGTCGAACCGACTATAACAGTGTTGCCCGGATTCATACCTGCACTTTGTTCGCCTGCGTTATCAATATTCACAGACATGTTTTTAGTCGGAGGAGGGATTATAGCCACAAGTGCCGCAAGGGCAACCATACCAACCACCAGCATTACAACGATATTAATAGGAAGCTCTATCGCCCTATCATCATTGAACAGTTTTTCTAAAATTGTCAAAAAATCACCGAGTGGTAGGAAATATACATTGGATATAAGTTTATTGATTTGTTTCTGATTTTTATTGAGTGGGGTGAATAATTTAATATTATGCTCCCTACATTCCCGCTTACTCATAACGTGTCCATAAATTCCTCCTTTGATGTGCCTTAAAATCTCCAAAACCTCTTCCATATCGGAGCGAAAGCTTTATCATCGTTATGTATTATACTTAATACATAACGAGGAACTGATACACATGACTGCAATTGTCTATCAAACAGACAACCGATCCGGGATAACCTATGCCTATGAATCCGTATCATACTGGGATAAAGAAAAGAAACAATCACGTGCCCGACGTACATTGATCGGGCGGGTGGACAAAGAGACGGGAGAGATCGTCCCCACTGATGGAAGGAACAGAAAGAACCAAGATGTGCAGGCTCCTGTCAAATGTGGA
>NZ_MBKP01000069.1 GCF_002243045.1 Methanolobus psychrotolerans
CTTTTTCCCATCAAGATCGATGTCTTTGTTGCTGGACATCACCAGAGCATTATCGCCAGTATTCAGTTTTGTACCACCGCCACTTCCTGCATAATTGATTCCATTCATGACAGCAGGGACCTCAAATCCCTCAACATCGAAAGCACCATAGATGTCCCCGGTTTGTATGGTAGTTATATCGCCCCTGAGGAAAGTGTATTTGAATACCACGAAATCATCTGTTGCCCCCCGGAATACGGAATCTACATAACAATAGAATACAGGATTGTCGTCACCGTCCTTATAGAGATATGTCCTTTCAGTGTTTGCCAGCTCTGTGTCACCCGACACAACTGCGGAATCTATCTCTTCCCCACCTTTGTTTAACTGCAGCCATACTTTTTTACCTTCTACATCCACCTGCTGCACAACAAGTGACCAGCCGCCTGCAAGATCCCATGTTTCGCCAGAGAGCATCTGCTTTTTACCATCATCATCTGTTTCCATCAGGATCTTTGCTATCTTATCCGGCTGGCAGCCGGCAGAGAGGGAAGAGGGATCTTCAGGCATTACCACGTGCTGTGCCCCAAAGAAACCCGTCAGGTAGTATTTTTTGAGATCCACACCATCAACGATAAATGTACTTTCATCGTCTATGTCGCCGATCTTGGTCTTCTTCATCTGGGGCTTGCTAACGTAATAGAGATCCCCTTCAGCGATCTTGTCCCCAAGCTGCATGGTCGATGAGGAGTTCACACTGTTGTGGAAATAGAGAACCTCACTGGAAAGACCGGGCTTGATCGGATACCAAAACCCAGAGAATGTGTTGGCGTCCCAGTAGAAATCACCTGCGGGGGTGAAAGAGTCGGAGCTGTCATATACGGTACTTCTGATATTGTAGGTTACATCTGATGCACTTGCAGGTATCGTGACCATGGCCAAAATTACTGAAAGTGTGATTATTATTCCTGTATTTTTTTTCATAAAGATACTCCCTGACAAGGGTAGAGAACATTAACATCCATGTAATGCTCCATAGTACTCTCAAAACATCTAAGTGTTTTAGCCTGTTTTTTGTTATCCTTAAAGTATATATTTCTTGCTTTTTAGTTGTGTTGTGAATGCCAAACATAAATCATATATACCAATTAACCTTAACACACGTCTACTAAAACAGAGGAGAACTAAAATGAATAGGAGTAAAACACAAACCATCACTTTTTTAGTAATATTAGTAATCATATCAACATTGGTTTCAGGCTGCATGGAGAGTTCATCAACTTCACAGAGTATCCAGACACCGGAAGAAACAGCAACCAGAACTATTACAGATTCCCTTGGCAGAACTGTGGAAATTCCGGAATCTGTGAATTATGTGATTTGCTCCGGCGTAGGTACTCTGAGATATCTCACATACCTTGAAGCACAGGACAAGATTGTAGGTGTTGAAAGAAGCGAAACAACCAATTCAGCATCTAATTCCAAACCTTATTCTCTTGCCAATCCCCAGTTCAGTACTGATTATACCATCTTTGGAGAGACCAGAGGACAGGACGATCCTGAAAAAATACTTTCTCTCGACCCACTTCCCCAAGTGATAATAAAGACATATTCCGCAACAGGTTATGACGCTGCAGAACTTCAGAAGAAAACAGGTATCCCGGTTGTTGTAATTAATACTGGAGATCTAGCCGATAACAAAGAGGACCTTGATGAGAGCCTCAGAATAATTGGAGAGATCGTGGGTAAAGAAGAACGTGCAGAAGAAGTAATTGCTTTCTTTGATGGAAACATAGCAGAACTTAAGGAGCGCACTGTTGACATACCGGAAGAAGACAAGCCTACATGTTATGTCGGTGGCATAGGAAGAGCAGGCGGACCACAGGGATTCCAGTCCACAGAGCCAACATATCCGCCATTCCTTTTCACCAATGCAAAGAATGTGGCATATGCAGATATGGATATCAACGTTGCAGATGTTGCAAAGGAAAAGATCATAGAGTGGGACCCTGAGATCATCTTTGTGGACCTGAACACAATTGAATGCGGAGAAGAGAGAAGCGGGCTTGGCCTGCTACAGAACGATGCCTCGTATAGACAGCTACAGGCAGTCCGGTCAGGAAATGTATATGGAGTGTTGCCTTTCAACCAGTACGCAACAAACTTTGGCTCGGTACTTGCAGACTCTTATTTTGCAGGAAAGACACTCTACCCTGACCGATTCGATGATGTGGATCTTGAAAATAAGACCGTTGAAATATACACATTCCTTGTATGCAAAGGAGATGAAGAGCTTGGCAAGGAAATCTATGACACGATGATCAATGTCTATGGAATACCTGCATTTACAAAACTAGAGATCTGAAAATTCAAAAGCTAACCGAAAACGGTGAAAGGATGAATAGATCAGAAGGTGAAATCGCACGCCGTTACAAAGAGCATACTGACAGGAAGACCACATATATCCTGTCAGGTATTGTTCTTTTATGCGTAATGCTTGTGATGTCGATCTCAGTAGGAGCCGCAGATATACCTCCACTAGAAGTAATAAAGACACTTATAGGACATAGTATTTCAGATAGGTGGGGCAGCATTATATGGAATATACGCCTGCCTCAGGTACTCACAGCCATCGTTGCCGGTGCCGGGCTATCCGTGGCAGGAGTGGTAATGCAATCAATACTTCGAAACCCATTGGCTTCTCCTTTCACGCTTGGTATTTCCAATGCTGCAGCCTTTGGAGCAGCTTTTTCAGTGATGGTGCTTGGAACAGGTTCAACACATACCCTTGTCGGCGATGCTGTGACTATCAGTAACCCATATGTGACCACTGCCGTTGCATTTGTGTTCTCTCTTCTTGTCACGGCCATCATTCTGGCATTTTCCAGATACAGAGGAGTCACGCCTGAAGTGATGATCCTTGTGGGTGTGGCCATGAGTTCTCTTTTCACTGCAGGGACAATGTTTTTACAGTACTTTGCAGATGACACACAGCTTGCTTCCATAGTATTCTGGTCTTTTGGAGATGTTTCAAGGGCAAGTTGGGAGGAATTGGCATTTATCACTGTCGTGGTAGTTGTATCTATAATCTATTTTACACTGAACAGGTGGAAATACAATGCCATAGATGCAGGAGATGAAACAGCAAAGGGACTTGGTGTGAACGTTGAGCAGGTGAGACTTAGAGGAATGATGGCCGCATCCATCGTGACGGCCGTGATCGTGGCATTTTTGGGAGTGATCGGTTTTATAGGACTGATATGCCCCCATATGACGCGCCGCATCATTGGTGATGATCATCGTTTCCTGATAACAGGTAGTATAGTAATGGGCTCTCTGCTACTGCTGTGTGCAGATACTGCAGCCAGGGTTATAATACAGCCATATCAGCTCCCGGTAGCAGTACTCACATCATTTTTAGGAGCACCGACGTTTATATACCTGATACTTAAGGGGAGAAGAATGTGATATTGGAAGTAAATGGAGTGGAGTTCCAGTACCGTAGTAAAGAGGTACTCAGGGATATAAAATTCCACCTTAAGAAAAACGAGATACTTGCCATACTGGGACCAAACGGAGTGGGAAAGACCACCCTCCTAAAATGTATGAATGCCATCCTCAAACCAAAGAGTGGAACAATACTAATAGAAGATCAAGATGTGCTTAAGCTTGAGCAGATAGAGATTGCCCGCCGTCTGGGATATGTGCCACAGCGCTGCGAATGTGCAAGGCTGACAGCCTTTGACGCAATACTTCTGGGAAGGATGCCACATATAAAATGGAAAATCACTACTGAAGATGTGATGCTGGTTGAGGCCATTCTCAAGAAATTGCATCTAGAGGAGTTCGCACTGAGATACATAGATGAACTTAGCGGTGGAGAGTTGCAGAAGATAGGGATAGCACGAGCTCTTGCCCAGAATCCAAGGCTCCTTCTTCTCGATGAGCCGACAAGCAGTTTGGATCTGAAAAATCAGATAGATATCCTAGAGATAGTAAGAGAAATTGTGAAAAGGGATAACGTATCTGCAATAATGACCATGCACGACTTAAACATGGCCTTTCGGTACTCTGATAAGTTCTTGTTCCTTAAGAATGGTGCCATCTTTGCGGCAGGGAGCATCGGGGAAATAACTCCAGGAATAATCGAGGAAGTATATGGAGTACCGGTAACTATACAGAATTACATGGACATAGCTGTGGTGATCCCGACACTATAAAATTAATGCCGATTGTATAAACTAATTTCTATTTAGAAGTATAAATGCATTTGAAGCCCAATGAGAGAATACTATGGAGTGTATAAAAAATATTGACTGGAATGAAGTGTGGACTTGGCAGACATACAAGCATAGCGAATGCCGGAATTCAGATGACTGCACGTCTATATGGGAAGACAAGGAGAATGCCAGGAAGTTTTGGCAAATGTCAAGCAAGAACGATCACGAAAGATCCAGAAAAATAATAAGCTCAATACCAATCACCCAGGATTCAAACGTCTTGGATATTGGTGCAGGACCAGGATCCCTTGCAATACCTCTCTGCAAAATAGCCAGACATGTAACAGCAATCGAACCATCTGCCGCAATGCTGGAGGTTCTGCGGGAGAATGTAGAAGAGCATGAATGTAATAATATAACATGCGTTGAGAAAAAATGGGAAGATGTCAATATAGAAACGGACCTTTCAGGGCCATATGATATTGTCATCGCATCTTTTTCACTTGGTATGCCCGATATCCGTAAAGCCGTAGAGACTATGCAAGCAGTCTGTAGCGGACAAATATACCTGTACTGGTTTGCAGGGGACAGACCTTGGGACCCCTATGCAAGAGAACTTTGGCCTTTACACCACGGTAAAGAATACCATAGTATGCCAAAGTGTGATACTCTGTATAATGTACTCTACCAGATGGGCATCTACCCCAATATCGAAACAATGTCATTTGAGCAAAATGAGACTTTTTCATCCTTAGACGAGGCTGTGGAGCATTTTGGTGGCCACATGGGGATGAAGACGGCACAGGAGAAAGAAATGCTTGGAAGATATCTGAGCGATAAGCTTGAAAAAGAGAACGGGACCTTTGTCCACAAATCCTTATCCAACCGGGTGAGGATATGGTGGAATACGCAGGAGAACTGATCAGATAACTAACCGAATAGTTAATCTGATAATTGATCGGCGATATCCGCAACATGCTCGGGCAGGACGGTCATGATCATCTTGCTCACGACATCTGTCACTTTGTCCTTCCTGCCAACTTCTATGATATGGTCTGCAAAAGACCTGTAAAGTGCGGTCCTTTCCTCGTAAAGACCGTGCAATCCTTTTTCTTTCAGACCCACAACGCCTCTTGTTGTGAGATTGGAGAGCCTCATAACAATAGTACTAAAGGGAACATCAAGGTACACGACAATAGATCTTGCTTTGAGGAATTGCATTGCTTTTGCAGAATAGACAACGCTTCCTCCTGTTGCGATGATGCAGTTGTCTTTTAGCTTAAGATCGAGTATGCTTTGTTCCTCTGCCCTTATAAGAGCCATGTCTCCCAGGTCATTGACAATGTCCTGAAGGGCCGTTCCTGACCCATCTATTACAAGCTTATCAGTATCAATGAATTCATAATCCAACAGATATGCTAATTTCTGTCCGGCAGAGCTCTTGCCTGCGCCTGGCATACCGATCAAAGTTATAATCATATGATCATCCCGTATTGTACCCAATAATAAAGATTTCAGTTGGTAAGAGATTGTATCGGAGCAGGTATCCGACCGCCTCTTGAGATGAATATCTCCGAGCTGAATTTATGTACAGGCATCACCGGAGCACTTCCAAGAAGACCACCAAACTCGATCATATCCCCAACCTTGGTTCCCGGCGCAGGTATCAATCTTACTGCTGTTGTTTTCTTATTGATCATACCTATGGCCATCTCATCTGCAATTATGGCAGATATTGTTGAGGAAGGAGTATCTCCAGGAATTGCTATCATGTCAAGACCAACTGAACAAACACTTGTCATGGCCTCAAGCTTATCCAGTGTGAGGGAGCCCCTCTGTACTGCTCTTATCATGCCCTCGTCCTCACTCACCGGGATGAAAGCACCGCTTAGTCCGCCAACAGAAGATGAAGCCATTGCGCCACCTTTTTTGACAGCGTCATTGAGAAGTGCAAGTGCAGCCGTTGTGCCGTGAGTACCGCAGCTCTCCAGGCCCATGGCTTCAAGGATAGCGGCTACACTGTCACCTACAGCAGGTGTTGGCGCAAGGGACAGGTCGAGTACACCAAATTGAGCGTGGAGCCTGCGAGCGACCTCTTTGCCCACCATCTCACCCATTCTGGTGATCTTAAAAGCGGTCTTTTTAATGCATTCGGAAATGTCCCCAAGAGTGGGGTCTTTGAGTGCGCGCACAGCTGAGTTAACTACACCAGGACCACTTACGCCTACATTAATAACGCAGTCTGGTTCGCCAATTCCATGGAAAGCACCTGCCATGAATGGATTGTCATCAGGTGCGTTGGCAAAAACAACAAGTTTGGCACAACCAATACCTGAATCAGCTTTTGTCAGCTCGGCGGTTTCCTTGATGATCCTGCCCATCATGGCAACAGCATCCATATTGATGCCTGCTTTGGTTGTCGCCACGTTTACAGAAGAACATACTTTTTTGGTACTGGCAAGTGCCCTGGGGATTGAATTTATCAGTTTCAGATCACCAGGGGTCATACCTTTCTGGACGAGTGCACTGAAACCTCCTATAAAATCGATACCTACATCTTCAGCAGCCCTGTCAAGTGTCTGTGCAACAGATGTCAGGTCTGTAGCTTCACAGCTTTCGGCAACTATTGCAATAGGGGTTACTGAGATCCTTTTATTGATTATTGGGATTCCGTAGAGGTTCTGTATATCGTTGGTCGTTTTCACAAGGTCCTCTGCATAATACATGATCCTGTTGTAGATGTTATTGTTGAAGGTATCTATATCAGGGTGACTGCAGCCGCGCAGGTTGATGCCCATGGTGACGGTCCTTATGTCAAGGTTCTCGTTGCTCACCATTTTAATGGTTTCAAGAATTTCTTCTGGATGGATTAGCATGGATAGACACCTCATATCCTATGCATGAAACGGAAGACATCTTCGTGCTGGACTTTTACTTCAACACCGAGTTCAGAACCTGTCCCGGACATGGCCTGCTGGAAAGATGCAAGATCGAAGTTTTCTTCCTTTATCTGTGCCAGCATTATCATTGTGAACAGGTCGTCCATGATGGTCTGGGTGATGTCAACAATGTTGACATTATATAGTGCCATGACCTGTGTGATGCCCGCAACGATACCAACTTTATCAATACCAATGACTGTGATTATAAAACGACTGGATGACATGGATCTTCCTTCTTTGAGTATTTTTTAAGCAACTGACGGATAGTATGGTAGTATAATATATGAGATTCTATTTTGACTTTGCCAATGGCATACATACAAAAAGATAGTCATGAATGTGACGCCAATGAAAAAGTATATTTGTCTGGTAGAGGGTCTTAATATGTCGGAAAAAATTGAGAATATTCTGACAGATTAAACACCATCATGTAAAATATGCATAGAAAACTGCTATATAAATCATATATTTATATCATAGATACCAATATATTCTCCAAATGAATATATTGATATAAATATATAATAAACATGGCAAATGTAAGAAAAGTAGCAAACCAAAATGCCATTGTGCAACAAAGTTTATATACAATTTTTCTTATGATTATTATGATGATGGTTTGAACGACTAAGTTCATCAGATGATTCAAACAATCAGGAGATACAATGGTTAAAATTGTACACGCACAAACAGTACTCACGGAAGATGAACTGGCGGCTTTAAAGAAGAAATGCAATGAGTCGTCAACAAAAGAAGCCTTGAGTATGGCAGTGCAACATTATCTCGAGTGCGAATATACCGACCTCGGTGATAGTGATAAAATGTGGACCAAGAAACTTGAAAAAGTGGTCCAGAAAAAGAAACAGAAGAAATTATAACTTCTGAACAAGAGAGGAACAAACTATGAGCAAAGCAAACCAATTCCTTGATGGAGAGGATGCAGTATCTCCGGTCATCGGCGTTATCCTGATGGTCGCAATCACTGTCATCCTTGCTGCAGTTATCGCAGCATTCGTATTCGGCATGGGACCACCTGAACAGGCACCACAGGCAAGCGTAAGGGCAAGCTCTGACACTGCAAACAGTTTAAATGTTGTTAAACTTGAGCACCAAGGCGGAGATGCAATTGTATTGACAGCAGCTAGGACAAAGGTAGTTGTTGATGGCGTAGACACCGACCTTGGAAATCTAACATCCGACAACAATCAGTTTGATGCTGGAGAAACTCTTACAATCTATTTCGACGGCATACCAGTTCTCGCTGGAACATCGCTTGCAGCTGGAAACGTATCAGACGACATTGGAGCTAGTGGTGAAACTGTCAATGTTAAATTCATTGATGTAACAAGCCAGCAGATGATTGCTGACATGGACGTCAGGTTCTAAACTCAAATTTAATGACGCTTTTGCGTCATCATTTTCTCTTTTTTATCCTGATGTTAACATTGTATCCAAGACGACTGTGTATTTGGATTCTCAAAGAGTGCCGCAACTTTAAGCTTATTTTGCGTATGGCATAGTATCAACGGACACTATGTTTTTGGGGTAACTTAAATTCGTTAGGGTTTTAGATCCCCGACACAATCTTCTGCGCATATTTAAAAAACACTGGCAACCATTGTTGAGCTGGTTTTAGGCCAGGGCTTTAACAAGATAATGACACTTGTCGATGTTTAAGCTATTATGGAAGCGATATGTGAGCTAAAAACAGCGAATTTTTGGAGGTCCCAGAGTGATGAAGTCGATAAATAATCGCTAGAACTATCTTTTCTCTTTGCCAATTAATCTCAAGGTTAATTGTGGTTTAACGCTTATTTGATATTAAGAGAGAGAGAGAGAGAGGAAGTAGAGAGCTAAACCTCTTGATTTCAAACCATGTGAGCCTTTGCAGCCTGGATTTTCATTTTTAGGATATTTTTGATCTGTTTTTATCATTTTTGGTCTTATTCTGATTTCCGGAATGATACTTGAATTGAAGAGCATAGTTTTGAATGAATACCCCGTGAAAAATAGGAAAGTTTTTAACTAAAAGATCTAATTAGGTCGTTCCACGTGTTAGTGGTTTCAGATAAGTATAAATACTATCTCGATAAAGATTACATTTGAATTATATTGATATTTATCGTTGTAACTCTTATTGTGGCTTTGATTCCATGAAAAAGAAAGACCAATGATAACATTATAGGTATTTATAGGAGAGTTTATGATGAGCGAAACTAAATTAGGCGTAAGCGAGAATATAGCTGGAGTAATAGCCTATGTCCTGGGATTTATTACCGGCATAATTTTATTGATCATTGAGAAAGAAAACAAATTTGTACGCTTCCATGCAGCGCAGTCCACTGTAGTGTCTGGTGGCCTGTTCATATTGGGCATTATTTTGGGATTTATACCAATTATTGGGTGGTTAATAGGGTTATTCTTGCCCCTTGTAGGATTTGTACTCTGGCTATACCTGATGTTCATGGCCTACAAAGGTAACATGTACAGACTGCCTGTAATTGCAGACTATGCTGACAAACTAGAAGCAATGTTCTGAGATCTACAGTCTCATTTTTATAAAATAGTAAAATGTTTGCTGGCCGGCCCGGTCTGCAAACACTTATTTTCGTTTGTTTTTTAAGACAGGTATTCAAATGCCGTATATATCCGAGCCATTTTTAACCTTCTCAATATCCCTTTCGATAACAGACATCCGATTCTTGTCAACTTTCATGCCTGCAAGACTCTCGATGAACCATATGGATTTGACATGGTCATCGGGTGTTAGTTTCCAGTCAGGTTTTTCCATGTAGAAATCGATGCCTTCAGCATAATGCAGTAATTCCATCCTCACCTTTTCAGTGATCCATCCAAGTTCCTCATAATACGCCAGAATATCAGGAAGATTATTGCAACCTACAAGCCCCATCAAAAACTCAAGCCATTCCATACAAAGCTTCATGTTACCGGAGTTCTTGACTATGTTAGAAAGATGAACATTCTGCCCGAATCCCTTATAACTTCTGGCACCCAGGTTTTTCAGTTCACTTTCCACATATTCCGTAACTGAATCGATCCTTTCAAGCATTGAAACATTCTTTGCTTCTGATTGCTGCTTGAATTCCAAAAACTCAGACGAGACCTTACCTATATTATCAACCAACAAAGATACCGACCTTGAAAACTCCATTGAAGTTGATCTTGTACCTTCCTGAGATTTTTCGATAGAACTTATCTTTGAACCAATTTGATCTAATTTTCCTGACACATCATCAATACGGGAAAAATTCGATTCGTTTTCCTGTAAAGATTCATGCAACTGTGCAAGAAGAGCAGTATAAGAATTCACAAGTTCGGAAACATTGTCCTCTATCCGGGTCAGATCTGACCTGATAGAAAGATTATCAGATTGCAATACACCAAGAGTTGATTCAATATTACCAACTCTCCCTTCAATCAAACTCGTCTTTTCTTCAAGGTTATCAAATTTCATATTATTTTGGGACAGTGACTCTTCAGTGGATTTGACAAATGAAGAAAATGCCCCGTCCAGATCTGAAACTTTACTTGAAAAGCTTCCTGCATCACCATGAATAGCACTAAACTGTATAGTCGTGCTCATGAGATTACTTTTAAGATCATTGATGTCACTTTCCAGGTCATCGAATCTCTTGTCTGCAACCTTTTTCATATCCTTTAAACCTGAAGAAAGAACTCCCGTTGACAAACGTTGATCCAAAGCAATATCATTGACCTCTGCATCAATATCAGACTTATTACTAACAGGCTTTTTTACATCCTGCCGTCCCAATATATTACCTGCCACCGGCATTGCACCCATATCTCCGGGCAGCCCGTCTGAATTTATACCAGCATCATCTACAACATCATCACCTACAGAGTCACCCACGGGTATGATTTCCACAATATCAGGATCAACACCCATAAACCTAGACCTTTTATCTGAAATAGAACTGACCGTATCCTCAGCAATGGTTTCAACAAAGGGAGATATCCCCTTCATTCCCATAACAGGGTTCTCTATAGGAGTTACTTTCCTTATGCCATCAACATTTTCACCTGGGACCTTAAACGGATTCTCAGATGATGGAGATGCTATTTCATTTGAACTTTCCAAAGACAAGGAAAAAGGATTCAGTGAATTACTGGCAAAAGGAATATCTAATTCATTATCAAATGGTGACCTAACTATCGAGGGATCATCTTTACCAAGAGGATTGGAATCATCCAGCATCGTATCAACCCTCATGTCTTCCATCCTTTCAATGAGACTTTTTCCTTTTGTCAGGTTTTTGATTAAGCCCCGGGCAACTACAGATAAAACTCCAATGTTCTTTTTAAGTGCATCTACATTAATAGGCTGCTTACCTGGACCTTTAAATTTAGAACTGTTTTTAACAAATGATCCATCAGCATCATTGAACGGCTCACCAAAAGGATTAACACCGGCACCGGAAGCATTAGCAGGACTAGAAGCAAAAGGATTGACACCAATTGAAGGATTATTCCCTAAAGAACCAGGAACATTAGCAGGACTAGAAGCAAAAGGATTGACACCAATTGAAGGATTGTTCCCTAAAGAACCAGGAGCATTAGCAGGACTAGAAGCAAAGGGATTGACACCAATTGAAGGATTGTCCCCTAAAGAACCAGGAACATTAGCAGGACTAGAAGCAAAGGGATTGACACCAATTGAAGGAGTATCCCCTAAAGAACCAGGAACATTAGCAGGACTAGAAGCAAAGGGATTGACACCAATTGAAGGAGTATCCCCTAAAGAACCAGGAACATTAGCAGG
>NZ_MBKP01000070.1 GCF_002243045.1 Methanolobus psychrotolerans
GCTCTACGTATTGCACTGCTTGAAGAATGTGTCAGGCATCTGGAAGAAATGCTTGAAAAGAACGGCAGTGTGGCGAATTTGCTGTAAATTGTAGTTTAAATTTTTGTAGCTAGTAGAAATAATTGCTCTCTTAATATTGATTTTTTAACTCAAATACGTCTGGAAATTCGTCATTTTACAGCAAATTGTGCATATTGCCAAAAGAACAGTCTCAACAGTAGCAAACCACCGTCTACTGATTCTTATGCACGGAATAAACCAAAGGTTAAAAGTCAGAGAAAAAAGAGCGATAGATCCGTAGGTGGACAAAATGGTCATCCGGGTACTACTTTAAGAATGAATGATAATCCCGATGAAATAATCGTTCATCATGCTGACAAATGTACTAATTGTGGAAGCTCGTTAGCTTCCATTCCTTCTGGCTATGAAAGAAGACAGGTCTTTGACATCCCACCGATAAATATCACGTGCATTGAACACCGTTGTGAGATAAAAACATGTCCTAAATGTTCCCATGTAAACAAAACCGTTTTTCCGGAGGGTGTGACTAAGCCGACTCAATATGGTCCCCAAATCAAGTCCTCTGCAATTTATTTACACATTTACCAATTACTTCCTTACCATCGTGTTACCAGTTTGTTCTCTGACATGTTAGGATGCAGGATAAGTACTGCTACAATAGTGAACATAGTGCACAGTTGCTTCGATAAACTTGAACCATTTGAAAATGAAGTGAAACATCTCCTTAAACAATCCCCTGTGATCAATCTGGATGAAACAGGTTTGAGAATAAACGCATCCTGCAATTGGCTTCATGTAGCAGGTACTAAAACCCTCACATATTATTTCCCACATAGAAAGAGAGGTTCGGAAGCAATGAATGCTATGGGCATTCTACCGGGTTACACTGGTGTTGTAACACATGATTTCTGGAAACCGTAAAACAAGTACTATTGTCAGCATTCATTGTGTAATGCACATCTGTTACGTGAGTTAACCGGAGCTTCAAAAAACAGTGATCAACAGTGGCCAAAGATGATGGCAGACCTGTTGATGTGCATTAAAGATCATATTGATGAGGGTCTTTTAGATACTGAGTTAATTCAAAGGTTCAGTGAAGATTATGATCACATCACTTGCTTAGGGGTGAACAAAAACCCTCCTGATCCTCAATCCAATGTGCAGTCAAAAAAACGAGGACATAAGAAGCAAACCACGGTAAAGAATTTGCTGGATCGATTTATAGGCTACAAGCAAGATATCTTGCGGTTTATGTACGACCCAAACGTTCCGTTTGATAACAATCAGGCTGAAAGAGATATCAGGATGACGAAAGTACAACCGAAGATATCCGGTACCTTCCGCAGTGAACAGGGTGCAAGAAATTTCTGCCGGATAAGAGGATACGTTTCTACTGTTAACAAGAAATCTCAATCTGTTATCGACCCGATCAGTGCAATATTCTATGGGGATCCACTTATTCCTTCATTGCAGAATTGAGCGTAGATAGAGACATCAGCTAAGTGAGGGGAGCTGGGCTGAATAATTACAAAACAAGCATGCAAGAAAATAAAGAGACAAACAACCACTAGGAAAAAAGAAACACTTCGATTCTAATGAACATAAAAAAGATAGACAGTGAGTTGATCAAAAACAAAACTGTCAAAGTTGGGACATAATATGGATGAGGCAAACAAGAAGACATGGATTGATTATGAAATATAGTGGTACAAAGTCTGTCTGGAATATGGAAACTCCCCGGTATCCTGAGAGACACTGGCCCATTCTTAAGCTTCGAATATTATCTGTTCTGATAGGTTCTTATGCAGAGCTGTAAGCATTATCTATATAATAAGAAAAAATCATTGTTGTAATAGAAATGTATATTCGAGAGGCAAACAGGTCGGACTTCAATGATATAATAATAATTGAAAAAGAGGCATTTCCTTCTGAAGATGTAGCGGATCTGGTCGGTCAGCTTTTAACAGACAAAAGTGCAGAGCCGTTAGTATCACTGCTTGCCTTCAAGGATGACGAGGCTGTTGGGCATATTCTTTTTACAAGGGCAACAATTGATTCTGAGGGGCCCTCTCCATCGATATATATACTTGCCCCACTGGCAGTTAGACCGGATCATCAACGACAGGGAATCGGAGGAATGCTGATAACCGAGGGATTAAAGAAATTAAAAGAAATGGAAGTTGAGATGGTTTTTGTTCTGGGGCATGAAGAATATTATCCACGACATGGATTTATTCCCGATTCTGCAAGCCTGGGATTTACTGCACCTTTCCCCATACCCGAGAAAGATGCAAATGCCTGGATGGTACAGGCTTTAACCTCTGAGGGGTTGAGCAAGGTCAGAGGTACGGTTGTGTGTGCAGAATCATTAAACAGACCGGAACACTGGAGAGAATAGGACCTTAAGATAGAAATGAATAAAGGCATTCTAACCGTATATAGAACTATCCTAAGGTGTCTTACTAAGAGTGGGGAATAAAGGATTAACATGCTACAGAAACAAATACTATTGTTATATTTTTCAGGTTCAGGTAGTACAAAAACAATGTCTGAAATTTTAAAGCATAAACTTGAGATTCTAAAATATCAAGTTGATTTAGTGGACATTGATATTACGACAAATCCTAATATTATATCGAAAGTAACTATTCAGCCATCCTTCCAGCAATTAAGTAAAAATCAATATACTATGACCTCATTTTAACGTTCAGAAAAAAGATTTTATTGATCTGAGGGGATTTGTATGAGACTGTCGGAAAAGTCACCTAATCTGAAAATTATTGCTATACGTACTGAGCTAAATAGTCATGAGTATCAATATAATCATTATCAATAACTAGTTTAAAAGAAATCAATAATGATATGTTCTAAGCTATTATTGTTATAATTACTCAGTATTTTCATACGAATCGACTTTTCCGACAGTCTCTTGTATAGAACGAGAAGAAATACTTGCAGTTTATGATGCTGGTCCTGAGGCAGTCGTCGAACTTGTTACTCAGCTATTTTTGATAATAGAAAAACTGGAAGAACGTGTCAAGCATCTGGAAGAGATGCTTGAAAAGAATAGTCACAATAGTAGCAAACCACCGTCTACTGATTCTTACTCACGGAATAAACCAAAGGTTAAAAGTCAGAGAAAAAAGAGCGATAGATCCCCAGGTGGTCAAAATGGTCATCCTGGTACTACTTTAAGAATGAATGATGATCCTGATGAAGTTGTTGTTCATTATGTTGACAAATGTACCAATTGTGGAAGATCGTTAATTTCCATTCCCTCCGATTATGAAAGAAGACAGGTCTTTGACATTCCACCAATAGCAATTAAGTGTACTGAACATCGTTGTGAGATAAAAACATGTCCTAAATGTTCCACGGTAAAGAATCTGCTGGGTCGGTTTATTGGGTACAAGGAAGAGATCTTGCGGTTTATGTACGACCCAAACGTTCCGTTTGATAACAATCAGGCTGAAAGAGATATCAGAATGACGAAAGTACAACCGAAGATATCCGGTATCTTCCGTAGTGAACAGGGTGCAAGAAATTTCTGCCGGATAAGAGGATACGTTTCTACTGTTAGCAAGAATTCCCTGTCTGTTATAGACTCGATCAGTGCAATATTCTATGGGAATTCACTTATTCCCATATTGCAGAATTGATCGTAGAGAGAAATCAGCTTGGTGGAAGGGAGCTAGGCTGAATAGTTACCATTTTTTTTCATCTCTTAAAAATTACAATAGATACTACTATTTAATAGTTTTTTTTCGACCGGCATATTTATAGTACAAGTGTAATTATATTTACTTTAAATTTAATAAAATATGAAATGATTTGTTTGTTTATATTGAGACTGTCGGAAATGTCAATTCGTATGAAATTTAGATCTAGTTATAGCAACAATAGCCAAGAACACTCTCACCCCAGTTTCTTTTGAAGTAGTCAATGATAGTGTTTTTATAATTGTCATGACTATTTGACTCTACACGCATAGCAAAAGTTGCTTTATTCGGGGACTTTTCCGACAGTCTCTAGAAATAAAATATAATAATACTGAAATAGTTTCTATCTACAGAACAAATCACCTGTCATTTTAGGCTATAATTGCAGGCTTCTTCGTGGCATAAGAATATTAATATATAGTATACTAGCGTATACTGTAGTATATGACTGCAGCTACAACCATAAAGATTGACCCTCAACTAAAAGATAACCTTGACAAGTTGAAATTATTTCCCAGGGAAACTTATAACGACGTAGTTTCACGCTTGGTTGATATGGCATATGATTCTGAACCCATTAGTGACGATACACTTAGAAGGATAGAAGAATCATTGGAAGACTTCAAACGTGGTAAATACTACACACAAGAAGAAGTCGAGGCTGAGCTGGGGCTTAGTTGATGTATTCAATTCTCTACTCCCCAGGAGCACTGAAGGACATTAATGATCTCCCTGTAGATATTGCGAAAAAGATAGTATCAGCTATCAAAGAGATCAATGATAACCCCAAAACACATGTTAAGAAGCTCAAAGGCTTTCCTAAATCACCCTTATACTCATTAAGAGTTGGTGACTACCGTGTGATTATGAGTATTGAGGATGAAAAACTGATTATTTTTGTTATTGAAGTTGGCCATCGGAGTAAGATTTACCGCAAGTATTGAATATTATCAATCATGCCGTTTTATACTATAATCACAGGTTTTATCCGCCATTTCCTGCAGGATATGTGAAGATCTTCAGGTCAAAAACGATAAAAACCTGAGAAAATAGTAAAACCACATGGAAAAAATCGAGCCTATTCATACCCCTGATGGAACAAGGATCTTAGGACCTTATGAACTGGATATCTTCCGGGATTCAATAAGCAAGGATTATCTTACTACTATATTTGATGTTTGTTTCTGGTCCGGGATGCGTTACGTAGAGGTCCAGAGACTGCACGCTCATCCGGAATGGTGGCTGAAGGTCCGCAGGACAATACACCTGCCTGAAGAAGCACAGAAGAAGGCCAAAAGAAAGCAGCTGGAAAGATACATACATCCCATTCCTCCGCAACTGGAGAATGTCCTGAACTACTTTTTCAAGAATAAGCAACCACCTTCACAGTCAACCTGGAATGAGAATCTGTTAAGGTGGGGTGAAAGATCAGACCTTGATCTTGAAGGCCTGAGCAGCAAAACAACCAGGAAAAGTATAGAGTCCTGGATGGTGCTGCAGGGATTCCGCTGAACATAGTATGTCTTCGCCAGGGACACGATAAGCTTACTTCGATGAATCATTATCAGGGGCTACCATTTACCGAAGCTGAAAGAATGGAGATCCAGAGAAGATTGGCAGGGTGGATATAAGTAACTCAGAAGGAACAAGAGAACTGTTGAGAGCACAAGTTATCACTGATGATCTTATATACCTATCATTAAGCAAAGATATGTATCACTGATAAGTTTATATAGATATCATCATATAGTGATAATTACTTATGATAAAAGAAGAATCAAAGGAATATGAAGATATAATTGACTACATTAAGGGGTATCTGAAGATTTCATCTAATTATCAGGATACAAGCCTTAAATCATTATATGAGTATTATTCACTTGATATCCCCCTTCGCCCAGATGCTATATTGGAAGATCATGAATCCATATATTTCATTGAAATAAAATCAAAAGCTACAATCGATACAATTGCAAGAATGAATCTTCTTCGTGATCTTATGTTACAGCGCGAATATCGAGAGAAGAACATTAGCTTGATTATAGCTGCAAAATCATTCTCAGAGAGAGAAAAAAGAATAATGAATCAGCTGGATATTATCATGGTAAAACTTCCATGGTCTTTTAAATCTACAATGAATCAGCAATTTAGTGTCAAAACTACTCGGATCACATCAGATAAATCATGGAAAGTGGTCTCTCGTTTGTTGAAGGAGACAAAAACGTCAATCCGGCAATTATCAATCCTGGAAGACATATCTTATGGCTGGGCACACAAAACAATCCAAACATTAATTCAGCAGAACATTGTGAAGCAGGATCATAATTATGTGAGCATCTCAAATGTAGATAAACTGCTGAATGGTGTTGCATGGGAACGTCCTCTTGTAAATCTTAAAAGCCATGAAATAAGTATTCCTTTTGATGATTCTACATATGCAGCAAGAGAAATTACAGAAGCTTTTGCATTGCAAGACATACCAGTAGGATTTACATCATATACTGCAGCAACACTCTGTACAGGTTATGGAGTACGGAATGATACGGTTTATCTATATCTGAAAGATGAACATGTCGAGTATTTCAAGGAATTGTTTGAATCTTCTTCACCAACTAATGTAAAGGCAATGATTTATCGACCTGACAGAGATGTTTTCCAAGATACTTTGGAAAAAGAGGGAATCAGGATAGTATCTGCTTCACAGATACTTCTAGACCTAGCAGGAATGGGATATTCTGCAATGGACATTACAAAACAGATGGTTTTGATATATGACAAGATATGACCAAATGAGCAATATCATCAAATTTTCCTTAGAGGAGTTAGGTGAAATTACTCAATATTTGAGCGAGAGGGAAAATGCTGGCAACCCTACAACTGTACTCATTGGTGGTTGGGCAGGTGATTCATATAACTCTTGGTATGGATCAATTGATATCGATCTAATCACCAACATTAGCACACGAAGTAGTTTAAGTTATTTTTTGAGAGAAGAACGTAATTTTATACCATATAAGCTGCCGGGAGTGTCCACTGGCGTTCAAAAGAATACTGAAGCAGGCTCAATAATAATCGATTTTGAGACAAGACAGAAACCTTTTCCCTTTGAAGGCAGAGTTGAATCATTGGATTTTACTATTCTTGACGGAAATACCGAAACAAGGAAAAGAAGAGGAAGCATTGAAATAGCAGTACCAAATCGAGCAACATTACTTGTTTTAAAATTAAAAGCTATATGGGATCGTCATTACAGAATTGAGAAACAGACAAGTGATGATATTGAGTGGGAAAGAGGAAAACTGATAAAAGATCATGCTGATTTACTGGCATTAATAGATCCCAATTATGGCGGATATCAAATTGATATTCCAGTCTTAGGGAAACTATTAGAATTGTATCCATTCCTTGAAGAATCCCTCATTTCTGTATATGAATCAGAGGAAGGGATTGAAAAATATAGCAGAATGTCACCGAAGAATGCTAAAACTGCCATTGATACGATTTTATCTTTAATACATTAAAAGAAACATTAGCAGTAATACACTTACAGA
>NZ_MBKP01000071.1 GCF_002243045.1 Methanolobus psychrotolerans
TCTCCTGTACCTGCACTCCAGCTATGGTTTACCCAGAAATTACCTGTCGTGTTTGTGAAACTTTCTGGTGTTCCAGGCCTTGTAACTGTAATGGTCATGTTACTGCTGAGGTCGCTTCCGGCAAGGTTGCTGGCGTTGAGACTTACATTATAGATACCTGCATCACTGTAGATATGAGTAGCAGGATTCTGCAGAGTGGAATTAGTTCCATCTCCAAAGTCCCAGAACCAGGATGTTGGGAGGTTGCTGGAATTATCTGTGAATTGTACACTTAGAGGATAAGGCCCCGTTGTAGTGTTTGCACTGATATCGGCAACCGGAATTATGACATCGTTTATGGTGATGTTCATTACCTGTGAATCGACTGATCCATAGCCATCACTTACGTTGAATTCAACGTAGTAGGTCCCTGCATCACTGAGATCAGTTATCCACAAACCTTCACCAGTGCTGGTGTTGAAGCTATCGAACAGAGCACTATTGTTACAGCCAAATACCGGTGTATCGCCGTCTGCATCCGTGGAGTTGATGTTAAAGGTGACATTTTCTCCTTCATAGACTGTGATGTCCGTTACATTGAGAATGCTGACAGCGTTGTTTGGTATCTGGACGTTATCGATGGCTCCTAGTGAAATTGTGGAATCAGTGGCGTTGTAGGCATAGACTGTTATGTTGGACCAGGCATGAGCAGAAAGTCCGGTATGATTGAAACTGTTTATCGTATCGTTCAGCCAGGTTCCGCCATAGCTCACGTTATAGGAATCGCTCACATCTCCTGTACCTGCACTCCAGCTATGGTTTACCCAGAAATTACCTGTCGTGTTTGTGAAACTTTCTGGTGTTCCAGGTATGAAAAGTGATTGAACTGTAAAGTTCTTCGCTATTGAGGTCTGTCCGTCCGGGTTGATGACATACAATAACCAGTCACCTGCAATAGCCTGTGTCAGATTGAATATAGTATTAATCGTGGTATAAGTGATACTGTCAATTGTACCATTTATCGGAGTTTGACCAGCCATTGTCAGGTTTACAAAGACAGTATCCGTGATGTTAAAGCTACATCCTGTGACGTTCAGCCCGAATGATGTACTGCCGTCAGTGTTGTTGATACCACTACTTGACGATATGGACTCCACGTATGGAATCGGTGCTGGCATATCCTGATACTGGAAATACGGCAAAGTGTAACTTTCCACCATCTTCCATACAAAGCCTGAGTCATCGGCTGTTGTGATATTATTGCCACTTTCGTTCCAGTAAATACCGGAACTTCCGGAAACGAATGCGAAACTGGTGAAGTTGGCATATGAGGTTAAAGTACCAAGACTATTCGTATACGAACCCGTACTGGAATAATAACTGTTGGTCACAGTGCCACCGTTGTTAACCCCAACAAGACCGCCGACAGAAGAACTACCAGTAACAGTGCCAGTGGCAAAACTGTTGGTCACAGTGCCAAGCCAATTCTCCCCGACAAGACCGCCGACATAATCATCACCTGTGGCACTACCAGTGGCAAAACTGTTGGTCACAGTGCCGGTATTATACCCGACAAGACCGCTGACCCAATCACTACTGCCAATAACATTGCCAGTGGCATAACTGTTGCTCACAGTGCCGTGATCATTCCATCCAACAAGACCGCCAACCTCACGAACACCTGTGGCACTACCAGTGGCATAACTGTTGGTCACTGTGCCATAGAAAATTTTTCCGACAAGACCGCCGACATAATCACCAGTTGTTGAAATAACACCTTCTGAGCTTATTTCTACTCCAAGGTCATGGATGTTAGCACCATTTATATAGCCAAAGAATCCGGCATAATCTCCAGCCTGATAAACTGTCAGGTTCTTCACTGCGTATCCGTTTCCATCGAAGTTACCTGTGAACCTATTGCTTAAATTACCAATTGGAATGTGATTGCCTACAAGTGTGATGTCCTGTGTCAGTGTGAAGTTCTTGCCCCAATCTGCAGAGGTTGCTGACAGGTTATCAATATCACTATCGGTTGAGAGCAGATACGGGCTCTCTACTGTACCATTACCGCCGGAGTATATGGCGGCTGATGCAGGTATGCTGAGAGATAAACAAAGCATCAGCAAAATTGATATTTTCAGAATGCTGTGCTTGAATTTTGATGAGTGAATGTTGCTTTTGTGTGTATGAGAATTTGGTGATGTTGTTTTCATGATCTTGCCTCGGGATTTCATTCGGGCGATGTTTACTGGAGACTGTATTTATATTTTTAAAATAGCTGTGGTTATATAAAAGCATGACTATACTATTTGATTAAATAATTTAAAAATACGATGATGAAGGCTGCCGAAATATTATTTTAAGAATGAATACAACCTTGATTGGTCTATCAAGATTGTGTACCAATTGTTTTGTTTCCGGGTTCTATGATATTGTTTCAAAAATGTCATTGCAGGTTTTGCATTCTGTGATTTACCTGGCATATTAAAACCAGTAACAATGGAATTTGTAGTATCAACGGGCCTGTTGTCTCCAACAAACTTGGAAGGATTACTGCCCATTAGCTCAGTCCACTGTTTCTGTGTGACCAAAAATTTACCAATATAGAATGCTTTCTCTATGTTTACTTCTTATATTCCGCAGATGTCCTCGAATTTTGTCAATTATCTGGATTGCAATTATTTATCAATTAATAGTAACATAATTCAATTGAGAAGTAACATTTATTATCACTTCAATTTGATATCAGTATGCGTAAATGTACGCTAAAGGAAAATATCCGTTTTTCTCTAGACATCTGCGGAAAGTCGGATGTAGCAACAATGTGCTTTTTTTGTATATTCAGATATTTTCTATTGAGAATTAGAAAACAAATATAGAAAACAAATATAGAAAACAAATATAGAAATATTAATGCAACATCGTAAGTACTAAATAGAGGAAAAAGATGGCTTAAATCTGAAGCTACATTTTATTCTTGGCTGCCTTTATTATTAAAACAGTATCGTGTATCATACATGTGAAAGCTACGGTGACGTCAATGTTACTGGAAGGAATACTTCAAGGAATTCTATCTCACCAGTCTGCGAGACAGGACTGACATTCATCGATGACCCTACTCTCCAGAATTTCATTATTCTTCAATACCTGTTTTTCAGAGAAACCCCGCTCACCAACAAGGAACTCAAATAATTCATCGGACTTCGGTTTATTCCATCTGAGACTATAATCCGCAGTAACAGGAGGATCCAGGAAGAATTCCCTGATCTCTTCCACTGAAGTGCAGGCACGAACATCCATATTCTCTTTACTGATAATGGTGATGATATCATTGTGCTTGCGAATAAGTTCAAGTGCGGTCTTGGCACCCACACGATGGATACCCTCATTGAAATCCGTGCCTGTACAGATGGCAATATCAATAAGCTGTTCGCGAGTGATATCTAACTGTTCAAGGGAGCCTGAAAGTGAGATATGTTCCGGTGTCTTTGCAGCATATTCTTTCTTACCCGGTATTTTTCTCTTTCCAGTGCTTCCCATATTCCGGATAACGTTTTCTGCCCCGAAAAGAAAGACATCGTAATCCTGTGAACCTACAAGATCAGCATCCCCGCGGGAAACCATGAACGCTGCCTGAGCCTCTGCCTCGGATTCTGCCTGCATCCAGGGTATACCCATGAGTTCAAGGAGCTTTTTTGATTCTTCAAGTATCTGCGGAGTTATTCTTGAAGTACCCTGGGCGAACTTCTTCATATCCTCCAGATTGCCCTGGTCTCTGGCAATCTCATAGTTCAAAGCTGCATTCTCTTTGCACTCCTTGCGTTTTTCCAGGGTTTGTTTCTTCATCTCAGGAGCTTTGCCATCAAAGATGAAGAAAGGTTTGATGTTTGCATCCCTCAGTTTACTGGTCCTTGAGAACAGACCTGTAAGGTGGGATGTTGCATTTCCAGAGGAATCTGTAAGAAGGGAGCCATCCCTCTGACGAATGGCACTCAGGAACTGGTAAATAGTATTGTATGCGTCTATAGCTATCACTTTGCCATTGATTTCTTCGTAAGTGATGGAGGTTTTTGTGAGTAAGGTCCCTATTTGTGTGCCCATGATGATTTTCCTTTTTCACTATCCTTTTATCCTTTGTTATTTTGCTTCCAATGGTCATTCTGGTTTATAATCGTATTCTAAAAGGCATTATCATTTGGTATTACTTTCAGCTGATGAAGACTAATGTCTTATGTACTATGTAACTCAAATAATTATTATTCATTTAAGGGGGGAATCAAATATAGCAGACAAAAATAGCAAAGTGTCGGAGAATGTCCCGGGTCCATATTATGTGGATGAAAGCTGCATAGCATGTCAAGTATGTACGGATGAAGCTCCAGATCACTTCAAAATGGCCGATAATAACTCGAATGCCTACGTTTCCAGACAGCCAGAAAATGATGATGAAAAAGATCTTTGCGAAAAAGTATTGGGCATTTGCCCGGTTGATGCCATCGGAAATGATGGCTGAAACAGATCTTGAATTACACGATCAGATTGAATTTCAAATGGAGTGGGTCCATGACAGATAATAGTAAATATACCAGATGGTTTGAAGAAATAACCATAGATGACGTGCCTTTAGTAGGGGGCAAGAACGCGTCCCTGGGAGAGATGTATAGAGAACTTACAAATAAAGATATTAAGATCCCTAACGGTTTTGCAATAACTGCAGATGCTTATTGGCATGTGTTAGAGTCTGCAGGTGTACTCGATGAACTTAAAAAGACACTTGAAGGACTTGACACAGATAATGTGACCGATCTTTCTAAGAGGGGTAAGAAAGCTAGGAATATCGTACTTGATGCAGGTATCCCTGATGACCTGTGGGAAGAAATAAAAACAGCATACGATAAACTTTGCGAACAGTATGGTGAAGATGTTGATGTTGCAGTACGAAGTTCTGCTACTGCAGAAGATCTTCCTAATGCATCCTTTGCAGGCCAGCAGGAGACTTACCTGAACATCCACGGCTATCACTCATTAAAAGATGCCTGCAACCGATGTTTTGCATCACTTTTCACTGACAGAGCGATCTCATACAGAGTGAACAACGGATTCGATCACTTCAAGGTGGGTCTGTCGATCGGTGTCATGAAGATGGTACGCTCGGACCTGGCTTCCAGTGGTGTAATATTCACTATCGACACAGAGACCGGTTTTGAGAATGTGGTATTCATAACAGGAGCTTATGGTCTTGGAGAGAATGTTGTACAGGGCCTTGTCAATCCTGATGAGTTCTATGTTTTCAAGCCTACCCTGAAGGAAGGGTTCAGACCCATCATCAAGAAGAAGAGGGGCAGCAAAGAAATAAAGATGATATATGGGCGGGGTGATTCCCGTGTGCTTACCCGTAATGTGGATGTACCGGAGGCAGACAGGAAGCGCTATTGTATCACAGATGATGAGATATTGCAACTGGCGAAATATGCGGTTACCATTGAGGATCATTACTCCAATAAGAAGGGAAAGCATGTACCTATGGACGTGGAGTGGGCCAAAGATGGTGAAACAGGCGAACTGGTCATCGTCCAGGCAAGGCCGGAAACAGTGCAATCGTTAAAGAGGAAGGATGTGCTCGAGACCTACTACCTTGATGAGAGTACCGATGTCATTGTTACAGGAAGAAGTGTAGGCTCAAAGATAGCTGCCGGTAAGGTCCATGTTATCTCAGATGTCTCACTACTTGCCGATTTTAAATCAGGAGAGATACTTGTAGCTGATACCACAACACCTGACTGGGAACCTGTAATGAAACGGGCAGCTGCCATTATAACTAATAAAGGTGGGAGGACCTGCCATGCAGCTATTGTGAGCCGCGAACTTGGTATCCCGGCGGTTGTAGGTGCCGGGGATGCAACTGAAAAACTGAGAGATGGCATGGATGTCACGATAAATTGTGCAGAAGGGGATGCAGGTAAAGTGCATGAAGGAATCCTTCCGTTCCATATTGAGACTGTTGATCTGAAGGGGCTGGAAAAGACAAAGACTGAGATCATGATGAATCTGGGTAACCCTGAGGAAGCCTTCGCAATGTCCATGATACCCAATGACGGAATAGGACTTGCAAGGCTGGAATTCATTATTAACAGTTATATCAAAGTGCATCCCATGGCGCTTGTACATCCTGAAAAGGTAAAGGATGAAAAAGTGATTCGACAGATAGAGGAACTCACAGAGCAGTATAAAAATAAAGAAGATTATTTCGTTGAGAAACTGGCACAGGGAGTTGCAACGATATCTGCTTCGTTCCACCCAAAACCGGTAGTTGTACGTATGAGCGATTTCAAGACCAATGAGTATGAGACGCTTATGGGCGGAGAGTTTTTTGAGTTTGAGGAGAACAACCCCATGCTGGGTTTCAGAGGTGCCTCACGCTATTATGATGAGCGTTACAGGGAAGGCTTCGCTCTTGAGTGCAAGGCCATGAAAATGGTGAGAGATGAGATGGGGCTGACCAATCTCATACTTATGATCCCATTCTGCAGGCGCATAGAGGAAGCCGAAAAGGTCCTGGAGGAGATGAAGAAGAACGGCCTTGTGAGAGGCGAGAATGGCCTTCTTATCTACATGATGACCGAGATCCCAAGCAATGTCCTGATGATAGATGAGTTCAGCAAGTACTTCGATGGTTTTTCCATCGGCTCCAACGACCTGACGCAACTGACCCTGGGTGTGGACAGGGATTCTGAGATCCTTGCCTCCACATTCGACGAACGCGACGAGGCCGTGAAGAAAATAGTCTCAATGGCTATCCAGGGAGCTAAAAGAAACAACAAGCACAGCGGTCTATGCGGTCAGGCTCCCAGCGATTTCCCGGAGTTCGCAGAGTTTTTGGTAAAGGAAGGTATCGATTCGATATCTCTTAACCCGGATTCGGTGATGAGGATCGCGCTGAAGGTGGTTGAGGTTGAGAAAAAGATAGGGAGGTGAAAGGCTGAAAGGAAGCCTTCTGCCTTTTTTATGTGTATTTAGGCACCAGCAATTCAATTAGGACACCACAGTATTTTTGGAGGATTAATAGTACATGTAAAAAGAGAACTTTCATAATAAAGACAGAAGGATGGTCAATTACATCCTTCTTCTTTTCGGACCACCACCGAAATATTGTAGTGAATCCACTCCTTGTTTATATTCCACACATCGTGTGAGAAAACCCCCGTTTCCAACCCGCACGCATGTACAATTGAGAATATCTTTGTATTCCCAATCCAACGATAATGTGGCTTTTTGCACATATATAATGATTGACGGATATTTTTTTACGGGATGGGAAATTATAATGCCATTAAAACTTCAAACATCAATGTATAGGAACTTTTATTGAATATTTCATTTAAACACCTATAGTTCGTCATTCATTAATCTAAAAGGCGAGTAGTATATATGGGATATATTCATAAGATTATTTGAGGTGAAAACACATGTCGGGATGGGTTAAAAGAACAATAATGGTGTTCATAAAACTAAAAATACTTCTTTGGATCAAAAATATATTGTGGAGAAGAACTCGTTAATAACAGATTTTTAATCTGGACTCTGTAGAAAATTTCCTATTCATGAACAATCGACTAAAGTTATAAAAACAGTACTTCTTGAATTATTTTTTTACATTTGTTTATGCCCGAATACGAGACTTTTTATTATTTTCTAATCACCCTTCAAATCTGGCCAAACCCTCTTAAAAATCTCTCCTTTAAATAATTCACTGTCTTAATACACTCTTTTGCATCCTTATTTTAAAAAATAAGAGTTAAATAGTTGTTATTTACAGATAGTTACCACTACTACAAAAGTATAAACACAGTTTCATAGGAGGATCATCCATATTTGTTTCGTGCTATCTCGAGTGGAAATTTACCTTTACGGATTCCTGTATTGAACCTCCTCTGGTTCATGAATGTAAACAAGTTATTAAAAAAGTTAGCCAGTCAAGTGGTTGTTTTAAAAGACCTTGCTTGATAAATAAAACTGTCAATATATGAAAAAAGCTGTTCCATGACATTGTTTGTTTCTGGAACAAGTCCTGCCTCTAGTATTTTTCGATTTTTGGCGTAAATGCCAGACACATACATAACAACTTTCATTGAAGCTTTAGATATTGTCTTTGTCTTTGAAGCTTCAATCATTTTATGATAATTCACTATCAGATGAATAACTGTTTCCGAGAGAACTACTTGAATTGCATGATTGAAAACCTCAAGGTCCTCAGCAGGTACATTTTTCATGCTGGAAAACTCATCTGTATATTTTTTAGCTATTGTTTTCATTTGATGAAACACACAAAAAGTATGGATAGCATTTGGGAATACCTCTTTAACTGCACCAATA
>NZ_MBKP01000072.1 GCF_002243045.1 Methanolobus psychrotolerans
AATAGACCCGGCAACGTGTAATCCTTGAGAAGACCTTTCATTTGCATCTGTTTTTTGATATAGGACAGGTATATCAATGCTACAAACTGCACAAACAACTTCCCGTCAAAACTCTGTTCCGATGAAACCAGAGCACGACGCATGTTCAAGCGCTCCTTGAGATTGCCAAAGGCCTTTTCGACAACATCCTTGTTACGGTAGATCTCAAGGGCAGTAACTGCATCCATAGTCTCATTGGTGATCAGAGCAAAGAAACCATAATAGCGCTTGGTCTTACTGACGTTCTCTTCCCTGACCGTTACCTGTGTTCCCCGTCTGGGCGTTGTCTTGATGATGAAATACTTCTGATAAAGTTTCTCATGTTCAGGAACAAGTTTGCTAGATTCCAGTTCCTGTTTCAGTGAGAACAATCGACGATCAAAGGCCTTCTCATCATCTGCTGCCTGGTCGATGTTATAGTAATAGTGAATGTAAAGGCGGCGCGATTCCTGTAGAGTATCTCCCTTATACGGACGCTCTTGCGTGTAGTTCCAGGTGGTTTTAACTGTTCGGTAATAAAGCTCATAATTTTCATTGTAATGCTCGAAACCTCGAAACGTATCATATATCTCGTCCAGCTCTTTTCGAACAAAGGCCAGAGACATCCTGACAGACACAAGGAACTTCACATGGCTTTGGTACAGGCAGTTGATGTTGTACTCACTATAAAACCCTCGATCCATGACCAGTTTCACCTTTGAATACCCTAGAACATCCAGTTCTTCAAGCAGATGGCTGACTGTTTTAGTATCAGGGATATTGCCTGCAAGTTTTCTGTAGTAGAAAGGGAGGTTGGAATCTTGTCCGAAGACGAGAGCCAGATTCACCTGGGGCAATCGGTCATGCTCTTTGTTATGACCATACTGCACTTGTTTGAGAGCTTCTGAATAACTGGATAGAGTTGTCGTGTCATACGCCCAGAATTCCTTTTCCAGCCTTCTCTTTCCCTGAAGGACGAAGAAACGCTGTTTAATGTCCTCGGTGATGCTGGAAAACAACTCGCTGCTGCGTTGTGAGGTGATATTACTTCCATGGGGGTGCTTGTGCAGGATCCCCCACTTCTCAAAACGGTATAAGGGTGTGCTGTCTTCAAGAATCAGGTAGTATGCGATAGATAATATTTGCCTGTACGTATCAGGGAAACACCGTTTCAGGTCAAGGGTAATCCCAAGTTTCTCCCCGATGGCATCCAGCAGGTAGGTGGCACCGTAAAAGGAACGATTTACGATCTCAGCTGTCTTGGGTCCACATTTGACAGGGACCTGTACATCTTGTTTCTTTCTGTTCCTTCCATCAGTGGGGACGATCTCTCCTGTCGCTTTGTCCACCCGCCCGATAAGTGTACGTCGGGCACGTGATTGTTTCTTTTCCTTATCCCAGTATGATACGGATTCATAGGCATAGGTTATCCCGGATCGGTTGTCTGTTTGATAGACAATTGCAGTCATATGTATCAGTTCCTCGTTATGTATTATATATAATACATAACGATGATAAAGCTTTCGCTCCGATGTGGAAGAGGTTTTGGAGATTTTAAGGCCGATAAAAGGAGGAATTTATGGACACGTTATGAGTAAGCGGGAATGTAGGATTCATTGCAGACAAAACTGACAGAACTTGACGAACAAGAAGCTATCAAACTACTGGAAGAGAAGTTGATTACAGGCAGAGAAGGATTTTTCTGCCTCAAATCAAGTAAGAATTTGACACTTGAAGAAGCTTTGCAAACGTACAGAAAAAAGGATTCTATTGAAAAGATCATCAATTCCCTGAAAAATGAAATCGAGATAAAACCGTTAAGAGTGTGGTCGGATGCTAGCATTTATGGTGCTGTGATCATTGGGTTCATTGCACAGTTATTCATATCGCTAATGCGATATGAGTTCAATGAACTCAAACATAAGTCCACAAAATTCATCAAAAAAAGCTTATTGAATTTGACAGTTACCGTCGATTTCCAGAAAGACCAGACAAAAAAGTACATTTACGCCAACTTTGATGCCATAAATACACTGATCTTAAGGCAAAAATGGGTGAAATCGTCGAATTTTGGATAAAATTGTTTGAACTGTCAAATGCTTTTTCCAGACTAAAAAACGAAAATTTGGGCTGAAAGAGATGACTTTCTCTTCGTTAAGGAGTGAAAACTGTCAAACTTGGGATGGAAAGAAGCTGAACCACATGTGCACTTCTCAATGTTCTCATCGTACTCGGCTCCACAATCTTTACACTTCTTGACAAAGCAGGGTTTCCAGTAGAATCCGTTCCTGAACATCTCCTGTTTGAGCTTGAGAACCGAATCAGAGAAAACAGAAACTTCCTGCTCAAGGTAATAGGCCAGACCAAGAGAAGGAGCAATATTACCACGAGCATATGATTCGTGATGGCCAATACCTGGACGGTTGGAAGGGAGTTTTTTCATTATGTAATTGACGAGCTTCTTATCGATATACTGCTGGACACGTGACATAAAATGAAAAGAAGCAGTTGGTTTGCTTAAAAAGATTATGGAGAATATAGATTATTTTCTATATTTCACCAATATCAACAAGCACAGAATGAGCATGATTGAAGTGAACCCTGGCGTAGATTGTATTGGATCGTCTTCATTTTGTGTGCTTTTGTTTTCGAAAATATCTACTGTAGTTGATGAAGATTCTTCTTCTACTATTGCTTCTTCATGATCCCATACAAAAACAACAGGTACGTCATTAATACCTTCTTTTTCACACTGTTCACTAATAATTTCATATATTTCATCGATAATGGTATCATTCACTTTCTCAGGTGTTGCAGACTCCATCCCCACTTTCAGATAACCATCGATATAAGTTCCAAAACTTTCAACAGGACCGTCATTAAAATACGCTAGTATTTCTTTATTATTACGAGTGCATTCAACAAGTTGATCAGTCCATTCTATTTTCTTACCATCTTCTGTTATCAAGGGCATGGTTCCTCGGGCAGCTATGAAATTAGACTCTTTTTTTGCTTTTTCAAACATTTCAGGCCCATAATCTGGTAATGTGAAATTGATAGACATATCGTTATCATCTGCATTTGATGGGATTAGAAATAATACAAAAAAAAGTGCAATTATCATAAATGTGCAATATATATTACTTTTAGCCATATTATTAAGTCCTTTTCATTTAAATTCAAATGGTGAGCTTTTATTGTCAATCATTATCATTTAGTAACATAAAAAGTATAAAAACCAAATTATTATGATTGCTCTTAAAATTGAAAGATGGATCATAAATAATTTGGCTAACTATTTGAGTATATGTATTACTTGAGTGGTGTTATATCTAAGTCATACATTATTCCACTGACAGGTGAAAAACGGGTAGTTGTAGCAGTTATTGCCCTTGTAATTCCCACAACTTTAACTGCTGATCCATATGGTGTATACATTGGAGCCCCGCTATCTCCGGCTGCAGCGACAAAATTTACAGAGTACTGATCTTGCAGAACACCCCAATCAGCTGTATTTTGATTAACATACTGTTCAGTGACGGTACCTGACATAATGTTTGAGGCTTTTCCTGACATTGTGACGGTTTCGCCCAAGTCTGCATCACGATGACCTGCTACATCTTTAGGATAACTATCAGTCACATAATAAATATCATCACGAACATTGGTTGCTTCTACCCAAGCAGAATCGGAAAACACACAATTATAATACTCCACGTCTCCTACTTTCCGTGTTCCTTGATAAATATCTGCGCCAATCCCTCCTCCTGACTTTGCAGCATGTGCAGACATAACAAATCCTTTCGTGCCACTACTATCTTCTGCAGCAAAACATAAAGTAGAGGATGATAATCCAGGAGTGTATATTCCTAATCCACCAATCAAATTAGTCCAATCTGATACTCGAGATACTGTAATTTCTTCTTCAGCATATCTAAACACCACTGGAACATCAGATAACTTCATAGTGGTTGCACTTTCTTCTATAATACTATGAATTTTTTCAATTGTAGCGGCGTCAATATCACTTTTTTTCCTTTCATCAAAATCTACAAATAGATATCCTTCATAGCTAATT
Source organism: Methanolobus psychrotolerans (assembly GCF_002243045.1). Taxonomy (GTDB): domain Archaea; phylum Halobacteriota; class Methanosarcinia; order Methanosarcinales; family Methanosarcinaceae; genus Methanolobus; species Methanolobus psychrotolerans. Next base: position 4,097 of record NZ_MBKP01000072.1, read on the forward strand.
CCAAAACCTGTAAGGAGTCCCTCATCATCTTTCATATAAGAATACATCCCATCTTCTGAGTTTTCAATACAAGTTTCCAGTGTGTCTAACCACTCAACTTTTTCTTTATCTTCCTTGAGTGCAGGCACAATTCCATACGTTTCTATTATTCTAGAGTTGTCTTTTAGAGTCTCATATGTATTAAGCCCATAATCTGGAAAGTTATACGTAACTTCAATCAATTCATCTTGAGTTGAATCTGTAGATTCAGCTCCTGCATACCCCACAAGCATTATTGATATAATAAACATGTTAAGGGCTATTTTTAGTATTCCTTTCATTTAAATCACTCCTTTCACTAAAGTTTACTTGACTTTAATGCTATATTTTAAAGATAGATTAAAAAGTATTTATAATTAACGCATTACTTCTTTCAGATCAATGACTTTTTGTAACTATTCAGCCTAGCTCCCTTCCTCCAACTGATTTCTCTCTCTACGATCAATTCTGCAATATGGGAATAAGTGAATCCCCATAGAATATTGTATTAATCGAGTCTATAACAGACAGTGAATTCTTGCTAACAGTAGAAACGTATCCCCTTATCCGGCAGAAATTTCTAGCACCTTGTTCACTACGAAAGGTACCTGATATCTTCTGCTGTACTTTTGTCATCCTGATATCTCTTTCCGCCTGATTGTTATCAAACGGAACGTTTTGGTCGTACATAAACCGCAAGATATCTTCCTTGAACCCGATAAATCGATCCAGCAAATTCTTTGCCGTCGTTTGCTTCTTACGTCCTCGTTTTTTAGACTGCCCATCTGCTTGCGGATCAGGAGGGTTCTCATTCATTCCAAAACGAGTTATGTGATCATAATCCTCATTGAACCTTTGAATCAACTCATGATTTAAAAGACCATTATCAACATGATGTTTGATGCACATCAACAGATCTGCCATTATCTTTGGCCAATGTTGATCACTATTTTCGGAAGCTCCGGTTAACTCCCTCAACAGATGTGCATTGCACAATGAATGCTGACAATCGTATTTGTTGTAAGGTTTCCAGAAATCATGAGTTGCAACACCAGTGTAACCTGGTAGAATACCCATGGCATCCATTGCTTCTGAACCTCTCTTTTTATGTGGGAAATAATATGTCAGTTTGTTCGTCCCCGCTACATGAAGCCAATTACGAGTTGCATTTATCCTCATTCCAGTTTCATCCAGATTGATCACAGGAGATTGTTTAAGGTATTGTTTCACTTTGTTTTAAAAACCTTCAAGTTTTGCAAAGCAACTGCGTTCTGTGTTCACTATTGTTGCAGGACTTATCCTGCATCCTAAAATATCAGAGAACAATGCGGTAACACGCTTATAAGGAAGTAATTGGTTAATGTGCAAATATACTGCAACGGACTTAACCCGAAGACCGTATTGAGCTGGATGAGTCACACCCTCTGGAAAAACAGCTTTGTTTACATGGGAACATTTAGGACATGTTTTTATCTCAGAACGATGCTCTGTACACTTAATTACTATTGGTGGAATGTCAAAGACATGTCTTCGTTCATAACCAGAAGGAATGGAAGCTAAAGAACTTCCACAATTAGTACATTTGTCAACATGATGAACAACAACTTCGTTTGGTTCATCAGTCATTCTTAAAGTAGTACCAGGATGACCATTTTGACCACCTGGGGATCTACCACTCTTTTTTCTCTGACTTTTGACCTTTGGTTTATTCCGTGCATAGGAATCAGTAGAAGGTGGTTTGCTACTGTTGAGACTGTTCTTTTGGCAATATGCACAATTTGCTGTAAAATGACGAATTTCCAGACGTATTTGAGTTAAAAAATCAATATTAAGAGAGCAATTATTTCTACTAGCTACAAAAATTTAAACTACAATTTACAGCAAATTCGCCACACTGCCGTTCTTTTCAAGCATTTCTTCCAGATGCCTGACACATTCTTCAAGCAGTGCAATACGTAGAGC
>NZ_MBKP01000073.1 GCF_002243045.1 Methanolobus psychrotolerans
GCTTACATCACAACCAGTGAACTACAGGCAGCCATCAACTGCTGGCTCAATGATCTGAATACTCCGACAACCGGTGAACCTGTAACAACTAACAGGCTCCAGCTTCTGGTGCACTACTGGGTCCAGAACACCGAGTGTCCTGAGGGTGCAGACGCATAAACAAGTTAGTAAAACATTCTGAATAAATGCCCGATAACGGGTGTTTATTCTTCTTTTTTTCTGCTGGAATCCAATCAACTTTTTGAGTAAAAGAGATTTAGGTTTCTGTATTTAAATAATTCAGGTCATAAGTGCTTTTTTATTTGTCAGCTCACTAATATTATTCAAATAAATAACATTCGTTATCTGTAATTGTGTGCTTATATACTCCACTATTCAACCCACTTAATAACTTCAACGGACAGGTCATCACGCTTTCTGAGATCAGAAACGCCATAATCTACTGGAAATTCAGCGCACCTGGTCCGGGTACAGGGCATGCGCTCTCACTTTCAGAATACATATATGAGAATTTACTGGAAGTTCAGCGCGCCCATATGAAATAACATGTGGAGATCAGGGTTATCCCTGCCTTCCCAATTTAATTGATATAAAAAAAACTAAGTGGAGTACAAATAATGAAAACATTAAGAATAGCTGGTTTGCTGATGCTGGTATCCCTGCTTTCAGTTGCCTTAATGGCATCTACGGCACTTGCTGCAGGCGAGATCTCTGCATCCAGATCATTTGACACAACAGAGATTAGTGCAGGAGACACCGTCAGGGTCACTGTGGACATTACAGTGGGTGGAGACACAGTTTTAGGTTCAGTCTCATTGGCTGAGACCATTCCTGACGGATGGTCCGTCACTTCGGTAAATGATGGTGGCTGGACTCCGTCGGAGTCTATTGATGGCCAATGGCTGGGACCGTCTAGTGATACATTCTCATCCGGTTACACGACAACAATTGTCTATGACCTCACATCAAGTGCCACCAGTACAAGTATTTCGGTTTCCGGGCTGATAGAAGGCACCACCAACGAAATTCCCCCTGTTGATATAAGTTCTACAGTATCCGGACAGACAGACATCACCGTAACAGGCGGCTTAGCACCCGGAATTCACCTTTATGACGGTGACAGCTTTGTAGCCGCTTTTGCTAATGCAACAGCCGGAGACATCATTTACCTGCATGCAGGAACCTATGATTGCGGTACAGGCATTACATTATTAACGAAGTCACTTTCAATCATAGGTGATTCACCTGATACAGTCACTTTAGATGGTAAGTTCTTTGGTCGCGGACACGATATATATCTTGAAAATATTAACTCTGAGGGTCTGTGGCCTGGCACATTCGCAAATGCAACCCTAATAAATAGCATATTTTATGGAAATGTACCAACACCAGCGGGATACATCATTGTTGAGAATTGTAATATGTTTAATATGCTCGGTATGAGCGAATGCTACGGTATAGTTAGAAATAATAATCTGGAGGCGGGAATCGATATCGTGAACGTACCTTCTGGAAAGACTATGTTAGTTGAAAGTAATTATATCAATATCACTGGTTTTTCAAGAGGGCACGCAGGGGAGGGAACATTAACCTTCCAAAACAATATCGTTGACTCTAGTAGTGGACTTGGAAGTTTTGCGATAGGCGGTAATACTGAGGTGACAGGCAATACCTTTATCGGAGGCAACCCTGCTGCAACTGTGGACTCAGCTGATACAGCTGCTGACATTCTCATATATAACAATACATTTGATTCATGCACTAATGCAATAAGATTCACCGGTGACAGTGTTGCTACTATCTATCTCAATGAATTCATTGATGTCGACACAGTAGCTACGTGGCAATCGTCGGTGGGCTCTACAACACCCTCTACCTGGCAGTCCTCTGCAATGGACTACACAATCAACGGCGTAACCTTGAACGGTCCTCTTGGTAACTACTACTCTGACTACACCGGAGCAGATGGCAATGGTGACGGAATCGGGGACACAGCAGTTGATTTCGGTGACCTTGGTGCAGACAGCTATCCTCTGATGGCCCGGATGGAAGAAGGTGGAATTACCACAGTGCAGACTCTTGCAGAAATGACA
>NZ_MBKP01000074.1 GCF_002243045.1 Methanolobus psychrotolerans
AGGGTACACGGATACCTATATTGTTGACAGGTTATTTGGATTGCCGGTTTACTGGGATGCTGTGGATGCGAGTAAAAATGACAATACTATATTCCAGGAAACTATCGAAAAGTGTACACAATCAACAGCACAAAAGCCTATCATGCTGATAGCAGATGCTGGACCTGATAGTCATAGGTCAAATTCAACTGTGCTCGATAAGCAGATTATTCCTGTCATAGCTGCAAGATTCAATAGTGTTGGTACTGTTCTTAAAACAGATAGGGGTAACCATTTCAGAGCGATTTATATCCCCAGGATATATCATCGGATACTTCAAAAGATCTATGACCTGAGGACTTGTGTTGAAAGGAAAAATTCTAACGAGGTCGTTGGATACAATCGATCAAAAACACTAACAAGAGGTAATGAGTGGGCTAAGTTGTTTGTTTCAATAAGTAACATAACTGCACTACTTACGGCACTGGCAGCATTTAAGGTTGAAAGACTTGACTTGATTCGTGCTCCAAGTGCTTTTAGAAAGTTGAGGATTTGAGGGCATAAAAGGAAATTTTAGCCAAAAGAAGCAGTTGTAAGAGTTAATGGGCCATTTAAAGGATTAATGGGATGAATGGTTAAACCTCAAATACAATTATGTTGAAAACCCAAGGAATGGAGAGGTTGGAAGTGTTTATCTTCAAAATATAACTTACAACAATGGACTTTCAACCATTGACTTCAATCTAGCAGACAAACCTAATACTTTTACATTGTATGAATATGGTAACAAAGTACTTGAAAAATGTTTGACTTCAAACATTACAGTTACCAACAATGGAAGTCTTTTATGGATTTATAGACTTGAATATAAGAATGAAAACTCAAAATCCTTTTTAGAAACTATTTCGAAAACTGGTTTGAATGGTCAATCTTTCCCTTCCTCAAGTTTTGATTATTGTTCAATAAGCGGGTGGTCCATCAGTAGTACCTGGGTACCTGTAGTTCCTTTTTCATATGAAGGAAAAGATGTAGGAACGAGGCTAGCAGATGTAAATGGGGACGGCTTAGTGGATATCATACAGGGGTATGCATCAGGAGGAACCAGTGGAACATATAGAGCATGGATAAATACTGGAAATGGTTGGTCAAGTAGTGGTATCTGGGTACCTGTAGTTCCTTTTTCATATGAAGGAAAAGATGTAGGAACGAGGCTAGCAGATGTAAATGGGGATGGCTTAGTGGATATCATACAGGGGTATGCATCAGGAGGAACCAGTGGAACATATAGAGCATGGATAAATACTGGAAATGGTTGGTCAAGTAGTGGTATCTGGGTACCTGTAGTTGCTTTTTCATATGAAGGAAAAGATGTAGGAACGAGGCTAGCAGATGTAAATGGGGATGGCTTAGTGGATATCATACAGGGATATGCATCGGGAGGAACCAGTGGAACATATAGAGCATGGATAAATACTAATAAGAATGCAAATCCACCTTCAACGAACTATAAGACTCCGTACTTGCTGAGTAAAATTAACCATTCTACTGGTGCAAGCACAACCATTGAGTATGTGCCCTCAACAAAGTTTGACAATACTGGCAGCGATAGCATTTCCGATTTACCTTTAAATGTCTGGGTCACAAGTCAAGTAATACGAGATAATGGAATTACAGGCTTGGAAAATGTAGTTTCAACAACAAATTACACATACAAAGATGGTATGCAATATTTCAATTCACCCGAAGAAATTGAGTTTAGAGGATTTGGCGAGGTTACTGTCGAAAACAGCTATTCAAAGACAAAGCATTATTTCCATCAGGATGATGTGCTGAAGGGAATCGAAAATCATACTGAAGTATGGGATAAGAATGGGAATATTTACAGTATGTCTGACATAAAATATACCGGACAGCAAATCTATCCTGATGTGAACCTTATTTTATTGAATTATGAAAATCGAACACAGTTTGATGGACTTGTGCAAAA
>NZ_MBKP01000007.1 GCF_002243045.1 Methanolobus psychrotolerans
GAGCAGCTACGCGCTAAGGAATAAGAGCTGAATGCATCTAAGCTCGAAATCTGACTCAAAAAGAGACCACATTAAGGATCCCGGTATAAGACCGGTTTGATAGGGTCGGGATGTACGCACCAAGGCAACGAGGTGTTCAGTCCGCGGCTACTAATAATCCGTGCCTGTCTGTCTTGCTTTGTCCAGGCGAAATCTGATATGTGCATGCTTACTATACACGAACTTAAGGTGAAATATAAATGCAATGGATTCATTACTGAATCGCTCATTGCCAAGGTGGCGGAGCGGCTACGCAATCGCCTGCAGAGCGATTCCATTCCGGTTCGAATCCGGACCTTGGCTTTAAATTTTACCATTCATTATGAGAGAGTTTGGCGGCCATAGCGGCGGGGAGATTCCTGTACCCATCCCGAACACAGAAGATAAGCCCGCCAGCGTTCCTTACTGTACTGAAGTACGAGAGTCTTCGGGAACTCTGGATCGCTGCCAACTCACTCATTATATTTATTTTTATCTAATTTCTTTTCTTTAAACATCTTGTTTGTAAGTTCACTTGCATGGTGTCTAATATTTAATCAGTATCATGTTTTAATATTTTATTTATCAGTTTTTACCAAATCCTCTTCTTACTTATAAATAGCATTCTCTACTCAATGTTGAGGAGGCACAATAAGAATCCTACTGACTCTTCGGTCAGCATCAGATATTAAGTCCTGAAAGGAAGCTTAAATATATCTTAAACTCCTCTACAGGCTCATGTCATCACAATTCGATATAATCCATAAGGATGCAGCAGGGCGTATAGGTAAACTGACAACTCCACATGGGGTAGTCGAAACGCCAACTGTAATGCCTGTCATCAATCCCAATATCCAGACAATAAAACCCTCAGACATGAGGGAGTTCGGTGCTGAGATACTTATCACCAATTCATACATCATCTATCGCAAAGAAGAGCTAAGGGAAAAGGCACTCAAGGGTGGTCTTCATGCACTTCTCGATTTTGATGGTCCTATTATGACAGATTCCGGTTCATTCCAGCTATCTGTCTATGGTGAGGTTGAGGTCACCAATGAACTGATAATTGATTTCCAGCAGAAGATCGGAAGTGATATTGGTGTTCCTCTGGATATCCCCACACCCCCTGATGTTTCCTATGAGCGTGCAAAGGAAGAAATGGACATCACAATTCAACGTCTTAAGGATGCAAGAGAGCTTGTAAAAGGAGATATGCTTCTTGCAGGTCCTGTACAGGGTTCTACTTTCAGGGAACTGCGTGAGGAGTGTGCCCGTGAGCTTTCAGATGTGGGCTTTGATGTATATCCATTTGGAGCGGTGGTCCCATTGATGGAATCCTATCGATATGCAGACCTTGTGGATGTAATTGCTTCCGCCAAGAAAGGACTTGATCCTACAGCACCTGTCCATCTGTTCGGTGCAGGGCATCCAATGATGTTTGCGCTGGCTGTTGCTCTTGGATGTGACCTATTTGACTCTGCTGCATATGCTCTGTATGCAAAGGATAGGCGTTACATAACATCCAGAGGAACATATCATGTAGATACTCTGAAGTACCTTCCGTGTTCCTGTCCTGTATGTATGGCTCACAGCGCTGAAGAGCTGAAAAAAGCCCACAATTGTACTGAGCTTCTTGCCAGGCACAACCTCTATGTTACATTCCAGGAGATGCGTGAGGTTAAGCAGGCAATCTGGGAAGGCAATCTTCTTGAACTTGTGGAACAGCGATGTCGTTCTCATCCAAGGATGCTGGAAGCCCTTAAGCAAATGTATACTTATTCTCCGTGGCTGGAAGAGTGTGACCCGTCTTCCAAGTCGACATTCTTCTACTGCGGACCGGAATCCTCAAAGAGACCTGAAGTACTGCGCTTCAACAAACAACTTGAAAGACTTACCATCAAAGGTTCAGTGCTGATCAGGGCCTATCCCACAAAAAAGGACAGTGACTATGACAATGTCCTGATATTCAAGCCTCCACTTGGCTCCTATCCGCAGGAATTAGCAGAGGTCTATCCTTTCAATGCTGAGGTTGTAAGAAATCCGGACTATGAATCCCTGGAAAGTGCTTATATGAATACTATAAGGCTTGTAGAACTGAACCCCGATGCAAAATTCACTTTCCTTATGCAGGATAAATTCGAGCATCCTCTTATGGATAGGCTCAGGGGCATGGATAATTTCATGTTTTTCTCTTCGCAGAAAGAGTAAAATTAGTTTCAATATCAAATCTAAAAAGGAAAAGAAAATCTGAATACTTCTGGTATTCAGATTCTTATTGTCCAATTCTATTTTATTTTTAGACATGTCCGACCCATTTTAAGTCCGATAACCCTAATACTAATATACGATACTGGAAATTAGGAGCTATAATCTATTGGTGATGATATACTTGGTTTCGACTTCAGGCTCTAAAATACGAAATCCTTATCTTGAACTGTTAAGGCCGGAAATTGCAGATATGGATTTTGCTCTCCCCGCCGCAAGTGCTTTGCTGGCATCCTATCTTGCAACAGGGCTATTGCCGGACCCATTACTCTTTATAATAGCTGTTATCGGGGGTTATGCAGCCATTACAAGCTCTTATGTTTACAACGATTGCTGTGATATTGACATAGACCTGATCAATCTCCCAAACCGTCCACTGGTATCCAATAAACTAAGCCGAGGGCAGGCTATGAAATATGCAGGGTTGTTGTTCCTTATAGCCAGTGCAGCAGCCCTTTACCTGAATCCGGAGTCTTTCTTAGTGCTGGTGATAGCAGTCATTACTATTAGTGTATACTCAAAACTTGCAAAAAGACTGACATTTCTTAGTTTTGTACCTGTGGGAATTGCTTACGGACTTGTGCCTATAGGTATCTGGCTGGCATTTGATCCTGCCGGAATCCTCAAAGGTCCGGATTATGGTTCTATGCTTCCTCTTTCTGCCATATTCCTTGGTTTGATGATGTGTTTCACAGACTGGGGTTTTACCCTCTCTGGTGTTGCCAGGGATGTGGAAGGCGACAGGGCCAGGGGGGCACCGACATTCCCTGTGACATTTGGCATACCTTCAACATCAAAATTCGTTTCATTCATGTGGGTTGTAGGTGTAATAGCTTCGGTAGCCATCGGACTTACAGCACAGTTAGGTCCTATCTACTTTGCAGGTGCACTGCTAGCAGGTGTGTGGATGCTCACACAGTCATTTGATTTCATAAAAAACCCTACAGAGCAGCGTGGCGGAAAATTGTTCCTTCAGGGATCCAGATATAGGGGTATCATGTTTGGTTCTCTTATACTTGATGTAATACTTTGCATACTTGTTCCGGCATATTCCGGTATATTATGGTAAGAATTGTGGTAAAAGACGAGGTTCAAAATGGATGCAGATATCATTGTAATAGGGGCTTCCCCTGCAGGGGTCATGGCAGCAAGGAACGCATCAGCTAAAGGCTGCAAAGTGATCCTGCTTGATAAAAAGGAAGCGGCAGGTGTACCAACTCACCCGGCAAATACTTTTTTCAAAGGGATGTTTGACCGGACAGGTGAAGAGGTAGACCAGAGTTATGTCATCAAGAACCTCAAAGGTGCCTATATCATAGCACCCTCCGGCAGGAACGTCATCTTTGAAGGGGATGCTTATTTCCTTGACAGGAAAAAATTTGATGAATTTTACATTCGCCAGGCTGAAGAAGCAGGTGCAGACATCCGCTTTGGAATTGAAGTTCACAATGTTCTCAGGGCTGAAGGAGGCTTTATAGTAAGCACTTCCAGGGGTAAGATAAGGTGCAGGCTTGTTATCGTTTCAGATGGCATCAATTCCCGGATTGCTGCCCTTCTGGGTATGAAACCTATAAAATATCCTAAGGACATTGCCTGGTCCCTTGAAGCGGAGATTGAAGCTGATGGTATTGGTGAGCCTGATATGTTTGAATATTATGTAGGCAACCATGCACCTGGGTGGAAATCAACTTATTCTCCATGTGGCAGGAATCGGGCAACTCTTGGTATGTATGTCCGCGGACACGGCAAGGATGTTTCTGACTTCTTTGATGGGTGGCTTGGAAATTTTAAGGCCCTGAAAGGACTCGATGAAGTAAAGATAATAAGCAAATCCGTAGGTGGCGATCCGATTGTGGCAATACCTGGTGAGCTGGTTGCTGATGGTATCATGATAACCGGTGGCTCTGCTGCCCAGTCAGGTATCGGATATGGCATGCATGCAGGACAGATGTGCGGTGATGTTGCAGCCGATGCCATTGCAAAGGGTGATATGTCAAAGAATTTCCTTAATGAATATAGGAGACGCTGGAATTCTGCATATCGGACTGAGTATTATCTGGGAAGGTTTGCCCTTGAAACTCTCAGGAAAATGACCGATAAAGAGATAGATGAGCTTATGAAAGTCTTTGAAGGTGAGGACCTGAAAGTTCTTGGTGGCAGTCCTTTTAACCAGGCATTACAGATATCAAAGATGATACTGAAAAATAATCCCTCTTCTATACTTTCGTACAGGGCTGTTTTCAGGGCGAAGTGAACCATGAAGAATAAGTATTACTTCTACAAAAATCCATTTTTCAAGGTGTATGCCCGGATAGAGAATAACCGGGTGAAAATGGAGACCTCTGGTATTGCATCTTCAATTATGGGTTCTTTTGTTTCGGATATGATGGCGATATTCGAAGATACAAAACCATGTAAGGTGGAACCGGGGCAATTGATATATTCCATCTGGATGCCCCCGATACCCAGTAAGGCGTTCGACAGGCTTGTATCAAGCCAGATGAGTGCAATGAGGGGCAAGTACGTCCCGGAACAGATCACCATCTCGATTACGGAAGAGTGCCCAAACAGATGCCTGCACTGTGCTCTTCCAGATACGAAAAATAAAGCGAGGCTCAGTTCTGATGTTGTGAGAAGCATCATTGACCAGACTCTGGATTTAGGTACTACTCTCATCATATTCGATGGTGGGGAGCCTTTGTTGTATGATGGTCTTGAAGATTTAATCAGTTATGTTGATAAATCCAGAGCAATTGCTGGTCTTTTTACATCCGGTGTGGGCATGACTCCTCAACGCGCATCACGTATGAAGGATGCAGGTCTTTCAATGCTAAGTGTAAGCTTTGACAGTTCAAATGAAGTAGGGCACGACTTCATGCGTGGGAGATCTGGAGTGTTCAACGACGCGGTAAATGCAATAAAGAATGGTCTGAATGCAGGTCTTCTGGTTGGCATCTATGTTGTCCTGTCTCCCAGAAACATCGATGAACTTGATGATTTCTATGAACTTGCAACAAAACTGGGTGTGCATGAACTTTCATTCTATGAGATAGTTCCTACCGGAAGGTGGCAGGGCCATGAGAAGGAAATCCTCTCAGCCGAAGATCTTAAAAAATTTGATGATTTTGTAGAGCGCACGTCTCATGCAGAAGGTCCACGTGTTTTCCCAATCCCTCAGATCATAAGGAAAATGGGCTGTTTTGCCGGCAGAAAATGGCTTCATGTCACTCCTGAAGGTGATGTCCTGCCATGTGCATGCATGCCAAAACCATATGGCAACATTCATAATGAAGCCCTGGCTACAATATGGAAAAAAATATACAAAGACCCGGTTTTCAACTCCGGCCCATGTCTTATGAGGGATTCGGAGTTCCGAAAAGTCCATCTTGGACTTGAAAAATAGTTGTGTTCAGAAATAACTGTCCACAAGGTAGCACTTAATAAAAACAGTTGAAAAAAGGGTGAAAATCACCCTCTTAAATTTGATTATTTCAGGAAACCAGATCTTTGGAGTGCCATAAGGTTCTCCATGGTAAGCTTTTCACCAGATTTGAACTTATCAAAGATGTCTTCTGCATCCTTGCGTGCATCTGCTTTTGCAGCTTCCTTCTTTCCATCAACATCGCCCTTCTTCATCTTGCGGACTTCTTTGTCGATATCTCGGATCTCTTTCTGGGCTGCGATGAAGAGTTTGTGCTGTTCATCAGCTTTTTCCTGGAAGTGAACGAATTCTTTGTGAGCAGCATCAGATTCTGCGCGAATCTTGTCAGCTTCTTTGAAGGTGGTAATCATCTTGTCATGATATTCCTGAGCCTTCTGTGCATACTCTGAAAGTGTAGCGTGATAAGTTGAAGCTTCGTCCCTGATCTCCTGTGCTTCTGCCAGCAGTTTCTTGAGTTCTTCATTTCCTTCAAGCTGCTGTTTCTTTTGTACATATTGCTTCTGGAGTTCAGTTATCTTGTTGACCAGTTCTCTTTCCTTGTTGGTTGTGAGTACTTCTGTCTGCTGTGCAAATTCCAGCCTGTCGATTTCCTTGCGGATATCTTTGATAGAAGGGCCACCAAGGTTGTTCTCATTACGTATCTGGTCTATCTTGGCAAATACGTCGTTTGCCTTGTTGTTGACCTCATCACGGAGTACTTTATGTTCCTTTACCTTCTCGTTGTTCTCGTCACGGAGCACTTTGTATTCCTGGGCTTCGTTAATAAGGTCCTTAGTCTTCTTATTCAGCTCATTGCGCTTTGTTGCAAGTGTGCTTGCCTCAGCATTAAGCTCGTTACGTTTCTCCTTGTATTCTTCTGACAGAGTCTTAAGCTCAGTCTTCTTGTCGTTCAGTTCTTTCATCATTTCTTTATTATCCTCCCGGTCCAGCAAAAAAGCTGGCATTTCATGCATCTCTAATGCACGATACTTGGCCTTTTTCCGGGTCCAGTAACTGGATGACCGGTATAACTGCTTCTAGGTTCTTTTCTGTTATGACAATATCAGCATGCTCACGGAGGATTGGTTTGGAATTAAATGCTATGGCATATCTTGCCCTTTTGAATATACATATGTCATTGGCACCATCACCAACCACTATGCATTCGTCAGGTTCTATTCCGTATTTCCGGGAGATAATCTCAAGAACATGTTCCTTGGAACTCTGTCCTGTAAGAGGGCCCCTTACCTCTCCTGTCAGACGTCCATCGTCTATCAGAAGTTCATTTGAGACTACGTGATCTATTCCAAGTGCTTCGCCAACACGCTCTGCAGCTATGGTGAATCCACCAGAGATCATTGCAGTTTTATAACCTCGGGATTTCAGGTAATTGACAAGTTCTTTCGCACCAGGCATAAAAGGCATTTTGTCAAGTGCATCATGTGCTTTATCAAGCGGAAGTCCTCTTAGCAGCCTTACTCTTTCAAGAAGTGCATCGGAGTAATCCATTTCTCCATGCATTGCTCTTTCTGTAATTAAGGCTACTTTGTCCCCCACTCCTGCGGCATGTGCGAGCTCGTCAATGGTCTCCGCATCAATAAGGGTGCTGTCCATATCAAAAACTACTAACTTTATCCTATCAGAATTATTGCTGGTACGACTCACTTCATCAAACCTGGAATTTGAATCCCGCATTGAAACAGTATTTAAGTGCCGAGATTGATGTGAGATAAGTTGCATTACTTTTAAGGTTTTCGGGTAGAATTGCTTTCAGTTATCTTATTTTTTATGAATGATGTATTGCTATGGCTCCATTCCAAAAATAATATATGCTACACTGCCCATTGCACTACTGTGATTTTATATGGCAAAGATTGGATTCATTAAGCTAGGTAACTTAGGTATGAGCCAGGTTATAGACCTCGTTCAGGATGAGATTGCAGCAAGAGAAGGGATTAGCATCCGTGTTTTCGGTACTGGTCCTAAAATGGGCAAAGACGAAGCAGCGTCAACTGCAGAACTCAAAAACTGGGGTGCTGACTTCTACGTTATGATCAGTCCTAACGCAAGTGCACCAGGTCCAACTGCAGCACGTGAGATATACAAGGACGTTCCATGTATCGTAATCTCAGACGGTCCATCCAAGAAGGAAGACCGTGAGGCTCTCCAGGCAGCAGGCTTTGGTTATATCATCATGACCGTTGACCCGCTCATCGGCGCAAAGACCGAGTTCCTCGATCCTGTCGAGATGGCTTCCTTTAACTCAGATGCAATGAAGGTCCTTTCAACATGTGGTGTTGTAAGACTTATTCAGGAAGAGCTTGACAAGGTTGCCGCACAGGTTGACGAAGGCAAGGAACTTGAACTTCCACATATCATTGCAAAGCCAGAAAAATGCATTGAAAGAGCAGGATTTAATAATCCATACGCAAAGGCAAAGGGTCTTGCAGCTCTTCACATGGCTGACATGGTTGCAAAGATCAATTTCCCCGCATGCTTCATGATGAAGGAGATCGAACAGGTCACACTCACAGCAGCAGCAGGTCATGAGATGATGCGCGCAGCAGCACAGCTGGCAATCGAGGCAAGAGAGATCGAGAAGGCAAATGACAGTGTTTTCAGGCAGCCACACGCAAAGAAAGGTTACCTGATGACCAAGACTTCCCTCTACGAGAAACCACAGCAGTAAAGTACCTCTTAAGGTACTTACTTTTTCTTTTTATGGATGCAGCACATGTGATACTGATCGCTTTTGTTCTCTTTGTACTATTTGTCCTGTTCACTGCTTATTTTCTTAAAAGTTCCATTGTCATAAATTCCAATGGTGATGAAAGCAAAAAGCGTGAAGTACTGAGTGATGGGATAATGGAAGATCCTGATGCAGAATAGCACAGGTAAAATAAGAAAGAGCCGGATATACCGGCATTATTACTTGTTTTGTGTAAGATCTCTTGTGAGATCAGTCTTCTTTAGCTCTTGGCATTGCTATCACTTCCCTTACCTGCAGACTGAAGAACTCATGTGAGTGTGCAGGCCTGACAACAAGTGCGACATCAGCACCCTGCCTTGTCCCTCCGATCGCTATTATCTCCGTATCCGGGGAAACCGGGATATATCCCGAGTCTGCTGCCATCATTGCACATTCTATTGCTACCTTGAAACCTTTCCCGAAAACAGCACGCAAGGTATCCGATATAACATCTGCACGGCTGGCACCACTAATGCGCTTCTGGATGGCACGTTCGACACCTGAGAACATGTGTGACTGGGTTGTCATTATAACTCCTAGCTCGTTCAGTTTCTCCAGCTTGCCTTCATCGACCTCCCACTTTCCAGGTTCCTTAAGTCCGTACTGGTGGGTTATAGCTACGATCTTTACATCCAGGTCCTTGAATGCATCTGCTGCTACAAGTGCGGTCTCTCCGCTTGTACTTGCAACGACAACGTATTTTATGCCTAGTTCTGCAGCTCTTTTTGCAGATAATTTCATGACTTCTTCTGTGTTTGCTTTTCCTACATTGTCAAAGTATGTTATTGTCTTATCCATGTTATCACCATTATTTGCGGATAAACAAATGCTCTGCTTATTCATATATGTTTAATTTATGGCTGCAAACGATGCTCTTATCTATAAGACGGCTGTTATATTAATATAAGGGAGTTTATTAAGTCGTATTTTTAAAAGGTGATCGTTTGTCAGTAACAGATTATGATGATAGGAATGTAAAGATCATAACCACAGAGATACAGTCTGAGAATCCGGTATTGATAGAGGGTTTTCCTGGGATAGGTCTAGTAGGTAACATTGCCAGCCAGCAAATTATCGATGAATTGAAGATGAAATACGTGGGCTCCATTGATTCAAGGCATTTCCCGCCAATTGCAGTTCTATACGAGGGCCTTATAAACATGCCTGTGCGGATATACGAAAGTATTGAGCATAACATGGTGATGATCGTTTCAGATATACCCATCAACCCTGTTGTTGCTTACGATATCAGTAAGGCTCTTCTGGAATGGGCGAAGTCCATAAATGTAAAAGAAATAATTTCCCTTGCAGGTATTGCTACAATGAGCGAGGATCACAAGGTCTTTGGTGCTGCAACCACTCCTGAAATGCTCGAAAGGATAAAAGACAAGGTGGAGCTTTTCCAGATGGGTACGATTTCCGGAATCTCCGGCAGCATCATGGGGGAATGCCTTGTGCGTAATATGCCTGCAATAAGTCTGCTGGGTTCTACGATGAGTCAGAATCCGGATCCACGGGCAGCAGCAGTTGTAATTGATGTCCTGAACCTTCTTTATGACTTTAATATCAATACTGTAAATCTGATCGAGCAGGCCGAGAAGATAGAAATTGAAATGCAGCGGCTCGCTGAAGATGTAAGGACAACTGAGCAGCCCACCGGGCCTAGAAAAGAGTTCCCTATGTATGGGTGATAGTATGGAATATGTTGCTTTGACAGGAATGTCCGAACGAGTTATATCAGAACTAAAACAGAACAGGCTTCTTACGATTGAAATAAGAAGTCCTCATAATTTTATGGCTGTTCTGCACCTAAATATAGGTGATATGTTACTCCTTACGCATACAAGTCATGAGGATCTCACAGGTGGCAGTATGGGGATAATTGCAAAATTGCTCAGGCATCAGGTATCAACCCACCGCATAATGCAGAGCAATGAGCTTTACTATGAAGAGCGGGAAACTACAAGCCTCAGATTACAGCTTGATCCCAAGTGCATCGCACGTGTGCGTAAAGTAGTGAACAATACCATGGGGGAAACTACAAAGGTCGAGGCGGAAGAGATTCCACTCTACAATGCCAGATGAGTGATAAATTTCAGTCGAATGTTTTGGGGATATATTTCAATCCCTCTTCTATTGTTTCTGCAAGTTCATAGCTGATCCCTAAAGGTACTTCTTCATTAGAGTATCCGCTGTGTTTCCTTGAACCTTTACAGCCGTAAGAAATGCCTATTCCTTCATGGATCGGTCTTGCAGTACAATCGCCGCATATGGATGCAGCGCCAATAGATGTAGATGTTATTCCCTTGCCAAAATGATATGCATATGCCTGTATTATCCTCATGGCACTTTCCGGTTTGAGGTAAAGCAGCAGTACATCGAACTGACCTCTGCTTTTTCTCAAAGGCTCAATTCTCAATGACCTGAAATCTTTTTCTATCCTTGGAAGGGAAATTACTGCGTTTTGCGCAGTCTCTTGATCTTTGTATCTTCCTGACTTAAGGTAATATTCTGCAGGGTTCATGTCGCTTATTCCAAGGATATAATTTCCAGGTCTGCATCGCTGATGTTCTATCAGGAATGACTCGCCAAATCTTGCCTTGTGTACGAGTTCACAGTACAGAAGGTCCGAAGTTTCGCCGTCCTCCTCTGAAAGTGTAATGCATACTGGTTCTCCATTGTCCATAAGTGATTCGATATTAGTGAATTTGCATGAATTCATTCTTTTACCTCGAGGTTAAAAAGGCAGTTTTTTACCTCTGCTGCATACATGTGCGCAAGCCTCGTGGGTTCAGGAAGCTTGTATCCTTTCATGCAATGCCTTACAATTTCCAGGCAACTCTGAAGAGATACCATGTGACCGGGCGCCACTATTATCGGATTGCTTTTTTTGTTGCTTTTCAGTAACCAGCCTACATGTTCGCCTACATGGATAAGTTTGTGGTACTCTCCCACTTCACACGGCACTTCTGAGCTGCCACAAAGGATCTTTTTAGAACCTCCTATTGTGGGTACCTCCATAACCGCTCCGAAATAGCTTGCCATTCCAGCTCTTGCCGGATGATTGATGCCACATGAGTCGAACATCAGGATGTCAGGTTTTTGCACAAGTTTGAAAAAAGTAGTTGCAATGGCTTTTCCTTCCCTGAAATTAAGATATGTGGGGATGTATGGAAAAACCACTTCCTGTACCGTATATTTCTTTTCCGTTACTTCTAGGGTATTATAGTCCAGGACAACCATTGCACAGATGATCTGCCCATTATGATATGCGCAGTCTGTGCCAGCTATCCTGTCTATCTGTTTAAAGCCATCCTCAAGACTCAGGTTTTTTATAGCTTTGTCCTGAAGGCTTCTGAGTTCTTCCAGTGTACGGGAACCGGGGTCAAACCATAGTTCCAGTTCACTCTTATTCAATAGTTGCCCTCACAGTCGTGAACACAGGTCCACGGATGTCTATCTTTTTCTTGTTGCTTGTGATGTAACGCTGGGCAATAGGTTCAAGGCGGATATTTATCTCGGACGGGACCTTCACTATTCGTACTCTGGTCTCAACTTCCTTCTCTCCTTTTGCAACTGCATCTTCTATGTCCTTTGCCGTCTGGGCTGCAAAAGCATCAAGGAACCTGACACCGGTTCTTGCGGAATGGTTCTCAAGTACCTCTTTCCATTTCTTGTTGTCAGGAACTCCCAGAATATCACTGTTATATGCTACCACTTCATTAAAAACAGCAGGTCCGCAGAGCTTTGTCTCTTCCTCTGGCTCAATGACTGCTACTTTTACTGTCTTTCCATTGATGATTCCTTCCCATGCAGGGAATTCACATGGGCTTGGGGTTGAGCCATGTTCTTCACAAATAGCTGCAATTGCTTTTGCGATCTCCTTACCTTCTGCGGTCTCGGGTACATTCTCCACATAGGTCATCCTTGCAAGCTCATTATCGGTCATCTTCCACTCAGAGTACTGTGTTATCTGCGGGTATGTGAGTGAACGGATGTCAGTTGCATCATGGAGTATCATTGCCAGCCTTTCAACGCCAAGTCCGAGGTTCATAACAGGGTATGGTATATTGTACTGTGAAAGGGCTGTAGGTGAGTAAATACCGAAGGTTGCTATCTCTATCCAGCCGTCAGAATATTTGGTCTTGGAGCCCACCAGCTTGGGATGGTAGGCAAAGACCTCTATCTGGGTGTCAGGCACATAGTATTTGCTGCGTTTATCATCGGGTCTGAACATGAACTTCTCAAAACCGAACTGTGAAAGCAAGCCCTGAGCAACTGCTTTTCCATGGTCAATGGTTACGTTCTCATCCATAATTACACAGGATGCGGAGTAGTATGTCATAAGGCGTGCAGCATCTTCATCCTGTTCTCTCCTGAAACAGCGGTCAATGGAGAAGAAGTTAAAAGGTGGATTTGAACGTTCTATGATGGATGAAAGACTGATGAACCAGCCTGATGTCATATGGCTTCTGAGTGTCTTTTTTGTAGCCTGGGGTATAAGTTCCTTGAATTCCGGGAATACCTGGTCTATCATTTCCACAACAAGGGAATCAGATACATTTATGCCGGCAGCTATCTCGGGTACGAGGTCGTCTCCCTCTACCTCTCCTTTTTTGTATGCATGGAGTATCTTCCTGATAGTTTCAATGGCTTCATCATCAATGTCTCCCAGGATCATCCTGATACTGCCGATGCGTTCATCGGATATGCCTACATTTGGACGTGGAAGTCCGGATAGGTAAAAACACCTGTCAAGGACTGCAAGTGCCTCGTGGCCGAATTGCTTATGGACTTCTTTCTCATCCACTATGAGTGGGTTCATCATTTCTTCGAATCCCATTCTCAGGTACGCATCACGAAGTTTTGAGATGGTATCATACACTGGATGTGGTTTCCCGTATCTGAGGGTCATGTGCGGGTACTGCTCATTCAGTTTTGTTTCACTTATGTAGTTCTTCCCATGGTTCCATGCAGCATCAAAGTCCTCGTTTGCTGCTTTTTTGATATCATCAGGATTGAATTTCATGTATTTTCCTCGTAATAATGATACAATTAATAATAAAATAAACTAGTTGATTCTGTTTTCAAATTCCTTCATGGCCTTTTCCAGCTTTTGCTGGCGCATCGCATTTGTAAGGTCTCCACGGGTTTTTTCTATGATGGATCTTGTGGTATCTGTTTTGTGGCGAAGTCCATGGGTCATAGCATCCGGGTAGTCAAACATCATGAGGCAATTATATATGTTTTCCATCAGCTGAAGGTAGTCTTCTGCGTCTTCTGGCGTGTCTTTTCTTATGAGGTCAAGTATGTGTCTTCTAAGCTCTCCGCTCACGTCTCCCAGTCCGTTCAGGTATGCCACATCACTCACTTTGAGTTCTTCCGGGCCTGGTATTGCCCTGTCGTCTTTGCTGAGAATTCTGTAAACGACTGTACATTCTACATATTCCTGCTGTGCATGTTCCAGAAATCCTGAATAGTATATGTCCGGATGGTTTTGGAGCAACATGTCCATGTTTTCAAGCATCTCTCTGGCATTTTCAATCAGTGATAGTGCTTTTTTAAAATCCTTGTTGTGTATGCTGTACATTGCTGTCCTGCAATTGCGTACAACATCCCGTGAGATTGCCAGAGTACTCTCTCTTGCTTTATCTTTCTCTTCGAAGTTGTCCTTGATCCTGCCGGAAATGTTGTTGATCATTCCAATCCTTTAGTTCATTCGCAGCCTTGTATAAACACTTTTTCGAAAGCATGTAAAAAAGAGCAAAAAATGCCTGTAAAAAATATTATTGGAAAAGTTCCAATTAATCTCAAAGTTAAGGAAGGTTAAAAGACAGTAAAAAATTAAGAGGGGTATTCGTCTATTCGTCAACCGGGATGGTTTCGAGCTGGCTTGCAACGTCCCATATGAGTGTCCTTGTGTGGACCGGGATGTTAGGATCATTGCTTATATCTTCAAGAATGGATATGCTGGATGATGTTCTCAAAAAGAGTGGTTCATCATTTTTGCTTAATGTTTCCAGAATTTCGTTTGCAGAACGCCTTATATTCCTTGGTACAGAATTATCGTTTGCGATATATTCCAATTTTTGTCTGCATTCATCAATGACTTGTTCAAAACTTGACATGTAGGATCACCTTGATAACCTTGAAATCAAAATAGGGTTGCTTAATTAACTCCTAACTAATTATATTCTATAAAAAGACTTTCATTGGTATATATATTTTGAGAACCAAAGGAGATAATATGTCAAATACTGACGATGAGAATATACAGAAAATATCCCGAATGCTTGAGATTGGAGGCACTATGCTGGCACAGCATTGTGATAATTGTGGTGCGCCTCTCTTCCGTTACCAGGGGCGTGTCTTATGCCCGGTTTGCGAGGGCGTCCGTGATCCCCGTGGTGCTGGCAGGTCAACCCCTGTCCCGACTCCTGTGACTTCTTCAAAACCTGAGATTTCTCCTGTTAAAGAAAAGGAACAGCCGGTTGCGGCAACATCTGAAAAACCTTCACTTTCTGCTAACTCAAAGGCCGGGAATGTGGTGAATACTGCTCAGGCACAGGATTCAGTTTCAGAACTGGAGTCTTTGATGCTCAGCAAGATGCTTGCCATGGCACGTGATATGCAGGATGAGACTGACGCCAGAAGGATAACTGACTATCTTAACCTGATCGATCATTGTATGGATATAATGGCCAAAATGCATGAATCTCTCTAGTCCCGGGTGGAAACACCCGCTCTGTTTTTTAACTATCTTTTATACTCTCCGCCCACAATTTCCCGGATCTTGGCTGCGGTCTTCGGTCCTATGTTATCAACAGTTAGTAACTCCTCATAGCTTGCTTTCATCACATTTTCCACTGAGCCAAAACGATGAAGCAGATTCCGGGCAGCTTTAGGTCCGATATCTGATATTGAAGAGACGATATATTCCTGCTGTTGCGGCAACATTGGTGCAGATTTTTTCCCGTGCATGTTCACTTCTCTTTTTTCGTCAGTTTGCTCTCTTTTAGCTATCTGTACCAACATGGCTGCTGTGTCTTCCGCGTCCCGGGTATAAAAAAGTGAAACTCCGAAATCAAGGGATATTGAAGCTAATGCACCATGAATTGCATTGGGATTGATTCCCCTGCAATTGAACAGGTTATCGCCTTCCACAACAAGTATTGGTTTATCATATACTCTGGAGAGATTCGCAATTTGTTCGAAGAGCTTTTGCTCTATAAGTGAACTGACAAAATCCTGTGATTCCTTTCTTTCAACAGCTATGCGGTCACTGAGGATGTAATCTCCTACTTCCAGAGTCCTGACAATTATCTCTGTACCTTTCCTGTCCAGATTGCGCGCAACCGGACTGCGCATCTCTCTTTGGTCAACTATTATCCTGATGTTGCCGTTATTACTTTCATTGTTGTATTCGAACAATGTTTTCTGTTCATCTTCAGGTATGTCGGTTGTAAAATCTTCTGCAATGGAATTATTCTTTCTTGCAGGCATAGATGCCTGAAGTTCTTTCATGTTGCTTTGCATCTTCCTTTCCCTGGAAAGGCTGCTCCAGTAGTAACCTTCATCCCGGGTTCCCTTTGTGACCAGCACCATCACACGACCTCGGTGCTTTCGTCCGGTTCTGCCTTTTCTCTGGATACTTCTTATCTCAGAGGGAATGGGTTCATAGAAAAGGACGAGGTCTGTGGACGGGATATCAAGTCCTTCCTCTGCTACAGATGTTGCCACAAGGACATTATAATCTCCTGCCTTGAACTGCTCGATTATCTCTACCTGCTGTTTCTGTGTCAGTCCTTTATCCTTGTATTTTGATGCCTGGCCCACAAACCTCACAGGTCGTATTCCTTCAATCTCTGAGAGTGCATTTGTGATCATCTCAGCAGTGTCCCGATAATTCGCAAAGACTATCACTCTGGAATGTGGCTTACCTTCAAGCTCTTCACTAACTATTCTCTTTACATGTTCCAGTTTGGGATGCTCCAGTTCACAGTCTTTCAGGCGTCGTGCTACCTGCCTGATATACAGATCCTCAGCAAGGCGTTTTGAAGCTTTACTGCCGCTTTTGGAATAAGCTTCGTTGTCAAGCCTTTCCATGTACATGCGTAGTGATTCAAGCCCCTGCGTCTCTATAATCTCAACTGCATGATTCACTTTCAGGATCTCTGCCAGTAGTGATATTGCCCCGTAAACAGAAGGGTCGGGAAAACCCCGCAGTTCTCCCTGGAGTTTTGCCTGTAGTCCGAGGAGGTCTTTTTTTGAGACATATTTCTGGTTGTGTATGGGGTATCCAAGCTCGATCAGTTTTTTGAACCTGTCCTCAAGTACTTTGTCAAGCAAGTCCTTTATCTCCTTCATCCCGTCAGGCAGATCGATGCGCATCCATTCGATATCTTTTTTGTGGATATATGGGGTGACATCTTTATCTGTTTCTGTTTTCACTGCAACAGATTCGATATGCAGTGACTGGCAAACCTCTGCTATTTTCTCATCAGAACTTCCGGGACTTGCTGTGATCCCAAGACACAGAGGATTTTTTGCGGTTTCAAAGTACTTCTCAGCGATGTATGTATATGCGTAATTTCCAACTGACCTGTGTGCTTCATCAAAGGTTATGTGAGTGACATCCTCAAGGCTTATTCTTTTTGTGAGGATATCATTTTCAATTACCTGAGGGGTTGATATAATGACCTTTCCTTTATTCCATAATTCCGATCTTTTATCAGGATTAACACTGCCTGTAAATGTCAGTATTTCCTCTTCCGGAATATTGAACACATTTTTAAAGAAAGAAGCGTGCTGCTCAACAAGTGGTTTTGTAGGTGAGAGCACCATCACCTTGCCACCGTATTTTTCAAGCCGCGAGGCCATTACAAGCATGGATATGACAGTTTTGCCAAGGCCTGTTGGAAGTACAACCAATGTGGATGTATCAAGTGCTTTGCCTGCCAGATCAAGCTGGTATAGCCGCTGCTCTACGGTATCTGATTTTATCAAAGGGTGTCTTATGTATTCCGGCATGTCTATGGCTCTAGGTTTGCCATATATACACTCTTCAGACTTTTAAACCTGAGCTAAGCAAGGTGAAAGTATTTAGAGTGCCTTTCCGGCACTCTCAAAATCCCTGCCAATGTATATCATTTCATAGAGCAGGTCTGCTATCCCCTCAATAGGAGCACGGACCTGTTTCATGCTGTCCCTGTCCCTTATGGTCACAGTATTGTCTTCAAGTGTGTCATAGTCGATGGTGATGGAATAAGGTGTTCCTATCTCATCATTTCTCCTGTAGCGTCTTCCAATGGTGCCGGAGTCGTCATAGGATACAAGCAGTCCTTTCTGCTTGATCTGAATCTCCACATTCTTTGCAGGAGTAATGAGTTCTTCTCTTGTAAGAAGTGGAAGGACAGCTACCTGGACAGGTGCGACCTCTTTTTTAAGTCTCATTACTATCCTTGCTTCTTCTTCTTCCGTGTCATCCTTTCCGGCAACCATTTCTTCTTCAAAGGCATGTTCCATGGTGGAATAGAATATCCTGTCAATTCCGTAGGATGGTTCTATTACATGGGGGATGATGTTCTCTCCGCTGATCTTCACAGTCTCTTCTGCAAACTCAACGATTTCCTTTGGAACTATGAGCTCTTCCCCATCTACTGTTACTTTGATGTTATCTTTTTCCAGCTCTTCCACGCTCATAGCTTTCAATGCCTCAGCTATATCTTTTGCCTTGCCTTTAAAGAGCGGTCCGAGTTTTCCCATATTGGGTTTGACCACGAACTGGGTGACCATCTTAGGCTCACTGTATTCTCTGTAAATAGAAAGCTCGGTCTTGCTGACAGCAGCATGCGCCTTCAGGTCGTAATCGGTCCTGTCTGCGATTCCAACCACTTCGACCCATCCGAATCTGTCTGTCTCTATCTCCGCATCCCAGCAATCGATCGCATAGTGTGCCATCTCATCTTTCTTATGCTGCCTGAACCTGAGTTTGTCGGCTACTATTCCTACACGCTGGAGGAAATGATTGGTAAGTCCTATCTGGTATGCCAGGAACTCGTGAGCTATAATTCCTTTCTCTACAGCTTCAGCAAGTGACATCTTATCGACAATTCCTCTGTCCTGGGCTTCATCTGAATAGAGGTTGACCAAAGTATCAGCAAACCGGCTGAAATTGGTATGTTTCTTATCATTTGGGTCGATGAATATCTCTGCTTCTGCCTGTGTGAATTCTCTCAGTCTTATGACTCCCTGCCTTGGGGATATCTCATTACGGTATGATTTTCCAATCTGGGTTGCACCGAATGGGAGTTTATCGCGGTAGAAGCGGGCAAGCCTCAAAAAGTCCACGAACATTCCTTGTGCGGTTTCAGGACGCATATATCCCTGTCTGCCTGAGCCTGGACCTATCTGCGTCTTGAACATAAGGTTAAATTCATATGTCTCGCCAAGCTCACCTTCACATTCTGGACACCTTACATTGTTTTCCCTGATTACTTTGTCCAGTTCCTTGTCACTGAGCGTATCTGCCACCGCTACTATTTTATCCACAAGATGGTCCGCCCTGAAGGCTTCGCCACAGTTCTTACACTCACAGAGAGGGTCTGAGAATCCGCCTACATGTCCGGATGCAATGAACACTTCTTCTATACCTACAGTGGGTGCCTCGATCTCCATGTAGCCTTCCTGGACAACATATGTTTCTCTCCATATCTGCTCGATTCTTCGTTTCAGGGTGCTCCCAAGAGGCCCGTAATCGTAAAATCCGGCTGTACCGCCATAAAGTTCAAAAGAGTTCCATAAGAACCCCCGGCGTTTCGCCATTTCTATTACCTGCTCATATTTATCCATAGAGTTTCCTCTGAATTATTGTATTATTATGAATCCATCGATATGTCCATTACATTTAATGGTAACGAAAGTAGTTTGAAAACATCATGAACATATAATTCTTAAATAATGGCGTTATTATGTAAAAGTGGTTTCATTAATCTTATATGCATGTTCATACATCGTATGTTTGAGCAAGGTCGAATCTCAATCAAATCATATCATATCGTACCACCATCTTATATGATTCAATTGGTCATTTCAACACTGGCCTTGCTCTTACTGTCTTTTTTTATGGTAAGATCTTCGAATGCTTAGTTTCTCTTATATTTGGGCAATCTCTTCGGTTATGGCAATTTATCTTGTAAGGCAGGACATTGTAAAAAAGAATGTATGTGTGGAAACCAAACAAAACCCCCCTGTTTCCACTGGAGCATAAACCTTTCAAATTATTCAGATTCAAGTGCCTCTTCTACGGTCATTCCTTTGTGTGCTATTTTGGAAATGTATGACACAAGCTTTGTAGGGTCATCTGACTGGAATACATTTCTTCCAATGGCAACACCTTTTCCTCCTGCCTGAAGCGAATCGTATACCATTTCAAGAAGCTCCTTTTCAGTATCCATTCTTGGACCGCCTGCAATAACTACTGGTACGGGGCATCCCATGACCACTTCTTTAAAAGAGTCGATGTCGCCAGTGTAATTTGTCTTGACAATATCAGCACCAAGTTCTGCTCCAATCCTGGCTGCATGTTTGACATACTCTACGTCGTGTTCGGAAGTTACTTTTGCGCCTCTTGGATACATCATAGCAAGTAATGGCATGCCCCATTCGTCACACTGGCGGGCAACATATCCCATATCCTGAAGCATTTTTGCTTCATCTTCCGCACCTACATTCACGTGAATGGATACGGCATCAGCACCTACTTTTATAGCTTCTTCAATTGTTGTAACGAGAACCTTGTGGTTCGGGTCAGGTCCAAGGGATGTTGATGCTGACAGGTGAATGATAAGCCCTATGTCTTTTCCATATCCTCTGTGTCCGTGCTTTGGAAGACCCATGTGTCCCAGTACTGCATTTGCTCCTCCATCTGCAACCTTGTTGACTGTGGTAGGCAGATCTATGATTCCTTTTATAGGGCCGGCACCAACGCCGTGGTCCATAGGGATTATTATAGTATTGCCTGTATTGCGGTCGAAGATCCTTTCCATCCTGACAGATTTGCCAATTTCACTCATGATTGCGTCATTGCTCTAATTATAGATAATCCTAACGTGAATAAGGGAGTCGTGTCACAGGTTCTCATGCTGGTATTTGCCACAATATCCCTCTGCAAGTTCACTATGGAGGTTGAAGAATAATAATTGCATAACACGGGCATTCCTTTTCAGCCTGAATCCATATGGATTGTGTACAACCAGCATTGATTCGCTCCTGCCTCTGTATCCTGAATCCCAGACCGCTGTTCCTATATTTGCACCGCACCGAAGGAGGGTCGATCTTGGCCTGGCGATAGCCGCAAGGTCAAGAGGGATGTTAACAATTTCGTTAAAAGTAATCTTATATGTTCCCTGTTCAAGCTGCGCCCACCCGCTGTCATCGAAATCTATTGGCACAGTAGATGGGGTTTCCCTTTCACTGTTATCAAAATCTACTGCTCCGGCGTTGCTAAATGTCTCTATGCTTTTGAGAGTAAGTTCTACGCTGTTTGGCTGAAGCTGGGTTTCAGTGTCTATCATTTTCTCAACGAGTGGTATGTCGCGGTTGATCATTGCTCTGAGCTCATTCCTTGATAAGAGGGTCATGGTTGTAGGTTTATTTGATTGGATATAATTATTTGGAATCTTGTTTTCTGCACGAGCGTGTATTATCTTTAATACATACTATTGTAAACCAATTAATTTATATGTATTACCACTTATCTATAGTGTGGTGAGTTTGAAGATGTTTCCATTATCCTTCTTCCACGGTGTATACCAAGGGGTGGGTATGGGAGCTTGTAACGAATTGCAAAAGAGGAAATTTGAAGGAGTGAATGAAGTGAGCAGTACGGATCTTGTAAAATATGGGAGCAGGCCTGAGCTTCTTTTCCGTGTGAGTTTGAGTCCAGACGGGACTACTTATCAGAAAGAAGTGTCTCTTGTTTTCCCTAAATATGTAAGTGCAGATCTTCCTCATTACAAAGAGGAATATATGGCCCAAATCCCTGAAGGTACGCCTACCGAAATGAAGTGGCATTTCTGTTTAGAGGATTGATTTAAAAATCCTCTCTGTTTTATTTGATCAAGACTTCTTTATTTATGACGGTCTTATGTCCAGATTATCTGTTCAATAAAAGCATATTCATATAATATGGCACACCAATAATGGTAATGGGTGGTCAAATTACTTAGTATTGCATCTGTGGGTCTTTATTATTGTTTAAATTTAGTCGATCAAGTGTGTCGTTTGTCATTTGATTATAATTGCTATATCGGGGCAAAGCCGGATGGTTCGAATGGATGAATCTTCGGATGAACTGGATCCAATCCCGGAGGAAGGTACAGTCGATGACCCCTCCATTACAGACTCTGTGATATCTGAGATTGGCGGATATTTGTGCATATCTTACAGTGGGCAAATACTGGAAGTAAACGAGGCATACTGTCATCTCAGTGGTTATTCCCGTGAAGAACTTCTGGGGATGGTACTGAAGGATCTGGATGCAAGTGAGTGCAGGGACGATCTGGTTGGTAATCTGGTTTCGATCATAGAACAAAGCAAAGGTCATTTCGAATTAACCCATCGTACAAAGGATGGCAGGCTTGTGGATCTGGAAGTGACTGCAGCTTATGTAGAGTATCCTGACCATTTTTTCATTTTTATTTTAAAGGATATCACTGGTCTTACTCTTACTGATAAATTCTTCCTGGAAAAGGGAGATACCTACAGATCTTTGTTCAAACATAATAAGGCAGTTATGCTTGTGATTAATCCTGAGAACTTTGAGATAATCGATGCTAATATTGCTGCCTGCAAATACTACGGATGGCCACTGGAAGAAATAACCCGTAAGAAAATACATGAAATTAATACTCTCTCTCAGGAAGGTATTCAGGCTGAAATGCAAAATGCTGTAAATGAAAAGAGGAATTATTTCCTTTTCAAGCATAAGCTTGCAAACGAGGATATCCGGGATGTAGAAGTCTATAGCAGCCCGGTGACTGTCAATTCACAAAACCTGTTGTATTCAGTTATCCATGATATTACTGAGCGCAAGCTGGCAGAAGATGAATTGAGAACAAGGGAAATGCAGTTCAGGACTGCACAAAAAGTAGGACATATAGGGAGTTGGGGCATTGATCTGAATTCAGGCAATGTTTTTGCCTCGGAGGAAGCTTTCCGGATATATGGTCTTAATACAAAGACTATTACGATCGATGATATACAGCAAATACCATTGTCTGACTATCGTCCGATGCTGGATGAAACTTTAAAAAGCCTAATCAGAGAACAAACTCCATACGATGTTCTATTTAAGATAAAAAGGTCAAATGATGGTGCTATCCGTGATATTCATTCTGTTGCGGAGTATTATGCTAAAGGGAATACGGTTATAGGTACTATTCAGGATATTACTGAACGAAAAATGGCTGAGGATGCGCTGCTACACGCAAAAATAGTTGCAGAGGCTGCAAACCGAAGTAAGGATGAATTTCTGGCGACCATGAGCCATGAGTTAAGGACTCCTCTCACATCGGTCATAGGTTTCTCGGACATACTTCTCGATAAAACGTTTGGCATTCTGGATGAAAAGCAAGTACGATATGTGAATCACATCTCGGATGCTGGTAAACATTTACTGAAACTTATTAACGATGTGCTTGACCTCTCAAAGGTTGAAGCTGGTAAAATGGAGCTACAGTATGAGTTTTTCTCAGTTTCTGATGCTGTTAATGAGGTAAAGACACTAATCTCTCCTCTTGCCATGGAGAAAAATATCCGTCTGGACGTTGAGGTTGACTCCCAGCTTGGAACCATCAATGCAGATAAAATAAAGTTCAAACAGATTTTGTATAACCTTGGAAGCAATGCCATTAAGTTTACTTCCCGCAAGGGTTCTGTGACGATACATGCACGATGTGATGGTAACAATGTCCGGGTCAGTGTAAGGGATACGGGCATTGGCATCCCGAAAAGGGATATCGATAAACTCTTCCAGCCATTCAGACAACTTGATTCTTATGCCACAAATGAGTATGCGGGGACAGGTCTTGGACTATCCCTTGTAAAAAAATTTGTTGAACTTCATGAAGGCAGGATATGGGTTGAAAGTAAGGTTGGTGAGGGGAGTAAATTCATTTTTTCGATTCCCGCCTGCTCATCTCCTCAAAAACAATAATCAAAATAGTCTATAGCAACACTGAATTAGAAAACGATAGTGGGCCCGCTGGAATTCGAATCCAGGACCTCCGCCGTGTGAAGGCGACGTCATGACCAGCTAGACCACGAGCCCAGACTAGAAAACAATACGTCTGCCTCTCTATAAATCTGTCGTTACTTTCTTTCGGAATGAACTTATGGATTGTTCTTTTTTCTTAGGAGGCTGTAAGTGATCAAGGCTACAATGATGGCGCCTGAAAATATAGTAATTAACGCTGTTGTAGGCTCTAAATAAGTATACGTAATGATTGCTAAAAGGGTTCCAACGATCACTGCAATAGGTATAAGCAACGAATTTTGTTTCAGTGATTTTTCATCAATTTCGAATTGTGCCATATCTATCCCCTTAAAATGTTTTACTATCTTTGGTAATATATATTTATTTATATGAACTGGCACGTTATATATAGTTTTTCCTTCTTATTTTAATTGTTTAAACAATTCGGTCCGAAAATACGATATTGTAACTGTTTCTTGGTAGTATATCATGACTTATGATAATCAACAATACAACACACACTTTAGTAACTTTATTAAATCACATAATCAACGATTGCTCACAAAATTATATAATAATGTAATGTATATTTAGTATAGGGCAAATACTCAGGACTAACAAATCCCCATTGTACTATTAAAATGAAATTGAATCGCTATCATATAAAGCATATATAATTTGTATTCATACAAGGTCTATATAATATGGACAGCAAACCCGTATATACCATTCTGATCGTTGATGATGACCATCTAAACGTAAAACTTCTGGAAGCTTTTCTTTCAATGGACTATATTATTCGTACAGCTTATAATGGTAAAGATGCCCTTGATATTATAAATTCTGAAAAGATAGATCTCGTAATGCTTGACATAATGATGTCTGGCATGAATGGTTATGAAGTGTGTCGCAGACTCAAAGCTTCAGAGTCAACTCAGCTGATCCAGGTAATTATGGTCACTGCCCTTTCATCAAAAGATGACAGGCTGGAAGGGCTTGAGGCAGGTGCGGATGAATTCCTTGTCAAACCAATTGACAGGGTTGAGGTACTTACCCGGGTACGCAATCTTTTAAAAAGCAAGCGTTTGTATGATGAACTGGTCTGTGCAAGAGACAGGGCACAGAATTATCTTGATATTGCAGGCTGTATCATTACTGCTTTTAGCAGTGATGGTACAATAAAGCTTGCAAATAAAAAATGCTGTCAGGTTCTCGGGTACGACGAATCCGAACTAATAGGCAAAGACTGGGTAAAAATGTGTGTCCCTCATGAAGATAAGGATGCGGTGTCCTATGTTTTTAGTAACGTAATGAAAGGTAATCTTGATGAAGTAAAACATTTTGAGAACTATATTCTTACGAAGAAAAAGGAAAAAAAGATCATCCGCTGGAATAATAACTATCTCCGGGATTCAGATGGAAGCATCATAGGGATACTCAGTTCCGGTGCAGATGTAACTGAAGAGCGACAGGCTTCTATGAAACTGAAAGCATCTGAAGAGAAATTCAGGATGTTATTTGAAAATGCTGCGGATGCAATTATTGTCTTTGATTTTGATTGTAATGTTATAGATTCAAATTCAGTTGCATGCCAGATGCTAGGTTATAGTACTGAAGAGTTGCTACTGTTGTCAAGGCATGACCTTGTAGCTCCTGAATATCATGGCATCTGCAATGAAAGATTAGCAGACATCACGGAAAACAAATATAATCGATTCGAGCTCACATATTTGAAAAAAGACGGTTCCCGTATTCCTGTTGAAATGGGTGTAAGGGTTATTGAATATAATGGTATGTGTGCTCTTTTGTGTAATGTGAGGGACATAAGTGAACGAAGGCATTCTGAAAATATCTTAAGGGAAAGTGAACAAAAATTCCGTCTTCTTGCTGAAAATACAAATGATGTTATATGGACCTTAAGTAAAGAAGGTCAATTCACGTATACCAGTCCTTCAGTTTTTAAATTAAGGGGATATACACCTGAGGAAGTTGCCATCCAGACCTTTGATGAGATTTTCCCCCCGGAGCATAAGAACACAATAATTGATGCAATGAATAGATTTTATGATAAATTGGAAGGAGGTGATTCCAATTATTCAGAAACGTTTGAATTGGAACAATACCATAAGAACGGATCACGGGTGTGGACTGAAGCAATTGCGACCCCGGTCTATGATAATGAGGGCAATTTTCAGTTCTTCCTTGGCGTAACCCGTGATATATCCGAGCGCAAGAAAGCTGAAAATGAAATTAGTCTGTATGCAAAGGAATTATCTCAAAAAAATGAGGACCTCAAATCTCTTGACAGGATGAAAGATGAATTCCTTTCTAACTTAAGTCATGAACTCAAGACTCCTCTCATTTCTATTAAAGGGTATAGTGAGCTTGTCTATGATGAGGTGCTGGGTCCTCTTAACTCCAAGCAGAAACATGCTATGGAGGTCGTTCTTGAGAAATATGATCACTTAAGCTTCCTGATGGACTCACTAATATACATGAGCATTGTCAAATCGGGTAAAGTGAGTTACAGGTTGGATCCTATGAGGATTGTGGACAGTCTGAACAAAGTAGTCGATTATTTTTCATTCAGATCACAGGACAAAAATCTGATACTTCTACTTGATTTTGAAGACAATCTACCTTTGATAAACGGGGATGTGGAGTACATACCTTATATTTTCAGGTCTGTAATTGACAATGCTATCAAATTCAGTCCCAATGGTTCGGAAGTTCTTATCCGTGTGTTTGAGGACAGGGGGAATGTCCATGTTCTTGTAAAAGATTCCGGAATAGGTATACCGCATAACGAACTATCCAATATTTTCAAGCGTTTTTACCAGATAGACGGTTCTATTTCAAGGAAGTATGGTGGAACTGGCCTGGGCCTGTACGTCAGTAAGACAATAACTGAGGTGCATGGCGGTAGTATATGGATTGAAAGTGATGAAGGTGCAGGTACAACTGTCCACGTATTGCTGCCGCCATATTATAAACGTAAAGGTATATCTTAATAGGCTTGTGCAGTTTTATTTCATATTTTTAATACAACCAAGAGAACATTCGATAGCTTATCCCTTTTACTTCCTTCCTGAAAAGTATTTTATATTCCGGAGTTTCTCCATTATTTAATGTATGTCAAAGATGTAGTCTCACGCCTCAGGGAATTGTATCCTGATGGTTATTTCCATATTAACAGGGATCCTTTCTATCTTCTCATTTCAACTGTTCTTTCCCAGCGCACCCGTGATGAAGTGACCATACCCACAAGCCAGAAGCTTTTTGCTTTTTTTGGTACTGTTCAGAAAATGGTAGGAGCAGATGTGGATGAGATACAGGAACTTATTAAAAATGTGGGTTTCTACAGGGTGAAAGCCCAGAGGATCATCGACATTTCCCGCATTATTTTGGAGGACTATGGTGGTGTGGTCCCAGACAGTATGGATGAGCTCCTGAAACTTCCTGGAGTAGGTAGAAAGACCGCCAACTGTGTGCTTGGCTATGGATTCGAGCAGGATGTTATTGCAGTGGATACTCATGTACACAGGATATCCAACCGCATGGGTCTGGTTAAAACTTCCTATCCGGATGAAACCGAAAAAGAGCTTGAAAAGGTAGTTTCAAAACAGGACTGGAAGGATATCAACGGGCTAATGGTGCTGTTCGGGCAGAATATTTGCCGGCCAGTAGGTCCAAAATGTGATGAGTGTATAATGGATGATATCTGTCCTAAGATGATCTGAACTCTTTTGAATTGTAGCATACAATGTGTTTCACTCATGTTTTTCATTTGAAACCAACCGTTCACCATTAAGCAAAAGCTGTTTGACCACAGCAGAGCAATCCGTATCAACTGAAACTATCACAGAAACATTTTCTATTTGTTCCTGGATCTGTCGCCCTTCTCCTTCAGGTACGAAATAACTCTCTATACCCCATTCAATCATTATGGTATCGCCTTCATTTCTGGTAACTATTCCTTTCATACAGACATCGTTATCCTCAACGGCAGTTTTTGCGTGGCTTATTGAATCTATGGTCCAGTATGTTTCCTTCTCGGAGAGTACTGCATATATCAATTCACCTTCCATGAATGCATAGTCATAGGGTGTTTCATTAAGGTTCAAGCTAGACATTTCATAACTGAGGATTACATAATCTCCCCTGAATACATCTCTTGGGTCAAGAGGTTCAGTTTTCAGTACAATTTCTTTCCCGTTGTTCAATGTAGCATATTTAGGCAGGAATATCAGTGATATGACTATCAGTGAGTATGCCATCAGTAAAAGCAATTGTTTTTGGTTCATGCGCTGTCACCTTCTTTTATATTATTTATTATGATGCGCCTTTTCTTTTCCATGTACCCTCCAAACAATAGAAGGATCAGTCCACCGACAATGAATGCAAGGGATCTGGGCAAAGACCTGTATAATGTAGTAAAGTACAGGTGCAATACTCCGATCATGAAAAACCCCATTCCTATATTGACAAATGACAATATTGATCTGTAGTATCCAATTAGTATGCTCCCTATGGTGAGGATGAAGTACATGAGATTAAAGAAGATGAATAGCAATGTGGCTATGCCGGGTTCCAGCTGGGTCAGTCCGTAATCTTGAACCTGCGAGACTTTGATTGAATCTTTGAATATGGTCAGCATCCAGATGGCAAGCATGCCTGTAAATGTAAGTATGAGCACAATAAACTCGTATTTGCGATTCTCGTGCTTTTTGCACATCAGGGCACTCTGTACTATCATTATGACCGAGATCAACATGAACAGGATAAAAAGTGCCTGAAGCGTCCCTGTCAAAGGTGTTATGCGTGTTAGTGTGTGTCTGAATGGTGTTTCCAGTGAGAAGTAGAAATATGATATAAGGATGAAGAATAGTCCTGACCCCTGGTATAATTCCCTGAAGTGTGAAAAGCGTTCAAATCGAAGGTGCATCTGCCCAAGTCCGTACAGGTTGATGCCTAACAATAGGTAGAACATGAAGATGCCAAAGGAACTCACAAAAAGTTCTGTATTCTGTCCTACATAAAAGATAGTCCACAGTGCAAATACGAATATTTTCAGAAAAAGGATGCTGCTTGAATTGAATGCATATCCATAGGGCAGTATTGCTATTAGCCATACAAGTAAAAGCCAGTGTGCATCTGCATTGACATTGAATATTTGTGCATTCAGGAATATTGTTGCGCCTATCAGTAGCGAGGCAAGAAAAAGTAATGATTCTCCCAGTTTAGGACGAGTAGCCTTCATGTATTTCAAATTCCAGCCTGCAAAATATGTGGAGTATGTCGTACCGAACAGAAGTAGCAGTTTTGCAAAAGTGGGAAGTTCTTTCCAGTTAGCGGCAACAAAGAGGATGGCTCCTACTCCAACAAGTAAGGCACCAAGTATTGACATTACCTGAATGGTCTGTGATGTTCCATCCTTTTTAGTTGCATTTTCATCAATGGAATCTTTAGGCATATCGTATCTTGACAATATTGCGTTTAACTGTGCGTCATTGATTATGCCATCATTCTCCCACGTCATGGCTTCTTTCTGAAGCCATAGTCTTTGTTTCTCATCTTCCATCATTTAATTGTTATAAGCCAGGATATATTTTAAAAAATCGATATATTTTTCAGCAAGTTCTACTTTTCCTGCTTGATGTATACTGTGCCTTAAAAGGCTCTACGTTTTTCAAAACAGGAATAAAATAAGGATAATAGCTTTAACAAACTATTTATCGATATATATTATATAAAGCACAAATCTTGTGTTCTATGCCGTAACTCTAATATAAAAAGCACTGGTTTTGCACAAGAACTGATAAATTTCATATTATCATTATAGTATTAATAAACGAATATTATCAAGAATACGTAGGTGAATTATGTTACTAATCGGAGAAGCATTAATAGGTGAGGCACCAGAACTCGCACACATTGACCTTATGATCGGAAACAAAGACGGTCCTGTTGGTCAGGCATTCGCAAATGGTTTAACACAGTTGTCAGCAGGTCACACACCTCTGCTTTCAGTAATTCGTCCAAACCTTCCTGCAAAGCCTGCAACACTCATCGTTCCAAAGGTCACAGTGAAGAATATGGCTCAGGCTGCCCAGATATTTGGCCCGGCACAGGCTGCTGTATCCAAGGCAATTGCAGATGCCCTTGAAGAAGGAGCATTTGGTGACATGGACATTGAAGATCTCGTTGTTGTGGCAAGTGTTTTCATCCACCCTGAAGCAAAGGATTACAACAAGATATACAGATATAACTACGGAGCAGCAAAACTGGCTGTGAAACGTGCAATAGATGGTTTTCCTGATGTTGCCACTGTACTTAAGGAGAAGGACAGGATGGGTCACGCAGTTATGGGATTCAAGGTATCCAGACTCTGGAACCCGCCATACCTGCAGGTTGCACTTGACAATCCGAACATCAGCGCAATCCTCAGCATTGTCAGCCAGATCCCAAAAAGCGACCATGTTATCCTGGAAGCAGGTACACCTCTCATCAAACGTTATGGTGTGGATGTCATCTCAAAGCTCAGGGAGATCCGCCCGGATGCATTCATAGTTGCAGATCTTAAGACCCTTGATACAGGAAACCTTGAAGCACGCATGGTGGCAGACGCAACAGCGGACGCAATCGTAGTTTCTGCACTTGCACCAATAGCAACCGTGAACAAAGTTATCGAGGAAGCCCACAAGACAGGTATCTATGCTTTCATGGACACACTCAACTGTGATGACCCTGTAGCTGTACTCAAGAAGCTCGATGTACTGCCTGATGTAGTTGAACTGCATCGCGGTATCGATATCGAGGGCACTGCACATGCATGGGGAAGTATCGAAGCTATCAAGGCACTCTCACCAAAGATACTGGTGGCAGTGGCTGGTGGTGTACGTATCGACACAATGCCGGATGCACTTGCAGCAGGTGCTGACATCCTTGTAGTCGGAAGGGCTATAACCAATGCAAAGGATGTAAGACAGGTCGCAGAAAAATTCATTGAAGGCCTTAACAACCCTGAGATCGACCAGTTCAGAGTAATGACCGACTTCTAAGCGTGTGGTATCCCATACGCTTTTCTTTTATTAGGATTTGTAGAATATCTGTTATTACTGAATTGTGAACCACAGATAAACGCAGACAAACACAGATGAAAATGTATCTGCGTGCATCAGCGTTTATCCGTGGTTTTATATGCAGAAGATTTCTGCAAAGCTTATTTTCGTTTTTCTTTTCTTACAGTTACCTTTATACTTCTGTTCGCCTTTATACTGATAAATTCGTATTGGAGTGATCAAATTTGAGTTCTACATTAATTGTCCTGAACCTTAAGACATATCTTGAGGGCACAGGTGAAGGCGCCGTAAAGGTCGCACAGGCATGCAAGGAAGTTGCAGATGATTCAGGGATTGAGATTGGTGTTGCACCGCAGTTCTGTGACATCTACCGTGTTGCATCCCAGGTGGACTTGCCAGTCTACGCACAGAGTCTTGACCCGATAGGAGCAGGCAGCTTTACAGGACATGCATTCATCCAGTCCATCAAAGGCGCAGGCGCAGTTGGAACTCTTCTAAACCATTCAGAATGCCGCCTTACCCTTGCAAACATTGATGCATCCATCACGATTGCAAAAGGCGCTGGTCTTAAGACCATAGTCTGTACTAATAACGTTGCAACCTCAGCAGCAGCAGCAGTACTTGGCCCCGATTATGTTGCAGTGGAACCACCAGAACTTATCGGTTCCGGTATTCCTGTATCAAAAGCAGATCCTGGAATTGTAACAGGTTCTGTGGAAGCTGTCAAAAGAGTCAACCCTGCCGTACAGGTTCTCTGTGGTGCAGGTATATCAAAAGGAGAAGACCTCGCAGCAGCTTTGGAACTTGGTTCGGTTGGTGTCCTTCTGGCATCAGGTATAGTAAAAGCTGCTGACCCAAAGGCTGCACTTGAGGACCTTGTAAGCAAGGTCTGATCACTTTTTTTTACTTTTTTCAAGGCAGGCTCAGCCATGCAATCAATAGCATCATGGTTGCAGTTATAACCCTCACGTTTATTGAGAGAGGGATATTGAACTGCTCTTTCATCATCCTGGCTATGCCGATAGGCGGTGGTGCTATCAGGAGTGCGGCAATGAAGAGTGGTATGCCCGATATGAAGTTCCTGTCCACTATTATAAGATAGAGTCCCTGGATTCCCAGGTACATTCCAAAAACAGCGGTAAAGAAAATTCCTATCTTAAAAAACCGTAGGTATTGTTGGGGTACTGGAGATGGGCCTTTCACATTATCACTATTTGATGTAGGCGCAGGTGACTGATAATATTTGCCCTGTGAAACTTATGTGAGAATTGCCATGACAGTATTATCTGTACAGAGTCAGAAACGATTATCCGAAATGATATCATGTTCTAAGCTTACAGCTGATGTCGCTAGATCACACTGGTCCTTTCGTTTTCTCCTAAACCTTTATATGTATCCCTTTTACTCATTAAGATTATGCCACCCTACACTGGCAAACATCGATGCACTTATCACCATTGCAAAGGGTGGCGGACTCAAGACGATCGTCTGTACCAATAATGTTGCAACCTCTGCAGGAGCCAAATTATAATGCTTATTACTAACAGTTTGAAGATTGAGCATAATAATTATTACTCATAAAAAACATTTGAATTAACCACATATTGTATATATGTGTGTTTTTATCGTAATTCGAGGCTTATATGAAGTTTGAATTTGAAAAGATAACATTGGTTTTTGCCTTGGCAATTCTGTGTACTTTATCATTAGGGTGTGATGAAAAAATTGACACTGATGATATTTTGTCAAAAGTACATATGAGGGCAGATTCCCTTGAAGATTATTCCTATACAATGCATGTTAATTCAGATTTGAATGGCAACAATACGGAAAAATATAAGTATGGTATCATTTGGAAAAAGCCCATGTTTATGAAAGGTACTTTTCAAACATCAAACATTGATCCCGGGATTGAAATGATTTCCAATCGAAGCATGCAATTAATTTATGATGATGAGTATGACCTCGTTTTTATAAAATTATTGCACAATACTTCAGATGATTACATGTTATTTGAACCAAATCATTATTCTGTGTTTTTAAATGAAACGCTTAACGGAATGTCATCGTCTCTTGTAGAATCTGATATTATAAATGGAAAAGATGTGTATGTAATTGAGTTAATTCCTTCGACTGATAGCAATGAAACAATAGGAGGAAAATCAAAGATCTGGGTTGATAAGAAAAATTGGATGATTATAAGATATGAAGCTTCTACTAAAAATGGAGATGTTCTATTTGTAGTAAGTATCAAAGACATAAAAATAAATTCTGATATTCCGGAACATGAGTTTGATTTTGAGGTACCGGACGAATCAAAATTAGTGGTGCTGAAAGAAGAGCATTTCAATCCAAAATTGGAAAAGATGCAATTGGAAGACTCAAGAAAAAAGGTTACTTTTGAAATCCTCACTCCAGCTTATGTGCCAAAAGGGTACAAACTCAACCATACAGTTGTTTCCTCTAGTATGGATTCCCAATACTTATCATTTATATATGGTAGTTTTTCAAGTCCTTATGAAAGAGTAACTCTTGTTTATACTAATGGGAATAATGAAATGCATGTCAGGGAAACTCTATCTGAAAGAAAAACGTCTGGTATTGATTGTTTTGAAAAAGATGTCAGTTGTATTGATATTAACGGAATTGAAGGTAAGATGTATTCCGTTTTCGGAGGAAATATGAAAACTCTAGAGTGGCAATCAGGAAATATTACAATTAGCATTATCTCTTCACTTAATGAATCAGAGATTAAATCAGTTGCAGAATCTTTTTCATAATTGGTGAGTATAAAAATAGGCTCTATGGGATTTTAATCAATAGAGCCTTTTATCGTACTCTTGTTGGAATATATGTTTTATTTCATCGAATAGCACACCCAATCCCTATCAGTTGCCTCTCAACCACCTGCTGCACCTTCTCAACCTCAACATCACCCATTATCATAACACGGAATGTAACACTCAGCCTCTCAGTACCTTCAATACCATCATACCTGTCAATGATCTCAATTGAAACGATGTCGTCATTGCAGGAAACAAGCTCTATGATTATTTCAGCATCGGAATTCTCGGGAATCAGCACCGATATATCTCTCAAATGATGTTTGAGATTTTCGAGTTTCCACTCATGCAGTTCCTCTTCATCTAACAGGCGGATGTTCTCTATTTTGAGAGGTATCATCCTGCTGCTACATTCAAGAACAACGTCTCTAGGACTTACTTTCTTGACAATCCCTGTATGCACTACGCCTGAATATATGTGCCTGACACCAATTTCCTGTCCAATAGAATCTATCAGTTCATCAAACTCAGCTATCTTCGAATTTATTAGCTTGTCCGATCTGCGCAGTGCCGATGCTGTGTCTCCAAAATGCACTGCCGCCTCTTTCATCTTTGCAGTAAAGGCTTCGACATCCTTTTTTCTGACGATGGAGGATATCTCGCTGCATTGCTGCATGAAAGCATCATGGACTTTGATTACTTCGGGGTTCTCCATCTGGATGTAGGCGTAGAGGTAAGGGTTCTGGCCAAGTATCCTGCCAACGAAATCAAGCATGATGTCGTAGACCGGGCTCATGAAACGTCTTGATTCATTCACACTGAAATCAAGTCGGTCAAAGGTTGTGCCAATGGTGATGTATGCAAAGTGCGTCAGTCCCTGCACAACGGACACAAATCTGTCATGCTCAGCCGGGCTGATCACTTCAAGATGTGCGCCGTTATCTTCAAAAAGTGAGCGCATAACCGGGAACCATTTATTACAGCGCCCTTCAATCGGTGTTAGTATGAATATCTGACCATGCAGACTTGGTATCGAAGGTCCGAACATTGGATGAGTGCCAAGTATTTCCACACCTTCAGGTGCGTACTTCTTCATGGCTTCCGTTGGTCCCAGTTTCAGGGATGTAAAATCCATAAGGAGACTCCCACTCTTCATTTTTGGTGCAGTCTCACTTATGACCTTCTCGGTGATGTTGATGGGCACAGTTATAATTACTATGTCGCTGGTACTTATGGCAGCATCAAGGTCACTGGCAAAGTCGACTCCCATTCGCTCTGCGATCTCAACTTTTCCGCTGCTGCCCCAGACAACAACTTCGTAACAGTGGTTCCTGAAAAAAGAGGTGAACCACTGTCCCATTTCACCGGTACCGCCTATGATGAGGACTTTCAAACTCAAAAGCCCTCCAGTACCGCTTTCTTCATAACTTCTATTGGTGGCTCTACGCCTGTCCATATCTTGAATGCTTCTGCTCCCTGATAAACAAGCATCATTTCTCCGGTTACTGCTTTTGCACCGGCTTTCTTTGCTTCTTTAAGGAGCGTTGTCTCCAGAGGATTGTAAACAATGTCAAATACTGTAAGTTCAGGATGCATATCCTCTGCTGTTGCAATGGTTCCCTCGGTTTTGGGATGCATTCCCTGGGTTGTGCAATTCACAAGTATATCGCTGCTATTGATGAAATCTTTCAGATGGTCAAGTCCGCATCCTCTTGCAAAACCAACAGTGGATACGTCTGTTGCAAGGTCAATTGCCTTGTTCTCGGTCCTGTTGGAGATGGTGATGTTCGCTCCATCTTTCGCGAACTGGAATGCTATGGCTCTTGCAGCACCGCCGGCACCTACTATGAGTACATTGGAGCCTTTGATCTTAACTCCTTTTTCCTCAAGGGTACGTTTAGCTCCAAGTCCGTCTGTATTGTAACCTGTCATTCCATCTTTAAAATCAACTGTATTGATAGCACCTATGCTTTTAGCCAGCGGGTCAGCATCAATTATCTTCAAAGCTTCCTGTTTCAGCGGGACTGTGAGGTTAACGCCGCCAAAACCCATGGCTTTTGCTCCAAGAATTGCATTCTTCAGGTTTTCAGGACTCACTCTGAAGGCATGGTATGTACACTCCATGCCAAGTTCCCTGAATGCTGCATTGTGCATATTCGGAGACCGCGAATGTGCTATTGGATTTCCGAATACACCAAAAACGGTTCTCAAAAGAGTATCTCCAGAGCCGATTTAAGTTCGTGTATCTTTATCTGTCCGGGTGCCACGGCTTTTGTAATTGCACCGTATGTCAGGCGTGAGCCATAGCATGGAGCAACTATGCGGCTGTGTTTTCCAAGTTCTCCCATTGCAATGGTGCAAACAGGTTTATCCATATCTGCAGTTGCCTGAAGCACATTCAGCACATCCTGCCTGGACTGTGCCATTACTGCCAGTTTTGCGATATCAGCACCGGCTTCATGTGCACAGTTGAGTATGATCTTCATGTTCTCAATCGATGGAGTGGCGTTGAAATCGTGGGCTGAAACAATAACCGTGACACCGGCTGCCTTTGCCGCACTTATGAATTTGCTGCGCTGCTTCTCATCTGCACTGAGCTCAATATCAACTGCTTCAATAAAAGGCAGTACATCTGTCAATAATGCAATTCTTTCTTCTTCACTGCCTGTCCACTTACCACCATCAGATTGTAATCTATTGGTTGCAATACACGGGAGGTTGGTGTTGACTTTGATCCTTTCAATTGTCTTCTTTGCTTCACCAAAATCTGAAAAATTGAGAAGGTCAAGCCTCAATTCCAGTATGTCAGCACCCAGCCATTTTGCCGCTTTTGCACTCTCGGCTGGGTCATCGTCTATCACAGAGACGATTGCTGGTTTTTTATCAAGATCAAAAGTTCCTATCATAACCACAAGCAACCACCTTATTTTTCGATTATGGTCTCTTCTATTTTCATTCCAAAATGGCGGCCGATGTCCTCTGAGTGCACAAGTATCTCATCACCAACCTTCAGGTCTGTTACAGATATGGGTCCATTGTCCTTTGTAACCAGTTTAATTGTTTCTGCATTCTGTAGGATGTTCTTGATTATTTTCCCATTGAGGTCTGCTTCCACAAGGACGAGTGGCCTTCTTTCTATCTTCACTCTGCCAACAACTCCGGTTCTCTGCTTGCCTTCACTGTTTACTATTGTGACTTCGTCGCCTGCTTTAAGCTCGGAAAGGTAGCGTGTCTTCTCTCCAACTTTGATATAAGCGTGTACTGCCCCTGCATTAACCCTGAACGGTCTTGATGCAACGTAGGGACTTTCCTCTGATTCTGAGTGCACAAGGAACATGCCGTTTGCCTGTGAGCCCACAAGCATTCCCTCACCTCTGACCATGAGGTTACATGTGTCTACACAAACCCTGTCACCCATACCAATTGATTCTACTTTTGTGACAGTAGCTGTCTTTATCTCAAGGTCATTGACACCTGCTCTTTCTGCTATTTCTGCAGTCTTCTTAATCTGGCTCAGGTCCCTTGTATCAAGCATAACACCATCAGTACCATGTTCCATAGTCTCGAATGCAAGTTTTGCCTGCTCAGATGTCTGTACTCCTGAAATGAGTTTAACATCCTTTTTCTGAAGCCCTGCAATGAGGTTTTCCAGTGGAATGACCTGCCAGTCGGTGCCTATGGTAACGAGGTAATCACAGATACTTCCCATTTCAGCTGCAAAGTTCTCATAGTTCTTGTTGCGAATGATGACATATCCTGCAACCTTGAGTCCCTTGCCCTTAAGGCGAAGGGCAGTTGTAACATCAAGGGAACCACTGTAGTCCGGTGGCAATGGTTTTGTTCCGTCCCCTTCACCGCCTTTCCCAACTACAATTACTTCTGCTCCTTCTACCTCAGTTGATGCAAAGGCAGCTACTTTCACGTTTCCAAGCTCCTTTACTTTTTCAACATCTGCAGCATTGACCAGTATGGCATCCACTCCGGATTCCATTCCGGTGGTAATTACAGCCTTGCGTTCATCCCA
This sequence comes from Methanolobus psychrotolerans, assembly GCF_002243045.1. Taxonomy (GTDB): domain Archaea; phylum Halobacteriota; class Methanosarcinia; order Methanosarcinales; family Methanosarcinaceae; genus Methanolobus; species Methanolobus psychrotolerans. The sequence goes on from NZ_MBKP01000007.1 coordinate 37,599, forward strand.
GTTGCCTTCATCGGCTTTGATCCAGATTATCTTATTATTCATATGAGCACGTCCGCAAGCACAGAAAACAATCTGAGGTTATTTCAGCATTTCCAGTGCTTCTTCAACTGACCTTTTATTGTGCACTATCTCTGTTATGGCTTTTGTAATTTTTGTAGGGTTCTCGTGCTGGAACACATTCCTTCCTATTGCAACACCCCTTGCACCGCCTTCCATGGCACCCTGTATCATCTCAAGGAATTCCTGATCAGTATTTGTTTTAGGTCCTCCTGCAATTACCACAGGTACCGGGCAACCAAGTACTACATCCCTGAAGGAATCGATGTCTCCTGTGTATAATGTTTTCACAACATCAGCACCAAGCTCGGCACCAACCCTTGCGACATGTGCAACCAGTTCAGAGTCATGGGGATTACTGATGTCCTTTCCACGTGGGTACATCATTGCAAGAAGCGGCATTCCCCAGTAGTTGCACTCTTCTGATACGCTTCCGAGTTTCTGCAACTGGTCTGCTTCAGTTTCCGATCCTACATTTACATGTATTGATACTGCGTCAGCGCCCATTTTCATAACCTCTTCCACAGAACAGACCTGTACCTTGTTATTTGGGTCTGGTGCAAGGGATGTGGAAGCGCTCATGTGGACTATAAGACCGACATCATGCCCGTATCCTCTATGTCCATGAGTGACGATTCCTTTTTGCATTAGTACTGCATCTGCTCCACCATCTGCAACTTTATTTATGGAATCTGCCACATTTATCAGGCCTTTTATAGGTCCGTCTGATAATCCGTGGTCCATGGGAATTATTACCATGTTCCTGCTTTCCCTGTGCATGATCCTTTCTATACGGATTTTCTTACCAATCTCTGTCATTTGCTTTCACCTTCTTTATTTAGCATTTATACTCGGTAGCGTATTATTTTGTACATTTCTATGTCTAATTAGTCTATGTTACTATGTGACATAGTAACATGGTTTATTATTTAAAGTTTTTTGTAGTAGCTGGCAAAAAGTAGTCTGAAAAAGATCATATATCTTTCAGGAATTGGCCAAAGTGGATTCCTTCCGAATCGATATTATACTCAATAAGATGTTTTTCATGGTCACTGCCATGTATCTTCAAAATCGACATGCTTTTCCTTATTTCCATGTCAATTTCCATGTTTTTGAGAAGTATCAGTGCATCAACAAGCGATGATACGGGTATTTCGGATACAAGCACGTCATTAACGGCTGTCCTGTTCCCGCTGATAAGCATGGATGTAAGTCCCATGTCTTTGAAGACACGTATCATATTGGCAACATGCTCTCTTTTTGCAACCGGGTCGTCAAACACATAATCAAATCCGGATATGTCATCCAGGAGTATTCTTTTTGCCCCTATCTCTTCAATGTCCTTTTTTATTTTGAATGTGTGCCGACAGGTATTGATCTCCGGTGGTGGCGTATAAATTATCCTTATGAGTCCTTTCTTTTCAAGTTCTTCAAGCTCAAGCCCGACACTTGCAGCATAGTGACGCAATTCAGCTGGTGTATCCTCAAATGTACTTATTATTCCGGGTTCGCCATTTATGGCTCCCCCTACAATGAAATGAAGTCCAAATAAAGTTTTACCTGTGCCTGTATTTCCCGCAATTAATGTGGATGAAAGTTCAAAGAGCCCTCCACGGCTCAATTCACCAAACCCTGGAATTCCTGCATCAATCCTTGTTACCGGTGATATTTGCCCAGCAGTCTGGGTGCTTATTCTGGGGTAAATGCTTATTCCTTTGTCTGATATATCGAAAGTGTGCTCCCCTTCGCTATAATTAGGGCGGTTCATTTTCACGATTTTAATTATGCGCTTGTTTCCCCTTCGTTGGATATCCTGGGAAAGATACACGATTCCATCTACAATATCACTGATCACTGATCTACACACGTCAGGCTGTGACATGGTCCCTGTCAGGTAAACAATGGCGTTCCATTCATTGATTGCAGCATTAAGTGAATACATGAACCGTCTTCTTTCAGCTTCCGGAAAACCGAATCCTATGGGTGTGACGGGATCTATCAGTACTCTGTCTGGTTTCAATTTCGCTACGATATTCCCAAGTTCCACCAGCATTGTAAGGGGGTCCCTTTCCACGGAACTGGCGCTGAATGTGTGTATATTTAATGATTCATCATAAAATTCATAGTGTGAGATAGCTTCTCTGACAGAAGTCTCCGATTTTGTGGTGACACATATGTAGAGCACCTTTTCTCCGTTCCTTGCTGCCTCGCATAAGCTCTGTACTCCTATTACAGTCCTGCCACTGCCCGGGTTACCTGCGATCAGTATTGTGGAGGGGGATGTAATACCTCCTCCAAGTATCTCATCAAATCCCGATATTCCTGTGAATTTATTTTCCAATATGGTACCTCGTAAGCATTGCTATGGAAACAAAGAGAACATTTACGTTCAGGGTTTATATGAAATTTCCTCTCCCTTATATTAGTTTACTTTGTCCGTTTACTTAACATTATTCATTAGTATATATATCTATTATTTTATTTATTCTTTATTTAATATAAGCCGTTCTGGTAGTAATGCAGATATGAAACCCTCTTATATTGTTAATTACTATTATGGCAATATTAATACTAACTATAACAAAAATCAATCCGGGAAACAATCTATGAGAGAACTAAAAATTCTTGTTATCAACAACTATGGGCAGTTCTGCCATCTTATCCATCGTTCAGTAAGGGATCTTGACATGGAGACAAAGATCGTTGCCAACACAACTCCTGTTGATGATCTTCTTGACGAGGAACCCGACGGTCTCATACTAAGCGGTGGTCCTACAATGGACAGGGCTGGACTCTGTTCCGAATATGTTGAGAGCATTGACCTGCCTATCCTTGGAATTTGCCTTGGGCATCAGGTAATCGCAAAAGTATTTGGCGGAGATGTAGCTCCGGGCACATCAGGCGGATATGCAGACATTGAAGTTGAGATCGTTGATGAGGATGAACTTCTTAAAGGAATGGGTCCGAAAACATCGGTCTGGGCATCTCATGCTGATGAAGTTGTCCGGTTGCCCGAGGACTTCATACAGCTTGCAAGGTCAAAGATATGTGAATATGAGGCAATGAGGCATGTGGACAGGCCTATATTTGGTGTGCAATGGCATCCGGAGGTTGCACACACAGAAAAAGGAGAACAGCTTTTGATGAATTTCTTTGAGATATGTGAGAACTATTAAATCTCACATTCCCATTTTCTTCATCATTTTTTGCATATTGAATTTTCCGCCACGGAACCCTTTCATAGCGGTCTGCATCATCTTGTGGTATTTCAGAAGCTCCCTTACATCCTCTGGAGCACAGCCGGCTCCCCTTGAGATTCTCTTGATGCGGGCACTGCCTATAACCCTGGGGTTTAGCATTTCTTCTTCTGTCATGGAATCCATGAGGACTCTGTAGCGACCGAGTTTGTCGCCTGTTACCTGATATGCATCCTCAGGTATCTTGGCACCAAGTCCTCCAAGTGGTAACATCTGCATGATCTGTTTCATGGGTCCCATCTTGTTGAGGCTTTCAAGCTGTTTGTACATGTCCTTAAGAGTGAACCTGCCACGCAGCATTGCTTCCATGTCAAGGTCTTCCTCGCCAAGTGCTTCCTCTGCCTTTTCAATAAGACTTTTGATGTCTCCCATTCCAAGAAGCCTTGAAATGAACCTGTCAGGCTCAAATCTCTCAAGGTCGTCCGGTGTTTCGCCTACACCAATAAAAGCGATGGAAGAATTTGTTTCGGATACTGCTGAAAGCGCACCACCACCTTTTGCGGTACCGTCAAGTTTGGAGATCACCACCCCTGATATGCCGATGGAATCATTGAAAGCACGTGCCTGTTCGCTTGCCTGCTGTCCAATGGCACCGTCAAGCACAAGTAGTTTGTAATCAGGTTTAGCAATAGCATGTATTTCTTCCATCTCTACGATAAGGTCAGTTTCAAGTGAATGGCGACCTGCCGTGTCAACTATAAGGACATCATATTTATGAAGCTCTTCAAGACCTCTTTTTACAATTCCCACTGCATCAGGGTTGTCTTCCTCTCCGTAAAATGCGACGTTGAGCCTTGTACAGAGGATCTTAAGTTGCTGGTATGCGCCTGGCCTGAATGTGTCGGCACACACAACTGCGGGCTTAAGTCCTTTCCTCTGGAAATAGCGTGCAAGTTTTGAAGTTGTTGTAGTTTTCCCGCTACCCTGCAGACCTATCATCATAATAGTCTGGGGTTTAAGGGGGATATCGGTACTCTTTCCGATTATATTGATAAGTTCCTGATAGACTATCCTTAGTACATGTTCTCTGGGGTTCATCCCGGAGGGCACTTCCTCTTTCAGTGCACGTTCCTTGATACGCTGTGACATTTGCATGACCAGCTTGACGTTCACGTCAGACTGTAGCAAAGCCCTCTGGATATCCTTAACGACCTCATTTACGGTCCGTTCATCGATACGCCCTGATTTCACCAGTTTTTTTAGGGCATCCTGCAGGGAATTCCCGAGTTTATCCATTACCATTTAAGGTTCATCCTGTTCAGTTCTCTTTTTGTTCTATTAAAGGGCAGTTCATATTTAATCCTGTTGTGAAAACACTATATATCCGATTATCTTCGTATTCAGGTGATCAGTATTACAGCCATCATGATTGCAAATACGCCTGCCAACTGTCGTATCTTTAATCTCTCTTTCAGGAGTACCCATGCAAGAAGTACGGTTACAGCAGGATACATTGAAGTAAGGATTGCAGCAATATCAAGTCTTCCCGTCTTTGCAGCAAGTGCATAGAATACATTTCCGCCTGTGTCCAGCAGTCCGGCAAGTGCTATGAGGGGTAAATATCTCAGGCCCGGTATCTTTGTCTGTTTACTGTAACTGGCTACAATTATGAAAGCTGGAATGGATGCCATCCGTGCTCCGACAAGTGGCCAGAATACTCCACCTGTCTGCACCTGGTCGATAAGAATCATGAATAATCCGAATCCTGTGCCTGCTATAAACGGAAGCTTAATCTTTTTCAGTTCTATCTTAGGGCTTTTCTCTTCCCTGGAGATCATCCATACTCCAATGAATGCAAAAAGAAAACCTGTAAGCTGGCTTATGGCAGGCAGTCCTTCGGTTATTATCCCGAATGTCATGGGGACGATTGCACTCAATACAGCTGTAACAGGTGCTACAATTCCCATTTTCTCAACGGACAATGCGTGATAGAGTGCAAGAAGTCCTGTTCCGCCTGCAAGCCCGGCAGCTGCACCCCATAGGAAATCCGGTGTTGGCGGTATGCCCTCCCTGAATACCAATGCCGCTGAGGTGAGAATTATTATTCCCATTATCTGGGAAATGATTGCAATTATCAGTACACCGTTGCGTTTTGTTGCAACTCCTCCACTGAAATCCCCTGCTCCCCAGCAGGCTGCCGCTGCCAGTCCGAATATGGCAATAGATAACTCCATCTAAATCACAGAGTTGTCTGGAAAAAAGCACCATTTAATGCTTGTAAAAAACTGCAATATTAGAAAAGTAGCGGGGGATAGATTCGAACTATCGGTCTACGGGTTATGAGCCCGTCGGGATCTCCTGGCTACCCTACCCCGCTTCGTTTATGCCTTTGTAATGAGGTACACCCCTACAACCATATCATTACAGATAAAGGTTGCGTATGGACTCATTTTACTATTGAATAAATATATATCTTGTCTGTTTAAATATACTATCTCGGAGAGAATATAATGGCCTTACCTGATAAATTCAAATGTGTTGTTACTAACTGGGATTATATCTACGACCTTTGCAGAGAAGTTGCGAATGATGTGAAAGCTTCCGGATATGAACCGGATATGATAATTGCCCTTGCAAGGGGCGGATGGTTTGCTGGTCGTGTATTGTGTGATTTTCTGGGACTTGATGATCTCACAAGCCTTAAGATCGAGCACTACCTGGGCACTGCGCTTGCAGGTGACGAGCCTTTGATAAAGTATCCTCTTGCTGACAACTCTGTTTCCGGGAAGAATATACTGATAGTTGACGATATTGCTGATACCGGCAAGAGCCTTATACATTCTGTCGAATATGTAAAGCAACAGAATCCTAAAGAAGTGAGGACCGCAACCCTTCAATACCTCGATTCCTCACAGTTCGACCCTGATTATTGCGGTGAGCGCCTTGAGGAATGGGCATGGGTCGTTTTCCCATGGAATTTTATTGAAGATATGATCGATCTCATCTCAACGCTCATGAAAAAAGAGGACCGGGGTATTTGGGATGTCCCTGCTATCAGGCATGGTCTCTATATGTACCACTCACTTGATTCCTTTGCGTTTGAGATAGCCCAGCCGGGCAGGCTTCCTGAAGTAATGGGAGAGATGCACCGCAGGGGAATTGTAAGCTCTGTGAGTGAAGATGGGAGACAATACTGGAAACTTATCTAAGGTGAGAGAGATACAATGCAGGAAAAAGCTGATATTGCAATAATTGGCGGAAGCGGTATATATGACGCAAATCTGCTGGACAATGTACGTGAAGTGGACATCGATACGCCTTTTGGAAAACCGTCCGATTCCATAACAATAGGTGAACATGGTGACAGGATCGTTTGTTTCCTTCCACGACATGGTGTAGGTCACAGGATCTCCCCTTCAGAACTTAATTCCAGAGCCAACATCTTTGCGCTTAAGAAACTCGGTGTGAAGCGCATAATTGCGGCATCGGCAGTTGGCAGCCTCAGGGAAGAGTTCAAGCCCATGGATATAGTGATCCCAAACCAGATATACGATCGTACTAAATCCCGGCCTTCTACTTTCTTTGAGGATGGCATAGTCGTACACATGGGATTTGCTGATCCTTTCTGCCCTGAAACCTCAAAGACCATAGTGGATGTTGCCAGGTCAAAGGGTTATAATGTGAAGGAAGGCGGTACATATGTTTGTATGGAAGGTCCGCAGTTCTCGACCCGGGCGGAATCCCGCGTATACCAGGCACTTGGTTTTGATATTATCGGCATGACTGCTGTACCTGAGGCAAAGCTTGCCCGTGAGGCTGAGATATGCTATTCCATGATCGCTACGGTAACAGATTACGATGTATGGCATGAGGAAGATGTGACCATTGAAGTTATCATTGAAAATGCCATGAAGAACGAGGCTGCTGTAAAGGACATAATCGTTTCATCTCTTGAAAATTTCAGTTTTGAGCAGCATTGTATGTGCAAGGATGCCCTGAAGGGAGCCATCACTACCGTTCCTTCCATGATCCCGCATGAAATCAAAAGAAAACTCGACCCTCTGATTGGTAAATACCTTAAAGAGTGATGAGCCTGCTATCTATTACAGGCTTATCGCAAGTGTTTTAATATATCATGGTACTTATTTAAGTCGGTGGACCAATGCCTCATAAGTGCACAAGATGCGAATCTATCTTTACAGACGGTGCTTCAGTAATATTGAGCGGATGCCCTAAATGCGGCTGGAACAAGTTCCTTTACGTGTCGGATGAGGAGTCTGCCGGGCATGTCTCAGAAGGTGGCGAAGGTACAGAGCATGAGGAAAAGCACGTTATTATTGACGAAACCTCTCCTGAAAAAACGTCTGAACATTCGTCTGACAAGTTCATCAGGGAAATAGATGATATTCTGGGTGTTGCTAAGAAGGAACGCAGTGTCACTGAAGAGGAAGGCGAGCGTGTGGAATCTGTGCGCATTCTTGGTCCCGGTTCCTATGAGCTGAATCTTGATTCCCTTCTTGACCGCAAGGAAATAGTCATGGCCATAAAAGAGGATGGTACTTATGCACTGCACCTGGGTTCTGTCTTTAAGGATAATAGGGATAAGGGCAAGAAGAAAAAGGACACCAGGAAAAAGTGAGTTTTTCCTACCGGGGTAAATGATGGATGATGCTCTCAAAAAACGATTTTTTGAAGTTGACGCTCTCCGCGGCATAGCCATCTTCCTGATGGTGATCTTTCATTTCTTTTTTGACCTGGACTTTCTTGGCATTCTTGAATTTGATGTGCATTCCGGTCTTCTGCTGTTTGTTGGAAGAAGTGCCGCAATCCTGTTCATTTTTCTTGTTGGCGTTTCCCTTACGCTCAGTTATTCCCGCACTGTATCCTTACACGGCACGCAGGCTCAGTTCTCTCATTTTCTCAAAAGGGGCGCAGGTATTTTTGGATGGGGCCTTGTGATTACATTTGTGACAGCAAGCGTTCTTGAAAGAGGCACTATATATTTCGGAATACTGCACCTAATTGGAGTTTCCATCATCTTTGCATATCCTTTCCTCAAATACAAGAGACTCAGCCTGATTGCAGGTATGCTGCTCCTTTTTGCAGGTGTAATCATGGAAAGTGCCTATGCGGATTTCCCCTGGTTGCTCTGGCTTGGTATCAAACCCTACGGATTTTACACTCTTGACTACTTTCCACTGATCCCCTGGTTTGGTGTGGTCCTTCTGGGCATTTTCACAGGGAATAGCCTGTATCCAGATTATCAGAGGAGCTTCAGGATGTGTGATTGCAAGGATAATGCTGTTGTTAGGTTGCTGGGGTATCTGGGGAAAAAGTCGCTGCTGATCTATCTGGTGCATCAGCCGGTGATTGCGGGGATGTTGCTGATATTGAAGGCTTTATATTGATATGGTATAGATCATAATATGGAAGGGGATATAGTCTCCTGATAGATTGCAATAAAATACAAAAGAAATATGAAACCCGGCTAACCCGGAAAATAAATGATTTACTTCTTTACCAGTGCATAATCTGCCATGACCTTCAGGTATTCATGGTCCACTTCCATGAGAACTGTCTGGAACATGGCAGCATGTACTTTTTCTTCTTTGGCAATGTCGAGCAGGATAATCTTAAGATCCTTGTCATCGGTGAGATTGGCCATTTGTTCATACATGTTAATTGCATCGAACTCTGCCATGATCGCTACTCTCATGATCTCCTTATCAAGATCTTTCTTATTCACTGTTTCGATATCTATGGGAACTTCCGAGAACATAATGCCATCTCCCTATGTTATTTCCCCAATTCTTCATCCACTTCTTCCCTGCCAGCTTCAAGTTCTTCGACCTGCTGCTTGTCCATCCTCAGCAGAAGTGTCTGGAACTCGCCGATATGGGTCTTTTCTTCCTTTGCAACATCAAGGAGAACTCTCCTGACCTCGTCATTATCGGTCATACCTGCCATCTGTTCATAAAGGTTAATGGCATCCAGTTCTGCTATCAGTGCAGCCCGGAGTATTTCCTTGTTAATATCTTCCCTATTGATCTTTCCAATACCTATGGGTACTTTTGAAAACATATTTTCCACTCCTTGTATCTCTTATTTATGGGTGTCCGGACTACTTATATCTGACGTGATCTTTAAAAAAAAGGAATGATTTTCATCCCTCTGCAAAAAAGCAGTGTTTATATTAGTGTTTATCGATGTGCTGATATCCTGTCATCGGCACTTTTAAGGATCATCCGTATCATCTCACTGTATGGGATGCCGGCAAGCTTTGCCATTTTTGCCAAATGACCGTCCCAGCACCATCCCGGGTTGGGGTTCACTTCCAGTAATTTTGGATTTCCAGCAGAGTCAAGTCTCCAGTCCAGGCGGTTGTAGTCCCTGCATTCAAGTCGGTTTATCAGTTTAAGGCTACATTCTATGATGAGCTCTTCTGTATCTTTTGGAAGGTCCGCAGGTGCGGATTTGATCATCCAGTATGGGGACTCAGGTATCCATTTTGCTTCGTAACCGCATAATCTAGGCAGATCCTCGGGCAGTTCTGAGTAATCTTCCTGTGTGAGTGGCAGCACCGTGTAGTTCTCCGGGGGATTTCCGATAATTCCTATGCTCATATCCTTGCCAGTGAGAAACTCCTCGATGAGTATGGGTTTGTCATAGCCAAGACCTTCCCTTATGTCATAGATAGCCCTGACCACCTCATCACGGCTGTTACATACGCTGTGCTGGTTCAGGCCAAAACTTGAGTCTCCAAAATTTGGTTTTACGATAACCGGGAAATCCATTGGCAGTTCGAACAGGCTGTCCTCTCCTTTTACTACGATTCCAGCCGGTACAGGCACTCCTAGATCTTTGGCAATACCTCTTACAAGTGCTTTGTCGTAACAGAAAGCCAGACACTGTGGGCCCGAGCCGGTGTAGGGGATATTCAGCATTTCCAGTATTGCTGGTACATGTAACTCTTTTTTAGGGTCGTTCCCAAACCCCTCATCACAAAGGTTAAATATAAAATCTATTTTTCCTCTCAGTTTTGAAAGGTCACTGATAAGTGTGTCGTGGTTATCCAGATACTTGAAAGAATATCCTTCTACTTCATGGAGACTGCCTTTGAGCTGGTCGATCGTATATATGTCATCATCGTCAAAGACACCACATGGCTTCAGTGAATCATTTTTCCTGGGGTCTCCAAAAATTACCACCACATTCTTTTCAATATCCTTCACTTTTTTCTTCTTAGGTGTCCATTCTTTCCTTATGGATGCGGTGACCAGTATACGTCTTTCCATCATTCCAAGGTCCTGATTTCTCAGCGTCTGTGAATTTATGGAATCAACTACCTCTATGTCGGTGAACTCGGCCTTTTTCAGAAGCTCTATTAGTGATTCCGGGGTGTAAAGGCGCTCTGCATAGAACTGGTCTGCTATAACTCCTGATGTATCATTGACAATCACTTCTCTAGATATCAGTTTCTGCCCATCGGTGGACGTAGAGCGTTCCCTGCATACGAAGTTGTGTTTGTCTATCCATTCCCATGAGCGCGGCTGGTATTTTTCCTTAAGATATGACCCGTCGGCAACATCCAGTAATATTTTGCCCCATGGTTTGAGAACTCTTTTTACTTCTTTCAGCACCCTCAGATCTTCGTCAGATGTCTCAAAATAACCAAAACTGTTTCCAAGGAGCATTACATTATCAAAAGTATCTGTTGCATAGGGGGTTTTTCTTGCATCTCCTTCTTTGAACCTGATGCCCAGGCTTTCCTTCTTTGCAGAGTTCTTTGCTCTCTGTATCAGGTAGTGTGATCTGTCAAGACCCTCTACATTTCTTACTCCTCTCCTTGCAAGCTCCAGCGAATGTCTCCCCTGTCCGCAACACAGATCAAGCACATGACTTTCAGGGCTAAGATTGAGTATAGAGTAAAAAGTATCTATTTCCTGTCCGGTGATGGCCGCATCATCAACGATGTCTGCATCGGTCTTCAAGTAAAGTGAGTTGAATATTTTTTTCCACCAGTCTGGATTCACATGCTCTTCAAGATGCGGTACAGGCCCCAATGTCCTTGGTTTTTGTTTTTCTTTGTTATGGTAATCTTTAGATCTATCTTTCATCAGGTATAACCCTCTAATTTCTGGAACGCATTATCTATACATTCAAACCCTGATAAGAGTTCTAAGGATAAAAAATCTACGATAAACTCTTTTATCTGGATATTAATGTAATTATGGCTTTTGAATCTATTTATAGTGCTAATATGAGTCTTGATGCCATTATTTTCTTTAAAATCGCTTTATTTTAAGTATTAATCCTCTTATATCTTATTAATTTTGATTTAAGATTATAAAAATGATTTTTCTTGTATCGTTCATCTTGTATTTTGAATCTATTTGAAAGATCCCACTTACAAAAAATCACTTAAATATGTTTGTTTTTCATCAAGTCTCTCAAGTTTTGTGACTCCTACTCCAAGTAGTCTGAATCTGCCCTTTCCAATAAATTCTTCCATGAGGCTGAGGGATGTTTTTCTGATCACCTCTTTGTCGGTAGTGGCCGCATGTAATGTCTTTGCCCGTGTGTATGTCCTGAAATCTTCAAAGCGTACCTTGAGGGTTACAGTCCTGAACCGGAAATGCTTTTTGAGCAGTGATACATGCACTTTCTCAGAAAGGTCGGTAATTGATCTTTTTATTTCAAAGGGGTCTGATATGTCTTCTTCAAAGGTATCCTCATTACTTATGGATTTTACCTCTTCACGTTCTTTTACTTCGCGCATGTCTATACCATTTGCAAGCTGATGCATCACAACACCGAATTTACCGAAACATGATATCAATAGTTGAACGTCACATGATGCAAGCTTTCCTACAGTTTCGATCCCCATTTCCTGAAGAGCGGGTTGTGTCTTCTTTCCTATTCCTGGTATTTTTGATATTTGCAGAGGAAACAGGAATTCCTGTATCTCTTCCGGTCTTACAATTGTAAGTCCGTCAGGCTTATTGAAATCAGATGCTATTTTTGCAATGACCTTGTTGGGTGCAACTCCTATGGAGCATGTAAGTCCCTGTATGCGCTTGACTTCGCTTTTGATCTTCTTTGCAAGCAATGTTGCAGACTCATAATCATTTATGGAGTCTCCAATATCGATGTAAGCCTCATCCACGCTGACCTGCTGGAACCTATCCGCGAAAATGCGTATAATATCCATTATCTTTTCCGAGGTTTCCTTATAAAGCTTCATGTTGACCGGAAGGTAAACCGCATCAGGGCAGAGCCGGTATGCTTTTGATATTGGCATTCCCGAATGTATTCCAAATTCCCTTGCCTCGTAGGAACATGTACTGACAACTCCTCTTCCGTTACCGCCTTTTGGATCTGAGCCCACGACTACAGGCAATTCTTTAAGTTCTGGTCTTTCCCTTACTTCTACTGAGGAATAGAAACTGTCCATGTCCAGATGCAGTGTTATTCGGTTCCTTAATGAGTTTTTCATTCAACCCTTAGGTATACTATTTAGGGATTTAACTAAATTATGCACGTATTCTCATTCTGTGTTTATTGCGACGGAACCCTGATATAATATCAAAGACCTTGAACAAACATCTAGTATCTGGTGGAAAAATGTATCCCTATATAGCAATGCTGGCTTATGCTGTGGTTCTCTTCCTTACTTTGCGGGATGTTCGCATTTATAAGAGGACCCGGATTGCTTCTTATCGAAAGGGAGCTATTAAAGGTATCCTTGCTTCAGCTCTTGTTATGCTGGGTTTGCTTTTCTCTTTTGCAAATCAAAATCTTGGGCTTTTGATTGTGCTTATTGCTCTTTTCTTTAATCAGAAAGGTTCAAGGGAGCCAGTTTTCAAAGAAGCAAAAGTAATTGACCGTCTTCTGGGAAAGACAGATATATGATCAAGTATTCAGGTGCATTTCCAGTAATCCAAAAGGTATAAATGTAAGGGTATTTATTATAACCCGATACAAGTTACTATTATAGAGTTTCATCTTAATAATAATGGAGAATTATCATGGGAAATATTAGACAAACCAACATCAAGAGAATTTCAATTCGCTTAGTAGAAAATCACGGTGACGTATTTACAACAGACTTTGATGCAAACAAGCCCCTTGTGACAAAGTACACAACCATCCAGAGTAAGGTTATCAGGAACCGTGTAGCTGGTTACGTAACAAGAAAGATGACACATAAGCCAAGAGAGTAAGGTCTTTTTTAGAGGGGATGTTCCCATGTTCGAAGGAGTTTTACCTGCTCTTGTAACGCCATTCTCAAGTGATAATACTATTGATGCTGAAAGTTTCAGGAACATTGTCAATTATGTTGAAGAAGGCGGCGTTTCCGGAGTTGTTGCTTGTGGTACTACCGGTGAATCTGCGACTTTATCAACTGCGGAACATAAAGAGTTGATAAACCTTTGTGTTGATTGTGCGAATGTTGATGTGATAGCAGGTACCGGCTCTAACAACACTGTTGAAGCAGTCGAACTCACCAAACATGCAGCAGATGCGGGAGCTGATGGTGCTCTTATCATATCCCCCTATTATATCAAGCCCAATAATGCAGGGCTCATTGCTCATTTTAAGAAAATAGCCGAAGCTGCAGATATCCCTATTGTCCTGTACAATGTGCCTTCCCGCACAGGACAGGATATGCCTCTGGAAGTCATTGTTGAGCTTTCAAAAGTGGATAACATAGTAGCTGTCAAAGATGCAAGTGGTAATCTTGGAAAGGTATCACAGATACTGGAACTAACCATGGACGAGGATTTTGTAGTTATTTCCGGAGAGGACGGACTTACATTTCCAATACTTGCCATGGGTGGCGCAGGTGTGATATCTGTTGTTGCTAATATTGTGCCTGAAATGATGGTAAAGCTTGCGGATGCGGTAAATGCAGGTGACCTTGCAACTGCACGAAAGCTTCACTTTGAAATGGCACCACTTATCCGTGCATTGTTCACAGAGACCAATCCTATTCCTGTAAAGCGTGCTGTAGAACTTATCGGTCTGTCAAGCGGAACCATGAGGCTTCCTCTTGCACCACTCAGCGAAGAGAACAGTGTTTTACTTGAAAATGTTCTTCGCAGTATGGGGTGCATTGCATGATAAATGTGGCAGTCACCGGTGCTTCGGGCAGAATGGGCAGACTCATCATTGATAACATCCTCCGGTCTGAAGATGTCTGCTTATCAGCAGCTTTTGATCTTGTGAACATCGGTAAGGATGTGGGTGAGGTGGCTCATATAGGTGCTTTGAACGTGCCTATATCCGATGTAAATGATATGGAGTCGGTTCTAAAGAAATCCGGTACTCAGGTGCTTATCGATTTTACAATTGCAAATGCAACGGCTGTCAATGCTCCAAGGGCAGCAGCATGTGGTGTTAATCTTGTGATAGGCACAACAGGTTTGACGCCTGAGCAGAAAAAGAATATAGAGGATTCAATTATCAGCAACAACGTAGCAGGAATTATCTCTCCTAACTACTCAGTTGGTGTGTATGTGTTCTTCAGGCTCCTTGAAGAAGCAGCTAAGTATCTTGATGATGTTGATATCGAAATTATAGAAGCCCACCATAACCAGAAGAAAGATGCTCCAAGCGGTACTGCTAAAGGTGCTGCTGAAGTTATCAGCAAGGTTCTTGGTGGCAAGGATTATGTCTATGGCCGTGAAGGTCTCGCCCCCCGTGGAAAAGAGATAGGCATACACGCCGTTCGCGGCGGTGACATTATTGGTGATCACACGGTTCTCTTTGCTGGCGATGGCGAAAGGATCGAGGTAAAACACCAAGCCCATTCAAGACAGGCATTTGCAGGCGGTGCGGTAAAAGCAGCTGTATGGATTGGGGGTGC
Source organism: Methanolobus psychrotolerans (assembly GCF_002243045.1). GTDB lineage: Archaea > Halobacteriota > Methanosarcinia > Methanosarcinales > Methanosarcinaceae > Methanolobus > Methanolobus psychrotolerans. Next base: position 52,722 of record NZ_MBKP01000007.1, read on the forward strand.
TGAACCTGGGCTTCATACTATGCAGGACATTCTCGGCCTTTAATGGCAACACTTTTTTATGAACACATCTGTTCATTTGTGGCACAGCTTGTATAGATTGTGTGCACAAACTCGCATGATAAATCATGAACAATGGCCAACTACATTATATATATGGTTATATATAATTATACATGTAGCATGTGTATTCTCCACTGCCATCGTTACTACCTCCAACCGTTTCTTTTTTATTTTTATCCGTTTCTAGAGCAGATGCTCTGCGATATTCTCTGAAATAACTCTTCCACAGTAAAAACATCTGAGTTTCAGGTTTGTATCTTCAGTATTCACTTTAAATTTTGACGTGATGGGTTCATTACTATTGGAGATGCAATTCGGATTTATGCATTCGACAACACCTTCTACAAAAGAAGGAATATGCACTTTATTCTTGCGGGTTACATTGAAATTGCGTATGATGTTGATGGTTGCATTGGGTGCGATCAGTGCTATCTTGTCGACCTCTTCAACTTTAAGCTCGCGATTCTCTATTTTTACTACATCTTTTTGTCCGTATTTCCCTTTGGAATTCAGCAGGATGCTAACGACTCCCTGGGACGAATCCGGCAATCCAAGTATCTTCAACACATTCAGGGCTTTGCCTGCGGTGATGTGGTCTATGACAGTTCCGTTCTCTATCCTGCGTACTCTCAGCTCTGTGTCGATGTCACTCATTCTATAGCCCCCAGTACAAGTCCTAGAAGTGCCATTCTCACAGGCACGCCATAGAATGCCTGCTTAAAGTAACAAGCATGAGGTGTATCATCAACTTTGGTATCTATCTCATTGACCCTTGGAAGGGGATGCATTATCTTCAACTCATGTTTCACATCTTTCAGTGTTTCCATTGTTATCTTCAGCTTGTTAGCAACCTTCTGGTACTCAGCAGCGTCCGGGAATCTTTCTTTTTGTATGCGTGTCATGTACAGCACATCAACGTCATTAATGGCGTCATCAATAGAATCCACCTCAATGATCTTTGCACCTCTGGCTATGATATCACTTATGATTTCTTCCGGCATACGCAGTTCATTTGGTGATATTAGCGTTATCTGCGCGCCGTAAAGTGATAGTGCATAACAGAGTGAGTGCACTGTCCTTCCATACTTCAGGTCACCAGCAAGTGCAATTTTCAATCCATCAAGGTGGCTTTCACGTTTAATCGTATAAAGGTCCAGAAGTGTTTGGGTGGGATGATGGCCTGCACCGTCTCCTGCATTAAGCACGGGAACTCTGGAAAATTCGGATGCAAGTTGTGCCGCTCCTTCCCGGGGGTGACGTAATACAATAGCATCTGCATACCCGTCAACAACCCGAATGGTGTCTGCCAGTGTTTCTCCTTTTGATATGGAACTCGCATCCACTGACCCCAGGTTCAGTACATCTCCTCCCAGTCTCAGCATTGCAGTCTCAAAGGACATCCTGGTCCTTGTGCTTGGTTCAAAAAAAAGGACTGCAAGGACTTTTCCAGCTAACAGGTCTGATCTTTGTTCCCCATTTGCAATGGTCTCCATCTTTTCAGCGGCAGCAAGAATATGATCGATCATCTCCCGGGAAAAATTCCTAGTGGAAATGATATGGTGGTCCTTGAATTTCATCGACTAATAAAGGCATTGCATGGGATATAATATTTGCCTGCTATCATGTATTCTGATATTCTGTGTTTTATTCCTATTTTTTCCTGATAACTTCGGTTAGTGAATCCCATTCTTCGGTATTTACATCTTTACATATATGCCGGTCTTTGCAAATAATTTTTCTTTTAGAAGGCATTGTCAGTTCCCTCAGGTCCATAATAGCTCGCCTGACGCCTGCTGCCCTGTCAAACAGGTCTTTTGCTTCATCATGAATGAGGTGTTTATTTTCAAGACGCTTCTCATACTCTTTTTCTTTATCACGCAAAAGGTCCAGAAAAGTATCTATGTCTTTCAGGTCATCCCTGTCCAGCTTAGCTTTGTTGACAATTTCCCAGACAATTTCATGAAGATTCACTTCTTTACCTTTTATGGATACTTTGTAAGGTATCTGTTCCCCTACCCAGAAAAGACTTTTATTGAGCTTGTTCAGCATCATTTGCCGTTCCTGTTCAGATATTTCTTCATTTTCAGTCATTTTTCTCCCAGATTCTTCCCTTAAATAGTACTTTGCGTGATTAAATTTATAGGTTTTCAAGTATTTTAGTGTTGTAAGTATGTACAAAAGTGATCGTATCAAACCAATCATTCAGGTAGCTCTTGATCTCTTAGAAACCGACAGAGCAATACAGATAGCAAAAGAAGCCCTAGATGGCGGTGTTGACTGGCTTGAGGCAGGAACTCCTCTCATAAAAAGCGAGGGGATGGATGCCATAAGGAAACTGAGGGAAAACTTCCCTGACAAGATAATAATCGCAGATATGAAAATAGCAGATACTGGCGCTATGGAAGTTGAAATGGGAGCTAAGGCAGGTGCTGATATTGTGGTTGTGCTTGCGAGTGCCGATGACTCCACAATTCTGGAATCGGTACGTGCCGCAAAAAAATACGGTGTGAGGATAATGGCAGACCTGATATCGGCCATTGACCCTGTTTCCCGAAGCATCGAACTGGAAAAGATGGGTGTTGATTACATCAATGTGCATGCGGGCATAGATCAGCAGATGACCGGCCAGGATTCACTTGCTATAATGAAAAAAGTCGTAGAGAAGGTAAGCATTCCGGTTGCTATAGCAGGTGGACTGGATGCATATTCATGTTCGCAGGCTGTAGCCGCAGGGGTGGATGTGGTCATTGTTGGTGGAAATATAGTTCGCTCAGCCGATGTCACAGCCTCAGCAAAGGCCATAAGGCAAAGCGTGGATTCTCCTTCCGCAACAATACAATTGAAAAGATCGCCTGATGAAGAGATACGCGGGATACTTGATGGCGTTTCCACTCCTAATATTTCCGATGCCATGCACCGCAAAGGAGCTATGCAGGATATTTTCTCAATGGTCCCCGGAAAACGAATGATCGGTACTGCTGTCACTGTCCAGACTTTCAAAGGTGACTGGGCCAAGACCGTTGAGGCTATAGATGAGGCAAAGGAAGGAGATGTAATTGTTATCTACAACGGAAGCAGGCATGTTGCCCCATGGGGCGGTCTTGCAACTCTAAGTTGCCTTAACAGAGGAGTGGCAGGTGTTGTCGTCGATGGTGCTGTGCGGGACATAGACGATATTCGTAGCATTGGTTTGCCTGTTTTTGCAACCTGCAATGTCCCTAATGCAGGAGAACCAAAGGGATTTGGTGAGATCAATTCAGAAATCGTCTGCGGTAATCAAACAGTTAAACCTGGGGATTATATCATAGGGGATGACAATGGCGTAGTTGTCATTCCAAAAGAACGTGCCTATGAGATTGCAAGGCGTGCAAAAGAAGTAGAAAAGACGGAGCATCGCCTTTTTGAGGAGATACGCAGGGGTTCAACCCTGTCAGAGATCATGAAACTTAAGAAATGGGAGAAACATTGAAATGATAGAAATATTAAAAGTGCTGGCATGCATGCCCTTTTTACTTTATGCCTGTTATGCTGATATAAAAACCCGCCGTGTATCCAATGAAGTATGGTTCATGATGTTCGGTGTCGGATTCATTTTCATAATGTACGATCTTATGACATATGGTCTTCCATATCTTATACGTAACATCCTTTCTTTCCTGTTCATTTTTGCTTTTGTGTACATACTTTTCCAGTTTGGTGCTTTTGGAGGCGCGGATGCAAAAGTTCTAATGGTTATTTCGCTGATAATTCCTACATTCCCCACAATTACGCTAGCTTCAACCTCTTTTCCTATTAATGGGACTCCAATTATCAATTTGTTTGCTTTCAGTGTATTTGGCAATTCCGTAATACTCACAGTCATAGTTCCAATAGGTCTATTCCTGTACAACTTAGTAAAGAATCCTTCTGAATCGCTGAGACGTCCATTTTATATGTTCATTGGTTATGTTATGCCAATCTCAAAACTGGAAAAAGGACATTTTCGCATGATAGAGTCCTATAACAAAACTAAAGAGGGCATTGAGTTCAAGTTCACAAGATCAGGAACTGAACTCACCTCGGAAGTTATCTCTGAACTGAAAAACTATCAAAAGGCAGGAAAGGTCAGGGGTGGTGTGTGGATAACTCCGGGACTTCCATTCATGATCCCGATAACTGCGGGTTTTATCACAGCGGTGGTCTTCGGGGATCTAATATTCTATCTCACGATGCAGTTCATGATGATGTGAACTGCTTTTTATCTTTCATTAACTTTTAATACTCCTTTTTTCAAATTATTAATTGAGGTGGGTTCTATGGAAGAGAAAATTCCAGAAGCTAAAAAGCAGAAAAAAGAAGATGAAAAGGAAGTAAAAGTTACTCCTATACATCCAGGGGATTCCAGGGTTCGCCCAAAAAGGCATTTACTGGACACATGTGAGTAACTATTTAGGTGTATATTATCCAATATCATTTTTCTACGATGAGGGATCTATACACATTTCTTATTTCTTCATCAGAAAAAACGCCGCCGAGTTTATCTTTTATCATTCTGACAAGATCCTCTTCCAGTGCATCCATTGTTCTGAGCACCAGTTCTTTTTCAAGCTTCGGTTTTAAGCCTGGTGAATATGTTCTTTTCCTGTCATGTTCTGTTCGTGTTTCAGGTTTGGGAGTTTCCTGTTCGTCTGCTGAATGATTTTTTTCCTTTTCATCACAATACTTTGCAATTTCCTTGAGGAAAGTGTCTCCGTATTTCTTGAGTTTGTACTCTCCTACGCCGGTTATCTTCAGCAGTTCTTCTTTACTGCGGGGCTTTCTGGCAGCCATCTGCCGTAGGCTCGTATCGGCAAATACGATATATGGGGGTACATCCTGCATCTGGGCCATAGATATGCGCAGTTCTTTCAGTTTATCGAAGAGGTCCCGGTCAGGGTCATCACTAATTTTCCTGCGCAACACAGAAGAAGGCTTCAAGGGACTTTCATCTTTCCCCGGGGAAGATTCCACCGGTTCATAATCCCCCTGGCATTCTTCCTCTACTTTACGTGTGAAGATAACTACTTTGTTACCGGACAGGACTTCTTCGCTCTTCCTGTTAAGTTTGAGGAGAGGATAACGTGCGCCTTCCACTTTGATTATGTCCTGCCGTATCATCTCATGTGCCATTTCCATCCAGACAGGTCTGGTATGCATGTCACCCTGACCAAAGTTATTAAGAAGATGGTGTTTCTTGTCTGTGATCTTCTTTGCCCTGCTGCCTGTAATCACATCAATTACATGGTTCAGGCCATACCTCTGGTCAAGTTCCTTTATACAATTTATAAGCAATTTAGCATCGTCTGTACCGTCAACCTGTATGCGTGGCTGCAGGCAGACATCACATTTCCCACAATTGTCATCAGGTGTCTCCTCCCCGAAATACCTGAGCAATACTTTCCTGCGGCAGATGTTGCTCTCACAGTAGTCTACCATGTCGCTGAGCTGCTTTAAGGCGATGTCTCTTTCTTCCTTCTTATCCTTCTGTTTGATAAAATACTCTATCTTGAACCTGTCACCGCGGCTGAAGAACAGTACACACTCACATTCAAGTCCGTCTCTTCCTCCTCTGCCGGTTTCCTGGTAATAGCTCTCTAAGTTTTTAGGAAGGTCATAGTGAATAACAAAACGGACATTAGGCTTATCGATTCCCATGCCAAAGGCAATGGTAGCTACAATGATGTCCGTCCTGTCCTTTATGAACATCTCCTGGTTCTTTTCTCTCTGGCTGTCTTTCAGGCCGGCATGATATGGGAGGGCATTGAATCCGTCCTTCCTGAGCTTTTCAGTAAGGCTGTCAACAGTCCTGCGGCTCTGGCAATAGATTATACCGCTTTCTCCCTTCTTTTTTCTCAGGTATTGCAGTACATTGTCATAAGTGTCTTTCTTTGCCCTGACCCTATAGAAAAGGTTCTGACGGTTAAAACTGGCAACGTATGTTTTACCCTGCCTGATACCAAGTTGCTCAATGGTATCTTCCCTTACTTTTGGTGTGGCTGTTGCAGTAAGCGCAATTATCGGGACTCCTGGGAACTTTTTCTTCAGGAAATTGAGTTTGCGATATTCCGGCCTGAAGTCATGTCCCCATTCAGAGATGCAATGGCTTTCATCAATTGCAAAAAGGCTCACATTCAGGCTCTTCAGGAGCGTAATGGTATGTGACATGGTCAGCCTTTCAGGTGCCACATACAGGATCTTTATCTCGCCCCTTTTCAGTTCTTCATATATTCTCCCGGATTCGGCAGGTTTCAGGGTGCTGTTGAGAAATGCGGCATTTATACCGTTTTCCTTCAGGCTGTCCACCTGGTCCTTCATAAGGGAAATCAGAGGAGAAACGACTACCGTGATGCCATCCTTAAGCAGGGCAGGAAGCTGGTAACAAAGAGATTTGCCTCCTCCGGTGGGCATAAGCACAAAAGTGTCCCGGCCATTAAGCACGTCGTTGATTATGTCCTCCTGCAGGGGGCGAAATTCAGAATATCCAAAGTACTTCCGGAGAGTCTTATGCATCTTTAGACCATATTTGTTTTTTCTGCATATAGGTATCCAGTATATTTAATGGTCTGGTAAGCAGGGTGAAAGTATTACGTCTTATCCTCTGGCAAGACTCTTATGTCCGGGCGAGCATTAATATGTACGAAATACTATCTCAGGGTAAATCTCATTTTTGGAGTTCTCATTCATGGTAAAAGTAGACAAATTCATTCCTGAAGCAATAGAAAAAATACAGCAGCAGATCGATGGCAGGGCCATTATAGCACTTTCCGGAGGTGTGGACAGTTCTGTCTGTGCTATCCTTGCACACCGTGCCATTGGTGACAAGCTGACACCAATTTACATAGACACAGGACTGATGCGCAAAGGCGAAACTGAAAGGATCAAGGAGATATTCTCTGACATGAACCTTCAGGTCGTAGAAGCAAAGGACCGTTTCCTTTCAGCTCTTGCAGGTATCGGGGACCCTGAAGAGAAACGCAAGGCAGTCGGCGAGACTTTTATCCGTGTTTTTGAAGAAGAAGCGAAGTTACTGAAGGCCGAGTATCTTATACAGGGAACCATTTACCCTGACAGGATCGAGTCCGAGGGCGGTATAAAGTCACACCACAACGTAGGCGGCCTTCCATCGGTTATGGATTTCAAGTCAATTGTGGAGCCAATAGAGGATCTGTACAAGGATGAGGTCCGTGAGGTTGCCCGTGCACTGGAACTTCCGCATGAGATTTCTGAGAGGATGCCTTTCCCGGGTCCCGGTCTTTCAGTAAGGATCGTCGGCAAGGTCACAGAAGAACTTGTGGATGCTGTAAGGGAAGCCAATGCAATTGTTGAGGAAGAACTTGTGGAGCAGTTCCACCCATGGCAGACTTTCGCCGCAATTGTTGGCAAGGGCACTGGTGTTAAAGGGGATGTGAGGGTCCACGGCTGGATAGTTGCTGTAAGGGCAGTAGGTTCAAGGGATGGCATGACCGCAGAGGCAATGGAACTTCCATGGAGTGTCCTGAGGAAGATAGAATCCAGGATCACTGCAGAGATCCCATCAGTTGCAAGGGTCCTGTATGACCTGACACCAAAACCACCTGCAACAATAGAGTTCGAGTAAGTATCAGTAAGAGTAAGGAAATGTCACTAAATAAAGCAGTTCTTGATATCCGTAATCGCCAGAAAGTGAAGCCATCTCCTTCCAACGAGCCATGTGCTGTTTGGACCGGTAAAGATCTTCTTGGCACCGGACAGATTGACACTATTACCATCATTTTTAAGACATCAGGATGCTGGTGGGGCAAGGCAGGAGGGTGTACCATGTGCGGATATGTCTATGACAGTGCGCAGACCTCTCCTTCTGATGAGGATCTGATGGCCCAGTTATCAAGGGCAATGAAAAAAGCTTCTGGTTTTGAAAGGTTCATGGTCAAGATATTCACTTCAGGCAGTTTTCTTGATATCAAAGAGATACCACTTGAGGTGCGGCACAGGATCCTTGCTCAGCTTGATGCTGATGAAAGGATTGTAAAAGTGCTGGCAGAGACACGCCCTGAGTTTGTAACTGAGGATAATGTAAGGGATTGCATAAGCTTCCTCAAAAATACAGACTTTGAGGTTGCAATGGGTCTTGAGACAAGTTCGGATGTTATTCGCAAACAATCAATCAACAAAGGTTTTACTTTCAGGAACTTTACAGACGCTGCAATAGCCGCAAGGGCAAATGGCGCAACCGTGAAATCCTATCTCATGCTAAAACCGCTGTTCCTTTCCGAGAAGGATGCGCTGGAGGACATTATAAGAACTGTGCGGGATGCTGCAGAGTATACGGATACATTTTCCATCAATCTCTGTAATGTCCAGCGGGGCACATTTGTCGAGTACCTGTGGGAAAGGAAACAGTATCGTCCCCCATGGCTCTGGAGCATTGTCGAGATTTTCAAACGGACAAAAGCTGAGTTCCCGGATATGATAATCACATCTGATCCGGTGGGTGCGGGTTCTAAAAGAGGCCCTCATAATTGCAGGGAATGCAGTCATGACGTTGCTGATGCCATCAGGCTGTTCTCGCTCACACAGGACATTTCTTGTCTGGAGCATCTTTCATGTGACTGTAAAGACCTCTGGGAGCAGGTATTAGAACTTGAGGCTCACACATTTGGCAGTCCGATAATGGATTAAGATGAGTTCTCACTCATCTTTTTTATAGACCATTGTACCGATTCCAGTATCTGTGAAAAGTTCAAGTAGTATTGAGTGTGAAACACTTCCATCTATTATATGGATCTTCTCAACTCCGCTTGTTACCGAACCAGCAGCACTTCTCATCTTTGGTATCATTCCGCCTGATATAAGCCCGCTGTCGACCATGTCGTCTATTTCTTCAACAGCAACTCTTGAGATACGTGAACTTCTGTCTTTAATGTCTCTAAGAAGCCCAGGCACATCGGTCATAAGAATGAGTTTCTTGGCCTTCAGGGCTGCTGCGATATCCCCTGCAACTGTATCTGCATTTATGTTCAGGGCTTTTCCGCTAACATCCATAGCAATTGGTGATATTACAGGTATATACCCCTCCCGAATAAGTATATAAAGTAACTCAGGGTTGATTATCTCCGTATCGCCGACCCATCCCAGATCAACTTCGTGTTCCACGTTCTCAATCATGACCTTCTGGAATGGTTTTTTCTTTGCGATTATTAATTTCCCGTCCTTGCCTGAAAGTCCTATCCCCTTAGCACCGTGTTTTCCAATTAGTGCAACGATCTCAGTGTTGATATTGCCCACAAGGACCATGCGCGCAATCTCAAGTGTTTCATCGTCTGTTATCCGCAGGCCACCGACAAACTGGGATTCCTTTCCCATGCGCTTCATTTTTTCCGAAATCTCCGGGCCACCGCCATGCACTATAATTGGGTGTATCCCTACAAATTTCAGAAGGACAATATCCTGTATGATGTCACTCATCACCTCGGGATTGACCATTGCATGGCCGCCAACCTTGATTACCATTATTGAATCATGGAATTCCCTTATGTATGGCAATGCTTCAATCAGTACATTCTCTCGATTAAGTGTCATGGTGTATACCTGCAATTATTTTGTAAACTCCGGGCATGTGTGCTATTAAAAATCCGGAACTTGTTATTAATATGCTTAAATGATTTAAAAGTTATTTCTGCCGCAGGAGCAGATGAGCAAAGTAAAACAAAAGACCCAAAAATGGGTCCTTTATGAAAATCAGACTTTTTCCAGCTTTTCGATACCGACCTTCTTTACAAAAGGCTTGTTAATTTTGTCGGGCATCCAGTCTGGTTTGTTCTTAGGTGCTTCGACCTTCTCTTTCCAGCCTTTGAAGACGTGGATCTTCTTTGTTCCGCGCTCGCGAAGCCTAATGTCCTCTGGCTTTGATTTTGTTCCTTTTCCTCTGTTTGCCACTTTAAGCGCAGCCTGCCTTGGCTGTTTTCCAGTGAATACCCCATGTTCATTTCCTTTTTTGTCTCTTAACACAAAATTTCTTGTTTCAGACATGATGTCACCTCGTAATCATTATGCGATTACCTATGCTAACGGTATTTAGTATATAAGGTATATATATTTTTCTTTTAATGTTGTCTTATGTTCTTGTTTTACCGTATTTCCCGCAATTTAGGGCATTTATCTGGCTGAAATATGAGTATATTTTTATATTATTTGCTTAGGAACTGAGTGTATTGAGAGCGTTATGTGGCAACATGTCAAGTTAACTTGATTTACAAACTAATATGCTTCTTATTATTATCTGGCTTCTGATACTGGATTAATACTTTGCATATTCTTCTGATTCTTTTTTATTTTATTTTAGTCGTTGGATGACTTAACACAACATTTACATGTAATGAATCCCTTTCAGCATGATATAATTACTATCCATCATTATAGAATGGTTTTACTTTTTGATTTCAGAGGTCATAATAATGGAAGTCCCGGTTGTCAAACTACCCGATATACAGGCAAACAAGCCTCAAATACCTATTAACCTGACTCGTGTCGGCGTTACTAATGTTAAAAAACTGGTACAGATCAAGAGGAGGGACAAGCGCCCTGTTATCCTGATATGTACCTTTGATATCTTCGTAGATCTCCCTTCCCACCTGAAGGGTGCTAACCTGTCACGCAATTTCGAGGCAGTGGACGAAGTACTCGAAAAAGCAGTCAATATGCCTGTTTATGAGATCGAACAGCTTTGTAGTGACGTTGCCCAGAGTCTACTGACCCGTCATGAATATGCGACACGTGCGGAAGTTATTCTAAAAAGTGAGTACGTGGTCAAAAGGGAGTCTCCGTCCACCAAAATGGAGTGTCAGGAAGTCGTTGAGATATTTGCTGAAGCAATTGCCATGCGCGAAGATATTGAGAACATAGTGGTCAAGAAACTCATTGGTGCTGAGGTAGTGGGGATGACTGCATGCCCATGCGCACAGGAGATCATGAGGGATAATGCAAGGAAGGAGCTGGAAAACATAGGTGTGAATGACAAGCACATCGCAGAATTCCTTCACAGGGTCCCGATGGCCACTCACAACCAGCGTGGACGAGGTATAATCTCCATAGAGGTGGAAGGTAACATTTTCGTATCACTTGAAACGATCATAGAGATAATTGAAAAGTCCATGAGTTCCAGTGTATTTGAGCTTCTTAAGCGTGCTGATGAGGCAATGGTCGTTCAGACAGCTCACAATAATCCTAAATTCGTGGAAGACTGTGTAAGGACCATGGCAAAGAATATTGTCAAGGGTTTTGAACACCTGCCTAACGAATCAATTGTGACTATCAAACAGATCAATGAGGAAAGCATACACAGACACAATGCTTTTGCCGAAAGGGTGGCAACCATTGGTGACCTGCGTCTGGAAATTTCCCAGGATGCTTAATTATTAATCAGTGGTCTCATATGCCTAAAAAGTAAATCACAGGAGTTACACCATGGAAGATTCTGGAATAATCGAAGCTTTTGATATAGGTGGCAGTCCCATTTTAATAGGTTCAGTAGTGAGGTACGTGAATACCGGTACTGTTGGAAAGGTTATTGATCTTAAGGAAGATGATGAAGGTATCTGGGTGATGTTGGACAAAACAGGTCTTTATTATAAACCGGAAACACTTGTTATTGCAGATGCCAGCGAGCTGATAGAAGAAATGAAGGCTCGTACTTCTGTAGAAGATGCTGAATCCTATATACGCTCTTACGGGGCAGGAACCGGAACCAGTGTTGACATCGGGCAGGTGACGGGCGGTGGTTAACCGCCTCGTTTCTATTTTTTAAAAAAGTTAAATAAAGCCTTCATTTTCAATCAATGAGAGTGACCGTATCCATTCACCTTTAGGTTCCCTGGAAGTTCCCACAACTAGTCTTTTTATGTCTCCTACCTGTTCCACAACACCCTGCGCCTCAATTATTTCTCCTGCAAGTGCCTGTCCTGCATAGGTGTGCGTATAGGAAAGTACGTGGTCTATTTCCTCATGTTCAACCTTGTATACTGACGGACTATCAAAGGCAAGGTCTGCATTTGTGACCTTGGTTTCTATTTTCATAGTGCCAATATCTTTTCCTCTGTGTGTTTGCTCTTTGATCTGTTCCCAGTCGCGGACGAAAAGAAGATCAAAATATGTGCCGTCAACCATTCCACGGTTTCCCTTCCTTTTCTCATGAAGTATGAACTCTTCAAATGATATCTCAGGGATTCGCTTGTTGTATATTCTTTTCCACATTGCCCCATCAATATCATCTATGGGTCCGGGCTCTGCCTTTGCCTTTGCTATTGCATCCCTGGCAATGAACCATGATTCACCGTATACTACAAAATCGATGTCTGATCCTTCATTCTGAAGCCCCGGTAAAAGTGAGCCTGTAACGCCCATCATATCTCTGCTGATGCCTGCTTTCTCAAGGACATCCACAACAGCTTTCACTCTTTTGTCAGAGTCATATAGGCTGTCAATAACACTGTTTGGCGGAAGCACTTTTTTTATCTGGTCTTCAGGCACAACATGGACATCTTCTACCCATTCGGGGCGGTTGCTGCGCATGAAGTCAAAAGCCACATCAAAATCATATTTCTTGTAGCGTTTTCCATTGAGTTCGCGTTCACCATTCTCGTCAGGTACGTACCTCATTGTTGACCTGATGCCATGTGGGTGGAAATAATCGGAAACTGCAAAAATCCAGTCATCTTTTGTTACAAGGAAATCCCTTAGTCGTGTTTTGATCATATTTAGTCTTCCTGCTTATTTTTCCAGTAGTTATTTTCCGGTAAATATTTGTACAGGTAAATTGCCTTTTTACATAAAAATAGTACTGACCCGAAGGGTCAGATATCAAATATGATATATAGTCCTGATTATAATGGTCTGTCTATTATAGTGAAGTATAGTTGTTTTAATACATTTGCTGCAAGGTGAAACGGTTTGCAATCCTTTGAAAAATGGGTACGGGATATTCGTCGTGAGTTCCACAGAAATCCGGAAATGAGTTATCATGAGTATGGGACTCAGGGGCGGATTATATCTATTCTGAAGGAACTTGGGATCGATTGCAGAAAGATTGCAGATACAGGTGTTCTTGCTGAAGTTCGTGGCAGGGGCCATGGTCCGTGTATTGCCATACGTTCGGACATTGACGCACTTGCGGCATATGAATCCCTGACAAGATTCAATGCTGAATATATCTCTCAGAATCCTGGTGTGATGCATGCGTGTGGTCACGACGGGCATATGGCCATAGTTCTTGGTGTTGCCCGGATGATCAAGGAAAAGTGCCCGGATATCTGTGGAACTGTAAGATTTATTTTCCAGCCTGCTGAGGAAGTTCCTCCCGGCGGTGCTGTGCGGGTCATAGGCGAGGGCGGTCTTGAAGGTGTGGATGCAATTATTGGACTTCATATATTCGGTGATGTTGATGTTGGTACCATAAACTTGCGTCCGGGACCATTCATGGCAAGTTCCAACCGGTTTACAGTAAAGATATTCGGAAAAGGTGGACATCATTCGACACCGGATTATTGCATTGATCCTATACAGATAGCATCCGAATTCATATCTTCCCTGAACTCTCGGGTGTCACAGAAAGTGGCTTCTTCGGATTATGTACTTGGCTTTGGCACTATCAATAGTGGTAAACAGTTCAACAGGACGCCGGATGAGCTTGAAATTGTTGGCAGTTTCAGGACTTTTGACGATAGTGATACAGAAACGATAAAAAATACAATGTATTCACTTCTTGATTCTCTTATGGGATCTTATTCTCAGGAGGACATTGATGGCGTTCCTACCTATGAACTTAAGATTCAGTATGGGTATCCTGTACTTTTCAACTACCCTGTTTTCACGGATGCAGTTTCAAGGTTGCTAAAAAATACATTCCCGTATGTTAACTCCAATGCAGAAGCAATATTTGGTGCAGAGGATTTTGCCTACTATTTACAGGAAGTGCCGGGCATGTTTGCTATCCTTGGGACAAGGAATGTAGAAAAAGGAATTGTGGAAGGAAATCATTCTTGCAGTTTTGACATAGATGAAGATGTATTGATCACCGGTGTTGAGTTACTCTATTCTGTAGCCGTTGATTTTCTAAAGGATCCGGAAGTATATCTGGGGGTAGATCCTGAATGAATATAGTGCCTTTCTCGCCTGAGTGTTCTTTCAGGGCAAGATCATTCGTTCTTGGTGTGCTTTCTGAAGAAGGGTTTGACTACGATCCACTGAAAGATTCAGATCTGGATGATATTGAGAGCAATTATATCCGCAAAGGTGGCGGTTTTTTCATATCTTTTGATAACGGAGAGGTGGTCGGAACATCTGCTGTACGGAATATTGGATCGGACATTTGTGAAATAAAACGACTGTATGTTAAGAAAGAATGCAGGGGAAAAGGGCTGGGTCTGGCTTTATTTAAGGCAGTGCTGGAATTTGCAAAACAAAACTATTCATGTGCAAGATTGAAAACCGATTCATCACTCAAAAAAGCCATATCAATGTATCTGCAACATGGGTTTGTTTTATTAAAAGAAGATAATGGGACTATGTATTTTGAAAAGTCCCTGTAATGCGAGATTCATATCCTTCTCATCATTGCAACTTCATCGCAATTTGGGAATTTGGGACATTTTATGCATCCGCTCCATACTTTATGTGGGAGTAACTGTTTGTCTATTTTTTCAAATCCCTGCTTCTCAAAGAAAGGAACTGCATAGGTTAGCGTGAATACATTATTGATGCCAAGTTTTTTTGCATCTTCAAGGCAGACCCTGACAAGTTCAGTACCAATGCCTTTTCCCCGATGCTCCGGTTTCACAGCAAAGGATAATACTTCTGCCATGTCTTCCCAGCTTACCTGAAGGGCACAGCAACCTACGATTTCATTCTCAATCTCACAAACGTAGAAACTACGGGTAAATTCGTATAGTTCGCTCAATGATCGTGGAAGCATCTTTTCCAATTTTGAATAGTAATCTATGATGCTCTTAATTCCTGGTATATCATTGACAGTAGCCTTTCTTATTATCACTTATCAATCTCCGGAAATTATTAAAAAGAAAAATAGCGAGCGTGAAGGGATTTGAACCCTCGGCTTGCAGCTTAGGAGGCTGCCGCCATATCCTGACTAGGCCACACGCTCATGTTGTGTACTCTCGTAATAACATTCAATCTCTTAAACTTATTGGTGAAAAACCTTTCTGACATGTTTTCTTCTCTGTATCTTAGAAGGACTTTTCTGTTTGAACCGCAGAGTATGTCCTTTTAGATATTATTCAGTGTCCAGAAGGTTCATAAATCTCTTATTTTTCTCAATGTTGACATCGATTCCAAGCATCTCAGGGGGGAATCCAAGTGCAAGTCCCATGAGTTGCGTATAATGCAGGACAGGTATGTCAAATTCGGTTCCCATTCTCTCTTTGATCTCTCTTTGTCCTTCGCCCAGTTGCATATGACAGAACGGGCATGAGTTGACAATGCAATCGACATCTGCTTCTTTTATTCTGGAAAGTTTTGCCTCTGTCATTTTCAGGGACCTGTCCTTCATGGCAGAACGCACTCCGCCACCAGCTCCACAGCATGCCATCTTGTCCGGGTACTCAACACTTGTTGCCCCAAGTGCGGTGACAAGTTCGTCAAAAAATACGGGGCGTTCAAAATTTCCAAGTCCTCTGTCTTTTGTGGGTTTGATCAGATGGCATCCATAATGTACGGCAACCCGGATGTCTAACTGTTTTTCAACATAGGATCTGATATTCTCAGGGCCGTACTCTTGATACAGGAACTCTATAATGTGCCGTACATCAATAGTGCCATTTATTTCCTTTCCTATCTTCTTTAGATGCTCATTGACCTCTTCCTTTGCAGAATCCTCTCCTTTGATGCAGCGGTTTGCGTCTGCAAGCGTACTGAAACATCCATTACAGATCGTAAGCATGTCCCTTTCCATTTGTTCTGACAAGACTATATTGCGACTTGCGAGTGTCAGCCAGGTCGTCCTGTCAAATGAACGGAAAACTCCCGGAGCCGGGCAACAGGATGCACAGGGAAGGTCTGCGCAATCAACATCAAGTTTTGCAAGGCATAATTTAGTTGCCAGTTCGATTCCTGGGTATCTGTTTGGCACAAGGCATCCTAAAAAAAGAGACAATCCTTTCATATTTAACCTTCTTCTTTATATATCTTTAATCGGTCCGTCAGTTTCTGTTATCAATTTTCTAAAACCACAGGAATCAAGCAAGGTTTTTACTTCGTTGAGTCCATCCTCATATTTGTGTACGGTTTCAGGCAGTTCTTCCATTCCAATATCTGTTCTTTTTTTTCTGTTCTCCTCATTAATGGGTACTGCATGTCCGTATGCAAGCAGCATTTTACATACTTCCATGTGCTCAGGGTGTATGATTCCTTGATGTACCGAAATGGCCCTGATGTCAAGTAATATATCAACAATTGCTATGTTTCTCGGACATCTTTCCTGGCAGTTGTAACAGGTTGTGCACATCCAGAGTTCTTCATTACTGAGGATATCAGTTGTTTTGCCTGCAATTTTCACAAGTTTTCTTATATTCAGGCTGGTATGTCTTCCAGAGGGGCAACTACCACTGCATGCTCCGCATTGCATACATTTAAGTGCATCAATGGAGGCATTTTTGAGTTTCTCCTCAGTTACTGTTTCAGCTGTGTTCCTATCTTTCATATCGGTTCTCGCTGTATACTTAAAATCATTATTTTTGCAAGAATGATAAACCTTCCGCAGTATCCTCTGAAGGTTGCGGCGCCATCAGACATGGACAGCCTTCTTTCTTTACTTTAGTGTTTTCTATGGTGTGCACATTTATAATTGAATGGGTCTTATAATAAGTTCTTAAACTCGGGTGCATTTTTCAGAATCATGTTTTCTATAACTATTATCTCATTTCAGAGACAAGGTTTAACTATTCACCGGGTTTATATTTATTTGTAGAGTAAGCATTTTCATCCTTCATTAGTAAACTATATATATTACCTAATAGGTAATGGGTTACTTACCCCCTTTGAGAATAGAGGAGTAGTCAAAATGGTAAAAGCAAATCCAGTAACAAAGGAAGACGTGTTACAGGCTGTAACCGAGTGCGATGTCAAATTCATAAGAACCCAATTCACCGATACTCTTGGTATGATCAAAAGCTGGGCTATCCCTGCAGAAGACCTTGAGGGTGCATTCAAAAATGGTGTAATGTTCGATGGTTCATCAATCGAAGGATTCACAAGGATAGAAGAATCCGATATGATTCTCATGCCAGATCCATCAACCTTCAGGTTGCTTCCATGGAGGCCAAAGGAAGGCGCAGTTGCCCGTATAATTGGTGATGTGTACAGGCCAAATGGAAAGCCATTTGAGGGTGACCCAAGATATGTCCTTAAGCAGGCAATTGCAGAAGCTAATAAGCTGGGTTACTCCATGAACACAGGTCCGGAACTTGAGTTTTTCCTATTCGGGCTTGATGAGAAAGGCCACCCAACAACAAACCTTACCGATAAAGGAGGATACTTCGACTTCGCTCCTCTTGACAAGGCACAGGATGTAAGGAGAGCAATTGACTTCGCTCTTGAGGACATGGGCTTTAAAATTGAAGCTTCCCACCATGAGGTTGCTCCATCACAACATGAGATCAACTTCAGATTTGGTGATGCATTAAGCACAGCTGACAACATTGTTACATTCAAGTATGTTGTAAAATCCATTGCATATCACATGGGATACTATGCAAGCTTCATGCCAAAGCCACTATTTGGTGTAAATGGTTCAGGCATGCACTCCAACCAGTCCCTTATGAAGGATGGCGAGAATGTATTCTATGATCCGGACACTCCTGACCAGCTCTCTGTAACCTCAAAACAGTACATTGCAGGTATTTTGAAATACATTCGTGAATTCGCTGCAATCACCAACTCAACTGTAAACTCATACAAGAGACTTGTACCTGGGTATGAGGCACCTATCTATTGTACCTGGTCTGCATCAAACCGCAGTTCCCTTATCAGGATCCCTGCATCAAGAGGCCTGGGCACAAGGATCGAGCTGAGATGCCCTGACCCTGCATGCAACCCATACCTTGCATTTGCAGTCATGCTCCGCGCTGGTCTTGAAGGTATCAAGAACGAAATGGAACCTCCTGCATCAACCGATGTCAATGTATTCAAGCTTACGGATGCTGAAAAACAAGCAAGAGGTATCGAATCATTACCAGGCAGCCTGAAGGAAGCTATTGACCTTATGGCAGGCAGTGAGTTTGTAAAGAATGTAGTTGGAGATCACGTATTCACCAACTACCTCAAAGCAAAGAATGCCCAGTGGGATGAATATAAGGCACAGGTCCACCAGTGGGAACTGGATACCTACCTTAGTATACTGTAAGGGGAATTCCCCTTACTTTCACACTTTATATCCAACTAATAATATCTCAAGTGAGCAGCTTTTTTGAAGCTGCTAAAACGTGAATAGAAGTTGTTCACGCAACTGCGGGCTTTCCATTGTATCCTGTATGGATTTTTGCATGGTTAAATTCATATCAGGTTAATACTATCTCACAGCCCCTGAATTAAATACTTATAGTGATCAACATGTGCGGAATTATAGGCGTAATCGATCGGACAATGTCCAGAATGGACGGCTCCAGTATTAAGAGAGCCTTGAGTCTGATGGATGAAAGAGGAAGTGGAGAAGGCGCAGGATATGTAGCTTATGGCATCTATCCTGACTATGCAGATTGTTATGCGATCCACGTATTTTTTGATAATCTGTTAGAACCGAAAACTATGGTGGACAGCATCCTCCAGAAATGGGGAAGGATAATCCATCAGGAAGAGATCCCTACATATGATCAGCCGGATCTCAAAAAGGAACACATTCCCTGGAGGTATTTCTTCAGACCTTATACCGATCTGATAGTAGGTACAACAAATCCTGCTGATGATACAGTCAAGCATCTGGTGATGACTGTCAATTCTTCCATCGAAGGTGCTTTGATATTCTCCTCAGGAATTAATCTGGGTGTCTTCAAGGCTGCCGGATGGCCAGAGGATGTAGCCAACTTCTATAGGATAGAGGATTACAAGGGTTACATCTGGCTTGCACATAACCGTTATCCTACTAACACTTCGGGATGGTGGGGAGGAGCTCATCCCTTCAACTTGCTTGACTGGGCAGTTGTCCACAATGGCGAGATAACTTCTTACGGTACAAACCGTCGTTATGTGGAAAGCAACGGATACAAGTGTACAATGTTTACTGATACTGAAGTCGTTGCTTACCTATTCGATCTTCTCGGAAGGAGACACGGACTTCCACCTGAGACTGTTGTTACAGCACTTGCCCCCCCTTTCTGGGATGAGATAGACGATATGCCGGAAAAGAAGGAAGAATTCCTGCGTACATTGCGTCTTACATACGGACCTGCATTAATGAATGGTCCTTTTGCAATAGTTGTTGCTACAAAGGATGGGATCGTCGGTTTCACTGACAGGATAAAGCTGCGTCCTCTTGTTGTAGGGGAAAATGGATCCCGTCTCTATATATCAAGTGAAGAGGCCGCCATACGTACGATGGACCCTGAAGTACAGACAATATACATGCCAAGAGCAGGAGAGCCAGTCATCGGGAGGGTTATGGTATGAGCCTTGGTAGTGTTCCTCTAAAGTATAAGATAAGCATTGACCGTGAACAGTGCATGAAATGCATGCGTTGCGTTGACAACTGTTCCTATGGCGTTTACAGGATTGAAAATGACAAGATCCTCATAGATTCCCGTAAATGTACTGCATGCCATCGCTGTATCTCCATGTGTCCAAGAGATGCCATCATGCTTCAGGAAAAGCCTGTGGACTATCGCAGCCACCCTCTATGGACAGCAGAGGCACGTGAAGATGTGATAAACCAGGCACGTACAGGAAAGATCATCCTGGCGGGGATGGGTAATGCACGTGATTACCCTATTATATTTGACAGGTTGGTACTGGATGCATGCCAGGTCACAAATCCAAGCATCGACCCTCTAAGAGAGCCAATGGAGCTGAGGACGTATCTAGGTAAGAAGCCTGCTAAGCTTGAATTTACAAAGAACGATGGTGACGTGGAGCTTAAAACAAAGCTTGCTCCAAATCTCAAACTCGACACTCCTATAATGATCGGCCACATGAGTTACGGTGCTATCAGCCTGAACGCACAGCTCAGTCTTGCAAAGGCTGTTGCAAAAACCGGGACTTTCATGGGTACCGGTGAAGGAGGCATGCACGAGTCCATTTATCCATATCAGGACCACACTATAGTCCAGATAGCATCAGGACGTTTCGGTGTTGACATCAACTATCTGGAGCGCGGTGCAGCAATTGAGATTAAGGTTGGCCAGGGTGCAAAACCCGGAATTGGTGGCCATCTTCCCGGGGAGAAAGTGTGTTCTGATGTTTCCTGTACCCGTATGATCCCACTGGGTTCAGATGCTATCAGCCCTGCTCCTCATCATGATATTTACAGTATAGAAGACCTTGCTCAGCTTGTGCGTAGTCTTAAAGAAGCCACAGAGTGGAAAAAGCCGGTCTTTGTGAAGATAGCTGCAGTACATAATGTAGCTGCGATTGCTGCCGGTGTGGCAAGATCATCCGCAGATGCGGTAGTCATTGATGGTTTCCGCGGCGGTACAGGCGCAGCACCAAAGGTATTCAGGGACAATGTCGGTATTCCTATTGAAGCAGCAATTGCCGCAGTAGACCAGAAGCTGAACGACCAAGGAATCAGGAATGAAGTATCATTGATTGCCAGTGGTGGTATACGTAACAGTGCCGATATTGCAAAATCCATAGCTCTTGGCGCTGATGCAGTATACATTGGAACCGCTTCACTCATAGCACTTGGATGTCGTGTATGTGGTAACTGCTACCGTGGACTCTGTCCATGGGGTATCGCAACCCAGAAGCCTGAACTTGTCAACCGTATCGATCCGGAGCTTGGTTCTGAGCATGTTGCAAACCTTATCAATGCCTGGACACTTGAACTAAGTGAACTGATGGGTGCAGCAGGTCTTAACAGCATTGAGAGTCTCCGTGGAAACCGTGAGCGTCTGCGTGGTTACATGCTTGACGAAGGTCTGCTGAATGTACTCAAAGTAGAATCCGTGGGGGCCTGATTGAAGTGGAACCTTTAGTCATAGATGCAAAAGGTATGCACTACACTCCACTGAACAAAATGATCCGTGAAGCTGTGGCTTCAGGTGTCAAGGAAATAGTTCTCAATAATGTTCTCGGACAGCGCTTCATCGGTAACGGACTGCGAGGCGATGCAAAGATTACCATTAACGGCGTTCCCGGTGGGGATCTTGGAATGTTCATGAGCGGTCCGGAATGTGAGATATTTGGTGATGCAGAACACGCTCCCGGGAACACAATGGATAGTGGAGCATTGTTCATCCACGGAAGTGCAGGTGATGCAGTAGCACACAGCATGCGTGGCGGAAAGGTATTCGTGAAAGGTAACATCGGCTATCGTGGCGGTATACACATGAAGGAGTATGAGGACAAGCGTCCTATCCTTGCTGTGGGTGGAACATCCCATGCGTTCCTTGGAGAATACATGGCTGGTGGTCTCATCCTTATATTTGGCATTGGCCAGGAATCGGCAGTTCAGGATCGTGGCATAGGTAGTGGTATACATGGTGGAGAGATCGTAATCAGAGGCGATGTCAACGAGAAACTGCTTGGTGTCGGAGCCAAGAAAGTTGCTTTTAACGAAGACGACCTGAAGAGGTTGACTCCTGTGATAAAAGAGTTCTGTGAAAGGTTTGGCATAGATCCGTCCTCCTTCCTGGACACTAACTATTCACGAATAATTCCTGCAAGCAGCAGGCCTTTTGCAGGTAAATACACATGGGAGTGATTATAATGGCAGGTAAAAATTATCTGGATCTTAAGGCAGAAATCTGGGACACCGGAAAATGCGCATCATGTGGAGCGTGTGTAGCTGTATGTCCGGCAGATGCTATTTACTTTGAAACTGGCAGGGATTCCACTCATCCTCTTAACAGTGGCTACTGTAAGGATGCCAGCGATGGGGTTCCGTGTGGTGCATGCTATGAAGTATGCCCGAGGATTGACCGACCATCATCTGAAGTCATTGGTGAATACATTGATATTGTATCTGCAAAGGCAGGTATCGACATCCCAAGAAAACAGAGTGGTGGGGCTGTAACCGCAATACTTACAAATGCCCTTGAACATGGAATGATCGATGCAATAGTCACTGTTGTAGAAGATCCCTGGACACTGCGGCCTTCATCTGCTGTAATTACTTCATCTGAGGTCCTTGTCCATCATGCAGGAAGCCGTTACAACTGGTGGGTTCCTCTGGTAGCTTCACTGAAAGAAGCTGTCATCACCCGCAAATATACTAACGTAGCAGTTGTGGGAGTCCCATGTGTCATACAGGCTGTAAGTAAGATGCGAAAGAGTGAAATGGATCTTTTACGTCCGTTCAGGAAATACATACGTCTTGCAGTGGGACTTTTCTGTACGGAAACCTTCGACTACGAAAAGCTTGTTCAGGACAAACTCATTTCAGAGCGTAAGATGGACCCTCTTGATATCATACACTTTGATGTAAAGGGCAAACTTGAGATCACTCTGAAAGATGGAAGCACGACGGTCATCTCATTAAAAGAAGTAGAGGACTGTGTGCGTCCGGGATGCCATATATGTACAGACCTTACAGCACTGGATGCAGACATATCAGCAGGTTCCATTGGCAGCGCCCAAGGTTACACGACCTTGATAATACGCAATCCGGTTGGCAAGCAGTTTGTCGACAGTGCAGTAATTAATGGAAAACTGTCCCTTGAAAATGATGTAAATCTGGAATTGGTTGAAAAGCTATCACTAAAGAAGCTTGAACGAATGCCAGAGGAGTAACCAAAAAACAAAAATCACGTTTATGGACACGGTGCCTACCACTTCCTCTATTCTTCCTAACCATGCAATAGGCACTCGTGTCCTGTCTTTTTTCAATCAAAGCGGTCATAAGAGGATACCGGATATCCTGCAAAGTTTCCCGCAATGATAACGATTTTTTAGGAAAAGACTCTCTTATCGAGAATCTAATCTTATATTATTGTTTTGCATACAATATCTAAATCTTCTTCTTATAATATATCGTGTCGATCCCATTTCCTCTATCATTGAGGACTATCGAATATGCGTAGTATCCCATCTTCTCATAGAATTTCATTGCAGCAGGGTTGCTTGACCAGGTGCAAAGATAGATTATTTTGAACTCATGTTCGTTAAGTTTCTCTTCAAGTCTCATGCATAGTTCCCGGCTGATCCCGTAGTTCCTGTAATCAGGGTGCGTGGCAAGAAAATTGATGTAGGCGGTATCATCACTTTTCCAGTTTATTGTACAGCCCACCATACCTACAAAACCACCAAGGGGATCTGATACACTTCTTTCTTCTAACCTGGCAACAAGGAAATTTGCTTCAGGCGTGTCAAGGCATGCATCTACTCTTTCATGAATGCCCCCTCCCCTTTTACTAAGGGGAGGATAAAAATCATTATCTACAAGTTCAATGAATCTTTTGACCTGCAGATAATCAGCTTTTCTTGTTTCCTTTATTGAATATGCAGGATTCATGCTTCAAATGGTATTCAGGTAGCGCTGTATCTCCCATTCATGGACCTGCGTTCTGTATGCGTCCCATTCTGCCCTTGCAAGTCTGAGTATATTATCATGGACATGTTCTCCTAGAGTATTCTTAAGAAGTTCATCATTTTCAAGATAATCAGCACTCTCACTGATGGTTGATGGCAGTGTCTCAATGCCTCTCTCGACACGTTCTTTTTTTGTCAGGTCAAAGACATTGTAATCCATTATTTTTCCGGGGTCCATCTTATTCCTGATACCCTCAAGACCTGCTGCAAGGATTGCTGCAAATGTAAGGTATGGGTTACATGAAGGGTCCGGGCTTCGAAGTTCTGCCCTTGTACTCTTTCCCCTAGGGGAAGGTATGCGTATCAGAGAGCTGCGGTTTGCACCTGACCACGTAATATACACAGGGGCTTCATATCCAGGGATGAGTCTCTTGTATGAGTTTACAAGTGGGTTTGCAATGCATGATATGGCTTTGATATGTTTCAGGACACCTGCAATGAATTGTCTTGCAGTTTCACTGATCTGCATCTCTCCAGTCTCGTCATAGAATGCATTCTCGCCATCCTTTGAAAGTGAAATGTTCACATGCATGCCGGACCCATTTTCAATAGCAATTGGCTTTGGCATAAATGTAGCATGCAGACCGTGCAGCTTTGCAATGGTCCTTGTGACATACTTGAATGTCATTACATTGTCTGCTGTTGTAAGTGCATCCCCGTACTTGAAATCTATCTCATGCTGCCCGAAAGCGACCTCATGGTGTGATGCTTCGATATCGAAGTTAAGGTCCATCAGGGTCAGGACAATTTCTCTTCTGATATCCTCTGCAAGATCGGTAGGTGCGAATTCAAAATACCTTCCATAGTCATGAGGTACAACGGTTGCCTTTCCGTTTATCTTTTCGAAAAGGAAAAACTCAAGTTCAGGACCTACGTTCAGGGTATATCCCATTTCTTCAGCTTCTTTCATGACTTTTTTAAGTACATAACGGGGATCAGCTTCGAATTGCTTTCCGCTTGGCAGATAAATGTCACATATCATTCTTGCGACAAGACCTTTATTGTTGTTCCATGGCAGGATTGCAAAGGTCCCTATGTCCGGTTTCAAAACCATGTCCGATTCATCTATCCTTACAAAACCTTCTATGGATGACCCATCAAAGGATATTCCTGTGGTCAAAGCCTTTTCGATCTGTGTTACAGGGATCTCAACATCCTTGACTATTCCCTGTATATCCGTAAACTGCAAACGTATGAACTTTACGTTGTTTGTTTCAATGGCTTTGATAACGTCTTCCTTATTACAAATTATCATTTGATCGCCTGCTATTCTTCCTCTATCTTCTGCACATGCAATGCAAAATTATTTCTGGATATCTATCTCCATGCAATTATAGGTTGCCATGAAAGTTGCGTATGAGCATTCTAAATCAGCAGGCAAAACAAAAAGAATTTAAAACAACAGCAAAAAAAAAGAAAAAACATCAAATGAATTTCAGGCTTACATCCTTCATTTCGTTCCTGGCTGCAACGTTGATCAACAAAGGTGTAAGGGATTCTATCATTGCTGCAGTTTCCAGAGGGCCGATATCAAGAGGTCTCATATTCGATATATCTCTTACAAGGCCAAATACTATTTCTTTAGAATACATCGAATTTCCGCAAACACCGATGTCATAGTCAAGTTCCATCTCAAGATTTGCCAGTTTCTTTGCAGGCACTGTATGGAAAGCAGCCACAAGCTCTGCATTATCCGGGAGCATCTTCTGTATCTCCTGGGCAGCGCTTCCTGCCTCAGGCATTGAGAAACAGAAGTATTCGGTATTGAATTCCTTGCTTTGGATAGGAATTATCTGGTGTTTACCACTTGTGTTGATGTAACACATGTTCTTTTCCATTGGCACGACTACACTGATAATTATCTTATTCTCTATAACCGGTTTTATCATTTCCATAACAGGGCCAAGTTGGTTATACCTGATGGCAACAATAATAATATCTGCTTTTTCGGCAGCTGTCTGGTTATCAGTACCTGTTATGCCTGCCTTATGGCCATATCCGGCAAGTACTTCATTATATTCTGCAGCGACAGCTTCGGCCTTTTCCACTTCTCTGGAACCGATGATTATCTCGTGTTTCTGGCCCCATCGAAGTGCAAAGCCTTTGCCTATATTACCTGTGCCTCCAAGTATTGCGATCTTCATGACATTTCTCCTGGTATGGTCGAGAATGTAATCATATTCTATTATATGTTAACGTTTTTGGTATTGTCCAAATGGGATTATGTGACTGTGTTAATCATTATCATGGTATAAATAATAACTCCTCCTGTACTATTATCTGCAGCAGTATTTATCAGCTACTGAATAAGAATAAAAATACTTAGGGAAGAATACTTACCTGATATTGACCTGATCCAACGGTTTCATATCATGTAAGCAGAAGGTTAGTATGAAGATCAATGGCGTTAAAAGAGTCCTTTGATCATGTTGATAAGGCCGGTTAGCAGGCCAGTACTTTCTTCTGATGTGTCATCATCAGTGGTTTCGTCTTTTGTGGCATCACCATTGTCAGGTTTACCCATCTGGCCTTCGCCATTCATAGTGCCGTTTCCGGGGAAATTACTTTCCGGAAGTTGCATGCTTTCATTGCCTCCCATATGTCCTGCACCTTCCATGTGTCCTTCCTGTCCTTCTTGGCCCATTGGATTGTTTTTCATGAGTGCCTCACGCACTACTTCAGGTGCCTCTCCCATTGAGCTTCTGAGTTCATCCATTATCTCCATTATCGTTTTTTCATCATCAGTAGCTTCAAGTTCTGTTTTCAGTGCTTCCATTTGCTCAAGAAGACTTTTTACTGATTCTACAACGTCTTCATCATCAAGCTCAGACTGCAGGGATGTGAGTGTGTCAATGTTGTTCTCTATCATCTCAAGATTCATTTCCTTCATCTGTTCAGCGCCCATTTGAGGCATTTCCATGCCTGTATCATTTTCCAGGGCATAAACACCCGGTATTGCGGTGCTGAAAAGTATCATAAATAATGTAAATAGTATCGAGATATTTCGTCTCATTTTAAAACTCCTTAAAAACCTGTAATATGGATAAATCTGAAAATTGTGAGATAGGATTAATCCTATCTCACGGTGGTGGTATTAATAATTTCGCAAACAATTCATTTATCCTTATTCTGCGGTTACATTCTCCTGTTTATCCATATACATTGGGCCGAATTCTCTTCCGTGTCCATGTGGCTGCGGGTTGTTTTTCCTAGCTTCTTCTAGAATCTCCTTGAATTCATCAAGAGTTGTTGCGTCTTCAATGTCTGTAAGCAGAGTTTCCAGTTCAGTTATCTGCTCATTAATTGAATCTTCAGTTATGTTCTCATCATCTATTTCATCGATGTTCTCAAGCATTCCCTGAAGCCTTTCAATTCTCTTGTTGATACATTCTGTTTGCCTTTCTACAAGGAATTGCATCTCTTCTTCTTCTGTCTCAAATACGGGTGCTTCCATGGCTTCATTATTCATTCCATGATTTTCACGTGGGGAATTCATTACCCTATGATCCATTACCTTGTAATCCCTGAATTCCTTTGTCTCTTTTGCAGTTCCCGTTTCATCAGCAAAGGCACCAGGCGTTACAGCACTGAACACAATTAATGCCAATGAAAGACAGGCCAGAACTTTCATATATTTATGTTTCATTCTTTTTCTCCTTCATTTTTCTCTGCCAGAAGCAGCACTAATAATTTCCAGCACTTTTCTGACATTTCCAAGGTTAGCAGGCTTAAATATAAGCATACTTAACTAAAAGATGCACCATTATGTCCTTAAATTAAAAAATAGAGCTTTATTAAAGGTTTGTATTCTCTAATAACCTTTGAAAAACTTAAAATGATAAAAAGTTTCCTTATTTTTCCATTTCATGGTTTTTTCAGGTATAACCGATAATCAAAGATAATTTATCGCAATTTTAAATCCAATTTTTAAATATTCGGACTATTGTGCATAGGCATGCAGGTATAACTCTATGGTTCAGGACTAATTAGCCAATTGTTTTTCCTCAATGCAGTAAAAGTGTTTCATTTGACATTTATATCAAATATATTCATGGGACTGTACATTTCAGTCGATGAGCACCAAATAAGTAATTTCACAGACATTTTTGCTGTTCTATTTGATTAGTATTATTTATCTGACTTAATTGCTCTTTTATATCTCTATGTAGTGAATATCGCGAATTATTCCTTATTTTTCCATTTTAGTAGTTATTATAATACTATTTTCATACCTATGCATACAAAAAGCTTCATAAAGGGTAAAATTGCATATAATCACTTTCTGTTTCTCCAAATAGACGTTCATGCTAAAGTATGTTTATATTTTAATTTCCCTTTCCCTTGTACTATGGGAAAAACGTTAAGGTGCATTCGAGTATGTTTATTTGTACCACTGTACGGGGCTGTAGGAATGTTTGAGTGAGGTGTAATGTCCAATGAAAAAGATACCGCTCTTAATAGTAATGCTCCTTATATCACTTGTATTGATTTCTGGTCTGATAAACTCCTCTAAGTACTATGATGTTCATGGTAGATATGGCCCTATGTTGTCTCAGCATCCTGTTCATCTTAGTAAGGATCTATCCTATGGGAAGCCTTCCTTCACATACGGGAATCTGGCTTTCCCAAAGGATGAACAAATATTCCTTGCGGACAACATCAAAAAATCAAATGAAATGGTAGAACGTCTTCAAGCCACAGTTGAACGCTTGAAAAATGAAGGTAATGATGTTCAGGAACTTGATAAGATGGTTGAGTACTATGCTTTGTTAGTATCTGAAGCTAAAGATTACCTCTCAAAATCTGATGCATCGACTTCGCTTTCAGATGAACAGAAATATCTTGAATTATCACGGGAAAAAATAATTCTGGCAAATTCTGAGCTGAAAGATATTTTTGCTAAGACCCAAATATATCTTCCCGGACCTGTCAGTATATCCGGGAATGATATTCTGACGGTTTATGGACGTGGAATTCTCATACTGTCGGGTGATCTTGACATCGCACTTAGTTTATCCACGGGTGAGTTTTCAGTAATTGATTTTGCAGGTGATATGGATATTGATACAGCTGAGCTCTATAGCTCAGAGGGTATGTCTGCGAAAGTAATCTCTTCCGGAGATCCAGGAAATCCGCAAAAGATGTTGTCATATGTTGGTGTACAGGGTAATGTAACATTGTCCAGTTCAGAACTTACCGTAGCTATCATGGGGGAAGATATAGGTCTTCTTGTAAGAGGTACGGGAGAAGCTGAATTCTATGGTAATGGGACTTACTATCTGCAGAATGCTACTGTGAACAAAGAAGGCACCTGGATCTCCCCGATATTTTGAGATTGAACTATACACATAATATGGTAATGTAGCATGAGAATGAGAGATTGCGCAGGTTGCATAGTCCTCATTTTGTTTTTTCCAGGAGTTGTGGCATCTGATGATATCGCAATTATTCACAAGTAGCTTATGAATGGGGTACCTTCAACACTCTTAATGCTATGTAGAAGTAACTTCAACTCATGAGCAGTCAACAGTTGCAAAGTAAGGTACTTACTCTTTTGAATTGCCAGAGGAATGTATTGCATTGCTGCCAGCTATTATGATGTTGAAAAGCTTACGTATTATGGAGAAAATATCATAATCGTGTCACATGGAGGTATTATGTCGTAGACCTGCTACTTTTACTTTCTTACTCTGATGTGGCTGCTGCAGAGATGTTGATTATGAAAGGAGAAATCCTATTATTTTCTGTTCATTTTTTTATTTGGTTATAGTGTTCATTCTTTTTGCTTCATTATTTTATGAGGTAAGTATGGAACCGCAAAGCTACAAATGAATTTTCTGTTAATTTCCATGGAGGTGAAGATGGAAAGGACGTGGAAATATTCTGTTTTGGACAGATCCGGGAAATGATTCCTGAAAAAGTTAATGTGATTTTGAAATCATACATTTTTAACCACATAATTAGTAGAAGGGCAATTTCTCTCATTTTACAGGTACTGTTATTTTCAAAACAAAGGTTCAAATTATATTGGATAAGCTTTAAAAGCTGTATTTTCTTTTATTACTATAATCCAAGTTCCCATAAAGTTTTATTTGTTCATTTTGACATATTTCTCTTTTTTCTGTAAGTATGCTTTTATTAAAAACTGCTTATGAGTGAATTGCCTGTCAGCAATACTATCCTGGCAGGTACCACCCCCACTTCGGTGGCATCTAACTCTCCAACCACATCCAGCCGAAGATGCCACCACTGTACCAACCCCCTCGTTTAAGAGACGCCTATCAATCGTGGGTGTCTCTTAACCGATATGGGTGACAAAAATGGACAATGTGATAGATTCTTTAAAACAATTCATTGAATCAAGGTTTCAGGAGGTAAATCGTGCCCATGCACTCAATCCTAAAACTTTCTTGATCTATCTTCTGTCAGGAAGCTAAACCCTGGACAAATAATAGTTTATTGAAGATATCTTCATCAGATAACAATTTACAATTTCCGGAAAGGATTCAAGTGGTGAAACCTCTATATGACTTCCTTTTCATTTTAAGTGTGGTGGCAGATCTGATTATCACCTCTCTGTTGATACTCTCGGGTTTTAAGCAGTTATCATGGTTCAATTTGCTTTGATTCATACTAATACAACCTGCCGGTTCTAAAAATAGATTTTCACCCATACCGGAGAGCATGCATTTAAATATAAATGAACTATATTAAAACAAAGAAAACGTTTAAGATACATGAATATCTGTTATCTGTCGTAGAATCTGATATATGTGGTTATGCTTGTATTTCCAGAGATGTGATTTTCAATGAAAAGGATGCCTCTTATATTATTGATATTCCTCTTGTTGCTTGTTCTAATTTCGGGCATGACTGGTTCTGAAGATATGCAACAGTATCCTGATGAACAACAGGAACAGCATGACATGTTGTTTACTCCTCCTTTCAATACAAGAGAGCCTCCAAACGATGAACGTTTTATTCTTTACTTTGTTCCTCATTCTGTTCCTGTAGGCGAGAGTGTCTTTCTTGCAGATAATATTGAGAAGTCAGATGAAATGGTAAAGCGTCTTGATAATGTAATCATACGCTTGAAGGAGGAAGGTAATGATGTCACCGAGCTTGAACAAATGGTCGTAAACTATGCTGCTCTTGTATCAGATGCCAGAAAGAATCTGTCCATGGCTGATAATTCTTCAGTAAGCTCAGATAAGCAGAAATACCTGCGACTCTCAAGAGAGAGCATCGTTGTTGCAAATTCCGAGCTTAAACCTATATTCGATGAGATAAAAACATATCTCTCAGGTCCGGTAAGTATGTCTGGCAGTAGCAGCCTGGTGGCCGAAGGTAGTGGAATGGCTATATTGTCCGGGGATATGGATGTTAGTTTTTTCCTTTCGGATGGTAAATTCTCTGTAGTCGATTTTGCAGGAGATGCCTTAATTGATACGGAAAATGACTATGCCCATGAAGTTATGCCACAAAGGGTTGCCTCTCACGATATGATAATGCCACAAAAAATGTTTTCATATGTTGGGGTCAAAGGTAATGTTTCCTTATCAGGTTCTGCATTTACGGTTGTGATTATGTCTGATAATCTCAGTCTTATTGCAACAGGCACAGGTGAAGCTGAACTGGTTGGAAATGGGAAGTATTATTTTGACTATGGTACCTCTAAAGAAAACGAAAATGTCTGGATAAAGTCAATATTTGAGAGTGATTGATATACCGCAAATGACAGGGGTGCGTTACATGAGAGTATTATCTTGTATAGGTTGTATTACCATCATCCTGCTTTTATCGGGAGTCTCTGCAGCCTCAGGTATTGCAACTGTACATGGTGTGGCATACGAATGGAGTACATTCGAACCCCTCGACAATGCAATAATCGCAGTAAATTCCACTCCTGCACAGTCAATGGTGGCAAAATACGGTGTTTACTCTTTCGAATTACCAAACGGCACGTATCAAATTACTGCAAGCTACTATAAAAACGATCAGCTAACCTATTATACAGAAGATCTCATTACGGTTTCAGATGAAGGCAGTTATGTTCTGGACCTATTGCTCTTACCTTCTTATCCCATTTCTGAAGCTGACACTGAAGTTTCTTCAACGGTCAACGGGAATTCATTTCTTTTTGGTTCTATGTTTGTTGTCATTGTTCTTTTGATCCTTCTGTTTTATCAGATGAAACTGGGGCCACAAAAATCCCATTCATTGAAGACCGTAAAGAAGGAAGAACATCTGTATGTAGCTCCTGTAATTACAAAAGATGCCACCCGGGAAATGAGTGAGGATTTGAAGGAAACAGCAGTAGGCTCCCCAAGAGAAGAAACAATAAATGAACCAATAAATGAACCAATAAATGAACCAATAAATGAACCAATAAATAAAC
>NZ_MBKP01000075.1 GCF_002243045.1 Methanolobus psychrotolerans
AATATCGAAAACAGGTTATGAACGATGAATTAAAGGAATTTCTTGATGACCAAATAAGAACAATTGCTGATTCTGAGGAATGGGAAATTCTTGAACTTGAAGTCATGCCTGAACATATCCATCTTTTCATATCTACACAACCATTCATAGCACCTACTGATATTGTTAAGATTATGAAAGGAGTTACTGCAAAGAGAGTGTTCCAGAAATTCCCTGAATTACGAAAAAAAGAATTTTGGGGAAATCATCTTTGGTCACCAACTTATTATGTTGGAACTCATGGTCAAGTGTCTGCTGAAACAATTAAGAAATACATAAATGGTAGTTCCAATGGGGGACGTAATTCATCCACCTGTTCCAGTTCAGAGAACTGGAACTCCCATTAAATCTACTATTTAATGTGAGTTTGAAAACGGTGGTCTTCTTACTCCAAATTGATAAAATAGAGGCTATCATTTAAAAGAAACATGCTGCTAAAAATATGGAATAGATGAATTCCATGCCATACTCAAAATAAGCCCCTTCACAGCCCATCAACGAAAGTCCCCATCCTTTCCAGAGCCTTCCCGATGTCCTCCCGGGATGTAGCGTAGGAGCACCTGAGGAAGCCTGTGCCGGCCTCACCGAACACATTACCCGGTATGGTGACGACCTTCTGTTCACTTAAGAGGCGTTCTGCAAATTGATCAGAAGTTAAGCCTGTGTTCTTAATAGACGGGAAAGCATAGAATGCACCTTTAGGCTCAAAGCAGTCAAGTCCAATCTTGTTCAGCCCACTTACGATAAGGTGACGGCGACGATCGTAGTCACGGACCATCTTCTCCATTTCATTCGTGCCGTTGCGCAGGGCTTCGATGGCACCGATCTGCGCGGTGATCGGAGCACATAGCATGGAATACTGATGAATCAGCATCATGGCACTGATGACTTTTGGAGAACCCATTGCATACGCCATCCTGAAACCGGTCATTGCATAAGCCTTGGAGAAACCGTTCAACAGAATGGTCCTGTCCTTCATTCCATCAAGAGAAGAAAAACACGTGGGATTACCATCATATGTAAGACAATCATAGACCTCGTCAGATATGACCATTATATCATGCTCACAAACAATATCAGCGATAGCCTCAAGGTCCTTTTTGCCCATGGTAGCACCGGTAGGATTGTTAGGATAATTAATAATAACCGCCTTGGTCTTATCAGTTATAGCTGCCTCCAGCTCTTCAGGAGTCAGCTTGAAATTGTTTTCCAGCTTTGTGGAAACAACCACAGGCATACCACCTGCAAACATCACAGAAGGCACATAGGCCACATATGAAGGCTGGACGACAATAATCTCATCGCCTGGATTGGTGATGGCACGGATTGCAATATCAAGAGCTTCACTGACACCAGAAGTTACCAGAATTTCCGAAGCCGGGTTGTAGTCGACCCCGAACTTCGTGGAAAAGAGAGTTGATATCTCCTCCCTGAGGTCAATAAGACCATAATTTGAAGTATATGAGGTTTCACCACATTCCAGGGAATGGATGCACGCTTCCCTTATATGCCAAGGAGTTACAAAATCAGGTTCACCTACACCAAGAGAGATTACATCATCTATCTCCGATGCAAGATCAAAATAGCGGCGTATGCCCGATGGAGGCACTTTTTTCATTACATCCGCTACAAATTCCGAAGGGTTGCATGCTTTTCTCATACATTATACATCCTATGTGATCTGACTAAGGATCAGGGAGTTACCGGTAAACGTGTAACATGATCCTGCTCGTAGAGAATAACACCATCCTCTTTATAGGTTTTCAGGACAAAATGAGTTGTTGTATGCTGGACCTGTTCAAGAGTGGAGATCTTCTCAGCAACAAAGAAAGCAACTTCCTTCATTGATTTACCACATACGGTCAGTGAGAGATCATACTGCCCCGAGAGCAGCCTCACAGAGCGCACCTCCGGAAACTTGTACAGGCGTTCTACAAGGGCCTGGTATCCAAGTTTTCTCTCAAGGGTCACCTTCAGCTCGATGATGGCATAGACATACTCGTCACCTGCCATATCCCAGTCAATAACAGTCTTATACTTGCGGATAACACCACCCTCTTCCAGATCCTTTATCTTCTTGCTGACCTCATCAGCAGTAAGTCCTGTAAGGGTAGCGATCATCGCGTGACTTGTCCTTGCGTCCTCTTCAAGACATTCCAATATATGACGTGTTTTATCATCCATATATAGTAACCCCATAAATACCAGACAATCAAATCAAAAATTAAAAAAGTGCCCGATTATTCGAGCAATACTGCATTCACTACACCATCCTGTCCCGGACGGCTTGTGATCTTTGCGCTACCAAGAGGGGTCTTGATAACTGAGCCTTTTGTAAGGATGTTACGCCTGACATAGTGCGCATTTGCAACGTTTCCGGTAACTGTTTCAATGGTGGTCTTCTGGGTCTTGCCCTGTGAGTCTGTCACGTTTGCAACATTGCACTGAAGAAGCCTTACTTTCCGGTTCCCGCCTCTGGTTGCAACGTTCTTCCTCTTTGTCTCGTTGATGTGAGTGTCAGCTGATTCGCGACCAACCTCGTATTTTCTCTTACCACGAGCGGTTTTGATCTTAGCACCTGTATATGTTCTTCTGGATCTGCCTTGCCATTTCATGATATATCCTCTTATAATTATTATGTTAGTGTGAATGAATTACTATCAGTAATCCCAGGTCAAATCTGGTATGATTTATGGACGTTCCTTTAATATTAAGATGCTATATGAACTTTTCGAGTGACCTTAATATGACATTCCTAGCGTGAACTACCATCCTATGAATAGAGTGGCTTCTTGCTTCATCATCAAATCTATTGATTTAATTCCACAAGCTTGAACTGTAGTTCCTACAGCACGATTTAGAATATTAATAGCAGCATTATGGTCACGGTCAATAACTAATCCGCAGTGAGGGCAATTATGTATTCTCACCGCTAATGATTTTTCGACTTTTTGACCACATTTGCTACAAAGTTGTGATGTATTACATGGATTGACTAATTCTACAAACTTACC
>NZ_MBKP01000076.1 GCF_002243045.1 Methanolobus psychrotolerans
AACAGGATGGGAAAGTTTTTCCTGTTTTACAATGGAGAACGTGACTGGCTGGATTGCCTGACAGTTTACAGGGAAAGAGATGTTGTGGAAAAAGGATTCAAGGTGATGAAGAAGGATATTCAGTCACTCCCGCTAAACACACATAAGGATTCAACAACAAAAGGATTCATTTTCATCTGCTTCATTGGACTGATGATCAGAATGAGGTTACTGAAAATGATGAAGGAAACGGGTATTATCGAAGACCATACAGTAGAAAGTTTACTTTTAGAGCTTGAAAAGATAAGGAAAATCGAAATGCAGAATGGGGAAGTGATCGTTACAGAACTCACAAGGAAGCAAAAGGAGATATTGGGGAAAATGGAATTATGCGCTTAAAAAAGCGGAAGTCGGGCTTAAATTCTTCTCGGATACGAAGATTATAAGACATCCATGTATAAAAATGGATAAGAACCCTTACGTAGACAAAGAATATTTCAAATGGAGAACAAACTATCTGAGAAAGCAGAAACAAGTTTTGTTGGAGTAAGTGTCACGAAAGTCTAACAGCTGCCTGATACAGAAAGGGTTACAGAATGCTTGAGCCGTATGAAGGGAAACTTTCATGTACGGTTCTTAGAAGAGGGAGGGCGAGTAATCGCTCTTTCTTATTCGACAAATTAGCTTTAATACTAATATTTGTTAGTACAAATCATCTATATTTATAGAAGGTTACCATTACTAAAAATTAATTGTCTGTACTAGAATTATTTTTAATGTTGTATTAGTCAGCATCTTTGATTCTCAATAAAACTTCATCTAATAGATATTCAAGTTTAATCAGTCAGGAGAATTAATGTGGAATTTGAAAATAGAACACCAATAAAAGAAGTTGAGATGAAAACAATTAGCGATCTTGGACACATATCCCATATCCGGATTTCATGGAAAGAATGCTTCAAGTTCTGGTTTTCATTTGCTATTGTAGTTACAATTACTTTAGTAATATATATAGTATTTTTGAATATATTTGAGAATTATGTATTTTGATTTGTAAAGGAGGTGGAATATATGGAACTTGAAAATGAAGTGTTGAAAAAAGATACTGAAATGGAAACAATGACTAACATTGAGAATGTCACAAATATCCAGCTTCCATTGAAAGATTACTTAAAATTCTGGATCTCATTTGCGACTGTAGTTATAGTGATACTTATTTTAATAGCTTCTTTTTCTGTCAAACCACTCTGATTTTGAGATATATGGGAACTTGAATTTGTTTTTTCAGAAAATGCATATGAATAAAAAGTAATATTATTTTAGAGGTTGAAAGAATGATATTATCTAAAGTTTTAATTTTATTAACGATAGTTATTTTGAGTGTAGGGATAGTTGCAGGAAATACTTCTAATGAGTATTCATATTATGATGAAGATATCAGGGATCTTAATGTAAGTTTTGAGGATGTAAAAAAGGACTCTCGGATAATAGCTACATACGGTATATTACCACGTTTTAAAACCAAAGAAGAAAGATCTGAATGGCTGGATGTGCTTGCAGAAACCATGGAAAGTGTGGTGGACGATGAAATTGTTCAAATGGAAATGATAATACAGTGTGAATCAAAGGCTGAGAATGTAAACTGTAATGACATTAATTATACTACTTTCATGGATCTGGATAAAGTTGCACAGGCAAACAAAATTGATATTTCAAACAACATGCTTCAATATATGACGGATGATGAGCTTAATCCAACTGATTATCCTACGGTAGTGAGTTTGGAATATGTATTTTGGGGTTTCGGAGAAATTTTCATAAACTCAAATTCAGAAATCAATAAATCCACAATGAATTCCATATATAATATTTTTAAACAGAAAGGAAAAGAGAATGGAATTGAAGATTTCCCTCTAGTTTTTGTCTCTGTAGATATAGATTGTGATAATCAGCTTGAACAAGCTTCTGTTAAAGGAGTAGATCCACAAAATGTCGAAAGATATGGAGTTTACATGAGACCTGCTCAACCCGGAGTATTAATTGGAGCTAATAAAAGTACGTCACAAGAACCAGAATATGGCACTCTTGGATATGCAGCTATAGATGGAAAAATATTAATTGAAGCCAGTTCTCGCTCAGTTAACGTTCTTGTGTAGAGAGATATTAAAACGGGATCAATAACAATAGAAAAGATTGAAAATATGAACAATGAAGAAAGTGAAAGGGATGAAAACGATGAAGATGAATGATCATGTATTCATATCCACAGAATTCGTATTTGCTGATATCTGGATTTCTGATGAAATCCATACTCATTTATCGCTTAACCAATTTATAGATACTATTCAAGAAAATTTATCAGAATATAACAGCTACAATGAGAAAAAGAAAAAAATAATGCTCAGAAATAATTTTGCTATGAAAATAATAACTGCAAAATTAGATACTGAAAACAAATTCTCATTGGAATTCGTTAGGTATTATCATAGATTTTATGCGGCATATATTGTAATTGCATTAATAGCTTCATTTGTTATTGAATTTTCAACTCCTGGTGTTAAGCCAGGTTTTTTTGCCCTTGTAATATTTTTGATTCCAATTCCTTTAATATGGATGATTTTTGAAACAGTAAGAGGTATAAAAGGAATTAAAGAATTCGATTATTCAAAGGAAGCTGAAAGGTTTTACTTTGAAATACTTAATGCAGTAAAAGAAAAAGAGGCATTGTTAACTAAACATCGCTAGTTCTTTATTTCTGTACTTCATTAACAGGAGAACAGAGTATCTCAACATTTCAAGACTCTTTGTATAACACTTAGACTTTCTTCTCAATCTTGCCAGGAAATGCCTGAATATGCTGTTATATCCTTCTACTGTATATGTTTCAGCTTTGGATCGAGTATGAATGGCTTCTGGAAGAAACTTTGCATATGCCTTCCAGTGATCAGTCATGACTTTTCTTATCTCTTTTCCCTCTAATATGTTCCAGAGTTGTCTTCCAGTTTCTGTGCCTCTGCTACCAAAAGAGCAGTTGATGAACCTTTTCCCAATTCTATCAACAGCAATCCAGATCCAGCAATATTTTTTTTGTTACCGATATAAGTGTGCATCTCATCTGAGGCTTAACCATTTTCCTCTAAAATACTTCTTTTCTCTTAATCTCTTCTTAGAATACTTTTTTCTGTAAAAATTTGCATAAACATAACTTAAATCAAAATCTAACCTATATAGAAAGGATTATACCTAATTAAAGCTATATTATGTTTGCAATCGTAAAAATAACTCGTAAAAAGGTATAATCCATGATTAAGATTACTGGCAAGGGATATAAGAAAGTATTGCTTCAATTATGTGACTTTACAGAAAATTGTGAAGTAAACAGTATAAGTTTGAAAAGTGTTAAAGGCATAAGAGAATACGAAAAATTATTTGGAAAAAAGATAGAGGCC
>NZ_MBKP01000077.1 GCF_002243045.1 Methanolobus psychrotolerans
AGACGATCGATCTTTATGGTGGAATGTATCTCAAGACAGAGGATACCAGCAGTCCGGTCCTTAAGATGACTCTATGGATGACGAAAACCATCAAAGCCCCGGCATCTGCAGATGCAAAGGTTGTTGAAGAAGAGGCGGTAAAAGAGGATGATGTTGTAGTTGTAGACCTGGCTGAAGCAAATAATGAAAAGGAAACTACAGCTTCTGTTGATGACAGAAAGGAATCGTCTCCTGCATATGATGCAGGGGATAATAAAGTAGTGGAGAGTTCCGTAAAGGCTCCAGGATTTGAAATTTTGATAGGTCTTCTGGGATTATTGGGTGCAGCAATGTTCAGAAAATAAAGTTGGATATGGTTGGAAGTATCTATTTCCAACCATTTTGTTCGCTAATTTGCATTCAGAGATATTTGATTTATTTTCGGCTAAGCTACATTTGCCTAATCAATAAGAAAAGATAATGACTTAAGTGTCTGAATTTCAGACTGAATATGAAATAACGGGCCCGCCGCGATTCGAACACGAGTCGATGGGTATCTCCGGACCTTTTGGTCACATCGAAGCCCATCAGGATATCCTGGCTACCCTACGAGCCCGCAAAGCAACTACTGATTGCTGCATCTGTTATTAAAGGTTTCTATCAAAATAGATCGGTCAGTATCTTTAATGCCATAATCAGTAACAATGTACCCAGTACTTTTCTCAGGGTTTCGGCTTTTATTCTACTGTACATAAGTCTTGAACCCATCTGCGCACCAATGAAGGAAACCACTGTTATGTAAAGCACCAGCGTGATATCAGGTTCCCATGTAGGTAAATGTGCAAGAAAAGCTGAGAGTGATACAAAAACTACTATGAATCCGGAAGTTGCTATAGATATTTTGATCCCGTATCCAAGTACCATTAGCATAGGGACGACAAAAGACCCCCCTCCTACACCTAGCAGACCTGACAGGACTCCTATTACAAATCCTCCCACTATTATCAGAAGCTTTTTCTTCTTACCTTCAATCTCTTTTCCCTTGTATAATTTTTCAAATTTCGCAAAGAGCATCTCAGTTGCAATAAAGATCATCTGGATACTGAAAATGAATAATATGATGTTCGTAGGAGTTTGCCTTGCGAGATATTCTCCAATCAGTGTCCCGATGGCTGCAAAAAGTATCAACGGCACAGCAGCTTGTATGTCGACCATCTTTTTTCGCAGGTACAACATTGCTGCGGAACTGGAAGTTACAATGTTGAGCAGCAAAGCAATCGTAATAGCGCTTTTCAGTTCCATTCCGATCCCGTAAAAAAAAGGCACATAGAATATGGCCCCTCCAAGTCCGAGCATGGAAAACAGGACAGATGTCAGGAACACAATGAAAACAATTATTATATCGTGCATTTCAAACTCTTCCGTCTGGAAATAATGACAATAACAATGTTTTCAATCTCATCTCACATACTTTTCCTTGAATTTTATTATTTCTTTTTTTCCGCCTACAACCGCAATGATATCTCCTTTCATTATTATGGTAGATGGTAGTATGTCAGTGATTACTGTGCCTTCTCTTTCAATACCTATTATTGTGCAGCCAATTTTGTTCCTCATGTCTATGTCCGCAATTTTTCTGCCGACAAGTTGATCCTCACCTGTAACTGTGTGTTTCTCAATGTCTATGCCCTCATAGAGCATAATGTCCTCATCCATCTTCTTACAGGAGTGATCAAAGCATTGTGATGTCATTTTTGCAAGCATCTGTCCGGCAACAATAGGCAATGCAGCTACGTAGTTTGCACCAGCTCTATAGACCTTGTCTATGGACTTGTATGAATTGACACGTGCTATTATAGTTGAGTTTGGATTAAGTCCGCGTGCAATAAGTGTTGCAAACATTATATCGGTATCGTCATTCAGGGCAACAACGATCGTGGATGCATATGTAACACCGGCACTTATAAGGACTTCTTCTTCTGTTGCGTTTCCTATCACGTGATCATAGTCCACATTCTCGAAATTACTAGCAATGTTATCTACCACTGCGAACCTGATGCCTGCATGTTTCAGGGTTTCTACGACCCATCTGCCAACATCTCCACATCCGAGAATAACGATGTGTCCGTTATCATTAAAATTATCCATAAAGTTCACCCAGAATGCTGAGTCAGTTTTCTTAGCCGCGATAACTGTTCACTTGAACCGACGGCAAGCAGTACGGAATCTTCTTTGATTACATCATCGCTTTTAATTACAAATGTAAGGTTGCCTCTTTTCCACATACCTGCCACATTAGCCCCTGTCTTCTCACGGATGGCTGCTGATTTCATTGTTTTTCCTATCAGGGGACTGTTCGGATATATGGGTAATTCTACTATACTGACACCTTCAAAGAACTCGATAGCCCCAGTCAACCGGTTGATAAAGGGGTCCGCTGCTTTTCTACCTATAAACCTTCCAAACAATTCCTTTGGTGAAACTACACTTGTGGCACCGGCATATTTCAGATATTTCTTATTTGATCGGTTCTCTACAATGGCGATTATGTTCACATCACTAATGTTACGGGCGGTAAGTACAATGTTTGCATTAATCTCATCAGAACGGTTTGTAATAAGGAATCTTGCCTCATTTATATTTGCATTTTTAAGTGTTCCTTCATCATAAACAGTACCGTAAATGGCATAGATATTCCTTTTGAGCAGTTCTTTGATCAGTTCCGTATCTTCTTCTATCAGTATGTAAGGAGTATCTTTTTCCTTCAACTCTTCTATAAGGGTTTCAATGAGCCTGTTATAACCACATATTATGATGTGTTCCCGGAGATTTTTAGGAGCTTTGGAAGGAATGTTGAAATGGATCTTCTTTTCCATCCAGGGTATGATCATGAGGGTGAAGAGTATTCCAAAAACAAGAGGTATTCCTGATAATTGGACAAAGACTGAAAACATCTTCCCATAAGGTGAAGTGAATACAATATCTCCGTATCCTACGGTTGTGAATGTAGAAATCACCCAATAGAATGCATCATAAAGGTTCACATATTCTGATTGACCTTCATAGATCATCATTTCCATAAAAACAAAAATGTAGGCCACAATTATGGCCAGTGCACCTGCAACTGGCTTAAGCATGTTCATGTGCCACAGGTGCCCTTTTTCCATATGAATTACCTTTGTGTTGTACTTTATTCCTTTTTATTTTTAAATGGTACCTTCATAGACCATGTACTATGTATGGTCCAAATATCATGAACAGGAATGACATTAGTATCAGCATTGCAAAGGTTGCAGCTATCAGTATGGATAAACGCTCTGCCTTTTCTTCATTACCAGTGATCCTGAATATGAAGGCGTTCATGTAATCCCTGAATACGTGTCCGCCATCAAGGGGAACAGCCGGCAGGCAATTGAAAAGCCCGACATAGAAATTCAGCCAGCCAATCCAAAGGAGAGCGTTTGCAAGCCAGAAAACACCTATGCCAAAAGGTTCTGCCCATCCCACTGGTTCATAGAATTGCGCAAGGGTTCCGCTAAAGCCGGGGAATCCCTCCCCTGCAAAACCAATGATCGGAAGTCCCAGAAGGATCACCCATCCTGTCAGTCCGGTGAGCATCTGTGGTATGCCCTTAAAAAGGTTTAGGTATGCAGTGGCAGGGAATTGTCCTACTGTGATTCCAAGGGAGGTATCAACCTGTCCATCTACACTTGTAACAATCCCCAAAAAACCTTTATCCTTAACATCAGGGTGTTCTGCAAGAGCGACAGTATATTCTGTAGTACCTTCTTTGCCTTCTGCTCCAAGCTCCAAAGTTACTTCCTGTCCCGGATGACTGGAATTCATTATGTTACTGAAATCGGTGTAAGTGTTTATTGGGTTTCCATCTATGTACAGAATACTCATGCCCGCTTCCAGTCCTGCAGCAGATGCAGGTGAATCATCAACAATGCTTTGTATTAGCAGACCGGCAGGCTCAATTTCAGTATCAATAACCACGGCTTTATAGGCTGATATCTCCCGGTCCATGGCTGCATAAACAGTGACTTGCATTCCTGTTTCAAGCCCATCGAGGTATTGAAGCATATCGTTAACATTACTTACCTTTGTGTCATCTATTTGTGTGATCACCATGTTCTCGCGAATACCTGCTGCGTAAGCCGGGCTATCTTCTTGCACGCCAACAATCATGGTATCGCCCAAAGGTGATAATGCACCAAGCACCGGGCCAAAAAGGAGACTGAAAGCCAGGAGAGCTACCACAAAGTTTGCCATAACTCCTGCTGCTAGTATACGTGCTCTCTGTGTACGGGTTGCGATTTTTCCATCGTTCTTTACAACTTTAGTGAGAACTTTTTTCTCTTCTTTGTCACCAATTATTATTCCAAGCCTTCTGTCTCCATAGGGGTCATCTTCATTAGTTGCCTCTTCTTCCTTCTTTCCAAAAAGCTCCTCCTCATCGGGTTCGGCAAAACCTCCGATAGGGACCAATGCAAGCAGGATTCCCATGGATTTTACTCTTATGCCCTCTACGCGGCAGAGTATGGCATGTGAGAACTCATGTACCACCAGCGTAACAAGAAGTGCAATTATGCCCCATGTAAGTGGTATGAACTCATTTACA
This sequence comes from Methanolobus psychrotolerans, assembly GCF_002243045.1. Taxonomy (GTDB): domain Archaea; phylum Halobacteriota; class Methanosarcinia; order Methanosarcinales; family Methanosarcinaceae; genus Methanolobus; species Methanolobus psychrotolerans. The sequence goes on from NZ_MBKP01000077.1 coordinate 4,604, forward strand.
CCGGGTATCAGGAAAATATTCCTTGCCTCGTTGAATTTCCCAGGCTCGGGCATAGAATTAGTACCGATCGAAGATAGCATTGCAAGATCGGATACTATTATCACAAGGAACATGGCTATCATTCCGATGAACATCAGTCTGATGCCTATGTCTGCGTAGATACGCCAGGCTTTTTTAGGAACAGCAAGCTTGTCCAGAAGTTTCAGTCCGTATGTTGTCCGTATCATCAGGACAGGTCCATATGAACTGATATTGTACTTTTTTAATATTCCTTTCCTGTTCAGTACTATTACTGTTATCCAGTATAGCAAAAAGAGGATTAATGCAATGTTTGTTCCGTTCAAAAAAACTCTCCGGCATTAGTGATATTTGAATATGGCTTTAATTCGTCTTATATGGTATATATCTTTGTCACTATACATGACAGAATGAATATATATTTTTTCAGGTAAGTTGTGCAAAAAATAATTATGCTGCATTTTATACTGTAGATAAATATACTAATATCATAGGGTAAATTTATATAGGTCTTACTTCAAATGGAAAACATAACGTTTGTCAGTTTCCTTTCCCTTTTACACAGGGTATGCAAGGATAATATATGAAACGTTTGACCATCTGTCAGAGATGCCTTTAGTTGTTATTAGCAACTTGCATAAAAGGATAAGTATAAAAACAATAACGGAAATATAGCAATTGCAGAAATCCAAAACGTTGATAAACGTTGACCAATGGTTACAGTAAGAAAGAGCAACAACTGTAAAACCATAACACTATACCGAAATGTAACATATCCGTGAGGGGATGAATGTGCAATCAATAGTTCAGGAAGCATTAAAACACACAGAGAAAGAGAAAGAGTACCGCCAGTCAATCACAGTTAATGACCAGTTCGACATTCTTGGCCAGCCCAGGATAATGATCGTAGGGTGTGGCGGTGCAGGTAATAACACTATCAACAGACTTTACAACATGGGTATCGAAGGTGCGGAAACAGTGGCTATCAACACTGACAAGCAGCATTTGGACCTTATCCGTGCAGACAAGAAGATACTTGTGGGCAAGACACTTACCCGGGGTCTTGGTGCCGGAGGTTATCCGGAAATTGGTGCCAAGGCGGCAGAACTTGCACGCGGCACCCTTGAAGAGATATTTAAGAATGCCGATCTTGTTTTCGTAACAGCAGGTATGGGAGGAGGGACCGGTACCGGTGTCGCTCCTGTGGTTGCTGAGATCGCAAAGGAGCAGGGCGCAATTGTCGTTGGTATGGTGTCCAGTCCTTTCAGGGTTGAAAGGGCAAGAGCGGTCAAGGCAGAAGAAGGTCTGGAAGAATTCCGCCGTGCAGCAGACACTGTTATAGTACTTGACAACAACAGGCTCCTTGAGTATGTGCCAAACCTGCCAATAGACCAGGCATTCTCAGTTATGGATCAGATTATCGCAGAAACTGTTAAAGGTATCACAGAGACCATCACACAGCCATCTCTTATCAACATCGACTATGCTGATATCAGGGCTATCATGGGGTGCGGCGGCGTTGCTGTAATGCTTGTAGGCGAAAGCAAGAACCAGGACAAGAGCAATGATGTAGTTCGCGCAGCACTCAACCATCCACTTCTTGATGTTGATTACAGAGGTGCAACAGGCAGCCTCGTACACATCACCGGTGGACCGGACCTCAGCCTCAAGGAAGCTGAGGAGATTGCTGCTTCACTTACATACGAGTTGTCCCCAAGTGCCAATGTTATCTGGGGCGCACGTATAAGTAAAGAGTTTGAAGGCAAGGTACGTGTAATGGCTATCATGACTGGGGTCCAGTCTGCACAGGTCCTTGGTCCGCAATACAACAGCATTAATGCTTACAACAGTGCCCCGGTTTCCAGCAGTGTTCCCTGTGCATCATCCAATACGCCACGTGCATACAGGCATTCCAGCACACCTGCCACCAGAGTAAGCCGTCCGGTTATTGAGCCAATGCCTGCAAGAAGTCATGGTGGTTCCATAATCGACATTATCCACTGAAATTCAAGCAAGTTGTCCGGCTCCGGCCGGACTGCTCTTTAGCAGTTATTCTTTTTTACTTTCACTACTATTTCCATTCATGAAAATATTGATAGCTACGGGCAGGCTTGCCGAGCAGACAGTAAGAAATGCAGCAAGAGGTCTTGCTGATGTGGTTGTTGTTGATTCCAGCGTGGCCGCATTCATTACTCCCCGCAAACTGCTTGCAGCAATAGCTGAGCAAGTACTTGATTTTGATTATGACTTCATTTTCATTCCCGGTCTTGTTTCAGGTAATTTTACAAAAGTTGAGAATGAACTTGGATGTAAAATTCGTCTGGGGCCCAAACATGCTTATGATCTGGGTTTTGTCCTTCCTTTTACAGAAATGACGGAGTTTTCCACAACTGTCCCTGCCTGTGAACTGCTTGCTGACGTAAGGCGGGAGATGGCTCTGGAAAAAGTGCAGGAGCTTGAAGAAAAAGCAGTTGTTCCCATGACAATCGGGGATATGAAGATAGGTGGCAATTCTCGCATGAAAGTGATGGCTGAGGTAGTCAATGCCACCGGACTTGAATCTGAAATACTTGCAATGAGGATACGCAGTTTTGAGATGAAAGGTGCTGACATAATAGATCTTGGTACATCTCTGCATGCAACACCTGAAGATGTCAGGCGTGCCATAAGAATAGCCCGCGATACAACCAATCATCCTCTGAGTATTGACACTCTTGATCCGGAACTTACCAGGGAAGCCTTACAGTGTGGTATTGATCTTGTGCTTAGCCTTGCAAGAAGCAATATTGGCAATATAGGTCATGATATTGCTACGGCAGGCGTACCTGCTGTAGTTATACCTGATCCGGGTGAAGGTTTGGAAAGTCTCATCAGCAATCTCGATCTGGCAAGCGCTGCAGGCATAAAAGATCTCATCGCGGATCCTGTCCTTGACCCCATAGGCCATGGTATTGGTGATTCAGTTATCAGGTACATGGATTTCCATAAACTAAACCCCCATATTCCGGTTTTCTTCGGGATTGGCAATGTAACTGAGCTTATTGATGCCGATTCCATAGGTGTCAATGCAACCTTATGTGGAATTGGTGCAGATATAGGTGCAAGCATCCTTTTCACTCCTGAATACAGCAACAAAACACAGGGTTCAATCAATGAACTGAAAAAAGCTTCCCAGATGATGGTGCTCGCAAAAGAACGCCAGAGTTCGCCAAAAGACCTTGGCATTGACCTGATTGAGATTAAAGAGAAAAGAAGGCGCACAGATGCTGTTATGCCGGATAACTATCTTCGGGCTGAAAAGAGTAAAATATGGACACTTGATCCAAAAGGAAGTATAAGGATAAGCATAGTTCCTGATACATATGGGATGAAAGATAGCTTTATTCTTGCCGAGCATGACAGTGCATCCATAGTTGGCAGAACTGCAAGAGAAGTAATGGATACTATCCTTAATATGGGCCTTGTTTCAAGAATGGAACATGCATCCTATCTGGGACAGGAACTCAAAAAAGCGGAACTGGCCCTGAAACTGGGAAGAAGTTATGCGCAGGATGATGAGTTTTAATGGTGGATTATTGTTGTGAAACAAACGAACTCCTATATGTCTAGTTGATTAGAATGGTGTATACTTATTTACTACATTGATATTATTAGACACCTTTATATTAAAGTAGAAATATATTATAATCCAATGATGTCTTCTAAATACAAGATCCTGATTGTAGATGATGAACCGTTAAATGTAGAGTTACTTTCAGTTTATCTTGGGGATAGGTATGAGATTATAACTTCCTATAACGGTAAGGATGCACTTGACAAACTTAAAAAAGAATCTCCTGATCTTATTCTCCTTGATGTGATGATGCCTGAGATGGATGGATATCACGTTTGCCGCATCATCCGCAATGAGTTGAAAATGGATTTTTTACCTATCATAATGATCACAGCCCTTACCGATAAAGCTGACCATCAGAGGGGAATTGAGGCTGGAGCAGATGAGTTCTTAAAGAAACCTGTGGGGAAGTTCGAACTTGACAAGAAGATCGATTCTCTCCTGAGAATAAAGGAGCATCATGATAACCTCCTTACTGAAAAGAACAGGGCATATCACTACCTTGACTATGTAGGCGTACTCGTTGCGGTTCTTGACCTTGATTACCGGATCAAGCATATCAATAAAAAAGGTTCGGATTTCCTCGGGTACGGTCTGGATAAATTACTCGATCGTGAATGGGTACAGTCATTTATTCCTACCGTTTCGGTAAATGCTATCTGCCGACATTATGATGGTCTTGTCTCAGGTGCGTCAAAACCTTATGAATACTGTGAATTCCCTATAATCATAAGTACAGGGGAAGAACGACTTTTCAGGTGGTATGATTCATCATTACTTGATAATTCAGGCAACACCATAGGTGTTCTCATATCTGGTGAAGACATCACTGAAATAAAAGAGGCTGAAAAGCAACTTAAAGAGTATGCATATCAGCTGGAACGTTCAAATGATCTGAAAGACCTTTTTACAGATGTTATGCGACATGATCTTTTAAATCCTGCCGGCCTTATCAAATCATTTGTAGGATTACTTACTGAATTAGAGACCGATGATTACAAAAAACGTTTGCTTGGAAATGTGACTGAAGCCACTGAAAAGTTGATTTCGATGATCGATGATGCAGCACATCTGGCGAAACTGGAATCTGTAGATGATATTAGTTTTGTGAAGGTTGACATCCGTTCACTGATAGTTGATACGGTGGACAGTTTTATGCATCAGATCCACGAGAGGGACATGGATGTAAAGTTCCTGTTAGGTTGTGAATGCTGTGCTATTGCCAATCCTATGGTAGAAAGGGTATTTGTTAATCTATTATCAAATTCGATAAAATATAGTCCAAGAGGCAGTACTATAACTATAGATATTGCTGATGTGGGCGATAAATGGAAGATAAGTTTTATAGATCAAGGTGATGGAATACCAAATACCAGCAAAGCTTCTGTCTTTGAGCGCTTCAAGCGCCTGCATAAAGAAGATATCCGTGGTACAGGCATTGGTCTTGCTATTGTGAAAAGGATCATGGACCTACACAAGGAAATTATCAATGTAGAGGATAATCCTGAGGGTCAGGGCAGTGTATTCTGGCTGACCCTTAAAAAAGATGTCTGATCGTACTTTTTCATGATCTAATTCCGTTCTTTTTTGTTTTCCTTTAATAGAATCGTGTCTGACTTAAGAGTCACAGCCTAGCGAAAAGTGCCTATTCGTGTGTTCATAAAGAATCGTCAATTATATATTCTTAACTGCCCAATGTCACTCGATTAACAGGTTAAGAGTGATAAATGTGATAAGTGTCAACGAAAAGGGATTAGCTATAATCGATGAAATGCTTGACTGGGAAGAAGAACTTAAAGTTAAGTCCATAGAGCTTGAGAACGGTGCTACTGTTATTGACTGTGGTGTCAATGTAGAAGGCGGATATGATGCAGGAATGTATCTGTCCCGTCTTTGCCTCGCTGACCTTGCAGACATAAGCTATACCAAGTTCGATCTGAACGGTCTTCCGGTACCAGCTATTCAGGTAGCTACCGATAACCCTACCATCGCATGTATGGCCTCCCAGTACGCAGGCTGGAGAATTTCAGTCGGTAAATATTTCGGCATGGGTTCAGGTCCTGCAAGGGCACTTGGACTTAAGCCAAAAGAATTGTACGAAGAGATAGGTTACAAGGACGATTCCGAATTTGCGGTCCTTGTTATGGAATCAAGCGCAATACCAACCGTAGAGGTTGTTGAGTACATTGCAAAACACTGCAGTGTCGATCCTGAGAATGTTTATATTGCTGTTGCACCTACAGCTTCAATTGCAGGATGCGTCCAGATATCTGCACGTGTTGTCGAGACAGGCATCCACAAGCTCGAATCCATCGGATACGACATCAACACAATAAAGAGCGGTTTCGGTGTTGCTCCAATTGCACCTGTTGTCGGTGACGACACAAAATGCATGGGCTCAACCAATGACTGTATCATCTACTGTGGTGAAACATATTACACTGTAGAGTACGGCGATGCTGAGAAACTGGAAGAGTTCGTAAAGAAGGCTCCATCCACAACTTCAAGGGACTTCGGTAAGCCATTCTACACAACCTTCAAGGAAGCTGAATTTGACTTCTTCAAGGTTGATGCAGGCATGTTCGCACCAGCCAAGATAACACTGAATGATACCAAGAGCAAGAAATCCTTTACAAGTGGAAGGATCAACCCTGGTATTCTTCTGGAATCCTTTGGCATAAAAGAAGTGTAATAAGGAATCCTTTAATCGCTACGTGTATAATAGTTATCATATAAATAATAATTGAATTTTTTGATAACTATTTAAATTTTCCTAATTAAGATTTAATCCTTTTCTATTAATATTCTTCTTTTTCCATAATTTCTATTTAGGACATCTATTTATACAAAAATTTACTTAAACCAAGTCTAAATAGAAATCTAACTTAAATAGAACGGATTATACCGAATTAAAGCTATTATAGATTTTCAAACGTAAAAATAACTCGCAAAAAGGTATAATCTATGACCAAGATTAATTTCTATGATTTTAGGCGCTGCTTGCTCACCTCGCCTGTGCGGCTACACACGCAACGACTCGGACTTAGACGCTGGTTTTTGTTAATAGCTTATGTGGAATAAAGTGGTAAAGTACTATTAGTAGCTACACTTCTACCAAGAGACGGAAACCAAGGCCACAGTTACAATCTTTTGGGGCAAAGAGGTAGCGAGAAGCTGATTGACAGAAATTGGAGTTATCATACCAGCCACCTCCCCGATTGATCCTTCCAATACTACCACTATCTTCCCAGGCACTACCATCATCAGGTGCACCTTCATTGTTTAAATGAAAATTGTCCTGACACCACTCCCACACATTGCCATTCATATCATACAACCCCCAGGGATTTGGTTTCTTCTGACCAACTGGATGAGTTCCTTTTTCAGAATTTTTTGAATACCACGCATATTCGCCCAACTTGGATGCATTGTCACCAAAGTAATAATTCGTGATGGTGCCTGCCCTGCACGCATATTCCCACTCTGTTTCAGAAGGCAGACGGTATTTGCCCGTACCTTCTATTTCATTTAACTTCTTAATGAAGTCCTGTACATCATTCCACGAAACGCTCTCCACGGGCTTTTCATCATCTTTGAAACGTGATGGGTTGTTTTCCATCAACGTTTTCCACTCTCTCTGAGTTACTGGATACTTCCCCATATATATTGACTTTGAGATCTTCACTTTATAGATCGGTTTTTCGCCATTCCAATCCTTCGAACCCATCAAGAACTCTCCTTTGGGAATGAGAACAAACTCCATACCAATCGAGTTTGTAATTGAAACAATAGGCCTTTTCTTTTCAGCCTCTAACTCCGCATCGATACGCTCATCAGACATGTAATTCCTCCTGGATATGGCAGTGTTTCATATTTGCTCTAAAATTCCTATACATCCATTTGTTCTTATTCTTTTAGATAAATATCTGTTTCCTGTAATCAACTCTTAATTGATGTCTGTGAACTACCATCCTATGAATAGAGTGGCTTCTTGCTTCATCATCAAATCTATTGATTTAATTCCGCAAGCTTGAACTGTAGTTCCTACAGCACGATTTAGAATATTAATAGCAGCATTATGGTCACGGTCAATAACTAATCCGCAGTGAGGGAAATTATGTATTCTCACCGCTAATGATTTTTTCGACTTTTTGACCACATTTGCTACAAAATTGTGATGTATTACATGGATTGACTAATTCTACAAACTTACCAGCTTCTTCCGTTTTGTATTTTGTAATCTGAATTAGATTAC
>NZ_MBKP01000008.1 GCF_002243045.1 Methanolobus psychrotolerans
CAAGCATCTCTTCCAGATGCTTGACACGTTCTTCCAGTTTTTCTATTATCAAAAATAGCTGAGTAACAAGTTCGACGACTGCCTCAGGACCAGCATCATAAACTGCAAGTATTTCTTCCCGTTCTATACAAATCCCCTCTGATCAATAAAATCTTTTTTCTGAACGTTAAAATGAGGTCATAGTATATTGATTTTTACTTTAGTGCTGGAAGGATGGCTGAATAGTTACAGTAATTCTACCTCTGCTTTGAATTTATCACATTTTAATTTACATAACAGGAATTTATATTTTATGGTTTTATCCTGGATATATACGGATAATGCCACAAAGCCATCTGTAATTCTATATATTTATATCTTATATTTATTAGATTTGTATCATTGTCTTGAGATGCCAAGTCTTGAGCATATTTGCTTAAGGCTCATGGCATTTATCACATCATCCGGTTCTACCCATGCCCTTCTTGCAACATCTATTCCAAATGATATATTGTCAAAATGGTCAATGGCATGTGTGTCAGTGTTAATGGCAAGCATGACTCCATGCTCTTTTGCATTTCTTGCGTTGGTATCATTCAGGTCAAGTCGCCAGGGGGAAGAATTGATCTCCAGTCCTTTTTCGTTTTCCTTTGCAGCAGTGATTATTTTTTCCATTTCCACGTCATATGCGGGACGCTTGCCGAATTTCCTGCCGGTGGGATGGGCAAGTATATCCACATGTTCATTCTCAAGGGCGGCAACTATTCTTCTAGTCATCCTGGTTCTGTCCTGTTCAAGTCCTGCATGTACTGCCACAATTACAATGTCCAGCCTCTCAAGAATATCATTGCTGTAATCAAGCTTCCCGTCTGCCCTGATATCACATTCAGTTCCGGAGAGTATTCTGATGTCATCGAATTCATCATTGATACGTTCAATTTCACCCATATGTTCAATAAGTTGTTTTTCAGATAACCCGTTAGCGATACCTGTGGAATGGGAATGATCGGTTATCGCAATATACTCATACCCTCTTTGTATTGCAGCCTGTGCAAGTTCTTCAATCGTATTAATGCCGTCACTCCATGTGGAATGGACATGTAGATCGCCTTTTATATCTTTTTTTTCTATAAGTCTGGGAAGGTTACCGGTAAGACTGGCTTCTATTTCTCCCCTGTCTTCTCTGAGTTCAGGTGGCAGATAGTCAAGTCCCAGGAAATCATATATGTCTTCTTCCCTGCCACATGGTTTGAGAATACCACTGTTTTCATTTGTAAAGCCATACTCGTTAAGCCTGTAACCTTTTGAGATAGCAAGTCTTCTCAGGTGGATATTGTGTTCTTTTGAACCTGTGAAATGCTGCAGCATTGAACCTAAATGTTCTCTCTCCACAACTCTCAGGTCTATATGGAAGTTTCCGGGGTACATAACTGAAGCTTTAGAAGCACCCGCTTCCAGTATCTCTTCCACTTTTTCCATGTTTATAAAGAAGTTGATTGCTTTTTCAGGTTCATCTGAAACTACTATAAGGTCAATATCTCCGACAGTATCTTTTTTTCTCCGCAGGCTTCCTGCAATGAATACTTTTTCGATATGCGGGCTGGAACACAATTCCTGCCTGATCTCTCTTGCGATCTCTCCGGCAAGTGCTATTGGGTGTCTTCCATAGTCTTTGTCCTGCTGCAATCTTATGATTGACCTGAGTATCTTTTCTTCCAGTTTCTCACCCATTCTGGGAAGTCTTCGTATCCTGTGTTCTCTTGCAGCTTTGCTAAGTTCATCAATTGATTTGATGCCAAGTTTTTCGTAGAACAATCTTGCCATTTTGGGGCCGATGCCTGGTACGTCCATTATATCAATGATGCCATGTGGTACTTCCTTTATTGCTTTTTCATAGGCATCGAATGACCCGGTTTCCAGTATTTCCACGATCTTACTTTTTAGTACTTCGCCTACTCCCGGTATACTGTCGATTTTCCCGTTCCGGTATAATCCCATAAGCTCTTCATCAAGTCCTTTAATGCTCCTCGCAGCATTTGTGTAGGCTCTGGTCTTGAACTGGTTCTCTCCCTTAAATTCCAGGATTCTTGCCATCCGGTTGAACATCTCAGCTATCTGAACATTGTCCATGTTTCACCATTGTTGGGGTCATTATTCTTTTTTTCTTTTGATTGCGTCTTTGACAGCTTTTTTGTGTATCTCGCCGGATTCGTGGATGCCACCCATATTTCCCCTGACTGCCCTGCAGGGATATTGCTGTATGAGCAGCCCGGCTCTGGCAGGTGCTTCTTCTACTTTAGTTCCCACAAGTTCTTTTGCCATATGCCAGGTACTTCCGCACGGTGCCCCGCATAATACTTTTACAGATCCGATTATGCCTTCATCGATATCGATCTCAAGGACGGGAGTTGAAAGGTACGAACAAAGTTCTTTAGTCTCCGGCTTTTCCAGAAGGGTGCAACAGATATCCTCAACTTCAATGAGCATACCGTATTTTTTTGCTATGCCTTCAAGTTCTACTACAGGTGCTTTGGAAGCTCCTCCTGGTACAATTAAGGCTTTAACGCCGGATTTTCCTGCAAAGTGTGCTATTGCCACGGTAAGATCGGGGTGAAGTGAATAAGTGATTACAATGTCTGACATGAATACGGATCTATCAATATTGAGCCCTTCCAGGAACTCTTCAGGCTCATCAATAAAATCGGGCAGTATCTCAGGTACTGAAGTATGTGCTACCTTCATCTCAGTCTTGGAGACAATGGTCTCTATCAGACGGTTCCCATATTTTCCCCGGGTGATTACTCCTATTGTGGTCATTTTATATCCTTCACAGGGTTATTTTCCCTTGCATATATGCTTTGCCAGACATCTTCAGTCTACAATTATACAACCGATTACTATATTTATCATCGCAATTCATATTTATTAAGAGGTATGATTATGGACGACTATGATCCTATGAAAGTATATTTCAGATGCAATGTCTGTGACTTCCTGTTTATGGAAAATCCAGAACGTTTCCCGGTAATGTGCCCTCAGTGTGGCAGCGAGGATGTTTTCAGGACATGATCAAGATCATTGTATTACTCCGGAACAAATACTCTAAATAGTATTCCTTTACTTTCACTGTTGATGTCAATGAAAGGTAAGCTCATTACTCTGGAAGGTATAGACGGTTCCGGCAAATCAACGATAACGGGGCGCCTGAAATCAAACCCTGTGTTCTATGAGTTTGTTTTCACAAGAGAACCGACTACCGGATGGATAGGTGAGGCTGTTAACCGTGCCATTCATTCAGATACTGATGACCTTGCAGAGCTTTTGCTTTTCACAGCAGACCATGCGGAACATATTTCTAAACTAATTATTCCTGCCCTTAAAAGCGGGAAGAATGTAATTTCAGACCGCTATTCAGGAAGTCGTTATGCTTACCAGGGTATGACACTGAAAAACCGGTTCGCAGATCCTATGAAATGGATCCAGGACATTCACAAGAACTGGACTGTAGATCCGGATCTGACAATTCTCTTTGACATAGAACCGGGTATTGCTGTGGAGCGGTGTGGCAATCGCGGGGACAAAACCAAATTTGAGAAGATAAGTTTCCTTGAAGGTGTGAGGGCAAACTACTTGCGCCTTGCAAGGGAAAATCCGGAAAGGTTTGTGATAATAGATACTCATCGAAGTGTTGATGAGATTGAAGCTGACGTTATAAGTACAATTTTTTCACTTTTACGATAAAAACAATAATATATCAATTTTTATGCTATGTTTACTTGTAAGCTACTTATTTTTACACAATTGACTCAATAAGTGGACATGTTTAATCTATTTTTATATATGCTGGAGTCGTATATTACTATACAGCATTTATATTCGCAACCATCCTGCGAAGACCAGGTACGTCAGACAATGCTTGACTCAATAATTGTTCGGAATGCGCCAATCGGAATATGTGCTTTTGACAGGAACGATGATTTAATTTTATTTAATAATGCGATGGAATCTATTCTGGGTGTGTCTGCAGAGGATGTGATCGGAAAGAACCTCTTTTGCAACATTCCTTATCATATGTTTGAGGTCGATCCAGGTTTAAGGGAATTGTACATCAATACTAAGAGTTCCCTAAAGGAATCCTTTAAACAACGGATGCCTATGACCACTCCTCTGGGTAAACATATTTTCCTTTCTATACGCATGGTGCCTTTTTTCAATGAAAGCGGGGATTACGAAGGTATTGTTGCTTATATGGAAGAAGTGAGTGAGAATTACTACAAGGAAAAGACTCTCATCGATGAGATCTATAAGTTCAGGAACCTTGAATCTATCTATAAAAGTATACCTATTATTGCTTTTAACTGGTCAGGCCAACTGGGGTGGCCTGTTAAATACGTGTCTGAAAATATATCTCAGCTTGGATACAGTAAAGAGGATTTTGAGTCTGGCAGCCTGAAGTATATTGATATTGTTCATCCGGAAGATGTTGATAAATTGATATCGGACGTAGCTGCATTTGAAAGTACTGATCAGATATACCTTTCTGAAGACTATCGGCTGGTAAGTAAATCAGGTGATGTCATTTGGGTAAATGAAATATCTCTGCTCAGTGAGAATGGTGGTGACCATCCTTTTCGCTATGACGGCATAATTGTTGACATCACTGATAGAAAAATGAAGGAAAAGGAGCTTGAACAAAGTAAGGCGCACATTGAAAGCATATTCAGGGCAACACCTGTCGGAATAGGTGTTGTGTCAGACAGGACATTTATAGAGGTTAATGACAAGTTATGCGAAATGCTCGGTTATTCCAGGGAAGAACTCATTGGACAAAATTCAAGAATGATATATCCTGATAAAGAATCATATGAATATGTGGGTCTGGAGAAATACGGTCTGATCAGCGAGAAGGGAACAGGTGTGGTAGAGACAAGGATGGCCTGCAAAAATGGTGTGATTATTGACGTGATTTTGAGTTCGTCTCCTATTTATCCTGAATCGTTGTCAAAAGGTGTTACCTTTGCAGTGCTTGACATAACGACCATGAAAAACACAGAAAGAGAACTACAAGAGCGCACCGCAGAACTTGAGCAACTGAACCGTCTAAAAGATTTGTTTTCCGATATCATACGTCATGACCTGCTCAGCCCTGCCAGTGCTATAAGTGGTTATACGGAAGCTCTTGAGGAAATTGAAGCAGATGAGATAAAACTTCACTTCTTACACATGATCTCCAGGTGTAACAAAAAGCTTTTCAACCTGCTTGAAAGTGCTTCCAGATATGAGAAACTTAATTCTATCGAAGAAATAGATTACTATACTATAGATATTGCTGGAATTTTCAAATGTGTAATATCTGATTTCTCTCAAGAGATCAAAAATAAAGGGATCACTGTGAAGTTCTCTTGCGACAATCCATGTTATTCTCGTGTGAATCCTTTTGTCAGTGAAGTTTTTATGAATCTCCTTTCCAATGCTATAAAATACGGACCTGAAAACAGTGTTATAAGTATTGATTTCATTGATGAGGGCAATTTCTGGAAAGTCACAGTCACTGACTGTGGGAATGAAATTCCTGATTCAGATAAACCTTTTTTATTCGACCGTTTCAAACGCGCTGATAAAAAAGGTGTGAAGGGTACAGGCCTTGGGCTTGCCATTGTCAAACGTATCATGGAGTTGCATGATGGTGATTATGGGGTAGAGGCCAATCCGGAAGGAAAAGGCAATGTTTTCTGGGTAAGTTTTTATAAAATAATGGAGTGACCTTCTCAGATCACTCAAGACTGTTCTGATCCGCAAATTTGATAAGAGCCTCTCCAAGTATGCGGGCGTATTTAGGATTGAGGTTGAAACGTGCTTTTTTCTGTCCGCCTCTTTCTTTTGCGATCTCTATGTACTCGTTCTCGTATTTCTCACTGGATGCAAGGGTAATGGTCAGGAACCATCCTGCTCCCATCTTTATTTCGCCATACTTCTCGCCTATTTCTACAATCTCTTCATTTTCTGCCATTATATCACCGATGAATAAATTATTTTCAGATTATTGCTGCACCATCTGGAGAGGGATTGAACCGTTATGCAGTGCCGTTGCAACAAGTGCGCCTTTTATCCCGATCCCTTCAAGTATCTCAATGTCTTCCACATTGCGGACACCGCCGCCAAGAAGCACATTATGGTCCGAGATGGAGGCAATCTTACTTAAAAATTGTGAATCCACGCCACTTGATGTACCAACCCTGTCAAGGTCCAGGATGATTATGTCATCCAGTTCATAGTCATTCAGAAGTTCCACTATCTTAAAGGGGTCATCAGGCATTGCAGGGTCGTTTGTGAGTATCTTTCCCTTTCTTTTGTCAATACTGACGTTGATCCTTCCCGGGTATAATGAGCTTACCTGCTTTATGGTGTCAAGAGATGCTGTCTCGGTGCCAAGGACTACGGACCGGACTATTTCCATAACATCCTCCGTTTCAGAAACAGATGTAACTCCCGGGTCCAGCATTACCTTTGCCTTTTCCGAAACGGCCTGTATAATGTCGAAGTTCTTTTCTCTCTTACCTATTTTCTCAAGCATGTTGAGATCTGCGATGTATACTTCTGCCGGTTTTACTGTATCCACGATTTTCACGGCATCAGATGTGTTGCATATATGGCTGGAAAAGTGTATGGGCTTGTATTCACTACGGGTACCACCTTGTGCGTGAACTACAGTCCTGTTGAATATATCAAGAACGAAAATGATACGAAACATATATAATTGATACATCTGTCATGCTATAAAAAAGAGGTTAATACTATGAAATTACTTATCAGTCCAATCAGTCCTGAAGAGGCAATTGCGGCACACAAAGGAGGTGCTGACATCATTGATGTGAAAAACCCGAAGGAAGGCTCGCTGGGTGCAAATTTCCCATGGGTCATTAAGTCTGTTAAGGAAGCCATCAATTCTGAAAAACCAATAAGTGCCACAATAGGCGATTTTAATTTTAAACCAGGGACCGCTTCCCTTGCAGCTCTTGGAGCAGCAGTTTCAGGTGCTGATTATGTCAAGGTCGGACTCTATGATATCCAGACAGAGGAACAAGCACTTGAAATGCTTACAAACATCACAAAAGCCGTGAAGGGCCTTGACCCTGAGAAAAAGGTAGTTGCATCAGGTTATTCTGATTACAAGCGCATCAATTCCATAAATCCTCAACTGCTTCCCGCTGTCGGTGTAAAGGCAGGCGTGGATGTCGTGATGGTGGATACAGGTATCAAAGACGGTCGTTCTACATTTGAGTTCATGGATGAGGAAGAGCTCATAAGGTTCACAGGGGCTATTCGTGAAGTAGGTCTCCTATCAGCAATCGCTGGTTCACTTATTTTTGATGATATTCCTGTGCTCAAGCGCATCCAGCCCGACATCATCGGTGTGCGCGGCATGGTCTGCGGCGGCGACAGGTCATCCTGCATCCAGGCAGAGCTTGTTGAGAAGTTGAAGAACGAGATGTAACTTCGGTTACGTCTTATCTATTTTTGATTTTGCTGTTTTTCATATGTTTATGGAATAACTTCGATTAGATTCTCTTGTTTATATTTGAATATATACAATTATTGCTATCAAAATACATGAAATAATTATAAATCCTCTGTTTAAATTTAGTTTTTGTTCAGAAATAATATTATTTATTTTATCAAAGTCAATAAGCCGTATTGCATTATATGTTATGATTCCAATGATAAACGTTATTGGAATTCCCAAATTTGTGGATATCGATAAAATAAGCAATTGTATTAGTGTTGAAAAATATATACTGTTTTCAACATAGCCTACGTACTTACTTATTAAAACAACTATGCAGGCAGTGAATAAATTCAGTAAAAAATAGTTTTTTGCTATATATTGCAATCTTTTAGGCACTTCCAAGTAGGGTAGTTCAACTAGAATATATATGATTATAAAAAAAATTGCAGACATTATGTAAAAATCAGCGAGTATATTGGGGTAATTCGTTTTGAATATTGATTCGTTTTCACTGATAAAATATTGACCCGCAGAGATCATAAAGGCAATAAGGGTAACATTAACCATAATCGCATTAGTAACATTCGTATTATCTGATTTTTCTATGTTGTTATCTAGATGTTTATTTTTTATCTTCATCTTTGTCATTGATTGTGTGTTTGTTATATTGTTAGCTGCAGCGCCATTACTATCATCTTTACCTTCAATAGAAAGAACACTATCTTTTCTAATCATTGACCAACCATTGCTTTCATTTAAACAATAGAAAAAAGTCTCATCAAGCTCATATATTAATCGTACTGTTTTGGTAACATTTGAATTAGTGTTTATTTCTATAAGTGGGAAGATTGATTTATTTAGTTTAAAACGCTTATATGCACCTAGTAGATAACTAATGAAAAAAATACCTTCTAAAAAGGCAATAATCATCAGAATTGGCACCAATGTTGCATTAAAATTTGTATCTCTCAAGACAAAATAAGATATAAACATTAATAGCAGCAGTAGAGCACCAATTGCTATTAAGGATCTACTTACTTGGGTTAACGTATATTCCATACTATTTTTGTGCAAAGAAGGACGTAGGGCAAACTTATAGTAGCCGTTATTGTACGAGGTGCTTGCTATGTACCCAACTAAAGTTAATATAAATAGAACTGCACCGGCAGCAGGCAGCAAATCAATAATGTCACAACTTTGAACCATATGTATACATTATCATTCGATCATTTAATTTTTTTTGTGATGTCTCTATTCAAAATGCTTTTTAAAACCTGTTCTCTCTGATAATTTGAATCTCAAATTATCATATTTCTTCTTCTTCCCCAAAACCCCAAAGCGTTAAATCATACTTCTGCTGAATATATTATTGATGACGACCGTCGATACCGTATTTAAAAAAAGTCATGTGGTGACATGGCTTGGCAGATGAGATCACTGTAAAAGTAGGTCAGGCTTATCCAAGGATGCAGGCTGCTTGTTAAGCTAAAAAAAGATATGTTATTTCTTAAGTTGTTGTGTATCATATATCTTTTAATTCGGTACGCTACATACTTTGTGTATCATGTATGTTACACTAATATCTTTGTGTACCATATAGTTCCAAATTTGGTATGCTACTTGTTTTGTGTATCATATATGTTACACTAATCTCTTTGTGTACCATATAGTTGTGAATTTGATATGCTACTTATTTTGTGTACCATATATGTTACACTAACTTCTTTGTGTATCATATAGTTTCAAATTTGATATGCTACTTGTTTACTATAGATATCATACATCTTCAGTGATATCCATCAGCCTTCTAAAAGAATAAATAGCAGGCCGCCTACCACTGCCTTGACGGATTGTGGTAATTAGATCATTATTAGACAATTCTTTTAATATACGTACAGCAGTCATTTTAGGAATAGCCGAATTATTCGTAAACATCGTTGTATTAAATATCGGTGTTGAAAAAATAGTATCTATTGCAGAGATTGAATACTGTGAACGGGTAATTTCCGGGACTGTTTCCTTCATTTCATTGTAAAGGTGAAGAATTTTACTTGCTTTGTCACAGTTATCCTGTGACTGCTCATTCAATGCGGTTAGAAAAAAAGCGATCCAACTGTTCCAATCTTCATTTTCGGAAATACCCTGAAGCGCATCGTAATAAGCATCTCTATTCTTTTCAAGGTAGGAACTTAAATAAAAAGCCGGTTTTGATATCAAACCCTTTGAATAAAGTATAAGGGGAATTAACATCCTTCCAATCCTTCCATTACCATCTCTAAATGGATGAATTAGTTCAAACTGACCCTTTAACACAGCGAGCTGAACCAGAGGGTCTTTATCGTCACTATGTAGATAATTCTCCCATTCAGAAAGTGCATCTGGAATTCTGGTTGGAGCTGGTGGTATGAAAGTAGCTTCTTCGATTGGTGAGCCTGGAGAAGCTATATAATTTTGAATGCGTCTGATGTCACCGGGTTCTTTATCTCTTCCGCGCACGTTCGTGAGTAATATCTTGTGAAGTGCACGGATCATGTTAACATGAATCGGTCTTTCTTCCAACAATGATTCAGCTCTTAAAAGTGCTTTACGATAATTAAGAACCTCATGGATATCATCTCTTCTTTCAAAAAGGCCTGTTTCGTTAGGATCAGCTTCGTATTCAAATACATCTTCAACAGAAGCCTGTGTTCCTTCTATCCTTGAAGAAGAGACCGCTTCCTTTGTAATAAGGGGCGACAGAAAAACATTTGGATTCACGATTCCTCGCATGATTCCATCATATCTTGCAAGTGAGGCATTTGCTTTTCCAATTAAACTGACATGTGCAGCCCAGTCGATACAGTCTAATGGTAGGGCCATGGGCTCATAAGGTTCCAGCATTGTGAATCACGCACATCTTTATTATCTTATAATTTATTAAAGTTAGCAATAACTCGATTTTTTTACAAAATGTCCTTTTTTTAATCAAATTCTAAACTCTCCTTCTCCCTCCCAAAAACCCCAGAAGCGTTAAATCCAACCTCTGCTGAATATATTATTAATGAAGACCATCGACCCCGTAATTAAAG
The DNA here is from genome assembly GCF_002243045.1 of Methanolobus psychrotolerans. Classification (GTDB taxonomy): domain Archaea; phylum Halobacteriota; class Methanosarcinia; order Methanosarcinales; family Methanosarcinaceae; genus Methanolobus; species Methanolobus psychrotolerans. The sequence goes on from NZ_MBKP01000008.1 coordinate 10,555, forward strand.
AAAACTATCAGGTGAAGCAACTTGACTGAAGAGATCACTGTCAGCGTTGGTCAGGCATATCCCCGGGATGCAGGCAGGGGAATCGCCAGGCTCGACAAGCCTCTCATGCAGCAGATAGGTGCCATAAGTGGCGATATCATAGAGATCAAGAGCAAGGAAAAGTGCTACGCCATCGTATGGCCTGGTTATCTTGAGGATGCGGGTAAGGATCTTGTGAGGATCGATGGTAACCTGCGTAACAATGCCAAGGTCGGTATCGATGAGAAGGTGACCCTGCGAAAAGTCCAGGTCACAGAAGCCGAGGCTGTGGCACTTGCTCCCACACGCGAGACCCATCTTGTCGGCGGGGCACGATTTATTCTCAGGATACTTGAAGGTCGTCCGGTAGTAAAAGGACAGAACATCCGTGTTGAGACGGTGAACAATCCCATTTCCTTTGTGGTGCTTTCCACCAAGCCATCAGGACCTGTGGTTGTTACCCGCAATACCCAGATACAAATAAGGGAGAAGGCTGCACTTGCAGAAAGCACAGCTGGTCAGGTGACCTATGAAGACATTGGCGGTCTCCAGCGTGAACTCGGACTTGTGCGTGAGATGATAGAGCTCCCGCTCAAGCATCCTGAATTGTTCAATAAACTGGGAATCGACCCTCCGAAAGGCGTTCTCCTTTACGGTCCTCCCGGTACTGGCAAGACCATGATAGCAAGAGCGGTTGCGAGTGAGACCGATGCTAATTTCATTTCAGTCAGCGGACCTGAGATAGTTTCCAAGTATTATGGCGAGAGCGAGCAGAAGCTGCGTCAGATATTCGAGGAGGCGCAGCGCAATGCACCAAGCATTATTTTTATCGATGAGGTTGATTCCATAGCTCCTAAACGTGATGAGGTCGTGGGGGAGATGGAGCGCAGGATAGTTGCACAGTTGCTGTCCCTGATGGATGGTCTTGCTTCCAGGGGAAAGGTTGTAGTTATCGCCGCCACCAATCGTCCGAATTCGATAGATGAGGCCCTGCGTCGTGGTGGAAGGTTCGACCGGGAGATCGAGGTAGGTATTCCTGATTCCAGCGGCAGGCTGCAGGTGCTTTATGTGCATACAAGAGGTATGCCTCTTGAAGAGGGGCTGAACCTGAAAGAGATAGCTGCAGTAACCCACGGTTTTGTGGGTGCTGACCTGTCATCACTATGCAAGGAGGCTGCAATGCATGCTCTGAGGCGTCTTCTTCCGGAATTGAAGATCGATGATGTCGAAGATGAGATTCCGCCCGAATTCATGGATAAACTGGAAGTCACAAGAAAGGATTTCGACGAGGCGCTGAAAAATATAGAGCCTTCTGCCATGAGAGAGGTTTTCGTTGAAGTGCCTCATGTAAGCTGGGAGGATATTGGCGGCCTTGAGGGAGCCAAACAGGAGTTGGTTGAGGCTGTTGAGTGGCCTCTGAAGTACCCCGGACTCTTTGATGCGGTGAGCACCAAGCCGCCTCGTGGTATCATGTTGTTTGGACCACCGGGGACCGGGAAGACCATGCTTGCAAAAGCTGTGGCAACCGAAAGCGAGGCAAATTTCATAAGTATCAAGGGTCCTGAACTGCTCAGCCGCTATGTGGGAGAGTCTGAGCGTGCAGTGCGTGAGACCTTCCGCAAGGCCAAGCAGGCGGCACCGACCATAGTTTTCTTTGATGAGATCGATTCTATGGCATCAGAGCGTGGCTCCAGTATAGATGCACACACCACGGAGCGCGTGGTGAGCCAGATCCTCACTGAAATAGATGGTGTTGAGGAACTGAAGGACGTTGTGATAATCGCAGCCACCAACCGTCCTGATATTGTGGACCCTGCACTGCTGCGTCCTGGAAGGTTTGACCGTCTTATCTATGTGCGTCCTCCCGACAGGCAGAGCCGTGAAAAGATATTCAACATCCACCTTGCAGATAAACCTCTTGCAGATGATGTAAATGTTAATGAGCTTGCAGACATAACCGAAGGCTACGTCGGTGCTGACATCGAATCCATCTGCCGTGAAGCTGCAATGCTGGCCCTGCGTGAGATAATCACTCCGGGTTTAAGCCAGGAAGAAGCCATGGAAAAAGCCGCCGGCCTGAAAATAACTGCCGAGCACTTCCTCAAAGCCAAAAAACGTGTCAAGCCAACAACTTCCCGAAGTGCCATGAATTTCTACGAACAGGCGGCTGAATCGTTTGCCAGGTATGCGGCTAACGAGGAGGAAAAAGATGTGGATGAAAGGGCGTATCAGTGAAATGACATAATTCAAAAGTTTCAAATCAAATTTGAATCAAAAAACAAAAATGTAAAAAGGGACTCTTACTTAAGCCCCTTTCCGCTCTTCTCCATCTTTGGTGCATCTTTATGCATCACAACGTCCTCTTTGGCAAGGACGAACTGGTTTACCATTTCCTGCATTGCAACAGCCATTCCTGCGAGTTCCTGTGAGCTTTGTGCCAGTTCCTGCATGGAAGCATTCTGCTGTTCTACAGATGCGGATGTTTCTTCTGTTCCTGCTGCGGTTTCCTGGGAAATTGATGTAACTTCCTCAACAGAAGCTGTGATCTCTTCAATGGAAGCAGATTGTTCCTGGGCAGCAGCAGCAATGTCCTGTACCATTTCAGCGACTTTGACAGAGCCCTGCACAATCTCTCTCATGGCCTTTGCCGTCTCATCAAGAGCTTTTACACCGCTGGAAACTGTGGTGTTGCCTTTCTCAACAGAATTCACCACAACGTTCGTATCTGTCTGGATCTCGGCAATAAGGCCTGATATCTGCTTTGCGGCACTGCCTGACTCTTCTGCAAGCTTGCGAACCTCGTCAGCGACAACCGCAAAACCACGGCCATGTTCACCAGCACGGGCAGCTTCAATTGCGGCATTGAGTGCAAGAAGGTTGGTCTGGTCAGCGATATTAGTAATGAGGTTAACGATCTCTCCGATCCGCTTGGACTTGGATTCCAGTTCCTTTATTGCATTTACTGAGTCCGTGGATGCCTTCTGGATCTCTTCCATCTGTTTCATCAGTTCCTCTGAGCTGTCACCGACGGCTTTTGTCCTTTCGCTTGATTCCATTGCTATCTCGGCAGATCTCTGTGCATTGGTTGCGATATCCTGCACATTTGAAGACATATCACTCATTGCGCGGGAGATGTCCTCTGCTTTTGAAGATTGTTCATGGGAACCTTTTGCAATACCTCCGATGGTTCTTGAAACCTCTTCAGATGTGGCAGTGACCTCCTCAATAGCTGCAGACATCTGTTCTGATGTGCTTGCAATGACATTCGAATTCTTGCTTATGTCAGTAATAATATCACTCAGTGATCTTAATATGTCATTCAAGCCTCTGGGTATCGCTTCAAAATCAATTCCTACCTCTGTGCTTGCCCTTCTGTCAAGTTTACCGCCAAGTGCATCGGTTGATATATGCTTGAAATCATCTACAATATTCTCAATCGGCTTTGTAATGGAACGTGCTATAAGGTAGGCTATTCCTGCCATTGCAATGATGGCGATCAAAGATATGATTATCAACTGGTTCCTGAGCTCCATCGCACCCGCAAACATCTCTTCTTCAGGAATGCTTAGCACGAAAGCAAAATCCGCAGTTTCTACGGGGTGGTAGATCATAGTCACTTCTTTGCCGGTTGTAGGGTCAATGACTTCCACATGTCCACTGATCCCATTCTTGATGTCAGATGCCATCGTGTTTATTTCAGGATCATTAAAACCAGCAAGGAATTTAGTGCCTATCCATCCCTTTTCGGTAGGGTGTGACATGAACATTCCTGAATTGCTTACCATGAATGCGTATCCTGTATCAAATACACTGACCTGTGAAACTTCTTCATCAATATAATCCAGTGAAACGTCCACACCTGCGATTCCTACGAAATCTCCATCTTTTATTATTGGGGATACGTAGCTGATCATCATTACTCCGTCATACATGAAAGGTTCAAGAATAACATCCTGTTTCAGGGATTTTGGTAACTGGTAATAATCATCTGTCTCATAACCGGCAAGCGGGTCAAGAGCAACAGAACCACCGATTCTGCTCCAGTAAGGGATAAATCGCCCGGTAGAGTCATGTCCCTGTGTGTTTGCAAATTCTGCATCATTCCCATCAAAGTCATTGGATTCGTATGCAACATATGTTCCCAATAGTCCCTGGTCCTCTTCGAGCAGGCTTTTCAGAATGGCATTTACTTCATTCCTGTTACCTGTTCCATAGTTTTCCATAGTGTTTGCAAGGGTCTGTGCAAGCAACAAGTTCGACTTCATATCGCTGTCATATTGGTATGCATAACTTTTAGCGACATTTTCAGACTCAGAATATGCCATAGCCGTTTCCTGTTCTGTCACTTTGTCAACGATGAGGTAGGTACTTAAAATCATCAGTATAGTTACGCTTGTAACGATGTATAAGAGTAATTTTGTTTTAATGTTCATTTTTTCAAAATTCATATTTCTCTCTCTCTCTTGTATAACTATCTCCAAATTGGTGTAACACCGTCACACAAAATATAAATACACGTTTTTTATATATAAAATATACTATATTTATAAGAAAATTGATTTAATATCCTCTACGTGTCTGTTTTTTCCTAACTTCGTGTTGTAATCTACATAAACTATATATTCTGTAACTTCACTTTCCTTCAGTGGAAAGCGGTAATTATCTGGTACTTATACTGATTGCCGTTCGTTTTTTTCGTTTGCACTATCAGGATATTATTTCTTATTCTGCTCTTCGTGATCTTACTTTGCATCTTACATACGTGGCTCAAGTATCGCTTTTTACACAGGGATGTTGTTCTTGATGACCTGATCAACGAAATGCTGGTTAGTCAGGAAGAAGATTACGGTATCTGCCCAGCAGCTTACAGATATTGCAAACATTCTGATAAATGTTGCAGATAGTCTAGTTGTTGACTACCAAAAATACTTTAACCCAACTATGTACATCTATATATGTAGGGCAAATCAGATTAATTGCCTCAACATGAAGGTAATCACATGCTAAGACAGCGTTTTGTTCTGGATACAACTGCATTGACCGACCTGCAGACAAGAGAGAAACTGGGGAAAGATGGTGTGTGCGAGGGAATGAAGGAGGTACTGGAGCTTATAGCTAACTCCAGGTTGAAACTTGGTATTAGTTGTTATGTGCCTTTTCCATCGGTTTATAAAGAGTTGCATGAGTTTGCCCAGAATAACGGTTGTGACAGTGATGTCATTGCAAAGATCGATACGTGGCTTGTGAAGAAGGCTCCTGATAGGTATAATGTTCAAATTCCTTCCAAGGTTTTCCATGAATATGTATCACATATGCGTGAACGTATCAACAAGGGCATGGTCATTGCCGAGGAAACCATATGGGACGCATCCACTGAGTGCCTTCTCATCGATACCAAGGCAGAATCAAAGAAAGACATTGGTTTTGATATAGAGAAAAGAGTTATTGGAGGGCATATCGGTAAATTCAGGAACAAATATCGTTCTGCTCTGCGTTATGGTATCCTTGACAGTGCTCCTGATATTGATGTTCTTATACTTGCAAAAGAACTCGATGCTGCTGTTGTAGCAAGCGATTTTGGCATACAGAAGTGGGCTGAGGAACTTGGTGTCAGGTTTGTTCCTGCAAGTACGTTTCCCATGATATTGCAGGAATATCTCAAACATGCACACTCGTTTGTCATGGAATCTTCTGAAAATGAATAGATATTAATCCGATACAATTCTTATTACATTTACAGATAAGAAAAGTCAGTGCTGGTCAGTGATCCTTGGGGGGGGTAGAACTGAGAAACATAACTGTAGATAAATTCAGGGCTGTAAGTGCTCCTGAACAATACCTTGAGATTGTGGAACGAAAAGGGCTGGGTCATCCTGATAGCATCTGCGATGCAATTATGGATAAGATATCAGTCAACTTGTGTACTGAATATCTTGAAAAGTTTGATATGATCTTGCATCACAATATTGACAAATGCCTGCTTGTTGCCGGGGAAACAGCCGGAATCTTTGGAGGAGGTATCGTGGTGGACCCAATGCTTCTCGTTATTGGCGACCGTGCAACTTTCAAGGTTGAAGAGATCGAAGTGGATGTTGCCAATATAGCAGTGGATACTGCAAGACAGTGGTTCGATGAGAATCTGCGTTTTGTGCAATCGGACTATGTAGAATATCAGGTTGAGCTCAAACCGGGTTCTGCAGAACTAACGGATATCTTCAGGCGGCAAAAGGGCATACTGGGCTCCAATGACACGTCAGCTGCTGTAGGTTATGCGCCTCTATCTTTTACGGAACAGGCGATTCTGAGTATGGAGAGACATATGAATTCCCGTGAGTTCAAGGAGGAATACCCAGAATCTGGAGAAGATGTAAAGGTCATGGGTATAAGGCGAGGAACTAAATTTGACATCACAGTTGCGATGCCGCTTATTGATTCTTTTGTGGATTCGGAGCAACATTACTTCAATATGAAAGAAGACATTTTTGGAGCAATGAATGGATTTCTGGCAGATCATATGGAACAAAAAGGTGTGCAGATGAATGCATCTATCTCCTTCAATAATCTTGATGTGCCGGGCCGTGGCATGGAAGGGATCTACACAAGCGTTACCGGTACATCAGCCGAAGATGCGGACTGCGGGCAGGTTGGTCGTGGCAATCGTGTAAATGGCATAATCCCATTGAACCGTCCGGTGAGTAGTGAGGCAGCAGCAGGAAAGAATCCGGTGAGCCATGTGGGTAAGGTATATAATGTCCTTTCTCATCACATTGCTGGAAAAATAGTGGACAAGGTTCCCGATGTAAAAGAGGCGTATGTATGGCTCTTGAGTGACATAGGTGTTTCTATTGATAAACCTAAAGTGGCAGCTGCTCAGGTAATAACCGAAAAAGGCTCAGTGGAAGCGGTGGCAAAAGAAGTTGAAGAAGTCATTGACTTTGAATTTGAACACATCCGGAATTTCTGCATGCAGCTTGCCAGGGGCATGATAACTATCTGTTGAATTCAGGCTCCTGCAATGAAGGATATGAGTGCAAAAGCCATTGCCATCTTGAACATTTTAGATGATTTTGCAGGATTTTCCTTCCTAAGTACTTCATAAACAGCAACAGCAAAAAGTATGTCCGCCATAGCAACTATGAAGAGATATCGTATGCTCATGAGTGACTGCAGATAAGGCAGGGGGCTTGCCAGCACAGCACCAAGACCTATCAATGATGCTATATATGCAGCTTTTTTAGGTCCGGTGATTATCGGTAATGTGCGTGCCCCGTCTTCCCTGTCACCTTCTATATCCTCTATATCCTTTACTATCTCTCTGGCTATGGTTGCCAGGGTTGCCAGCAGGAAGAGGACAAAAACTCCGTTAATGCCATTGTTTTCATAGAAAACAGCTCCCCCAAAAAGGAACGTGGAACCGGTTAGATATCCTACTGTAATGTTTCCCCAAAGAGCAGTGCGTTTCAGGGTGCTTGCATAGTATACAAGCAGCAGAGAGTTGATCAGGGCAATAGCACCACATATCAGGTTTATAGACACCGCAAGAAGTGTGCTGATTGCAAAAAGTGCCAGTGAAAAATATAATGCTGTTTTAAGGGCAATCTTTCCTGAAGGGATGGGTCTTTCAGGCTTGTTTATTTTATCTATTTCTACATCAAAATAGTCATTTATGGCGTTTCCAGCTCCAGTGACTAAAAATACTACCAGGAACACTTTCAAGGCATCAAAAAAGGGGAATATAATCAAATGAGAACTGAAATAAGGAATATTAGCTACAACTATGTTATATGCTATAAACACTCCAATGATTGCGGCAATGCCTGCCATGAGGCAATTGCCTGAACGCATCAGTTTCAGATATGTTTGCATAATGGGCTTACCTGGTTCTTTTAATTTCAAGCATCCTGTCAAGTGCTATCCTTGCCTTGGCTCTGATTTCTTCGGGAACAGTTATTACATGTTGCATATTTTCAAGTGAAAGCAACAATGAATCCAGGTCAATGGCTTTCATCTCCGGGCAAACCGTAAATTCGGAGGCGTTATAGAATCTCTTCTCCGGATTATCCTTTTCCAGTTTATGCAGGACACCCATTTCAGTTGCAATGATAAATTCATTTCCTGCATCCTTTACGTATTCGATCATTCCTGTGGTGCTGAAAACCTTGTCTGACAGATCAATTACATCTCTTCGGCACTCGGGGTGTGCCAGTACTTCTGCAGCAGGATGTATTTTTTTGGCTTTGAGGATGTCTGTGACGAGTATCTGGTTGTGTGTAGGACAGTATCCTTCCCAGGGAATTATTTTTTTAGTGCTGTACCTGGAAACGTAGTCAGCAAGGTTCTTATCAGGGACAAATAAAATCTCATCCTCTTTGAGGGAATTGACAACTTCAACGGCGTTTGCTGAGGTGCAACAGATGTCACTCTCTGCTTTTACATCGGCTGTTGAGTTCACATAACACACGACAGCAGCATCCGGATATTTCTTTTTCTCCTCGCGTAATGCGCTGGCTGTTATCATTGATGCCATGGGACAACCTGCATACCTCTCGGGTAAAAGTACGGTTTTTTCAGGACTCAGGATGGCTGCACTTTCTGCCATAAAATGCACTCCGCAAAAAACGATCACATCTGCTTCTTGTTCCATTGCCTGCCTGCTCAGTCCCAGGGAGTCTCCGGTAAAGTCTGCAATGTCCTGTATCTCTCCTCTTTCATAGTTGTGTGCAAGGATAACAGCATTGCGTTCGGTTTTTAATTCAAGTATCCTTTCAATGACATTTTCAATACTCTGCATGGGATCATAACCTTTTGTAACCAACTGTTTTGCCCAAACTTCCGAAAATGAAACTTTCCACATACAAGTTGCGGGATGTAGGTTTATGTTCCTGTCTGGAATGGGTCAGATATCTTTTTCAGGGTCGCTATTGCAGAAAGAGATGCAAGATAGCTGCTCTTTGGGTTTGAGGGAGATGGAACGTTCTCAACTCTTGTTGTAAACTCTCCAAATGCACCTTTCACGGATATCTCATGTATGTTGCGTGTAAGTGCCGGATTTGCCACTATCTTGACCTTTGTCTTCTCAAAACCAATGCCTGCAATGCTCAGGGTTGCAGCAACATTCACGTTTGCCGGGAATGCCTTGACTGCTTCACTTGCAGGCCCTTCAAAAATAACGGTTTTCCCGTTTATCTTATCCAGATCGATCTCATTCCTGATAATATATGGTGCTCCAGCAAGTCCACTTGGTGGTTTTTGTGTTGTAAGTGTGACAGAGTATATGTCCTCAATTGAAGATGATTTAAGTCCGTCAAGACCGACGATGGCTCCGGAGGGGAGATATACCTTACAGTTGTTATCCTTTGCAAGTCCTCTTATGGTCCTGTACAAATTCTGGTCGGCAAATGCACCTACACTCATGATCATAACGTCACAGTGTGCATGCAGAGCTGCAGGTATCACTTCATAGACTGCTTCTTGTGAAGCACATTCAACAAGAATATCTATTTCTGTTATCATTGTGGCAGCTTCCATTACCTGAGGCCTGGACCTTTTGAGAGTGGATAATAGTCTGTTCACATCATCCATATTCCTGTCGTAAATGGAAAAAAGTTCTGCTTCAATTGTACCATCATCAATGGCTTTGCATATACTGGTTCCGATTGTTCCACAGCCGATAAGTCCTATCTTAAGCATTATTTATCCCTGAAAGTTGAGCTGATTGGTTGACTTGTTGATTACTGCTTATATTGATTAGTTAAGTAGGTTTTGCTTATATGCTGAAAGCATATAAATCCCTTTACCATAATATCCAGTAGATAATATGATGTTCGCACATGAAATTGAGAGTTTTCTTGAAGAGGATCTTGGATACAACGATATTTCCTGCAAGCTTGTTCCGGAAAGGGATGTAGAAGCTATTATCTTTACTAAAGAGGATTGTATCGTTGCAGGACTTGAGGTTGCACAATCGTTCTTTGATTATTTCAGGATCCATTATACAACAGACCATACAAACGGTGACAGACTCTTAAAGGACGATATCTTATTTTCCCTAAGAGGTAGTTCTCTCTCTATTCTCAGGATAGAAAGGCTGGTTCTGAACTTCCTTGGTCACCTGTGCGGAATAGCAACAAACACAAGACAATGTGTGGATATAGCCCGTAGATATTCGGATGTGAGAATCGCATGTACCAGGAAGACAACACCGGGGCTTCGCAAATATGAGAAAATGGCAGTCATAGCCGGTGGCGGTGATCCTCACAGGTTCAGCCTTTCAGATACTATAATGATAAAGGACAACCATGTGAAAATGATGGGTGTCGAAGCCGCTCTTTTGTCTGCAAAGGAAAAGGCAGGTTTCACCCAGAAAATAGAGATAGAGGTTGAATCTTCTGCTGATGCCCTTAAAGCTGCAAGTGCAGGTGCTGATATTATCATGCTTGATAACATGGGGCCATGTGATGTCATCAACACGGTAGAATTGTTAAAGAGGTCTTCAATCCCTGAACACATAATAATTGAGGTTTCAGGTGGTATTGATATGGGTAATCTGGAAGATTATGCAAAAACCGGGGTAGATGTAATATCCATGGGCTCTCTCATTCATCAGTCCTGCTGGATAGATGTCAGTCTTGAACTAACTATTTGATGAGGATGTTAGTTTCTAAGAGGCAACAGTTTCGGCGCAAATTTTAAAATCAGGTATAATCATAAGATTTATATCAAAAACTGTGTATTTTAACTGAAAAACAAAATCAAATTCTGATTTTATGAGGAAAATATGGTTCGATCTTATCGATTGCTTGTTATTTCTGCGTGTATGGTTTTCTTTTGTCTTGCATTGGCCGGAAATGCCTCTGCGACAGTAGAATTGTATAATAAGACTATAGAAATGGGGGACGGATACCAGATCAACAATTACGTAATAGATGTTACGGATGTCTTCTCTGATGCAAACACTGCATCATTCTATGTGTACAATAACAACAATAAAGTAAAAGAATTCCTTCTCAGTACGGGTGATTCATTTGAATTTGATTTTGAGGGCGATGCCAAGGTAAAGGTCACACTTTTATCTGTTGGTAGTGGTACTCTTCCTGTGGCCAGGGTTTCAATAGTTATTTCCAATTACAAAATTTCAGATATCTATATGAATGATATTGTCGATGGTGGTCATAAGTACGCAACGTATTCTGGGACTCCCAATCTTAAGATCACAAAGACTGTCGATAAATCCGAGATTGGTGTAGGCGATCTTGTACGCGTCACTGTGACAGTTGAGAATATAGGTGATGATAGGGCAGTGGATGTTATTTTTCAGGATCCGCAACAGGCAAAATTCGTGTTATATGACACTTTTGTAACTCATACTGGCCAGACAACAGTTAATGTTGGTGAATCCAAGACTCTCTTTGTTTACCAGTTAAAGGCTACGGAATCAGGCACGTATCCACTTTTGCCCACAACGGCAAGCTTCTCAAACACAGCAAGCCTGAAATTTCCCCAGGCATCTTCCAATTCCCCCGTTGTTACAGTTGGGGCTAGTGAGAGCCTTGTAAGCGCCGAGCTTGAATTTACAACAACCCTCGATAAATATACAGTCAACAGGAATGATGATATTCAGGGTACTATCAAGATTAAGAATAACGGTGATACTCCGGCAACGGCAGTTACAGTAAGTATCCTGGTGCCAGATGGACTGGATTTTAAAGGTGGCTCGGGGATAGAAACAATTTCCGGTACTCCTACTATATATCTAGAATCTTTTGGTGTTCAGCAGGAAAAAGAAATCTCTTTCACTTTAAAGGCAGCAGATGTAGGCACCTATACTATATCTTCCAAGATCAGTTATCTTTTTAACAATGGCGTTGATACTCAATTACAGCAGGTCAGTTCTGATTCAGTTACTAACAGCATATATGTTACTAAAGGGAAGTACGATTATCTTTTTGAGCAGCCTTTATATATGTACGCGGCACCTTTAATTATAATCGGAGCTATAGCCGGATGGATATTTTACAGGCACAAACAATATAAGTTCTGATATGAGATTTACACTTAAGGGAACCAATCATAAGATTTATCAGAGTATAATTATATTATCATTCGGAGGAATTAATTGCTCAACATACTCATCGTTGGGAATGGCCAATGCGGAAACCGTATACTGGATGCCATTAACAGGGAGGCTTTTGGTAAAAAGAGCCGCTTTGCCAAGTTCTATTCCCAGCAAAAATACAAAAGCAATGTGCAAACAATTGCTATTAACACTGCAGTGAATGATCTCAGGGAGATGAAATTCACAAAAGCAAAAGACAGGATACACATTCCTCATCTGCATGGCGTCGGAGCCAACCGGAATGTGGGTAAGCATGTTTTTGATGAAAACAAGACCCACATCATGAGGCAGATTGAGGAAAGAGGTCACTTTGATGTATGTTTTGTCATGACATCCGCATCTGGCGGAACCGGTTCTTCTTTCACTCCCATGCTTGTAAAGGAGCTTAAGGAAAAATATGATTATCCGGTTTATGCCCTAGTTGTTCTTCCTTTCAGGGAAGAGGGTACACTTTATCTTCAGAATGCTGCCTTCTGCCTCAGGGATATCCGTGAAAGTGGTGCAGACGGTATTATACTTGCCGACAATCAGTATCTCAAACAAATGGGGGGCAATGTAGAATCCGCATACAATGGGATCAATGATATGATTGCCAGACGTATCCTTTTCCTGCTTGATGCACTTGACAGTGAAATGATGATGGTTACTGATCTTGGTGACTTCAAGACTGTCATGAGCGGTGGTGCAGGACTTGCAACTATTGGTTTTTATGAAGCAGAATCAGAATTGCCAGTCAGAGGTGCTATCCAGAAAGCTCTCTCACCTTCAGGCCTGTTGTTCTCCACCGATGTTTATGAAGAAGCCAGCAGGGCCATGATTATTATAAGGGGTGACAGGGAGCGTTTGAGCATTGATGAGATCTCTACAGAAGTAGAAAAATTATCAAGTGCTGTAGGTCACGTATTTAAAGGTATTATTGTCAGGGATGGTGAGCTTCCGCAAGTACTGGCAGTACTGACACTTGAATCTGCGTCTGAACTTGAGAGCCTCTATGCGATAGCTGTGGATGCTATTAAGCAGGAACGTGATAAGAAGGATCGTGTAGCCAATGTAAAGGAAGTTGATCGTGCATTCTCACAGATTGACGGAATGGACCCATCTTATTGAAGTCCATTTTGTCATATTTTATCAAGCTGAAGTAAGAAGGCCACTGTTTCAAACCCACATCAAATCAAATATTTAATGGGAATTTTCTTTCTTTCAAATGAAACAGGTGGGTAAATTGCGTCTATTCTACAAAACAAGTCTTTGTATAACTTAATAAAAACTATGATGGCGTAATACAAGGTATTGTTTCTAGATTCACATTGAATACAATGATCATGATCTTAATAATTGATGGTTGATATAAGAAAGTCTCAGCAGATTCTGTAGAATGGTGAATTTATGCAATATAAAAAAGGAAACATCGGAAGGGTATTTACAGTCCGTCTTGATCATGGGGATGATATTCTCTCAGAGCTTGAAGGGCTGGCTGTTTTAGAAGATATAAGATCAGCTATGTTCATTATGATTGGGGCTGTGAAGGAAGCACATCTTGTTGTAGGTCCAAAGACCAATGACGTTCCTCCTGATCCCAGGTGGATACAAATCAACGATGCTCATGAGCTCATAGGTATTGGCAATATCTTCCGGGAAGAGGGAAAACCCAAGATACATCTCCATTCCGCTGCAGGAAGGGGTGAATCTGTTAAGGCAGGTTGTTTGCGGGGAAAAAGTGAAGTTTTCATGGTTGTCGAGATATTCATCATGGAAATATCAGGCATATGCGCAAGCAGGGTATTTGATTCTAAAAGAGGCTTTGCACCGGTCGTTTTTTCTGATACAAATTAATTTGTATATATGGCAGTTCATTGGTTAGTGTTGCTGAGCTCCTTGAGTTGTTCAAGGGCTTCAACCATTTCCATATTTTTTCTAAGGGCTTTAGATTCAAAATTCTTGACAACTACTTCGAATGGAACAATAAGTTTGTAATATTTCACAGGTCTTCCTTTGTCTGTGTTTTTCTTCTCGCTCCTCTCTTCGATCCATCCTCTTTCCCTTAAAGGACGCATAGCTATACTGACCTCTGGCTGTCTGAGGCCTGAGGCCTGTTCAATATTTTGTGATGTCAGTTCTCCTCCGCAGACCAGGCAAGCAATGGATATGGCCTCGGTTCTGGGTACATCCAGTCCTTGCAGAAGTTCGATTATTTCATAACCTTTTCCGCTTAAAAGATCAATATCAATGCTTTTCATTTGATTACTATAATACTTTTAAGTTTATATAATTTGTGTGGATATATTTCTTTACGTTATTTTGACAGAGTAATTTTACTTTGATATAAAGATGTGAACGGTAACAATATATACGGTAATTGCAAAGTAGGTGTTATAATAAGCTAAAGGTGGAATAGGATGCCGTATATTGATGATGACAATAGTTATAAGATAAGGAAGATTCACGCACGTGAGATTCTGGATTCCAGAGGGAATCCTACAGTTGAAGTGGATGTCTATACTTCATGTGGATTCGGCAGGGCCAGTGTTCCTTCCGGGGCTTCCACGGGAACTCATGAAGCAATTGAGTTGCGCGATAAAGAAGACCGTTACAGGGGAAAAGGTGTTCTTGATGCGGTCGACAATGTGAACACCACCATAGAATGCGAATTACTGGGTATTGATGTCAGGAAACAGCGTGATATCGATGGTCTGATGCTGGCTCTGGACGGTACTGAGAACAAGATGGAACTTGGTGCGAATGCAATTCTTGGTGTTTCAATGGCAGTTGCCAGGGCTGCTGCAGACTCTATGAACATGCCTCTGTACCGTTATCTTGGTGGCATCAATGCATACACACTTCCTGTTCCTACAATGAACGTGCTTAATGGTGGAAAACATGCCGGAAATGATCTTTCCATACAGGAATTCATGATACAGCCAAAAGGTGCTGATTCTTATTCTGAGGCTCTGCGAATGGGCACTGAGACGTATCACGTACTTGGCAAGATACTTGAAGCAAAATATGGCGGTTCAGCAACAAATGTGGGCTATGAGGGTGGCTACGCACCTTCTATTGGAATGACCCACGATGCTCTTGACGCACTTGTAAGTGCAATTGAGGAAGCAGGTTACACAGAAGCCGAGATAAGTATTGGTCTTGACGCTGCAGCTTCAGAGTTCTTTGACGGTCACAATTATTCCATAGATGGAAAATTGTTAAAACCGGCCGAACTCATCGATTACTACCTTGAGCTGATAGAAACCTATCCTATCATCCTTATTGAGGATCCATTCCATGAGGAATCTTTTGAGGACTTTGCAACCCTGACCAATGATGCATGGGACACTTTTATCGTAGGTGATGACCTTTTTGTTACAAATGTCGATCGTCTGGTAAAAGGTGTGGAAATGGGTGCTGCAAACGCACTTCTATTGAAAGTGAATCAGATAGGTTCTCTGTCAGAGGCATTTGATGCAGCTAACATGGCAAACCGCAATGGATACAGTGTTGTAGTAAGCCACCGTTCCGCTGAGACCGAGGACACAACCATTGCCGATATTTCAGTGGCTATAGGTGCAGACCTCATCAAGACAGGAGCACCGGCAAGAAGTGAACGTACTGCAAAATACAACCAGCTCCTCAGGATCGAAGAGGATCTTGGTGAAGCAGCACGTTACATGCAAATTTAAAGCTGAATCCAGCTTTAAAATCCTACATTTTTATTATCGCATAATCAACTTTTATTTTTCATTCAAGCAACGGGACAGTCAGGCTTCCTTGTGGCAGGATTACCGCATAAGGCTCCTTTCCCTGTGCTTTGACTTTTTCCACTGCCATGTCAAAGGTTTCCTGTATATTCTTACATGGTTGCAGTTTTGCCATTCTGATAGTTTTGTCATCAAGGTCTGATATTGCCCACATTTCCGCATAGACACCAATCTGTGCCATCTTGGCAGCTTTGTGGTATCCAAGTTTGTATCCTTCATCTATCTTACACATTACATCCTCGCATGTATTTGCAGAACAGAGCAGGTTCAGGAACGTATCGTCACCAACACCGTCCCTGCATTTGGACACAAGGATGATCACTCCTCCTTCTTCAAGTGCAAGCTTGCCGTTTTCAAGCGCCTTCTGGGACTGGTAGAGGTCGATATCCATGGGATATGGTGCGGCAGTAAGTACAATGTTGCCCTTTCGACTGCATTTTGCACAGAATACTTCGTTTGCTTTCTCTACTGCGATATCGAAGGATTTGAAAAGGTCTCCTGCAACCATGGCATACAGCCCGTGATCTGCTGTCAGGACAGTCTGTATAGAAAATACGTTCAGGTCTTTAAGGACTTTCATTGCATCTTCCATATCTTCAGCAACAGGATTTCCCTTGATGGCAAGGGGCTGTGCAGCATCGGAGAGTGCATGTTTATGGTTCATCTCGATAGTCTTATATGATGCCACGCCTGGCAGGAATGCTTTTCTTCCACCTGTATAGCCTGCAAAATAGTGAGGTTCCACACTTCCGATGACAATAATATTCCTGCTTTCGTTCACCATTTTATTGAGGTACATCTCAGTGCCATTTGATGATACTCCAAGGTACTCCATATCCTCATCCCTGCGGGCATCGTGGACGAATATCCTGTATTTGAATTCATCATATATTTCCCCGAAGATATACCTGAACTCGTCCTCTGTGGGTCCCCTGTGTGCACCGGTTGCAACAAGGAACTTAACATCGTCATGGTCCCTGAGGATATCAAGCATCTTAACAAGCACCTTTGCAGTGGGTGTCGGTCTGGTTGCATCGTTTACCAGTATCAGGATCTTATCACTGCTTTTTACAAAATCCTCAAGCGATCCCATTTCCACAGGATTTTTAAAAGCTTCGGTGATAATTTCAGATTCATCTCCAACCTGCACCTGGTTGGGTGCAATGACCTCATGGAGTATTTTCACATCTAGGTCAACGAATTCTTTTCCATAAGGTATCTGTATTTTGATAATAATTCCTCCGGGAGTGTATCATATAATGTCTTGTACTGGTTAGTTCATAAATAAGAAGCTTTATTTATAGAATTATGCCTTCATATACAAAATCATCCGAAATTTAACTTTCAAGCTTCAACTATCTGAAAACAGGTGAGTAATTGATAGAACCGGTACAACTCTTATACTTCATTGCAGCCTCGGTAGCTCTGACACTTTTGCCGGGACCGGATATCATCTTTGTCCTCACCATGAGCATATCCCAGGGTATGAAAGCTGGGATGTCAACAGCATCGGGTCTGTGTACAGGATTATTGTTCCACACCACAGCAGCAGCATTAGGTGTTTCTGCCATATTGTACAGTTCTGCGCTTGCTTTTGCAGCGCTCAAATATGCAGGAGTTATTTATCTACTGTACCTTGCTTATAAGGCAATTCTTGAAGAAGGCAGTTTTGCTTCCATGGGAACCGTAAAAGAGACAGCTATTTCCCTCCTTTACAGGAGAGGCATCTTCATGAACCTGCTAAATCCCAAAGTTTCACTATTCTTCCTGGCGTTTTTACCTCAGTTCGTGAATGCAGACGCAGGAAGTGTTCCTATGCAGATGGCGTTTCTTGGGGCTGTGTTTCTGATCCAGGCACTTGTAGTCTTTTACCTTGTATCTATCTTTGCAGGCTTCATCGGTATGAAGATCATGGCAAGGCCAAACATGAGTAAACATATCAACAGGGTTAAAGCAGTTATATACTCATTTATTGCTGTGGAACTTGCATTTTCCCACAAGTGAGTGAAGCTTAGTATGGTCGTATATTATTTTGCTATGCCTATCCTCAAGGGTTCATAAGCACTTGTTTGAGTGGAGGTTTGAAACGATCGATTATTTAAGGTCTTTCTAACTAAAGTACGATAGTTTGTTCGTATACATACGAAAAGTATATATTCTAACAAGTAGTTTGCACACTTGCGAACGGGTATTTTGCTTGGTCTATACTTAGTACCTCTCCAATACACTCCAATGTCACCATACCTGTGCATTCAACCCCCTGCCCGTTCGCATCCCCTATGTTTTTTTATGAAGCGGTATTAATAATGTTACATGAAGATTGTGATCGAGACTCCAAAATACAGTTTTTTCAAATATAACAAAAAAGGCGCACGTTTTATCAGAGAATTCCTGTCTCCTATACCCACAATATTCAATTATGGTTTTATCGAAGGAAGTCTTGCTGCCGACGGCATGGAACAAGATGTGGTTGTTATAGGTTCGCGGATGCCACAGGGTACTGTTCTTGAAGTACCAAAAACGGATGGTGTTGTAATATTCATTGATGATTCTCTTGAGGACAATAAAGAAATCGTGTACATAGAGGGCTTTTTCTCAAAACCGGTGTTCTATTTTTATTTTCATTTGTATGCAGCATTCAAGATAATGTATTACCTGTTCCTCAAAAGAAAGGTATCTGTTTGCAGGTTTAAAGGCATAACCTGGTATAATAGGGAGCATAAAAACCTAAAAACTAAAAACACTCATTAACGGTTCATTGTTATCTGGTGGTTATAGCTTTCACCGGGTCAAGGTTGTCAGTTCTCTGTACAGAGTAGATGCCTGCTATGAGGTTCAGCAAAAAGAGAATTAAGGATTCCTACAAAGCCTTCTTTTTGAGAGTATTATGTACTAATCTTTTTCATAGATCTCTTATAAATTGTAATAATTGGCAAATACGATTTTATCTATGACTTATGGTATAAAATTCTATCAAAAACCATAAACGTATGTGTTTATCTTTAGCAATCATAGTCATTATATATGGATTTTTATTCATATCTTAATGCATCCAGAGGTTTCATCCTCGAAGCTTTCCATGCCGGATACATACCTCCTACAAGACTTGTGGCTATGCCGAAGAAGAAACCCTCCATCACATAGAACATACTGGATAACGTAAAGAGGTAAGACGTGTTCTTTACCACCAGAGCCATAACAAGATAGCTGCCTGCGATGGTGAGTATTGCTCCTGCAGTGCTGGCAATCACCCCTAGGAACAATGCCTCAAGCAGGAACATCTTCAGGATGTCCTTTCTTGAAGCGCCTACAGCTTTCATTATGCCTATTTCTTTTGTCCGTTCCATGGTTGACATTAGCATCACATTGAGTATGCTCACACCTGCAACGAGCAATGATATGGAGCCTATCCCCATGAGGAACAGGGAAATGGACTTGAACACGTCATCCAGGCTTTCAGTTATCAGGTTTGTGGCAAAGACCGTGACAAGCTCCTCTTTCTTATTAATGCGTTCTTCTATCTCATCAGCAACTTCATCTATTTTATCTATATCTTTCACGATGACTATGACGGTGTCATAACCTTCATCAGCATCGGGGTACAATTTATCGTACATCTCTGCGGAAGTGAACACACCACTGTCGGTATTGATGTCAAATCCGAGTCCTCTTTCCCTGAGTATGCCAACAACTCTGAGTTTAGTATTATCTATCTCTATCTTCTGTCCGGGAGTAAGCTCCAGGTTACTGGCTATGCTTGCACCTACAACACAGTCTGTAGAGCCTGGTTTAAAATATCGTCCCTGATCCAGCTTTGCGAGTTTCTCCAGGTCATCCTTTCCAATACTATAGACTGATACATAGGACATGAACGTGGTCCCGTCTTTCCTGTACTCTATCACTTCCCCGCTGGATGACACAGGTATTATACTCTCGATGTTCCCTACTTTTCGCATCAGGTCTACCTGCCGGTCGGTTATATAGTCCTCACCTGGTGCAGGTGAGACCACGAGCTTATCCCCAATATCTGCGAAAGAATCTGTAACAGATAGCTTCAGGCTGTTACCCAGGATGCCCATGGAAGATATTGCTATCACTCCTATGATGATTCCGATGGCTGCAAGTATGGTACGCACAGACTGCCTTTTTAGATTACGTTTTGCCAGCTCAGCATACATATTGTTCTTGAGCATAGAAGGGAGCCTTTCTGTGATCTTCATATTATGATCTCCCCGTCCTGTATACGTATAGTTGTGTGGGCGTACTCTTCCATCTTAGGGTCATGGGTTACCACGATTACGGTCGTTCCTGCAGCATTTAGCTCCTTTAGCAATTCCATGATATTGTGCCCGGTCTTAGTATCAAGATTACCTGTAGGCTCGTCGGCAAGCAATATCGGAGGGTCGTTTGCCAGTGCTCTTGCAATTGCGACCCTTTGCTGTTGTCCACCTGACATTTCATTGGGTTTGTGATCTGCAAATTCCAGCGGAAGATCTGCTTTTTTGAGAGCCTCAAGGGCTTTTTTCCTTCTATTATCAGCTGATGCACCGTTGAATATCATGGGAATCTCAACGTTCTCTATGGCTGTGAGGGTTGGTATGAGGTTGAATTGCTGAAAAATGAAACCAATATTGTTCCTTCGGATGGCTGTAAGGCCATCATCATCAAGTTTTGAGAGGTCCACGTTGTTGACCCTCACCTTACCCGAAGTTGGCAGGTCAAGACAACCTATCATATTCAAAAGGGTACTCTTCCCGGAGCCGGATGAACCCATGATGGTAACAAAATCACTTTTTTCAATTGAGAAGCTGACCCCGTTAAGAGCATATATTTTGTTATTTCCCAGTGTATATATGCGCTTAACGTCCTGCAGTTGTACTATGGGGTATGATTTACGTGCGGAGCCTGTATTACTTTTAGGATGCGGGGAAGATTTTGCCTTTTGCATGTAAGCACCGTTCAGTCGATAAGGTCGTCCTCATCAGGAGTCTCTTCTCCGTGTTCATCCTCTTGTTCATCGTTTATTTCTGATTCCTTTTCTGCTTCATCCCTGCGCTTTTTCCACGAATACCCTATAACAGCTACAATACTGATAGTAATTATCCCCGCTATCAGCCAGATGCCTACAGAACGTTCATCTTCATCACTTTTAGGTGAATAAACTGTTCCTGTACCCGACCTGATAGATATTTCCTGGGAGGTGGCAGTGTAGGCGTTGTCAGGATCCCTGAACTCGATAAGTATTGGTATTGCAGATATGTTGCCAGATGTAATCCTGGCACTGAGCTCAAAGCTACTGAAGTCATCAGTTTCCAGTGTCCCGATGAAGTAATTGGCATATGGCTGTACCGGCTCAAGGCCTTCAAGGGTGCCTACTGACACCATTACATTCTTGGCATCCGTCGTGCCAAAGTTGTTCAGGTCCCCTGAGATGGTGTACTTGTTCCCTGCGCTCTCTATCTCAATACCTGTGAATACAAGTGGGGATTGTTTTATTATCCTGACATCCTTTGATGTGTTTTCAGTGTAATGCAGGTTGTCTCCATTAAAATAGGATGCTTCAAATGAAACTGTGCTGTATTCCTGTTCACAGGACATGGTGTTCAGGGTAAAAATAGCAGTTGACTTATTTCCCTGGGGGATGCTTCCCACAAAATAATCAGATGGTGTGAAGGTCATGCCTTCTGAATGGGGTGTTACGATGACACTTTTAACATCATTTGGCCTTCGGTTTACTACTTCTATGCTGATCTTGGAGACCTCGTTCATCAGTGTTGAGGGTAAATTGGATACTATGATCTTTAGATTCCTGTCATCCACTTTCACAGGTATACGGTAGTTGAGGTCGTACATGTTGCTGCCGCCAATGATGGTGAGGTCTGCATAATGCACTCCTGTGGCAACTTTATCTTTAACTTTGACGTTGAATGTGAGTTTAAGATTGTCTCCCGGGCCAAGCATCCCCACGTTGGTGTAACTTTTGTCGAGGATCTCCAGATTACCGTTGCCGTTGAGGCTTCCACTGGCAATGTAAGCGTTCATGTCCAGTGTCTCATTATCCTCTTCTACATATATCTCCCCGGTTGCCATGTTCTTCAGAGTGACAGTGATGGTCCCCATGTCACCTGGCATGAATACCTCAGGCTCTATTTCATAGTCAAGGGAAATTGTAGGTCTGATATTTGTATTTCCGGTCCCGGTAAATGAAAATGTGGTCAGGAGTATCATGCCCACAATCAGTATTTTTGCAATTTCCTTCACGCTTATACACCAAATATTCTGAGAGTGTACAATGTGTACAGCACATATATTCCTATGGGGATTCCCACAGTCATTGCTGCGTTCTTGAAACTCAGATTCTTGGAGTACATGATACCGAAGACCCATATGTTTGCACTCCAGAGCATAAAGATGATTCCAAGTATTCCTGCTATTTTCATGGAAGGATCTGTTAGTATCATTTCTGTTATCATCGTAGGATCATCCATGTTAAAATCGATGCCTGATAACATTTTGTTGGTGAAGTAGAGACTTACAATAGAGCCGAATATGCTTGGTATAAAGCCGTAGGATACAAATTCCATAACACGTTTGAAATCTCCCTTTCCATGGAATATCATTGATATTATGTAAAAGACTGCACTGTATAATGCCCATGCGAAAACAACGCCAATTATGGCGCCAATAATTCCAAAAACTGCACCAACGCCTGCAAAAGCCGCTGCTTCCTCTGGTAGTGACTCCATTACTTTCATCATTGTTACGTAGGCACTTAAAGCACCTATTATTGCATAAACAGCCATGATGATAAGCGGTGTCTTCCACTCTGTTTCTTCGTTAATCTTTCGTTTGAAGAACCCGTTAGGGTCGGTTAATACTTCCAGCATCCATTCCACATCCATTAAAGTTGTAAATCTGCAAGTCATATGTTTGATAATCAAATCAGTCGATATTTAGTCAAGTACTCATATACTCCGCAATATTTATAGTTTATTATTTAAACGTGGAAATTGTTCATTCTGTCTCACGGAACTGTATGGTTTGCGCAAATCCTGTAAAATACATTTTTATAAGTTCAGCTCCGAATTACTTTAAAGCCTGAAATGAATATAATTGTAGTATTTATCCAAATGCTGAATAGTAGTATAATTAAGAATGCTTCCGGGTGGGTAAACAATGGCTGAAGATAATGTCGATAGTCTAAAAGTCCTGGATAATGTTCCTGTAATAGAACTTGTCAGCATCTGCAAGGGTTACCATGTGGCAGACATGGATGTACCTATACTCAAAAGCGTGGACCTTAGGGTGATGCCTGGGGAGTTCATTGCCATAATGGGTCCTTCTGGTTCTGGAAAGAGCACACTGATGAATATGATAGGATGTCTGGACAGGCCGAGTTGTGGTCAGGTACTTTTAATGGGTAAGGATGTGAACACCCTCTCTGATCCCGAACTTGCCAAGCTTCGCGGGCTGGAGATAGGCTTTGTTTTCCAGAATTTCAACCTTGTTCCGCGGCTTACAACGCTCCAGAATGTTGAACTTCCTACATATGCTAATAGAAAATCCGGCGTCGATGCCAGGAAAAAGGCAAAGGAACTCGTTGAAATGGTAGGGCTGAAAGATCGTATGAACTACAAGCCATCGGAGATGTCAGGTGGACAGCAGCAGAGAGTTGCAATAGCAAGGGCAATGATCAACGATCCGTCCCTCATCCTTGCGGATGAGCCTACAGGTAACTTGGATTCTGTAACTGGGGATGATATTATGAAGATATTTTCGGCCCTCCACAAAAAAGGAAGGACAATAGTCATGATAACACACGACCAGGACCTTGCGGAATATGCAGACAGGGTCGTACACCTCAAAGACGGAGTTATTGAGAGCTGAAAGGCTAAGGAAATGAAGAAAACTGAGGACAAATGAGGAAAGAGTATGTTGGGGAAAAAGAAGCCTATTTTAGTTTTTATCGCTTTATTATTTTTATCACTTCTATCACCGCTGAATGCATCAGCAGCAGATGGTGCCGATCTTAAGGTAAGCATCCTTAGGTACGAACCTATCCCGGCAGAGATCGGGGAATATGTGAGTGTCTGGGTTAAGGTAGAGAACCTGGGATACGCAAAAGCCAGTTCCCTCTCTGTAAGGATGGTCCCTGAGTATCCTTTTTCAATAAGTTCGGAAACTGCCCAGATCAATATTGGGATACTGACACCCAACAATGCTGCAGTGCATGAATTCCGGCTCTACACTGACGCTGGTGCAAAACAGGGCCCAGGTACCTTTGAAGTATGGTATCAGGAGAGTGCCGGAGGCACATGGTTTAAAAAGGAGTTTGAGATAAGGGTCGGTTCTGACACCTTCGACAGTAAAGGAACTGTACAGCTTATGGGGGATGCAGTGAAAGAACCCGAGGTCTTCATGCCAGGTGACAGGGGTACTATCTCGTTCACACTCCTCAACAGCGCCACAGATAATTCCGTCACAATCGGGGGAGAGCAATACGATACTTATGCCAGGATACAATCCGCATCTTTGGATGGGGTAGAAGGTATAAGAGTGACAACAGGCACTTACTATGGGAACGGTCTCATTGGTCCCGGCGAGTCAGTGGATCTTACATACAATGTGGAAGTAGCGGAAGATACTCCTGATGGGACATACTATCTTGATTTTTCAATTGTTGGCAGTTCTCACTCATACAATAATAACTGGAGAATACCTGTAAAGGTGGATTCATCTTCCATCCGGGTAATCCCCTCAAAGCCTCTGGTACTTGAGAACGGGGCAGGGACACTTGAGTTCGATGTAGCTAACATCCATCCCAATATGCTTTCCTCTGTCAGTGTAAGACTGGAATCAGAAGGTATTGAATTCTCCCCAGCTGAATATTTCATAGGCTCTATGGATCCGGATGAGCTTTTCACCATAGAGATCAATGCCAAGGCCCTTGAAAATGATATCTCCTTTCCTGCAGACCTTGTCATTAACGCGGATTTCAGGAACGGCCTGAATCAGTATACACAGCAGGTAGATGTCCGCCAGTTGAAGCATCAGGTTGTTGAAAAGGAAAATGGACTGGGTGTCTACATCTTGCTGCTGCTCCTTGTTGCCGCAGGTGCTGGTGCTTACCTCCTCCGCAGGCGTAGGATGAATAAAGAGTAGGACTAATCAGGCAGGGATGTACATTCTATGTTAAGTCTGGCTCAGGCTGTAAATATATCCCTGGGTAGCATTGGCAGTTCCAAACTAAGGTCTGCTCTCACTACTCTGGGAATTATCATCGGTGTAGCAGCAGTGATAGCTAACGTATCACTAGGGGCCAGTTTCAACCAATATTTCAATGATGAGATAGGTGCGGTTGGATCTAACTTCGTGGTCATTTACAGCCAGAATATCGATGTGTTCTTTGAAAAAGATCTGGAAATTATAAAGAACACTCCTGGAGTAGAAGGTGTTTCTCCCATAAACCAGCAGATGGCAAAGGTTACTTACATGTCTGTTTCAAGGCAGATCGATATACAGGGGGTTACTGAGGACTATGATGAAGTAGCAAACTTCAAAATGGATTCAGGAACATTTCTCACAGACAAGGACCAGTATGTTGCAGTCATAGGTGCCGATGTTGCCTACAAGAAGTTTGATAAGAAGATATCTATCAAGAATCCTATTGATATTACATTCCGGAGGGAGGATGGTGGTGTTGTAACAAAGACTTTCATTGTCAAAGGCGTTATTCAGGATCCTAATACCACTTTTGCACAAACCGGGGTAGAACCTGAGATACGTATCTTTATCCCCATAGGGACCATGAATGAGATACTCGGCAGGGACGATTATGGGGGATTTTTTGTAAAGGCCCAGAGCCTTGATGTTGTCCGGGAGACCGCAGATGAGATAGACAGGCGCCTTGCACGCAGTCTGGGTATTCCGGGCAGGGACCTTGAGAATGATGATGCAAAACCCTACGTCATGTTCGACCAAATAGAGATCCTGGAGCAAACCAACCAGCTTTCTGCAGCTCTCACATCACTTCTGACCTCAGTTGCCCTTATCTCACTGATAGTCGGCTCCATAGGGATAATGAATATCATGCTTGTGACAGTTGCAGAAAGGACACGGGAGATCGGCCTTTTGAAATCGCTTGGGTTTAGTGAAAAGGATGTCCTTTCACTCTTTATAATAGAATCAATGGCCTTGGGTCTTATAGGTGGGATATTCGGTACTGCTCTTGGGATCGGGGTGGCCTCGATCGCAAATCGTTTTCTGGGCCTGCAAAACATTTTTCCTGTCAGCCTGATATTGATGGGATTCTTCGTATCCCTTATTGTGGGACTTGTAGCAGGTGTTTACCCTGCAAGAAAGGCTGCACGTATGGATCCTGTTGAAGCATTGCGGAAGGAGTGAGCATGATAGATCTAAAACATGTGTTTGTTATTGCCCTTGGAAGTATAGGCAGTTCTAAAATGCGCTCTACCCTTACAGCTCTTGGTATCATAATAGGTGTTGCTGCTGTTGTAGCAAATGTCTCACTTGGTGCAAGCTTTAACCAGTATTTTACAGATGAACTTGGTTCACTTGGTTCCAATTTCATTATCATATACAGCCAGGATGTTAACATTTTTTATGAAAATGAACTGGAACTTATCAGGAACACTCCGGGTATAGTGGGAGTTTCTCCATTTAACCAGCAAACAGCAGCAGTTTCATATCTGTCGGCTACACGGCAGATAGATGTACAAGGTGTGTCTGAAGATGCTCAATACATATCCAACCTCCAGGTTGAAGAGGGTAGTTTTCTCACAGATAAGGATAAATTTGTAGCAATCCTGGGAAACGATGTTGCAGAGGAGAAATTTGAGAAGGATATCTCCATCAAGAACTATGTAGACATAACTATCAAACGCCAGGATGGAACAAGTGTGACCCGGAAATTTAGGGTAAAAGGCATACTTGCAGGGGAGGACAATACCTTTGTAACGGGTGGTCCAGACCGTGATGTCATAATTTACATCCCTATCGCAACATTAAATGAGATGCTGAATGTTACTGATTACGGAGGTTTTTCCGCAAAGACCGGAAGTGCCGAATCTGTGAGGGAAGTTTCAGATGAGATTGACAAACGTCTTGCAAGGTCACTGGGTGTACCTTCCAGGGATCTTGACAATGATGATGCAAAACCCTACCGCATCTTTAATCAGGCAGAGATAATCGAACAGCTGGATACTCTTGCAAATTCACTTACTATACTCATTACACTTGTAGCACTTGTGGCTCTTATTGTAGGCTCAATAGGCATAATGAACATTATGTTGGTCACTGTTACTGAGAGGACACGGGAGATCGGCCTTTTGAAATCATTGGGATTTACAAAATCAGGCATTCTTCTGCTCTTTATTGTAGAGTCTATGATAGTGGGGGTAATTGGTGGTATCCTTGGAACTCTTCTGGGGCTGGTGGGTTCCTATCTGGTAGAGACCTATCTGAATATCCCGCCTGTGTTCCCGTTCTACCTTATTTTTATGGGTTTTTTCATATCCGTATTTGTCGGATTGGTGGCTGGGGTCTACCCGGCTAACAAGGCGGCAAACCTGAATCCGGTCGAAGCTCTGCGCCACGAATAAGATAGTCATGGTGGTGCTACTCTCTTTTTAGAAGGATTTAGTATATCTACAATTCTTACTATCCTCGCCGGTCTATGTGTAGAAAGGTTTAAGTATTCTCGTCTCATTGTCCAACCTGACGATAAATAGTCAAGTTGGTTCAATTAGAGGTGAATGTAAATGGCTGGTTACAATGGATACGTTTCTGATGATGACAATGTAATTGATATCTCGGATCTGAAAAAGAGTTATTTTCTGGGTGATATGGAAGTACCTATCCTGCACGGTATAGACATGTGTATTAAAAAAGGAGAGTTCGTTGCAATCATGGGCCCTTCCGGTTCAGGAAAAAGTACCCTGATGAATATGATCGGCTGCCTTGACAGACCTAGTACGGGCAAGGTCAGACTCATGGGGAAGGATACAAATTCCATCTCTGATAATGAACTTGCAGAGCTTCGGGGTTTTGAAATAGGTTTTGTGTTCCAGAATTTTAACCTGATACCACGGCTGAGTGCCTATGAGAATGTGATGCTTCCAACCTATTCCAATGCAAAGAAGGGAGTAGACACAGCCCAGCGCGGCAGGGATTTGCTGAAACTTGTGGGTCTTGATGATCGTATGGGTCACAGGCCACCTGAACTGTCAGGTGGGCAGCGTCAGAGAGTTGCAATAGCCCGCTCGCTGATCAACGATCCTTCTCTCATACTTGCTGATGAGCCTACCGGAAATCTGGATTCAAAGACAGGTGAAGAGATCATGAGAATATTCTCAGACCTGCACAAAAAAGGGCGCACCATAGTTATGATTACGCATGACCCTGAAATGGCACAGTATGTGGACAGGGTTGTTTACATAAAAGACGGATATGTAGGAAATAATTGAGGGTGGTTAAAATGAAAATCATTAATGCTTTAAAGAAATCGTTTTACATTTTATTTTGTGTTGCTATGTTAAGTACTTCTTTCATGGCACCAGTTTCAGCAGCATCTGCTGCTATCATGAAAATAGATATAATCGATTATGCTCCCTTCCCGGCCCAGATAGGTGAATATGTGGACGTAAGGGTGAAGATCGAGAATACAGGTTACGGCCGGGCGGATTCAGTCTCCTTGAAGCTGGACCCCGAATACCCTTTCTCCCTGGATTCGCAGAATAATGCAGTCAAGTTCATAGGCATACTTTCTCCGGACCAGGCTGCAGTGCATGAATACCGTCTTTACGTGGATGAGGACGCAAAGGTAGGCACCGGTTCTGTGGATGTATATTACCAGTTATACGAAGATGGAGTGTGGTATAAATCATCCTTCAAGCTCAATGTAGGTTCCAGTACATTCAACAGCAAAGGGACTATCGAACTTACTGATGTTTCCTGCGACCCTGTGATCTTTATGCCGGGAGATTCAGGGACTGTCATTTTTACCCTTACCAACACCGCAACCGAAAGTTCTGTGAACATTGGAGGTGTTGATTATGATACAAATGCACGTGTGCAGTCCGCGGTGCTAAAAGGTGTTAATGGTATCGATGTCGCAAGCGACAGTTATGCTGGTTCTGGTGTTATAGGTCCTGGAGATTCCATAATCCTCAGCTATAATATTGAACTGGAGGATGATGTGACGGATGGAACCTACTACCTGGATCTCTCCATGGTGGGCAATTCCCATGCTTACAATAATAACTGGAGAATCCCTGTTAAAGTAGATTCTGCTTCTGTCAAGGTCATACCTTCAAAACCACTCGTACTTGCAAATGGTGCTGGAACCTTTGAGTTTGACGTTGCCAACATGCATCCAAATGCCTTAAGTTCTGTTAGCGTGAAGCTGAGTGCTGATGGAGTTGCCTTTTCTCCGGAGGAATACTTTGTAGGTTCCATGGGTAATGATGAACTTTTTACCATAGAGATCAAGGCAAAAAGTGACAGTGAACTATCCTCAGTTCCGGTAACCATCACCGTTGATTATAGGAATGGCATAAATCAGCACAGCAGCGAGGTGGCTGTTCGTGAACTTACTCTTGTCACGGAAGAAGAGAGCAATAATGTAGCCACCCTGACAACAGTTATTGCTCTTGCATTAATGCTTGGTGTTCCTGCTGTTGTATTCATGAAGCGCAGGAAGCAGAACAACTAAGGTGCTAAATCGAAAGAAGTGATATTTATGCTGAGTCTGAAACATTCCTTTAGGATGGCAATTGCAAGCATTGGCAGCTCAAAGCTGAGGTCTGCATTGACAACACTTGGTATTGTCATAGGCGTTGCAGCTGTCATTGCCAACGTTTCACTGGGCGCTAGCTTCAGCCAGTACTTCACCGAAGAGATAGGCTCTGTGGGAAACAATTTCATCATAATACAGGGTAAGACTGCAAACCTTTTCCATGACAGTGAACTAGATATTGTGAAGAATACTCCTGGGATAGTTGGTGTATCTCCTCTAAGCCAGGAGGTGGCCCAGGTCAAGTATATTTCCACTACCAGACAGATAGAGGTTCAGGGTGTCTCAGAGGACTATGAGGGAGTAGCCAACATCCAAATGGAAAGCGGGACTTTCATTGATGACAAGGACAAGTATATGGCTGTGCTGGGTCATGATGTGGCATACGAGAAGTTCGATCGCAAGATATCTGATAAGAATACTATTGAATTAACCTTTACAAGGGCGGACGGAAAAACCATTACCCAGCAATTCAAGGTAAAGGGAATCGTAGCCAATCCGGAGACCACATTCGTCCAAAGTGGCATTGAGCCGGATGTACGGATATTCATCCCCATCGCCACCATGAACGAGATAATGGGTGAGGACTACTACTGGGGATTTTTTGCAGCCGCGGCGAGTATGGAGTCAATAGATGATGTCACCGATGAGGTTGACAAGAGGCTTGCAAGGGGCCTTGGTGTTCCTTTCAGGGACCTGGATAACGAAGATGCAAAACCATATCTCCTTGTAAATCAGGGCGAGATATTGGAGGAAGTTGATAAGCTGTCTGCTGCTCTGGGTTCATTGCTCACATCAGTTGCCTTGATATCTCTTATCGTAGGTTCTATCGGAATCATGAATATCATGCTGGTGACTGTAACGGAGAGGACAGGAGAGATAGGGATAATGAAGTCCCTTGGGTACAAGAATTATGAGATACTGTCCTTGTTCATGGTGGAATCTATAGTAGTCGGGCTTTTTGGGGGTATACTGGGAATTATCCTTGGTGTGGCCGGTGCCTATCTTGTAGATAGTGCAATGAACCTCCCTTATGTATTTCCTGTAGATATGATCTTCATAGGTATGTTTGTGTCATTGGTAGTTGGTTTGCTTGCCGGTATCTATCCGGCTAACAAGGCTGCCAGAATGAACCCTGTAGATGCTCTTCGGCATGAATGATCAAAGTGAATAATAATTACTATGACTGTAAAGATTAATACGCGGAGTGTGTGGTATGTTTGATATGTTCTTTGGATTTTCCTTCCTTATGTTCTTCCTTTTTGGAATAGGGCTACTTGGGACTTTGTTCTGGCTTTGGATGCTTATTGATTGTGCTACAAAAGAACCCTCTGAGGGAAATGATAAATTGATATGGGTGATCGTTATCATCTTTACTCATCTGTTGGGTGCACTTGTCTACTTCCTTGTCAGAAGGCCAAAACGTATTGAAGAGTATGGTAAGTAGATTTCAGTATACAGTAAACATTAGATATTATAAAATAACTTCAGAAAACGGCAGGTATCTGCCAACAGTAAAAACGAGGCGAAGAAATGACTGAAATAGAGACTGCTCTGAGGGAGTTTGTAAAGGTTGCTTATGAGAAACAGACCTATATGAATATCCTATATTTGTTATTTTCATTCCCTCTTGGCACAGCTTACTTTATATTTCTGGTGACAGGTCTGTCCTTGGGTTTCGGACTTTTACTTGTCTGGATAGGTATTCCTGTCCTGTTGCTTGTTTTTCTTGCCTGGTGGGAGATAGCATCTTTTGAGCGCCAGATGGCCATATGGTTATTAGGTATTGATATCCCCTCCATGTCTTTAAAACCTGTTAACAAAAATAGTATTATTGGCAGGGTCATATGCAGGGTGAAGAGTCCGGTTACATGGAAAGCTCTTGTATTTCTCGTGGTGAAATTCCCACTTGGTATATTTTCATTGGTCGTTATGACCTTCCTGATAGCATTGACTATGGGAATGTTAATTAATCCGCTTCTGTATATCCTGGGAAATGGCTCTGTTGATAGTCTCCAGAAAGCTGTCCTTTTGTCTCTTTCAGGAGTGTTTGTAGGACTGGCATCCATGCATGTGCTTAATCTGCTTGCATATATTGCAGGAAGTTTTGCAAAAAAGATGTTGGGAGAATCTGAAATACAGGTTGAAGTCCGTATGATTGATGATCTGGACTCTTAATCCTTTATTTTGTTGAGTTTATTATAAAAGTCGAGTATAAGTTTTGTTTTTTCATTATCAAGGTTTAGCCGGAATGTTCTTATCTGTTTGCCAAGAGGTTTTTCGATAACAATATTGATCTTGATCAGTGGAGTTATCACTCTTGCAACGCTGGAATGTGAAAGTCCGGTTTCGTCTGCAATTCCTGAGAGATATGTTGACTCATCCTTGTGTGCAATAAGGTTCTTTAGAACTGTCATTTGGGCAGTTTTTCCAAAAATCTCTTCCAGCGCATCCATTTATATCCTTCTTAATTATTCTGTTATGGCTTATAAGATTTTCTTTTATTGGATGATCTGTTTACTAAAACAGAAACTCTCTCATATTTAGAAAGGTTTTAATAATATCATTCTTCTATATTTTATTAGCTTGTTTCAGGTAGAATTATCATGCATGCAGAAAACATTAGTGGGAAGATTCTTTCACTTCTGGAGGACAACCCCGGGATAACTATCAGGGAGATCTCTAATAAATTATCCGTTCCCTTGTCCCAGGTAGAAAGTATCTTGAAAAGTATGTCGGATGTAAGGCAGAAGATCCTGATAGTTGACGATGAGATGGATGCCCTGTTGGCCCTGAAGGTAGCACTGGAAGCCGAAGGATACAATATCGTAGAGGCTAAGGATGGGTATGAGGCCATAGATAAAGTTCATTCTGAAAAACCAGATGTTATACTGCTTGACCTTATGATTCCTGGTATTGATGGTTTTGAAGTCTGCAGTCAACTAAAATCAGATCAGCTGTACAGTCATATTCCTGTTATAATGCTCACTGCGCGTGGGGAGATTGACGACAAGGTGGAAGGTATTGAACTGGGCGCAGACGATTATGTGACCAAACCATTTAACCTGAAAGAGTTGAAAGCACGCATAAAAATGGTCCTGAGAAGGAATCAGGATATTTAATCACTTTTTGACAAATACATGTGGAACCGGAAAAGCAGATGGAATATAATTCTTTTTGCCGTAGTAGTCCTGCTTTTGATAAGTTCTATATTTTTCCTTTGGATGAAGACGAATATAGATGTCAGATCGGTCGTTGAGGAGCAATACCAGAATCAACAACTCTTATTGACACGTCAGATATCCAATAGTATAGAACGGTCCCTTAATGAAAAGGTATTGTTGCTTGAGGTTATTGCAAAAAAGGATACGGGGGTCCCTCCTGATTATTATAAGTCGGATCTTAAAAGTGTATATGATGTTGCAGGCATGTTCTATGTAGTGGAATATGTTGCAGCGAACGGAACCATAGTGTCAGGCTACCCTGACGAATATGTGCCTTATGGTCTGAATCTTTACGAATCTAATCAACATCGTGCCTTTGAAATGGTAAAGGCGAGCAAGGATGTTTATATCACAGAGCCCCTGAAACTCATGGAAGGCAATTATGGTTCTTTCATATGGATTCCGGTTTTTGAAGGTGATAAGTTCAGAGGTGCTTTTATTGCTATTATCCATGAGGCTGACCTTAAAAGCAGATACGTTGTAGAATCTAATTCATCAAGCTATGCATATCTTCTTGATGAACGGGGCAGGCTGCTATATGATGAATCAGGAAATTATAAGAGAGGCACCAATTATGCTGAGCTACTTGGTTCGGATTCTCCGGGACTGGTTGACATTATTTCAAAACAGGTTAATGGAAGTGAGGGGAATGGGAAGTACTTCGTCCTTGATAACGGCAGTGTGGTCGAGGAAAGGCTTGTATCATATTCTCCTATAAACTGGTATAACCAGAAGTGGTCACTGGCTATCACCAATCCTTCATCAGAGGTGGACAGATTGATCGTATCTGTTTACCTGAAATTGTTTATTGTGGCGGTTGTCTCGGTTATCTTTATTGTTTTTGTGAGCTCGTTTGTTGTTGTCATTATTTTCAACTGGAGCAAGAGCCTTGAAAAAGAGGTAGATGAAAAGACCCAGGAGCTTAAGGAATCAAATAAGTCACTTCTGGAAGTAAACAAGAAGCTCAAGGAGCTTGACAGGTTAAAGACGGAATTCCTTTCAATTGTTTCCCATGAACTTAAGACACCTCTGACTGCAATGAAAACATCAAGTGAGTTCTTGCAGGAGAATGATGGATGTGATGTTTCTCTGAGGCATCAGATGCTTGATATTATTATAAGGAACATCGATCGCCAGTCCCGGATGGTTGATGACCTTCTTGATATTTCAAGAATTGAATCCAACAGAATGAGATTCCATAGAGAACCAGTTGATATTGAAGAGACTATAAAAGTCTCTCTTGAAGTGCTTGACAGTATCATCAAAGAGAAACATATGACTATTTTAGTAGAGGTTCAGGATGACCTTTCTTTGATCAATACTGATAAGGACAAACTTGTACAGGTGTTTGTGAATCTTTTGAACAATGCTGTAAAGTTCAGTAAGAAAAAAGGTATTATTACAATTACTGTTGAGACTGAGGATGACATTGTAAAGATAAGCATAAGTGATAATGGAATTGGTATGAGTTCCGAAGAACTCGAAAGGATATTTGATAAATTTTATCAGATAGACAGTACTTCAACCCGCAAAGTTGGTGGAAGTGGTCTTGGCCTTTCAATTGTCAAAGGTATTATCGAAGGCCAGGGTGGCACGATAATTGCCAGAAGTGAATTGGGTAAGGGTAGTACCTTTGTTTTCACGTTGATAAAGCAGGATATTGAGGAATATAAATGATTGTAACGACAACAGGCAGAATCGATGGAAAAGAACTTGAGATCATTGGCGTGGTATTTGGGAACACCGTGCGTGCAAAACATATAGGAAGTGATATTGCAGCCGGCCTAAAGAATATCGTTGGCGGGGAATTAAAAGGTTATTCTGATATGCTCTCGCAGGCACGAAAGGAGTCATATGATCGAATGGTGGAAAGTGCAGAGAAACTTGGAGCAGATGCAATTGTGAGTGTAAGATTTACGACATCCCAGACTATGGCTGGTGCAGCCGAGCTGCTTGCTTATGGAACTGCAGTTAAGTTAAAGATGGTCTGAATGTTTTTCAGGTATCAGGGGAATTACAAAAGTAAAATTGCTTCCTTTGTTTATCTCACTTTCAACCTGTATGTTTCCGCAATGCATCTCCACGAATTCCTTCACGATCATAAGTCCAAGACCGGCACCTTCAAATTTACGGCTGAGTGAAGAATCAATTTGGGTGAACGGCTGGAATAATTTATCCATATCATATTTTTCAATGCCGATACCTGTGTCTTTGACAGATACTTTTAACATTTTTTCATCCTTGGATATGCTAATTTTGATATCTCCGTTTTCAGGGGTGAACTTAATAGCGTTATTTATAAGGTTGTAAAGAATTGTCTTTATTTTATTCTTGTCAGCGTGTATTGTTTCTATGTTTTCATCAAGTTCAAATTCCAGGTTAATCTGCTTCTTTTTTGCCATTGGTAAAGTTGAATTTTCTATATCTTTTATTATTACAGGGGCAGAAAACTCTTTTATATCTATTCTTATGTTTCCTTCTTCAATAGATGAGAGCTCTATCATAGAGTTGATCAAAAGGAGTAGACGGTTACCGCTTCGTTTGATAATATCAAGGTATTGTTTCTGACCTTCATTTGTAGTTCCTGCATAATCCTCGTAAAGAAGGTCTGAATATCCGATTATAAGGTTTAGGGGTGTTCTGAGTTCATGGCTGACATTGGAAAGGAACTGTCGTTTGGTACGATGGACATTGTCGGATATAAATTTGGCAAAAACAAGTGCTTCTTCAGCCTTTTTCTGTTCTGTGATGTCGTTTCCTGACGAAAGTACGCCTGTAATGTTATCATCATCATCCTTTAGGAATATGTTATGCCAGGCAAAGGTCCTTATCTCATTTTTAATCAGGACCGGAGCTTCAAAATAAGGGAGAATTTTGATTTTTCCTTCCATCAGGTTTAAATAGTCGTTTTTACCTTTTTCCCGGAATTCTTCCGGTAGTGATATGTCAAACCAGTTCTTTGATATAAGCTCATGCTCTTGATACCCAAACAGTTCACATCCCTTATTGTTTATTAGTTTGATTTTTCCTTCCTTGTCAATGGCAAGGATGATTACTCCCACAATACTGAGGTATTTTTGCGCCTTGTCTCTTTCTTCTTTGAGTTTGAACTCAACTCTTTTCAATCTGGCAATATCAACCATCAAGCCGTTAATACCCACGAATTTCCCATTTTTGATAAGGGGACGGGATGTTGTATGGACATAACTTATTGTTCCATCCTTTTTGATGATTCTGAACATATATGGTTTATGTTCTCCAGCAACTGTTTTTATGATGTCTTCAAGTAGTCCGGGAACATCGTCCGGGTGGACATGTTTTGTAAAAAGAGTTCCAATAACTTCTTCAACATCGTAACCGGTTATGTTCTTTATGGCAGGGTTGATGTATGTGAAATAACCGTCTGCATCTACTGAGAAAAGTACATCGTTGAGGTTGTTAAGTCTTTCAGAGTAAAACTCTTCAACATCTCTTAATTTAGATTCAGATGCTTCTAATCTGGCAGTTAACTGTTTTATTGTATCTTTGAGTTCTTTTTTTGTAGTCTGACAAATCCTGTTATCAGCTTCATTGAATGACTTCTGATCTTCTGTTATCATTTTCGAGTAGCTCGTTACATGATTATTATATTGATTTTACGGGTTATATCCATTTCAGGTTTTTATATTTTGTTCCTGGATAACGGGTGTCTATAATCACAAAGGCTTTTGATGAAATTAGTTAAGTTTTCATTGTCTGAAAAAAACTTAATTAACATGTGGCAAAGAAAGTATTAAACGCAATATCTGCGTGTTTGTTGATTTAAACCCTATATATTATGAACTGCAATTAATATCTGAGACCATTTTTGTTTTAAAAAATTCCCCATGTACCTATCTCCAATGTATTATTTTTATGGGATACTATATAAATTTTTATGTAGATTTGATAATAATTACAGGTAATTCAGATTATTCTGCATTAAATAAGAGATGTTTAAGGACAACACGCCGAGGTTGGGATTTGAACCCAAGCACTCCTTCCGGAGAAACCGGTCTCGAGCCGGTCGCGTATGGACTCCAGCGCAATTGAAACTGGATTAGTCCGCTCTGCCACCTCGGCACTTGGCACTTTGCTTTGAAGGTCTTAATCTATTAAAATGTATCGTGGGGATGTCTAAAAGTCAAAAAGGGAACTCTGGTTCTTTTTATAGGGTGTGGTATCTACTTTCTGTAATTCTTGTGGTATCTCTATGCGGCCGTACTGGCCTCCGCCGCCGGGATGAAGTATCAGTCTCTTTTCCCTGAAAGCAAGTATGGCATTTGTAATACGTTTATCTATAAAATCCATCTCGATTATCTCGGCAGTCTGGAGGACGTTCAATTCGTTGCCATATCTTTCCATGAGCTTGTTCCATGCACTTTGCACACCTTTAGTGTTTATGCTTGCGTGCCCAAGGGCCGTCATGATTACTTCGGATAGGGGCATCAGGTGTACATAAGGCGGCCGGTGTGGCGGGTGTTTTGGCTCATCAAAATCTGCAAGTTCATTTACTCTGTCCTTCACGCCTTTTTTGATAAGTCCTCCACAATTGGCACACTTCCAGTTGGTTGAAAGGCATTGTTCAAAACTGTAATGTTTAAAACATTTGATGCAGGCGGATTCATTATATTTGCCTTCATGAGGGTAGAATCCTGCATTATATGTGACTCCATAACCCTCTTTTCTCTGGATTGCTTTTCGCAGTCCTTCAAAGGAAACTTCAGGAACGTTTATTTGATTGAATTCCCGTGCAAGTTTGTTTGACCAGGGGGAATGTGCATCGGAGTTTGAAAGGAAAGTCAGCTTGTGTAGTTCTTCTATCCTGTCTGCATAGTCACTGTCAGCACTCAGGCCAAGTTCAAGGAACGAAACATAATAAGTCATATCTCCATAACAACTTTCAAGTGAATCGTGGTACGCATATAATGCAGTCCAGGGAGTGAATGCATGACAGGGCCCAATCATTGCATCTATATCTTTTGCAATCTCTGCGAGTTCACATCCGTCAAGTTTGACTGTGGGTCTTCCATCCGCCTTCAGATTGGCATATTTGCTTAATCTCTCAACAAGCTCTTCAGCTTTTGAGATGGATGGTAAAAGAAGCAAGTGGTGTACTCGGTTGTTGTCTTCAACTTCGGTAGTGATTATAAAATTGGTTTTCCCGATGGCTACAGTTTCATCATTTACTGCCGCCTTTTTAATATCCTTTAACCAATCGGGATATGTACAGTCTCCGGTTGCAATCAGATCGATACCTTTTTTCGCCGCTTCCTCTGCCATTACTGGCAGCTCCATTTTATTCGAGCAAGCCATAGAATATTTGGAATGCAGGTGAAGATCGGCATTGATCAACATTTGATTTTAACCAATATACCTTAGATCTTCGTCCCTGGCAGTGCTCATATCTGGCATTTCTTTTTGTTGCTGTTCCACTTCCTTAAGCCTTGCAACTATCTTTTCCATTTCCTTGGCACGTTCTTCAAGAGGTCCTACATCAATATCTATTTCAAATATCTTACAGATGACTTTGAGTAGCGATTGTGCACTTTTCGGATCAACAAGGTAGCCGGAAGTAAGTCCCATAAGGCATGCCGCATCAATATTCTTTAATTTGCTCATGCCAAGCAAAAGTCCGGAAGCACCAACTATTCCTCCTCCGGGCTCGTTTTCCTTGAAATTGATTCCATATTCCTTGAGTTCTTCAACAAGTTTTATGTTGTTCACTGCACCGAGTACTTCCTCAGAATATGTTAGTTGTCCGGTTGGGAATCCGCCGAGAGTATATATTCTCTGAACTCCGAATTCCTGGGCAATATCAAGGTAGAGCGTACAAAGTTTGTAATGTCCTTCTGTGGAGGAACTCTGGTGATCTCCTATGAGTGCCAGTATATCATGCTTTTCCGTCCTGCATACATACATCTCATTGTTTACCAGGTGGACCTCACTGTTCTCATCCACAAGAACCTGTGGAGGAAAATGATGGGAATATATCTCAAGTATTTTTTCAGCATCGAGTTCTTCGACCAAGTGTTCAGCAACAAGTTTTCCAACATGTCCTACACCAGGAAGTCCTACGATGAATACTGGATTCTTAAGCTGAACATCTTCTTTGATGCGAATTACTTCTATTTCCTGCATAGATCTCCCTCTTTCCTCGCTAACCTGCGATATTTTCCATAAGGGTCTTTGGGAGAAAATCTTGCAGGCTGTGGTCTAACAGTATTTAATCTACATTTCTGGCAGACGGTCTCCAAAGTATATCTGCCACAGTTCCTGCATCTGAATATATTTTGTCCCAAAGGAATCTCACGCCTTTACGGTATCATTGTGCCTGTGGAATTCGCCTTTTCCACCAAGCTTTTCGATAGTTTCGATGGCTGCTGTTGCAGACTTCTTCAATACGGATTCGGCTTTCTTATAGTCAGGAGCTATCACCTTTATGCGATATCTTGGAGCACCGGTATAACTGATGTCTACTCTGATCCCTTCTTCCTCAATGCTATTTCCAGCTTCAAGGGCTTCCTTAATAATCTCTATCCCATCGGGGAGATAGCAGTTGAGGTCTATGAATCCTGCGATATCTACAAAAGGCAATTTGATGTTGTGCTGAGCGACCTTGACAATACTGGTGACAAGTTTTTTCTTCATCTTTAATTCATTGAAAGCATCCTCTGCATTAATGACCGCTTCTTCAAATGCGGAATGAAGACTTCCAAAACTTTCCAGCAACTTGAGCTTGACCTTATCCATCTCTTCTTCGCTGGTTCCAGTTTCCTCTGCAACGAACTGAAGCCATTTGAATGCCTTCTGCTCGTTCTTCCAGTCCTGTATCTTTGCACGTTTCTGATGCTCGTTAACATCTTTAAGGGACAGATCAATGTGGCGGCGTGAAGTGTCTACATTAAGAACTTTGCAGACTACTTTCTGACCTTCACGCACATGGTCTCTTACATATTTGACCCATCCGGCCTTAATCTCCGATATGTGGATAAAACCTTCCTTTCCATCGAATTCTTCAAGGGTTGTGTATGCACCGAAGTCCGTGACGTTCTTTACGGTACAAACAACAAAATCCCCGCTTTCGGGCCAACTATTGTCATCCATTATAAATCACTTTTATTTACTCTAGAACTTCAAGTATGTGTGTTGTGATTGTTGATTTTCCGCCTGTAGGTTCAGCTAGTGTCCTTCCGCATACAAGGCATGTTACCTTGCGGCTTGCACTGCCAAATATTACCTGCTCGTTCTCACAATCATTGCATTTTACACGTAAGAATCTGCTTTTTGGTTTTTGCATCATTTAAATCACTCCGAAAAATCAAATTTCTTTGCTCTGAAGCATGGTCTCTGGTGTGCCTTGCCGCATTCTGAGCATCTGTATCTGAGCCATATCCTCTTTGTTGGTTTATCTCCACCAGGCACCTTTGAGAATTTACCACTGTTTCCAATTCCGCTCTGGCGTTTCTTCTGTCTCTCGATGTGCGTCAGTGACGATGCTTTTCCCTTCTTTACTCTCTCCACAACATGCTCGGTGTGTTTTTTGCAGGAAGGGCAATGTGTTCTGAATCTCTTTGGAATCTTCATTATCTTCACCTTGATAAGTTGGATACTTTCTATAGGATCATTTGCGCGACGTTCCGTTTGATAAGTCCTTTTGCATTAAGGGCAGGTAAAACGATAACATCTTCGCCATGTAATGTGTAATTGCGATTATCCATAGCCTTGAAAGTAGGCAGGTCCTCCAGTATTCGCACAACAACGAATTCTTTATTTATATTACTTTTGCCTATTTGCTCTTTACTACTTCTATCATCCACATGACTGATACCTATCTGCTGGTCACCTTCATAAAGGTCTGCTTGCACATTCTCTTTTTGCTGGGCACCTATATTATTCTTGTCTATGCCTAGTTTAACATGCTTCGCTTTATTTATCAGTGCCTGTGGATCCAATATCGGCTCAAGTGATTCCTTGCGTGCTGTATTGATGGCTGAAAGTACAGCATCGTATACTTTTCTTTCTTCAGGCAGCAGCTTGTTCATGTCCTGGGATGGGGACTTGCTGGAAAATGCATTGTTTGTTGCGCGGGTTACTATCTTCTTAAGGCGGCGTATAAATATCAATTCAACATCTGTGATTGCACTCTGTAATTCATCCTGAAGCATTTTTGACTCAACAGAGCGTGGATTGTTTATATTGACTATCTCTTCTTCAAGCTCCTTTACGTATTTCTCCACATCCTGAAAAAATCCAGGATGCAGCGACTTGAGTGCTGAGCTGCTTTCTTCTCTAAGTATATTCTTCAGTTCAGTGCGATCCATATTCCGCCACACCTCTGCACATAAGATATACTGCGGCATACTCCGGTACTTCCTGTATGCCTTCCTCAACCATGAGGTCCTCTCCTTTCATCTGCACAGCAAACGGTTTCATTACTTTTATTTTTACCGACTTGTCACTGAAAACAATTGCATCGTTTAAGGGTTCAAACTCTTCCAGTTCCTGGATTGTGAGCGCCGTGACCTTCATCCCCGATTTCCCGTGCAGTGATCCCGGGAGACGTATCAACCGTTTGATATCTGCGGTTACAGGCTCGTCAACACATGCAGCCATCTGGGCGATACCTTGCTTAACTATTGTTTCCAGTATCTCCTTCTTAAAGTTACCAAGAGCATCCATCTTGCCTTTTCTCATGGATTCAACACGTGATTCATCCTGAAACAACTCTATGAGTTTCTCCGCCTTCTTCTCCCCAATTCCTTTGAACCCTGTAAGTATCTTAATAGCATCCTCATCTCTGGCAAGGGATGAGATGTATGATATGAGGTAGCGGTTGATTCTCCCACCCCATCCGCCTTCATCTTCGGATGGAAATACTGCCATTTTTGCAGATTCCGTTCCGGCATCCCCTGAAATCTCCTTTTTGGAGAATATCTTTTCAAGGTCAAGGCCTTTGGAACTAACATAATCCACAATTTCTCTTCTCTCTGCACTTCCCAGTGAAAGCACAGATTCGTCACTTATGTGGAAGTGATACCCCCTACCTCCGGAAAACACGGCATGGACTTCGTTTTCCCTAAATCCGAAATCCCCGGTTAGGAATTCAAGGAGTTTTAATGTCTCTTTTTTCCCTTTCTCAAGCATATCGGCATATGAATTAATGCTGCCGGGCAGATGGTCTGAATCAATATCAAATATAAGGTCTGCCTTTAACCAATTTTTTTCCTTCATCTTCGGAGCACCAGGGTACTCATAGTATGCAACAGAATAGTATGCATGTGCGGGGCCTATGCCTCTTAAATAATCATGAAGTTCTCCTTCTGATCCAAATGCGCGGTGCCTCTTCATAAAAGTATCCTGCTCACTGGTAAACTCAATGAATCCCCATTCCCTTGAGGCAAATTCAGGCGGCAGCCTTATGTCTGCCCGGAAATAGTATTTCTGGAATGCAGATACTATATATTGTCTTGTACTCTCATTCATCTGATGCCTGTATCTCCTCGCTGGAACTCATGATCTGGTATTAATCTATTTAATGCGTCATAAACCTTATAGTCACCATCTACATTATAGTCCACGCATGAAGAAGGAAATGACAAGTGCTGATGTGGCTGCCCTTGCACTTGAGCTTAGCTCTGGTGAGACATCTATCATTGATGCCAAGATAGCTAAAATATACCAGCCAGCAACAGATGAGATCAGGATTAACCTTTTTGTTTATAATAAAGGCAGGGATAACCTTGTAATCGAGGCCGGAAAGCGAGCCCATATGAGTCAGCATCTCCGTCTCAGTCCTAAGCTTCCGCAGTCATTCCCGATGCTGCTCAGAAAACACATAATGGCAGGACGCATCACATTTGTCAAACAGTATGACTTTGACAGAATACTGGAGATTGGTATTGTACGTGGTGGTGTGAACACTGTTCTTGTTGTAGAATTATTCTCTCCGGGAAACATTGTTCTTCTGGATTCGGAACGAAATATTATACTGCCTATGAAGCCTGTGACCTTCAAAGGGAGAAGGATACGCAGTGGGGAGGTCTATCAGTATCCTGAAGCCCAGATAAGTCCGGTGGATGCAGGAGTTGAGGACCTTGAAAAAGTATTCTCCATCTCAGATGCAGATGTCGTGAGGACCATTGCTACCAGATTCAATCTGGGTGGTGTCCTTGCTGAAGAGGTATGTGCAAGATCAGGTATCAATAAGGCCCAAGTCGCAAAGGATGTGGGTCCAGATGGTATCGCAGCTATCATTGCCGCATTAAAGGATGTATTCTCACCTCTTCTGTCGGGAACCCTGAAGCCATGCGTGGTCAAAAAAGATGTCAAAGGGGAGATGCAGGTATTTGATGTGCTTCCTTTTGAGCTTGGCATTTACAGGGATTATGAAAAAGAGTTTTTTTCCACATTCAATGCTGCTCTTGATGCCTCCTTTGGGAAAATGTCCGCGGAATCTGTGCAGGAGCAGGCTACAGCAGTCAAAAAGGAAAAAGTCGATATATTTGAACGCAGGCTCCACAAACAGCAGGAAGCAATCGAGAACTTCGGGAAGGATGCTGAGAAGCAGACCCAGGTGGCAGAAAAGATATATGCATATTACGTTGAAATCGAATCGATACTCGGTGTTCTTAATCAAGCCCGCTCAAAGGGTTATTCATGGGATGAGATTAAGTCCGTTCTCAAAAAGGCAAAGGACAATGTTCATGCAGCAAAGTGGATAGTGAGCATTGACTCTGCGGCTGGGAATATTGTCCTTGATCTTGATGGTACAAAAGCTACTATAGACATCAAATTGACCATTCCTCAGAATGCCCAGGTTTATTATGATAAGGCTAAAAAACTTACCCGGAAAAAGGATGGGGCCCT
The DNA here is from genome assembly GCF_002243045.1 of Methanolobus psychrotolerans. Lineage (GTDB taxonomy): Archaea > Halobacteriota > Methanosarcinia > Methanosarcinales > Methanosarcinaceae > Methanolobus > Methanolobus psychrotolerans. The sequence goes on from NZ_MBKP01000008.1 coordinate 54,361, forward strand.
GAAGGCCATAGAGGATACGAAAATTGCAATGCAAAAGAGGGAGAAAAAAGTATCAGACAAGAGAAAGGTCAATACAAAGAAATATTGGTACGAGCGCTACAGGTGGTTCATGTCCTCAGATGGCTTCCTGGTGGTTGCAGGAAGGGATGCTGATAGTAATGAGGAACTTGTGAAGAAATACATGGAAAAGCGTGATGTGGTTTTCCACACGCAGGCCGCAGGTGCTCCTATCACAATTATCAAAACCCAGGGCAATGATGTGCCGGAACAGACTCTGCAGGAAACTGCACAGTTTGTGGTGTCTTATTCAAGTGTCTGGAAATCCGGGCAGTTCAGTGGTGATTGTTACTGGATAAAGCCTGAGCAGGTATCAAAAACACCAGAATCAGGCGAGTATCTTAAAAAAGGTTCCTTCGTTATCCGTGGTGAGCGAAATTACTTCCGGGATGTGCCAGTAGGTGTGGCCATTGCCCTTCAGCTTGAAGGTAATACTCGGGTTATAGGAGGGCCGTTGTCTGCTGTCAGCAAATATGGGCAACATGTTGTGGAGGTGGCTCCGGGCAAGTTCAACCAGAATGACGTAGCGAAAAAGATATACAAAATATACGTCGATAAATTAAAGGAATCCAATTTTGTAAAACAAATTGCTTCCCCTGACAAGATATCAATGATGCTCCCACCAGGTGAATCTGATATCAAGGGGCAGTAATGGACTTTATATTTTATCCGTACACTGAGTAGAATAAAAATATCCGAAGGTGTTACAATGAGGGTGGTAAAAAGATATTTGAAAGGCAGAGAAGGTGAAATAACACTTGTTCCTGAAACACTGGATGACCTATGGCACCTGAAGTATATTATCGAGAAAGGTGACTTCGTTTTTGCCCTGACCAAACGAAAAGCTGATGCTGTTGCTGACAAGCTTAGGCCGGAAAAGGTCGAGAAAAAGAATGTGAGGCTTGGCATTAGGGTAGAGGAACTTGAGTTTCACAGATTTTCAAATCGCCTGAGAATACACGGTCTTATTGAACAGGGGATGGATGCTGGTCATTATCATACTTTCAATGTGGAGGAAGGCCTTGATCTTTCTATTACAAAGACCTGGAAAAAAGACCAGCTCGAACGTATCGATGAAGCAGAGGCAAGTTCAAAACGCCCGAAAGTTGTCATAGTTGCCATTGAAGAGGGGGATGCAGATATCGGTCTTGTGCGCCACTATGGTATAGAGGTATATTCTCATATAAGTCAGTCCTCTGGAAAGGGCGAAGGCTCTCTCAGGGATGTATTCTTTCAGGAAATTGCCGGGCACCTCATCCATGCGGCATCAGAGTCTGAAGCTATTGTAGTTGCAGGTCCTGGATTTACAAAAGAGGATTTCCTTAAATACCTGCAGCCCAAAGAACCAGAGTTGTTCTCAAGAATCGTTACTGAAGATACGTCTTCCATTGGAATGTCCGGTTTCCAGGAGGTATTGAGGCGCGGGGCAGTTGATCGTATAATGGAAGAATCACGTATTGCCCGTGAGTCCCGTCTGATGGACGAGTTACTCAAGCAAATAGCCATAGATGGTAAGGTTGCCTATGGTATCGAAGAAGTAAAAATAGCCCTTGATTATGGCTCTATCGAGACGCTTCTTGTGGCCGATGAAATGTTGAGGATGGAACGTGAAAAGGGTGGTATTGACTCTTTTTTACAGGAAGTGGAGAATACGCAGGGTAAAATAGTTGTTTTCAGTACAATATTTGAGCCAGGCCAGAAATTGCTTGCACTTGGTGGTATTGCTGCACTGCTGCGTTTCAAGATATAAGTAAGTTTCAAGTAATGTTTCTGATCAGTCGGATTTGATACGTTACTTATTTTAAACGAAGGCAACATTATATTCTATGCTGTTATATAATCTTTTCGGGTCTGTTTTGTGTGGTTTGTACACAACAGTTCGAAAGATTGCTATTTGTGTTTATATATTTGTACTGTAATGAATTTTTAACATCTACTAGGTTTTTTTTAGTGTTTTAACACAAAAAAAGGTTTATCTATACTTTATATCTTTTTTCAAGCTATTTAAACGGTTTATTTCGTAAATAAACTCTCTTTTTTTATTATCCCATTTTGTAATAATCAAAAATGATATATACTTCTATTCTAAAGTCCTTATCTGGAGGTGAAATTGGTAACACTTGAAGGAGGTAGCAAGCAGTTACAGTATTTACAAAATTCGATGGAGATAATATTTCTGGCAGTTTATTTAAAGTCAGTATAAACAGTTATAATACAATCAAAATTAATTAACAGTTATATAATACTTATATTAGGGAAGTGATATACTATGGAAGGAGAAATTACAATTAAAGATACTACTGCAAGTCCTGCCCCACTGGGCTTCTTCGGTCTAGGATTTGCAGCTACATTCCTTGGATTAATGGTAATGGGAATATTCGCTGATTCTGTAATGGTTGTTTCAACGGCAATATTCCTGGGTGGATTTGCTCAGTTGATTGCCAGCCTTGAACTCTGGAAAAAAGGAGACACTTTTGGTGCATCTGCATTCGGTGCATTTGCTCTGTTCTGGTTCTCCTGGGCATTTATCCAGATAGCTACATCAATAGGAATGTTTGGCGGAATAATGCCTGCTATGAGTTCAGCAGCAGGTTTCTGGTACCTTATAATATGGGGTATCATAGCAACACTATTGACTATCGTAACCTTTAAGATCGGCGTAAAGGCAATAATCTTGACCTTCATACTGTTGGACCTTACTTTCTTCAGCATTGCTCTTGTTGGCGGAATGGTTGCAGGGATAATAACCCTTCTCCTTGGTCTTGCTTCACTCTACACTGCAATCGCATTGATAATGGATGAAGTCGGTAAGATAAAGCTGCCATACTAAGGACATGAATATTTTAGCATAAAAGGCCGGCAATATGCCGGCAAAACTTTTTAGATATTTGTGCAGAATCTATGTATTCTTGTTTAACGGATGCACAAAGCGGCTATATTGAAAAAAAGTTTAATAACTTCAGCCGTGCGATTTTTCAATTATCCTATATATCCTTCTGATAGCTTATATTTATTTTAAACCAACGTTCACTTTGCTGATAGACGTGCCTCTCTTTTTATAAATACAGTCTTTTGAATCATTAACACATACGTATGGCTCTTTCCGTTGACTCGATATGTATAAGTTCCTTTCCGTCCATGTAGATGTGCATAACTCCTCCAGATTCCGAAACAGTTATTGCAATAGAAACCGTATCTCTGGTAATTGCAGCAGCCGATACGTGGCGGCCTCCAAGGCCTTTTTCAACAGAAATGTCTCTTGCGTCTACATCCAGGTATCTTCCGGCAGCCTCTATTTTCCCTTCTTCCGATATGATAAAAACGCCGTCAAGCTGAGCAAACTCTTTAACGGATTCCCAATTTTTCTTATCCAGTATGTTTCTGTCTTCATCTTTCTGCCCTGTATATGGATTCAGGATCATCTGGTGTGAGCGTATCATGACTTCTTCAGCATCGCCCACAATGAATGCCGTACCTATCTGTTTGCTTTCGCGTCCTGTATTTGAAATATCAAAAGCCACTTTTAGTACTGCACGCAGTATGTCTGAAGAGATCCTTTCTTCACACTCCGCCAATTTTTTCACAAGATGATTGTCAGCAAGATTGTGGACAATAATAGCATATGAGTCCTTGCTTTCTATTATTCCGACCACTGTGCCTTCTTCAATTTCTTCCATCATAAACTCGATAGCTGAGATGTTTTCTACGTATTCTGTTTTCCCTGCAGCCTGCTGACCTATCTTATCCAGTGTTTCTTTGAAATGCTCTTCCTTTGTCTTGCTGCTTGTCACCAGGTGATCAATAAGGTTCTTTTGCTTGCGGATCGCAAAATATACTGGTATAGATGTCTCTATCTTACCAAAAAACACCTCGCCTGATATTATGATGGCCGTAGACTTCAGTCTTTCTGCAAGCCTTACAGCAGCGTTGACTACTAGCTCTGTACTGTCCAAATTATCCCCTCAGTTTTATATCAACGATAAAACTATTAAAACATAATATATTATATATCACGTTTTTATAAATAAAACTTCTTCAGTAGCGTTATTAATTTAAGTATCCACTATAAATGATAATTGGTGATATGTTTGGTGCGAGCATTTGTTGCAGTTGATCTCTCTGGTGAGTTACATGATAAAATTGCTGATGTCCAATCAAAGTTCAACGATTTCAAGTTCAAGTTTGTAGATCCGCATATAGTACATATTACCATGAAGTTTCTGGGTGACGTGCCCGATGATATGATCTCTGGTATTTCCAGTGCCCTTGACCTGGTAAAGTGTGAACCTTTCGAAGCACATGTCAAAGGAGTTGGTGTTTTTCCAAAGCCGAAGTTCGCCAAGGTCCTATGGTTGGGCTGCAATGGTAATTTTGATAAACTGTATGAATCAATCAACAGTTCGCTTTCTTCATTTGATTTCGAACGGAATCTTCATAGTTTCAATGCCCATGCAACGTTAGCCAGGGTAAAGTATCTTCCAAAAAAGAAAAAAGCAGAGTTTTTGGAGTTGCTCGAAGAACTGGCCGATATAGATATGGGAACTATGACGGTTGATGCCCTGAAGCTAAAAAAGAGCACTCTGAGTCCATATGGTCCTGTTTACGAGACCCTTCATGAAGTCAGCCTTAAATGAGTTTCCGGTTTTTGATCAGTTTGTTTCGTAACTGGAAAAACCGCTGGAGCGCAATATTCTCTTATCCGGCGTGATGATAAGGCATTCTGTTCCATCAAGGTTCTCTATCATATCTATCCCGTCGGTTTCTCCAAGTATGAAAACTGCAGTGGCAAATGCATCAGCATCTATTGCAGTACCGGCAATCACAGTTGCGCTGATAAGGTTCTGGGAAGGATAACCAGTTCGGGGGTCTGCGATATGTGATACTTTTGCAGCATCACTGAAGTATCGTTCATAGTTGCCGCTTGTAGCAACAGCCATATTGCTTATATCCATAATTGTAACGGCCTCTTCACTTTTCCCTGGATTCTGTAATCCTACTCTCCACGGGCTGCCATCTGGTTTGGTGCCAATATATCTTCCATCGCCTCCGGCATTAACGAAGCCTGAAATTATGCCATCAGAGGTCAAAGATTCGATTGCCATATCAACTGCATATCCTTTTGCAACTCCTCCAAGGGTAATCTTCATACCATCGCCAAGAGTGATGTTGTTCCCTTCTATAATTATGGCAGAGTTATTCACCAGTGCAAGTGTTTCGTTTATCTCATAAGGTGTGGGGTATTCATAGGTTCCACCAGGGCTATACTTGCTTGCCCACAGGTCTCGAATAGGTTGTATGGATACATCAAAAGTTCCTTTGCTCATCTGCGAGTAATATTGTGATCTCTTCATCACATAGACAAGTTCCGGGTCTGCATCATGTACGTATCCTTTGGTGTCAAGTACACTGAGTTCACTATCATTATCATAGTTGTTCATGAGCTCATCAACATAGTATATCCTGTCAAAAGCATGTTCTATGACTTCTGAGGCGTATGTTTCATTGGAGCTTACAACAGATATCGTGACTGTTGTATCCATTATGTTTCTTGTGCTGGAGTAACTGTTTTGTTTAACAGGTTCGTCAGTATCTTGGTTGATTGCATAATTTATCATGAATAATACTGTGAAAATCGCTATCAGTCCAATGGCAACAGTTTTATACTTCATGCAGTATGAAAAGAGATAATTAATATTAAACTTATGTACTGCGGTATAGAAGGAAATGAATTTCCTTTTGTTATGGTTATTATATTCATCCGAAGGAAGTAATAGAATGAGCAATCCCAGCACAGGATCAGGTACGGGAACCAGTTCAAACAAGGACAAATATCTTGTTGTAGCCCTTCATCAGTTAATGGAAGAGTACGGTTGGAGAGGTATAGAGAAACACTTTGGTTTTGTGAAACATCATGTTATTTATGTGAAACCAGGTTCACCTCTTGATAAAATTGAACTTAAAGCTAATGTACTTGGCAATCACATGGATGTGGACTTTTTAGGAGCAACTCCAAAAAAAGGTCTTCTTGACAAAGTTTTTGATTTTAATGTACGTGTAGTACGCAAGTCTTATGAGATCAATAACTACGTATCGAATGACATGAAAATAATAAATGAGCAGAGTTTGAGGAACAGTATTGTAGTTGTCATCAAACAGCTTGAAGAAGCGGCGGAAAAGTGAGTAGAGGTAGCATGGCAAAATTGGATTTAATACTGGTTGGAATACTCGTTGTGATGTTCGCAGCATCCGGTGTATATGCTTACATTGGCTACAGTGGTAACGAAGCTCTCTCTGCTCATTACATGACTGAGCAGAAATGGTCTGACAGTTCATGCGGCGGGTGCCACGCAGGTATGTACGGAGAAGTTGCCATATCATCTCACGTAGAGCAGGACTTGAAAAAATGGTCATCCATCATGGAATATGGTGTTGACATTGATAGTATTGATGTTGACACCATGGCTGTAACCTATGGACAGGTTCACCCCGGCGGTGGCTACATGGCAGATTATGGCGTTGATATTGATTGCATGATCTGCCACGAGCAAAATGATGGATATGATTTCCAGGCACGTGCGGAAAGCATAGCCACTGGTGAATTCTCAAACGCCAACGAAGCAGCAATTGAAGAATCCCGGGCCAAGTTGCAGAAAGAACCACTTTATGTGGCAAGTTATATTCTTGATGTACTGGCGCCTTTACCTCTTGTAACAGAAGTGCACGATAAGGTTAATGCTGCCCCAGGTAAAGCCCTTTGTGGAAGCAACTGTCACACCGGCGATATATCTACAACTGCTGTAGCATGGACGCTTGAAGATTCAGCTTCATATGATGTTCATGACAAACTTGATTGTCAGGAGTGCCACGAAACGGAAGAGCACAATATCGGAAGCAGGGAATACCTGTTCTCTACAGGGTCCGCACATATGGAATATGAGGCTGGTGTCAAGGATTGTGATTCATCCGGGTGCCACGCTGGCATATCACACGGTGGGATGGTTGACGCTCACCTTTCGTTCATAAGCTGTGAATCCTGTCATATTCCTGCCCTTCCTGGTAGCGACATCACAGGAATTCCTGTTGTCAAGCAATTCAGCTGGGCAAGCGGTGTGCGCGAGGATATTATATATGACTCGGAATTCACACCCACCCTTGGATGGTCTCAAGGAGTATACTATGACCTGTTGCCAACGGCACAGAATCGGGAAGAGGGTTCTCTCCTAAAACCATTCAATATAATCAGAGGTATCTGGTGGGATGCAGGGGTCGATCAGGCTGTGCTTGCAGATCCTGACAACAGTCCTTCTATTGGAAACCCTATTGCTTCTGGTGAGGTGCTGAGTGCAGATGCTGATGGCGATGGGATTGTAACTGAAGAGGAGATTCGTTCATATGATGGAAACATGGACGGAGTTCCTGATTATCCGAATGCAGTTCTCAGGCATGTAGAGATGTATTACCAGGTAAGCCATAACATTGCCAGTTCCAGTGTAGGTCTTGCTGACCCACTTGTATGTGCAGATTGTCATGGTGTATCTGCCTCTGAAACACTTCAGAATGTTCACTTTGGGAACGATGTAAGGGATTGTGATGACTGCCATAGTGTTGTGCCTGTGATCAACTGGAAATCTCTGGGTTATGACAGGGACCCGGCAGAAACAACTCCCCCAACAGATTTTTCGACAAAGACAATAGATGTGACCATCCCCGGAGCGAAACCAAAAGAGGTTGTAAGGGAACCAGCATTCTATGGTATCCTTAAGAGGTGATAAAGTGGAAATCAAGACATTGGACAAATTACCGGAAAAGATAATTATTCCACTAAGGCAGCACAGGGGCATGGTTTGTGAACCCCTTGTTAAGAAAGGTGACAGGGTTCTCATTGGCCAAAAGATAGGTGAGAGCAAGGACTATAACTCATCTGCAGTTCATTCAAGTGTCTGCGGCGAGGTCATTGCTATTGAGGAGTCTGCTCATCCTGATGGTAACAAAGCAATGAGTATTATCATCCACCCGGAAGAGTGCGATGAAACCGTTGCATTCTCTCCCTGCAAGGACCTCAAGCCTGAAAAACTTGCAGAGCTCATAAAGGAATCAGGCATCGTAGAGCATTATGGAATGCCAACTCATGTTGTCCTTAAACCCAAAGGCAAGAATATTGACACTGTACTTATAAATGCTACATCCTCCGAATGGATCGGTGGCACATTTAAGACTCCCCGGGATTATGCATCCCAGATGATGGATGCCCTTAAACTGCTCATGAAAGCTGCAGGTGCCAAAAAAGGAGCCATTGTATTGAGGATTGATGACAAGGAATCAATCGATGCTTTTGAAGGTATTGAGGTTGATAAGAAAAAGCTGAGAGTAGCTCCACTGGTTGGCAGCCGCAGGATTGGTTATTATTTCAGGGAACAAAGTTCAGACATAGTTGTCGTATCCCAGAAACGCATCTACGGTAAAAAGATACTCAACTTTTTTACTTATAATGTAACAGGAAGAAAGGTTGACATTGGTTGTGACCCGACGGATGTGGGTGTTGCTATCTGCAGTATAAAATCCGCAAAGGCTCTTTATGATGCTGTTCATGAAGGCAAGCCATATTATGAGACCGTGGTTTCTATTGAAGGTTTCTCCGATAATATGGAATATATCCGTGTAAAAATAGGTACTCCTTTCAAAGACATAATTGAAGCCTGTGGTTTTACCGGTGAGATAGGCAAGATAATTGCCAATGGTGTAAGGACTGGTGTGGCCCAGTACACGGATCTCGTTCCGGTGACCAAAGGAACTACAAGGATATCTATGCAGAAGCCGGAAGAAGTCATCAGGGACGAATCTGTCGCATGTATCCATTGTGCACGTTGCGTGGATGTTTGTCCTGTGGAACTCATACCAAGCCGTCTTGCTGTTATGGCAGACCAGGGTCGCTTTGATGAATGCAGGGTGCTGCATATCGATAACTGTATCGAATGTGGTGACTGTGCAGCAGTCTGTCCATCTAAGATTCACATACTTCAGCTTATCAGGTACGCAAAAGATGCAATAGAGATGGCTTATGAAGATATGCCTTCTAAAGAGTCATCCAATCTCAAACTCGGTTGTGCCTGCGGAGGTGAGTAAAATGACATATACAATTTCAGCTCCCCCTCATAAAAAAGACAAACTTGACTTCAGGTCATTGAACTTAAGTAAAATACTTGCCCTGCTTCCTCTGTGCCTTGTAGCTATATACTTCTTTGGTGTTCCTGCGTTTGGAATTATCCTTGCATCGGTGTTAGCTGCAGTTGCAACTGAATTCGGTATACAGACGATGTTGAAGCAGAAGTTAACGATTACTGACGGGCATGCAGCTATGACAGGACTTATGCTTGCTTTACTGATTCCTCCTGAAGCTCCTTTATGGATTCCAGTTGTCGGTGGATTCTTTGCCATTGCAGTTGGAAAACATGTTTTCGGAGGAATTGGCTCTTACATATTCAATCCTGTTCTTGTAGCATGGGTGTTTATCAGAAGTGCCTGGTCTTCCAACATGATTCCTTTATCGATTCCCCATACAGGTCAGTTCTCCGACCTTATACTTGAGCATGGTGCTGGTCTGATGGTGGACGTTTCCCCTATAGCACTTATTGGTGGTGTGTACCTGATATACAAGAAGTATGTTGACTGGAGAATTCCTCTTGCATTCTTTGCAACAATGGTTTTATTCCCACAAACATTATTGTTCATTTCAGGTGTATCTGCGCTGGTTCATGATGGTGTACTGAACCCATTGATGTACATGTCACAGCTTTTCATTTTCCTGAGTATGAGTCCTGAGATACCTTATGCAATGATTGGAATTGTTTTCTTCGGTATTCTTTTCCTTGCAACTGATACACCTACATCTCCTGTTACCAAGACCGGCCGTCTTGTATATGGCGTCACCTGTGGTCTTCTGGTTTCCATTTACGGTTATTTCGGTAACTATGTTGATGGAACATTATACGGTATCTTCCTTGCAAACTGTGTTGCCTCTTTCATAGAGATCAATACAATGCCTTCGTCATTTGGAACACAGTCCCTTCCTCAGAAGGTGTACAGGCGTGTAATGGATAAAGTTCCTGCCTCCCTTAAATTCGAGGTGATGAAGAATGAGTGAATCCAATAAGGAGACAATCGTAGTTGTAGGTAAAATTGTACTTATATCAGTCGTGGCTGCTATCTTGCTGGGTATCACCTATGTCCCTACAAGTGTGCAGCTTAAGATAAATGAGGAAAATTCCCGGGTGGCGATTCTAAACGAGCTCATTCCTGAATCCAACAATAACTTTGAACCTGTGGAAGGTGCTGTCATAAATGAAGACGGTGACAGGGAGGTACTTTACTATCGTGCAAAGGATGCTTCTGGTAATATCATAGGTTATGCGTTCTTCAAGCAGCAGAGAGGTTCCCAGAGTCTGATAATTGTGGCGGGTGGGGTAGATTCATCGTTTACAACTGTTCGGGGAATGAATGTTTTAAGCCATGAAGAGACACCGGGTCTTGGCGCAAAGATTATAGAGCCTGCATTCAGGAACCAATTCACCGATGTCCCACTTGCATCGCTGAGCCTTTCAAATTCAGGAGGATCTATAGATGCAATAACTGGTGCAACGATATCCTCAAAGGCAGTGGTTGATGCTTTGAATTCTAAAATAAGTGAAATAAAAGAGGCAGAGAAGTAGGTGTTATTATGGACCCTTTAAGTGAATATATTCGTGGTATTACAAGAGACAATCCTATATTCGGACTTGTTCTGGGCCTCTGCCCCACACTGGCAGTGACTACCTCAGTCGAGAATGCGATAGGCATGTCTGCAGGTACGGCATTCGTACTTATTTGTTCAAATATTTTCATTTCAGCCCTGAGAAAACAGATTCCTTCGGCTGTGAGACTTCCAATATTTATCATCATCATAGCGACTTTCGTGTCAATTGTAAAGATGATAATGCAGGCATATTTCCCGCCGATGTATGCAGCATTAGGTGTTTTCATACCGCTTATCGTGGTAAACTGTATAATCATCGGGCGCGCTGAGGCTTATGCTAATAAGAATAACGTGTTCTATTCTTTCATAGATGCCCTGGGTATCTCTACAGGCTTTCTGCTTGTATTGATGCTTATTGGCGGTATAAGGGAACTATTGGGTACCGGGCAGATAGTTACATTCGATTACATTCTGTTCACTCTACCTATTAATCCTTCTGTGACAACAATGATTCTGCCACCGGGAGCTTTCCTTACAATAGGGGCTTTGATGGCTATCGTGAACTATCAGAGAGCAAAGAAGAGGGCAAAAGGTGGTTAAAATGGTGGAAAAAGCGTTATTTGCTATCTTTATGGATGGTCTTTTCATTAAGAACTTCCTTCTTATTCAGTTCCTTGGACTCTGCTCTTTCGTGGGTGTGACCAAAGATGTCAAGAGTGCCGCAGGAATGTCAGGTGCCGTGGTATTTGTCATGGCAATGGCATCTACTGTATCATATTTGATCTATACGTATATTCTAGTACCAACTAAAATGGAATTCCTGGACCTCATAAGTTTCATTGTTGTAATAGCAGCACTCGTACAACTTGTGGAGTTTGTTGTCAGGAAGAACATCCCGTCACTTTATCGTTCGCTGGGAATATACCTTCCACTAATAACAACCAACTGCGCGGTATTGGGTGCTGTCTTGCTCAATGTTAACTCAGACTATAATTTCATACAGAGTGTGGTTTTCGGAACATCGGCAGGTCTTGGATATACCATTGTCATGCTTTTGATGGCTGCTATCCGGGAACGTTCGACCTTTGTGAATGTTCCTTCATCCATAAAGGGACTCCCACAGGCATTTTTTATCGCAATGATGCTTTCTATGGCTTTTGTTAATTATTTCTGGGTGATCCCAATATGACTACAGACTATAGCACTTTACTTCCACAGGCAGTGGCAATCCTTGGTGGTCTCGGATTGGTTGTCGGTGTCATGCTTATGGTGGCATCAAAGAAGTTCAAGGTTGAGACCAATCCTCTTGTGGAGGAGATTTTAAGCGTCCTTCCAGGGGCAAACTGTGGGGCATGTGGTTATGCAGGCTGTGCTGATTTTGCAGAGCGTGTGGTAAATGAGAATGCGCCTATCAACGGCTGTCCAGTTGGTGGATTTGATGTAGCTAAAGAGATAGGGGGTATACTCGGACAGGATGTCTCAGTAGGGGAAACACAATATCCTTTTGTCAGATGCAACGGCGGTTTTAATTGCGTTGACCGTTTTGAGTACGTGGGCTTTGAAGATTGTAAGGCTGTCATGCTGCTTTCTGATGGGGAGAAAGGCTGTAACTATGGCTGTATGGGCAGAGGAACCTGCGTACGTGCATGTCCGTTTGATGCTCTTTCTATTGGTGAAGACCGTCTTCCTCATGTGAACAAGAATCTCTGTACCAGTTGTGGATTATGTATTGCTTCGTGTCCCAATGACATACTTGTGTTTGCAAAGGAATCTGAAAAAGTACATGTACTTTGCATGTCACATGATAAAGGAAAGGCTGTGAAAGAGTCCTGTATAGTAGGTTGCATTGGTTGTAAGATATGTGAAAAGAGCTGCCCTGTGGAGGCTATAACCGTTACTGACTTCCTTGCAATCATCGACCAGGATAAATGTACAGCATGTGGGATATGTGTGGAAAAATGTCCGCAGAATACAATTTCTATCAGGTGATCATATGACATATAAGACAAAGATAGGCCTGGATGAGAACATCGTAGCAGCATTGAGCTACGTGGGTTTCTGGATCACAGGGATAATCTTCCTGCTCATAGAGCCGGATAATAAGTTTGTCAGGTTCCATGCAATGCAGTCACTGCTGATATTCCTCCCTCTTTCAATATTGATCTTTGTAGTGGGATGGATACCATTTGTTGGATGGATCATAGCTGATTTCCTTGGATTCTTTGCACTCTTTTTGATACTGGTATTTGTCATAATTGCGTACACGGGTGCTCTATTAAAGGTTCCTGTCCTAGGTACCTATGCGTACAGGAAGATCTATCAGTAAATTATGCGGGAAATGCCTTATCGGCATAATCCTGTGTATCTTTTTTATCTACGAAAAGTTAAAAAACTACATCTCCCTATATTGCAGGAATGCATCTTTTTATGCGGAGGGTTTGAAATTAAAGAAGAGATTTGGATTGAAAAGTATAGGCCATTTAAGCTAGATGACGTGGTTGGCCAGAAAGAGACTGTAGAAAGGCTTAAATCGTACATAAAAACGAGAAACCTTCCACATCTTCTGTTTTCAGGTCCTCCTGGGGTTGGAAAGACGGCAACTTCCGTATCAATAGCACGTGAGCTTTTTGGTGATTCCTGGCGTGAGAACTTCACTGAGCTCAATGCTTCCGATGAGCGAGGTATTGATGTTGTAAGGACAAAGATAAAGAATTTTGCAAAAACAACACCAATTGGTGGTGCAGATTTCAAGATAATTTTCCTTGATGAGGCTGATGCCCTGACCTCAGATGCCCAGTCGGCTTTGCGGCGTACCATGGAGCGTTATACAAACAACTGTCGTTTCATTCTATCATGCAATTATTCATCCAAAATAATAGAACCTATCCAGTCCAGGTGTGCTGTTTATAGGTTCCGTCCGCTCTCCGATGAAGCTGTAGCTGGACGTGTCCGTTTTGTGGCACAGAATGAAGGGCTTGATATCGCAGATGATGGTGTGGATGCTATCACATATGTTGCTCAGGGTGACATGCGCAAGGCAATAAATGCCCTTCAGGCCGCAGCTTTGATAGAAGATACTATTCATAAGGATGCTATCTACAAGATAACTGCAACAGCCAGGCCAGAGCAGGTCCGTGACCTCATAGAAGCCGCTCTGGGGGGTAGCTTCAGTGCTGCAAGGAAACACCTTGACAGCCTTTTGCTTGAACAGGGTCTTTCAGGCGAGGATGTGGTCGGACAGATATACAGGTCTATCTTTGATCTTGATATTCCTGAAAAGCGGATGGTTGAGTTGATAGACGTTATCGGTGAAATTGATTTCAGGCTCACAGAAGGTGCCAATGAGAGAATACAACTGGAATCCCTGCTGGCACATTTTGTCTTATCAGGAAAGGAATCCAAGTGAGTCTTGAAGTATTGGTACTGGACTTGCTTTCTTCAGTTCCTCACTGGCTTGCAACAGTTATCATCGGTGCAATGCCAATATTTGAACTGAGAGGAGCTATACCTATTGCTATGGGGATATATGGCATGCATCCGGTTGCTGCATTCATGTTTGCAGTATTGGGAAATATGATTCCTGTGGTCCCATTACTTTTGTATCTGTATCCTGTTTCAACGTATCTCAGGAAGTACACAATATTTGACCATTTCTTCTCTTGGCTTTTTGGAAGAACTCATCGTAATCATTCGGAGAGGTTTGAAAAATACGGTATACTTGCATTAACTATATTCGTGGCGATTCCTCTTCCGGTTACGGGTGCATGGACCGGGTGCGCAGCAGCATTTGTCTTCGGAATCAAGTTCCAGCATGCTTTGCCTGCTATATTTGCAGGTGTGCTAATAGCCGGAGTGATAGTCAGTGCTGTCACATTGACAGGAATAAGCCTTTTAGATATAATTTGATGCTTCCGGCATCATAATAAATAAAAAAACAATGGGCATTACTTGCCCAGCATATTTTTTGCAAGTTTTATATCTTCAGCTTTAACAGTTTTTCTTCCGGCATGCTCTGCAAGTTTTATGGCTTCCCTGGCTATTTCCAGTCCATACTCTTCCAGGATATCAGTAAGTGCCATTCCTGCTGATTCACTGACCCTTTGTGCTCCTGCATTCCTGATGACTCTCTCAATTGGTGCAAATGGTATTATTGTCATAAATATCCTCTTATACGTATTATATTATCAATCTGGTTGAATTTCATCTATTAATTAGCAAAATAACCTATATATAGTTTTTTAAGATGCTTTAAACATGAAATCAGTCTATTTTGTCATATCAGGGTTGATTTGCCATCTATTTTTAGGATTTTTGCATAAGTATCTCCGAATCTTCGTTATACGGCTAAAAATGTACCTTGTCAGTACATTTTTAGATATATTCATAATTTAACCGTTTTTACCTCTTGATTGCAAATTCAGATTTAATTGAAATTATTCGCACACAAAATGGCCTTATCCTGTTCTCCGTTCAGACCGATGCCTGTATCTATATGAATAACATATTGGAGGGAGTAACAAGTGAACACTCTACTATATATTGGGTGCATAACTCTTTGAAGGAGATAAAGATCCTTGATAGCCCTTCGTTTTTACAGGATTTATGATATTGGATTGGAAATAGATCTTGATTGGCTGGAAAAGGAACTTGCTAAAAGTTTCCTTACAGCCAGAACAAGTTTCCTGCGTGTCAAGCCCACGTCCATCATAATGGATGTTCCGCCTCTTTTGATAAAAATGGGTCAGTCCAGTGTTGAAAAAGAAGGCAGAACATTCGAATTCACCGTATTTGCCCGTATATTTGATATGGGGGCCATCAGCTTATGTTTTGTTTATGAAAGGAATGAGGTGGATTTTGCTCTCCTGGAGGAAACCGCACTTCTTTTTCCGGGACAGGAAGGTCTTTCTGATATGTTCCTTTTATACCTAAATACACTTGCCGATATACTCAAACCCCACATAAGGGGCTTTTCGTTAAGTCCTGAGTTCTATGAGGACTACACTATCTACCTCATGGACTGGATGGATGAATCTATAGATCCAATACCCTTACTGGCCGGGGAAAAAAGAAATTTCTCATCTCAAATGAGGGAGGAAATTCTGAAAGGCACACAAAGTTATACAAGCGACGATCTTGCTCTTCTCTCCTGGGACTCCGCCTTGTTATGCAATCCGGATAGCCCTACCGACCTTTTTGACCTCATTGAATTTGCAAATGTGCAGGTATTTGAGCTGCGCTACTATGACAGGGAATTGAGCCGTCAGATGGGAAAGATGTACGAAGACATCGTGCTTGCCGACAAACTCCCTCAATTCCAAAGGAGGCACAAGTATCGTCTTATCATGATGCAGCTGATGCAGAATAATACAGAACTGTCTGAAGTAACAGAAAAAGTAAATAACCTTATCAAGGTCACAGAAGACATCTACTATGCCAGAGTATATGCATCTGTCTTAAAAATGCTTCGAAGCAGCCAGTGGAGTGAAAGTGTAAGTCACAAGATCGAAGTTATCCGGGAAAATTATTCAATGCTTTCCGCAGAAGTTCACATCCAGCATTCCAATTACCTTGAGTGGATAGTCATAGTCCTCATAGCTTTTGAAGTTATAATGGCTATCGTAGAACGACTGTTATAAATAATACCATATTCACAGAATTTTCTGCAGACCTATTTTTGCTTCTTTTTCATCTTCAATGCCAGGTCCTTTCCAAGTCTGATGCACTCTGCCAAGTCTTTTTTGTCAGGTATGTACTGTACTCTCAATACGGGATCGATAACGTCCACACCAGCTTTTCTAAGTTTTTCAGCTATCTGCACAGGAGCTTCCCCACTCCATCCGTATGAGCCAAATGCAGCACCAATCTTTCCTTCTATGCCTATCTCTATGAGCTTGTCTATGAATTTGGCAATAGGCTCAAGCATTGTATAGTAAAACGTAGAAGATCCAATACAAATGGCATCGTATTTAGCTACGTCAATAGGATCCCATTCATAGAAGTTATTGACATCAGCATCTATATGTTTCTCACGTGCACCTTCTGCAATGGCCTCAGCCATCATTTTTGTACTTCCCTGTGTACTAAGATATACGATTGCAAGTTTTGGCATTTTCCTTGTCCCCCTATTAACTGGTGTCCTATTTTTGCATCAGCTTTACTTAGCTTTTGAAAACAGGCTTAAAGAGTATGTTGTTTGATAGTTCATAAATGTTTTCAGATATTGCAGACCAAGAGTCAATGTCTTTGTATTAAGGTTATCTTTATTGCCAATCAGGAAATACAATATTACCTACTTCAAATAATGGGGATTCCATATGGACGAGAAAATCGCGCCACATATAGAAGAATTAACAATGGCGCTTGGAAACATTAGTACGGAGGAGATTAGCAAGGAACTGGAAAAGCTCCTTAAGTATCGTGTTCCTCTTGAGGAAGCAAAAAAAATTTTGAAAAGCAAATATGCATCAGTTTCTTCCAATTCTGTAAAGGTAAAAGACCTTTCTCCGGGATTAAATGGAATAGAGATCACGGGTCGTATTATTGATATCCTTGAAAAGACTGTATCGATCCAGGGGGAACAGAAGTCCATTTTTTCAGGAACTCTCGGTGATGGCACAGGTATTTGTTCTTTCACATGTTGGGATGATTTATCCTTAAAATCCGGAGATACCATAAATATCAAAAATGCATATACACGTTTGTGGAATAACCGGCCGGAGCTGTATTTTGGAAAAAGGTCCACTATCACATATTTGCAGGCCGGTTCACTCCCCGACATTGAGCAGATGTCTCATTGCAATCTCAAAAAACTATGTGAAATTGTTCCTGCAGATGTATTTGTAAGTTCGGTTGTACTGGTAGTTGAGATGTATCACCGCGAGATCCTGCTAAAAGGGGAAGAAATAACCGTGGTCGAAGGTGTTATTGCCGATGAGACCGCAAAACTCCCATTTACCTCATGGGTTCCCTTGGAAACACTTGATATCGGTGATTATGTCCGTATTGAAGGTGCAGCTGTAAGGATGTTCAGGGGTTTGCCATCCATTAATTTCAATGAGAACACTTCTGTTGAACGTCTGGATTATGGAGAGGATTTTTCATTTACAATGGAATCAGTGAACAAGGCAAGTTTACCGATAGCTATTGAGAAAGTCCTTGAAAAAGAAGGCATGTTCGATGTAACGGTCAAGGGAAATGTAATATCTGTCAGGCCAGGGTCCGGCCTAATTGAAAGGTGTCCTGTATGCAATCGTGTTACACAGAAATCATCTTGCCGGTCCCATGGTGAAGTAGAGCATATGATGGATATGCGTATCAAGGCAATTCTTGATGATGGTACCGGCGCAGTTCATTTGATGCTGAATCGTGAGCTTTCTGAGGCCATCTATGGAAAAAGTATGTATGATGCGGAAAAAATGTCTCAGGGTTCAATGTCCAATGATGCTGTATTTCAAGATATGAAAAAGGTATTGACCGGTAAATATCTTGCAGCCCGCGGTAATTCTTCAAGGAATGAATTCGGTGTGTCGCTGGTGGCTAGGTCTGTATGGGTTCCTGAAGATGATCTTGGGGGGCGTATCGACAAACTTCTGGGTAATATGGGGGAGGGGTGTGATGAGTAATGGTTGAGAGGGAAGTAGCACATAGGATGTTCGCACAAGAATTCAATGATTCCCGTTTTCATTTATATTCAAAATCCTCTATGTCAGGGGGCCAGGATGTCTATTCTCCAAATTTCCTCATAAGTCCAACAGGGTTGAAAGTTAACAGGATCTTTGTGGTGGGTGTAGTCACAGAAGTGGAAAGGCTTTCTGACCAGCAGGGTAATGAAAAAGAACTTTTAAGGGCCCGCATCTCTGATCCGACAGGGGCTTTTACGGTCTATGCGGGAAGTTACCAGCCAGAAGCATCAGTCTTTCTCTCAACTTTAAAAGTACCTTCTTATGTGATGGTGCTCGGCAAGGTGCGTTCCTATGAGCCTGGAGATGGCTCTGTTTATGTATCCCTGCGTCCGGAGGAGATCAATTATGCAGATGAATCTATGCGTGACAGGTGGATAGTGGATACTGCTGAAAAGACCCTTGAGCGCATAGAGGCTTTTGACAAATTCTTTTCATCAGGCACCGGTACTGAAAAATTAATGGACAGGATATTGTCATGTGATGTTCCACATTCACTTGCAGGCGGTATGTGTCTTTCACTGGATTATTATCACAAGACCAAGGAATATTATGATTCTTTAAAGGGTGGTGTAAAAAGGGCCCTTTGTTCTATAAGGTCTTCTTTTGACCGGCAGAAGGAAGAACAGGGTCAAGAAAACATAGTCCAATCCATTCTTGAAAGCATTGATTATGGCAGTGGTTTTAGTTACTCTGACTATGTGGAAAAAGCAGTTTCCATGGGTCTACCGGAAAGCATTGCAGATTCATTATTAAAGTCTTTGTTGTCAAAAGGACATATTTATGAGCCACGGGCAGGCTTTTTCAAGGTAATCCATTAAGCTGGCTATTTGTTTGCTAATATGTTTTCACATGCGACATACTTAAATATGCACAAATATTACACCTGATAAGTAATTCAACACATCATTCTAATAAAGAAGGGATACTCATGGAACATGATGCAATCATAGAAAATGTAAAAACATGTATCATAAATATGAAGGGTGTAGGAAATACACTTTTACTTAATGAAGAGGATCGGGAGATTATCAGGGAACTTGAGAAAAAGGCTGATGAAATGACCCTGATGGGACTTGGCAGGGGTGACAACAAGGGTGTAAAAGCAGTCCTGAAAAGCGATGTGATTTTCGCTTTTACAACTAATATGGATTTCAATTGGCCAGAAGGCCCAAACGTCATTCTGATGCACAACGATTGCGTTGTAGGCCAGGACCTTGACGATGAGGCTAAACTTGAGGAAGTGAAATCCTGCAAGGATAAACTTGTGATTGGTAATATAGTTATATACGACACAAGTGTCCTCAAAAAAATGGATGCTAAAACAAATCCGCTGGTCGTTGTATTACCGCCCAAACCATGCAAGGATGTGGAGTGTGTGAATAATGTGTGCAATGTAGTGCTTGCATCGCCTTCTCCTCCAAGTGACGAGTATCTTAAGGGGAAGATGGGGCTTGACAATCTCCATGGAACAGGTACTTTCCTACTGGGATTTGACTTTGATTGCTCCTGTAATTAACAATTTTTCAGATGTTTGCCTTGCAAACATCTGGATATTTATTTCTTAATTTCCCCGTGTTTTGGGTTTGGCAGTCTGATGTGGCCTATTGTTCCTTTTTCTAATTCACTTTCAATCCAGATATTCCTTTTATGTGCTTCAATGATTGTCCTGGCAATGTGCAGACTTTTGTAGCCTTCGTTGGCTGCTATACTGATTATTTTTTCAGGAAGAGCAGAATTAGAACCTATGTATGGATAAATAATTAAAAAAGGTTGCATGGTCTGGCCATGCATTCGGAGATCTTACAATTATTTGCCTTTGTATATCTTAAATGCATCTTCAACTGAAGCATTCTCTATAGTTATCGCATAGATGGCATTGCATAGTCTCATTGCTTCGTCAAGTGGTCTCTGGTGTATGTTTCTTCCTGTTGCATTACCCTGCGCACCACTGACATGTATCTGTGCATAGAGTTTTTTAAGGAAGGCTTCAGGTTCATCACTGGATCCACCGGCACAAACAACTTTTGTCCTTCCAGCTGCAAACACTGCTTCTTTGAATGCATCTTCGGATCTCATTCCTTCTGCTTTTGGATAGTTGACCTTCACAAAGTCTGCGTTCAGGCATGCTCCGACACCTGTTGCACCTGCAATGAGGTGTGGATCTTTTTCATTTTCCACAGCTTCTCCTCTTGGATAGATCCAGAGGACAGTCAGCATTCCGTACTGGTGTGCTTCATAGATAAGTTGTGCAGCCTGATAGAGCATCTCAGCTTCGTACTTGCTTCCAAGATATATTGTATAGCCGATGCCAAGTATCTTAAGACCACTGTTCTCACGGAACTGGGCCACCTGTTGCATATCATACCACTGGTTACTGAATGGGTCATCCTGTTTTGTTTTTAACAGGTGTGACTTGGAATTTACTTTTACAAGATATGGTACGTCTGGATAATCCATGCCATACCTGGCAATAAGGCCCATTTGTGTGGCAAAGACTCCTATATTTGAATTTGCAGCTATTTTGAAAAGATGTTCCGGGTCATTATCATCGGCAGGTATGCCTTCACCGAAAAAGTCATCGTTAAGGTGCTCCATTTTCTGGTCACCTGCAAAAAGCATCAATCTGCCGGTTTTCCGGGTAATCTCCATATAATTCTCAATGTATGTATCACGTGCATCCTGAGGCACGTCTAATGGGACTTTAATGTCTTCTTCTTTTATTAAGGCCATCTTGATCACTTAAGCCTGAAATCTTTCTGGTCAGTAATTGTTATTATTGCGTAAAGTATCATTAATCATGTTTCTCTATTTAAAACATTGTGCAAGAGCACGATGAAGAGTCTGAAAAGGTTTGATGGATCGATCAATATTTATGTTTTTGTAGCTATTCAGCCTGATAAAAACACTATCAATCGCAATCTTAACACAAATTTGAGACGTAAATTTTATTATGACTATTTATTTTGATTGTTGCTATTGATTGCTTTTTTGATTATTAGGTTTTTAATGAGCAAACATCTCCGTTTCGATGAAATTAGTATCAATAGGCAGATTGTGATAGGCTGAATAGTTACATGTTTTTAGTATTTAAATAATAGTGACTTTTTTATAGTAATCTGGCTACTTAGATAACAAGTTAACATTCATCTATTATTGACTTATTAAGTGACAAGACTCTAATTTAGTCATCTGATCCAGGCAGTTTCGGATATTATTCTATATGAGGTATTCAATGGGTACAATAAGAACCAAAGAAAGTCTCGGGCGCAGTCTGGGCTTCTTTCAGACATTTGCTATAGGAACAGGCACCATGATCGGGGCCGGAATATTTGTATTACCGGGGATAGCAATATCTGCCGCTGGCCCTGCAGCTATTTTCTCTTTCCTTATAGGTGGTGTCATATCTATGGCAACAGCTATCAGCATGGCCGAGCTGGCTACGGGTATGCCAAAGGCCGGTGGCAGCTATTATTTCATCAGTAGGGCAATGGGTGCTGCTTTTGGCGCAGTAATTGGGTTAGGTGCCTGGCTTGCACTTGTTTTCAAAGGTTCTTTTGCACTAATCGGATTGGCTGATTACCTATTCGTACTATTCCCGATGCCTGTAATGGTTACTGCTGTTGCAGCAGGATTATTATTGTTGTTCATTAATTTCCGTGGAGCCCGAAGTAGCGGTTCATTGCAGAACATAATTGTTATTTTTCTGCTTTTGATCCTGGCTGCATTCATCTTAAAAGGCTTATACATGTTCGATCCTAACAAATTCACTCCTGTCATGCCCTTTGGATACAGCTCTGTATTTGCTACTACAGGTCTTATTTTTATATCCTATCTTGGAATAACGCAGCTTGCGGCGTTATCAGAAGAAGTGAAGGAACCTTCTAAGAACCTTCCACGTGCTCTCATTGCCTCAGTAGGTGTTGTAACTACAATTTATGTGGGAGTGATGGTAGTTGTAAGTGGCACTTTGACGATGGAAGAATCTCTTAATACATTTACGCCTTTAGTTGATGTCTCTATGATAATGGCTGGTGATTTTGGAAAAGTAATGATAGTCATAGCCGGCTTACTTGCCACCTTGTCAACAGCTAATGCAGCTATCCTTTCTTCGTCCAGATTTCCTTTTGCTATGGGAAGGGATGACCTGATACCCAGTTGGTTTATCAAGATACACGATAAATATGATACGCCATATAATGCGATCATTGCCACCGGCTTTGTAATGCTTCTATTGTTATTGCTGTTCAATGTCGAACAACTGGCAAAGCTTGGAAGTACCTTCAATATAATGATATTCATTTTGATCAATGCTTCTGTTATTATTCTCAGATACAGGTCACTGGAAGAGTATAACCCCGTTTTCCACGATCCCTTTTTTCCTTTCACTCAAATAATAGGCATTGTTTTCAGTATTGCATTGCTGCCATATATGGGGATGTTATCCCTTGGCTTTTCAGTATTTGTCATAATACTGGGGCTATTGTGGTATAACTTCTATGGGAAAGGGAAAGCCTTTCCAAAATATGATATATTTGACGTTCTGGAGGACAATATCCATCCAGCTCCTCTGAAAAACAGCTCCACGATCAAAATACTTGTTCCTATTGCAAACCCGAGGCATGAAACTGATTTGCTCTATCTTGCAGACCATCTGGGTGATGAGATTATAGGCCTTAAAGTTATCAAAGTCCCGCAACAGACCAGTCTGAATGCAGCAAGGCAATCATTTCATTCAAAAAAGATTGCTATAGATAGTATACTCAGAGATAAATTTGAACAATTCCCGGCTATTGTAGGTCATGAAAGAGAATATATTGTAGCTTTTGATCACAGCGTTACAAATTCAATAATAGAACAGGCAGAGGCTAAAAAAGTCGATTTTATAATTATAGGCTGGCATGAGGTTAGTCGCTTCCATCCTTCTATCGGAACCGTTGCAGATAAGGTACTGTCATCTGCGAACAACAATATTATTGTGCTGAATGGATACCTTCCTGACAAAATTGGGCGCATTGTTGTCGCTTATAACGGGAAGGACAATTCTGCATATGGTCTGTACCTTGCCAAGAGATTGTCAAAGAGCACTGGTGCCTCATTGCATGTAGTAAGGGTGATAAAGCCTGATACCAACGAAGATACAAAAGGTTCTGTTCTCAGTGACCTTACGGAGGCTGCATCTGATAACTCTCTCTTTGAAATTACGCCTCACCTGATTGAAAGTATCTCAGCTGAAAACGCAATACTTGCTTTTCTGCATGAGGGTGATCTTCTGATAATAGGTGATTCCAACAAGAGGTTCAAGTTTTCTCTGATAGGCAACCTGCCATATGTGCTGGCCAAGGGATATAAAGGGCCTGTCCTAATCATAAAGAAGCATAAACCATTCTCTTCGGAAGGGTTGAATAATATACTTCTGAAAAACGTAAATAGATTTAAGCGCTATCTGCGAAAAAAGAAGGAGGGATTATAAGTTTTATCTGTTGACAGCGGCTTCTTTGCGACAGTGAATACTTTCACCATGCTTGGCACTTAATTAAATACTACTAATGCCTAGAGTATAATTGCCTCTCAAGAAGATACAAACAAGAGGCTTGAGGATTTGAATATGAAACAATTAGCACAGGAAATTAGTTCCAGGTTCCATGAACTTGGAGTGGAGATCCCAGTAGGGGAGATTGAAGGACGCCTTGACAAAATGATTCACAAGTACAAGGTTCCAAAAGAAGAAGCACGTAGAAGTGTTGTTAACTACTTCTTGAAATCATATAATATCAACAGGGGTGAGTTTTACACCGGTCAATCTGAATCACCTACATTAACCATATCTCATATTGCGGAAGATGGAAAGTGGGTTAATGTAAGGGGAAAAGTGGTGCAGTTATGGGACAATGCTCATGAATCTATATCACAGGTAGGTCTTATCGGGGATGAGACCGGGACTATTAAATTCACCATATGGGAAACTGCTGCAGCATCTATTGTTGAAGAAGGTAAAAGCTACGTTTTCAGGAATGTAGTTGTAAACGAGTGGAATGGGAAGTTCCAGCTGAATGTCAACAAGAGCAGTTCCATTGAATCCTTTGATGAGGATATTGAAGTTGGTATCATTGCTGTGGAGTTCAGGGGTGCAATGGTGGATATACAGTCAGGCTCAGGCCTGATAAAAAGGTGTCCTCAATGTAACCGTGCATTGACAAAAGGAGCATGCATGGAGCATGGTAAGGTGGATGGTGTCTATGATCTTCGTATTAAGGCAGTTATGGACGATGGTATCTCTATACAGGATGCAATAATTAAGAGAGATCTGGTTGAAGAGGTTACTGGAATGACACTTGAAAATGCAATTGCTCTTGCGGCAGATGCTCTTGATCAGGGAGTTGTCCTTGAACAAATGAAGAAATTACTTGTAGGAAGGTACTACAGGATAAGCGGTTCCAGGGTTGAAAGATACCTGCTTGCAGAGTCAATAATCCCTGTGTTCTCACTCGATCAATCAGAAGTGGATGAGTTAATCGCTTCAGCAGAGGTGATTTAAATGTCCGGATACACAAGAGAAGTTGCCAGACGGGTATTTGCTCAGGAGTTCAGGGAGTCCAATCTCAGTTTTAAGGATGGTGAGGATCAATATGCTCCTCAGTATCTCCTTACACCGACAGGTGCAAAGGTAAACCGTATATTCATTGTCGGGACACTCATCGAAAAAGAAGACATTGGTACAGATTCCGAGTACTGGCGCGGTCGTGTAACGGATCCTACAGGTTCTTTCCTGATATATGCAGGTCAATACCAGCCGGAAGCTGCCCAGGCACTTGCGGAATGTGAGACACCTGCCTTTGTTGCTGTTGTGGGCAAGCCAAGTACTTATACCACAGGTGAAGGCGATGTTCTTACTTCAGTACGTCCTGAATCACTTTATATAGTTGATGGTCAGACAAGGGATTTATGGGTGCAGGAAACTGCAAAATGCACTCTTGACCGGATCAGGGCTTTTGGAGACGCATCTGCCAACACAGAGAGGGCCAAGGAATATTACAACCCAGATGTCAGGTATTATTCGTCAATGGTTGCCCAGGCGCTGAAGTCCTTGAAAGAAACTTATTGAATACTCTTATTTTCAGGGCATCTTTTTGCCCTTTTCTTCTTTTGTCCGACCAAAAGTGCCATATGTAACGCCAGCATTGTTTAATTCTGTAGGTGTTATATGAAAACATATCTGGTACTCTGGTTCAATAGCAACGGTGCAATGCCTTCTGAAGTTAACAGGAGTCTGATGTCCCTTGGATTCGAACAGGTTCAGGGGAATTATGACTATGTTTATGATTGGGGCAATAATGTAGATCTGGATGAGATCCTTCTGTTCACTGACCGAATCCAGATGACATTGAAAGGCACAGGTGTTATGTTTAAAACAGAAACTGTCAATGGCCAGAATTAAGTCTTTTACTATTTGTTTCCGGCAAGCTTGCGGGAAAAATCAATATATCCGCAGGATTGGCCTGTTATCGGAATTATATCGGCTTTGAGTGATCCATTTTCTATTTGCAGTTCAACTGCACACGGATCAGACATCCTTGGTTTTGTAGGTGACCCCGGGCAAATAAGAAGTACATCGCTTTTTTCAATAATGGGTCTGTGAATATGGCCGAAAACAAGAACCTCTACACCCATTTCCAGGGCCATGTATCTTGTTGCCGTAGTATCTTGAATTGAAAGTGAAGGCTCATGAATAACTCCAATCTTCACTCCTTCAACTTCAAATACCAGTTTTTCCGGGAGAATCTCTTTAACGGCAGGTTCATCTGAATTACCGTGTACAGCTTTCAGTTTACCTGTTGCATTTAGTGCTTTGAAAAAAGAAAGCGAAGAAAAATCTCCTGCATGGATTATCATGTCATACTGCTCGAAAACATCAGAAAGAAATGCAGGAATGCTGTCCGTTTCCAGATGAGTGTCCGATATCAGTATAATTTTCATATAATCATCTTTTGCTTATTATTGTATGCTAAGATCAACAAGTTCGTATTCAAGATTCTCGGTTTCAAGCCTGCTCAGGATGGCTGGTACTTCTTCATCAATTGCCAGTACCAGTGAAGAAAGTCCATGGTAAGCAGCTTCTATAACCGATTCTTTTGCCCCGAACATAACGTGTGGTTCAAGGCCGATTCTTCTTAAGGAAATAAGTGATTCCACACCTACCGTTGCAATATATGATTTTGATCTTGCAAGCGATCTCAATCTCTCAACGTCAACATTACGTGACCCGCCTCTTTCTACTCTTGGTATCCTGCACACTGTGATGCTTGCATTTTCAAGATCAATAAGGCCCATAAGGTCAGTTACTCCCACATCTTCACCATTCTTTGCGCTTGAAATCGTTGTTCCCGTTGCATTTGTAATTTCGCTGGTGCTTACGTATAGCAGTCCATGATCCATTTTCAAATAGACCTCTTTTCCTTCCTCAAGTTCTTCCTGGGCAATTGCAGTCCAGGTAGATACATGACTTATTATATCGCTCATGACATAGCGTGCATATCTTTTCATGTCTGCAGCATTTTCAAGTACCCATTCAACACCTTGTTTTGTAATCCTGTAGCGTACTCTTCCTTCGGAATAGATTAACCCTTCTGCAACAAGTTCCTTAATATATTCGGAAACTGCCTGCGGTGTAACTCCTATCTTCTCAGCAATTTCCTTTTGCCGCACATTAGGCTGGTGCGCAGCTACTTCGATAAGGATCTGGAATTTAGTAATGCCACTTTTGCTATGAAGGAGTTCTATCATTCTGCTTCTCCATCCTGAAGTAACTTGAGTCTCTGTCCCATAACTGTGAGTTTGTCAGACCGGCGGGCAACCGCACGGATGTATAATGGACTCTTATTCAATGCTCTTGTAAGGCTGCTCATGGAATCATTACCCTGCTCTACTAATTTTTCAAGTTCTTCAATAGCATCCTTCACTTCTTCATAAGGCATGAATGTAAGCATAATGATATCACTCATATCTTCAAAAGAGCACTGGAAATTTGTCTGGACTTTAGAATAGGATGAACGGTATTCTTTTTCAGGGGTCTTGCCGGGTTCCGGCATATGCCACTGGCTTTCGATCAAACCGCTTTTTTTGAGTATATTGATGCTTTTGGTAACATCAGTATCTAAAAGTTCCTCTAATTCTTCCTTTGTCATCCATAGGGTCAGAAGTGAATCAAATACTTTTTTGTGTCTCTGGGATCCAAAAACCTGAAGCAGAGGTACGAGTTCGGAAGGATCATTTATAATTCTTGTTCGTTTACTCATCTAATTACCTCATCTACGTCAACGGACCGGTATAAATAGCCATATTTGAACTTCTTACCTTGTTCATGTGGGACTTCATTGCCCACTTTTCGTCCATTTTAGTACCTATTATATGGAGGTTAAACTTAATAAATGTGTTGTGGTTTCATAAAGTTTCGAAATAGATATTCGCTTGGCCTTCTTCCCAGTTGAAAGAAGGTGTCCTTCGTGCTTTATCACCTGTTTTTTCGTGCAGTGCATGGATCACAATCGGAAGTGCTATTGTAGCATCTACAAAGACCTGGACTTTTTTAGCTTCCTTTGCTATTTTTCCCCATGAAACTGCTTCATCAAATGTACATCCGGACAGCCCGCCCCAGTGAGGGACATCAGAGGTGTACTGGATTGCATATTCATGGCCTACAACTTCGTGTCCCATAATAGAAGCAACGACTTCTGTCTGCTGAATGAAGTTCTTCGGAACTCCTCCTCCTACATAGATGACCCCGGTTTTTTCCGAAAGCTCTACCATCTGTGTAATTTCATCAACATCTTTTATTTGATCTATATTGACATTGCAGCCAAGTCTTCTGGCAATAGTAAGGCCGATTCCGATTGAACTGTCACAAAGGGCAGGTATGAATATCGGTACGTTGTGCTTATATGCGCTGGCAATTATGGATTGATTATCCCCTTTCTCAGAGATTTCCTTGCCCAGAAGGCGAATAAAATCTCTTGATGAATATTGTTTTCCTTCATGCCTTTTTGCAAAATCAGCTATGAAATGGTCAGTATTCCTGAACTCTTCCTCATATGCAAAAACATCATATATCCGGTCCACGCCATGCTCGAAAAGTTCCTCATCATTTGCCATATGGGAGCCTACATAGTGTTTCAAGCCAAGAGCTTCATGACAGTCATGGAAAATATTTGCTCCCGTACTCACAAGACAATCTATCAGGCGGTTTTCTATAAGGTAGGTTATGGCCTTTCTCATGCCTGCCGGTACCATTGCCCCACTAAGTCCCATGAATATGGTTACATTTTCCTCTTTCAGCATATTTTCCCATGCTTTCACAGATTCAGCAAGTTTTCTTCCCTGGAATCCTGTGTATTGCATTGCTTCTATCAGATTACTAACAGACCTATCCTTTATCTCAACTGGTTGGGTAGGGTTCTGGGTAAATGTAGGTAGATGCATTCAATCCTCCGAAATATATCACAAATGTGGAATTAAGTTCAATTTTTGCATTATTGTTATATGATTTTGTAATATTAATGGCTTTCATATGTCCTGGATACAATGTTTTGTTGAATTCATAATTATTCATAAAGTCGGATCAACAGATTCAAAATGATGTTCCATGACAACAGGGCTATGTTTTTTATGCACCGATTACTATTAAAAGGAGCACAGTTGTATAGTTCTCCTTCTGTTTATGAGGGTCTTTAATAACGTCATTATTGCTTTTAAACCTACCTGTTTAAGGACTGGTTTTTTGAGCGGCACCGCTAAATATATCAGGTTTGTTATCAATTATGGTGCACTTAACATGTCTGGAAATATCTATCTACTTATCAGGGAAATTCTAAAGGGCAGACAACTTTCTATCAGTGGCGTTACACGTGAATTGAAGGATAAAGGGATAGATGAGCATCGTCTTGTTATGACAGGTTACTTGCGTGCGCTTAAGGATCTCAAAAAAGTAAATGAAGTGGAGATTCCTCCCTCAAAGGTATACAGCATCGTAGAAGCCGAGCAAAATGAAAATGGTGATATATATTCATTGATTGCCGAATCGATACGGTCTGTAGAATCTGTTTTCATGATTCCTGTTGCAGTTTATGTTCTGTCAAAAACACTTGATAGGCCTGTATTTAAGGAAGAGTTCATAAAAATGGGTTTAAGTGCCAAGAGCCTGAACGATTATCTTTCATTACCCAATTGTGCTATAAGGCTGACAGACAAAAATCCCAAGGAGTATGCTGCAGGCATTACTAAGATAAAAGTATCCCCCGGGGAGCCTGCCTATGAGCTTAAAGCTATTAATTCAGATATTATAAAACATTCCAGTTGCATACTTATAAAGATAGTCAGGAATTCTGTTGATCTGGGTGGTCTTATACCTAAAACCAAATCAACTACGATCACAGATTTTGAATAATACTCCGTGCTCATATCAAATCATATATTGATTCATGAAAATTGATGAGCGTAAAGGTTTTCGATTACCATGGACCGCATAAAGGTAGCCTGTATCCAGATGGACGTATTCAATTGCAATAAACAGGCGAATATTTCAAAAGCCCTTAGTATGGCACATGAAGCTGTGTCAAATAGTGCTGAACTGCTTGTATTTCCTGAAGTATTCTCAACTGGGTTCTGTTATGAGGATAAAAATGATTTAGCAGAACCTGAATTTGGTGAAAGTGTACGGGCAATGTGTGCTTTCTCTAAAAAGCATGAATGCGTACTCCTCTTCTCAGTTATTGAGAAAAAAGCTTCTATTAATTGTACTGATTATTATAATCTTGGTCTCTGCATCGAGAACGGTGAGATTGCAGGAACATATCGCAAAACCCATCTTTTCAAAAAAGAAAAGCAGTATTTTTCTCCGGGAAATGAGATTCTTCCTATCAGGCTCAGGAAAAGGGATCTGACAATCGGCCTTCAGATATGTTATGAGCTTCGATTTCCTGAAGTAGCCCGAAAACTTGTTCTTGAAGGTTCTGATATCCTTGTGACCATTGCAGAGTTTCCATCGCCGCGGCAACATATATGGAAATCCCTTTCAATAGCACGTGCAATTGAGAACCAGATACCGCATGTTGCATGCAACAGGGTTGGAAATGGTCCGGATTCATCATTCTTTGGAGGTTCGATAATAGTTGATGCTATTGGGGAGATCAAAGAAGAAGCACAAGATAAAGAAACCATACTTTATCATGATATCGAACTTGAAAACACTTCAAAGGTACGGGAAATCATACATGTGTTCGATGACAGAAGGCCTGATATCTACTAAATATCTATTAAGTTTTTGCCTTTTGTAAAGTCACTTTGAAAGTGGTTCCTTTTCCATTAGTTCCATCCTTCACTTCCACAGTTCCTTCGTGAAGGTCTATTATACGCTTGACAATAGCAAGCCCAAGCCCCGATCCTTTTACATTTACTTTATGTGCCCTTTTGAACCTGTCAAAGATGTAGGGCTTATCTTTGTCAGGGATTCCTTCCCCTTCGTCGGTGATCGAAACTTCCCATTCACTATCCATATCTTCTATATTTAATGTGATAATACTTCCTGCAGGGCTGTATTTAATGGAATTTCCTATAAGGTTTGAGAACACGTCTTCGATAGTAGTGTTCATATCAGCCGGGTATTCGCTTTTGGGATTGAAATCTATATTTATTCCCTTTTCATCCAGTTTTGGCCTGAGATTATCAATAACCTCTTCGATTATCTCTTTCAGATCAAGTGTCTTAAAATCAAGCTCATCCATATTTTCAAGTTTTGCAAGATGTGCTGCATTCTCTATGAGGTAGATAAGTTTCTTATTGTTCCTTTCAATTGTCTTCAATGCCTCCATTTTTTGTTCTTCATTCTCCTCTTCTATAAGGTACTCTACATATCCTTTGATGACTGTGGCAGGGTTTATGAGGTCGTGTCGGAGTATGTCTGTAAAGAGGTCTTTGAGTTCATTGGAATTCTTCAGATCAAGGGAATATTGTTTCAGCTTTTCCTCAGCTATTTTTCTTTCATGAATCTCAACTTCAAGTTCCTTGTTCTTGAAATTAAGTTCGGAAGTTTTCTCATCTACCTTGTTACGTAGTGTCAGGCTCAATATAATGAATAGCAAAAGTAATCCGCCACCGATGCCAACAGATAACTTTAGCCACGAAGGACTTTCCCATGTATTCAGGTCTGTATTACTTTTTTGCGGTTGTATTTGCGGCACATTATAAACGGGGATGCTGTTCTCAATAACCATCTGAAGAATATCTTCATCGATCGTTCCGGCAATTTCCGTGTCTGCAGTTTCGGATAGTGCAAAGGCCATATCAGTGGGTGATATCACAAAAGGTATTTTTTCCACATCGTAGTGTGCTTCGTTCCTGTATGCATACGATTTTGCGATTATACCAGCAGGCAGTATATCTATGGTGCCATTATCAAGCCTTTCAAGGGATTGTTCCAGTGTACATAATATAAATACTAGTTCCCCTCCTTTTTTTTGGGCTATGCTTTCAAGTATTTCAATATATAAGCCTGAGGCTATCCCGTCCTCATTTAAAGAAACAAGTGGTTCATTCTGGTAGACTCCTATGTTTATCTCATTCCCGGCTGCATATGCAGTGGAGATGAGTGCAGAAATGAATATTAGGGTGGCAACAAGGACTTTAAGGCTTTTGACAGTTAGTTTGAACCCGTTTTTATCCTGAATTATAATTCATCCATTTATTCGATATCTAATAATTGGTTATATTTTATTGGCTTCTAATTTATATTTATCGCAACAAATGATGTACTAAGCAGGTACAAAATCCATAAATAGAAAAAGAAAGCTGGCTTCAGACCAGCAATTATTATTATCATTATTATTATTATTATTATTATTATTATTCCAGATATATGGCAGGCCTGAGTGGAGTTGCAAACCGCGACTTGTTCTCAGGGTCATACTCCGGTTCATCGGCAGTATATACCTGTATGGGGCAGCCGATTTCATTTGAAAGGCAGCCAGTATTCTCCAGAAGGATACTCATTTCATCAAGTTTTGTTCCAAGTAACATCTCAAACCTTTCGGTCTTCATGCTGGCTATGTCCGGTACAAGTTTCTGGACATATTTAGGAATTTCTTTTCCATACATCCGGTTTTCAGGATCTGCCATCAATGTCTTAATGAGTTTTCCAGGGTTGAGGTCTTCCTCATTCTTCATTTCAAGTGCCATTTTGAAAGCCTTTATCTTCCATTGTGGTGCAGTGTAAAGAACAACCATTTTCGGGGTTATTTTAGTGACCTTTATTATTTCTTCTATATCGGAAAGTGTACTGCATACAAGCTCTTCTGCAAGTTCGGCATCGTTGTCAATGAACCTCGGACAGAATATCGGGTATGCTGCCTGTGAGACAAAGTCGCCGTCACCATGGCCCATTGCAGACCATATCTCTTCACATATGTGTGGCGTGAATGGGGACATCAGGCGTACCCATACATCAAGTACATCATAGAGAAGTGCAGTTCCGCCTCTTCTCTGGTACCATTTGACATCATTATAGAGCAAGAAGAATGCGTTTTGAAGTGCACTTCTTGTTCTGATGGATGTCATATCATTATTGGTCTCCCTGACACACTGCTGGAGCCTGCTGAGCATCCAGCGGTCAATGAGTTTGAGTTCGCCTTCAATACCTGATGTGGCTCCGGACTCAACTATCTCATTTGCCAGTTTGTAGAATCTTTCGACCTGCTTTCTGGCACTTTCAACACCGATGTTTCTCCAGTCCGCATCCTGTGTCTGTTCTGCACTGGACAGAATGTACATGCGTGATACATCGGCACCGTAAGTGTCAACAGCTTCCCTGAGAGTGAGTATCGGACCCTTGGACTTGCTCATCTTCTGTCCTTCAAGGGATACGAATCCATTTACAGCAAGTGCACGTGGCCACTTGTCTTCTTCAAATATTGCAACGTGATGGAACAGGAAGAACAACAGGTGATTTGGTACAAGGTCCTTACCTGAAGATCTCAGGTCAACGGGATACCAGTAGTCGAAGTCTGACTTGATCTTCGCAATGAGTGTTTCCGGAAGTCCGGTGTCAATTGCCACCTGCTGTACAGAACCTTTTCCAAGAAGTACATAATCAAACAGTGCAGGGGTCAATTGATCTACACCAATGCCCTGTGAAAAGAACTTGTTTGTGATGTAGTATGACATATAAATGGTTGAATCTCCAAGGGATTCAATAAGCCAGTTAGTGTCAAACGGAAGTCTGGTGCCAAGTCCCTTTTTCCTGGCGCATGCCTTATCTTTAAGCCAGTCTACCTTGTTGTTGAACTCGACTCTGAACTCCTCGGGCAGGATGTCCATACTCTCGATGCATTTGTAGACCTTAGCTTTCCATTCAGGGTCAGAGTAATTAAGGAACCATTGTCCTTTGACCATGTTAACGACACAAGGAGTCCCACAGCGACACACAACAGGTTCACTGAATTCGTAGAAAACTTCTCCGATACCTTCCTGGAGGAAGTCACGTGTGAGGATGTCCTTTATCTTGGAAACTGCGACACCTGCATACTTTCCTGTATTCTCTTTCAGGACACCACCATGGAACTCGCGGCGGTACACCATCTTTGTTGCTTCTTCAGCCTTAGGGTCTTTCTGGTCTTTGACACCAAGCTGTTCAACAGCCTCAACTGCCGGATATTCTCCAAATTCCTTGGCCTGGATAAGTGAGATCAGTTTAATTTCCCTTAGGTCTTCTGTGATACCATATTCTGACAGGTCCTTATTGTAGAGGTCCTTGAGTGCCAAGTAGTCATAAGGTGCATGCGCAGGCACACTCATTACAATGCCACTGCCGTTCCCTGGCTTAACAAAGGATGCTGGCAATGTTATTACTTCATTTCCGGATAGCGGGTTCTTTACTTTGATACCTACAAGGTCTTTTCCGGGTACATTTTCGATGAATTCCACAGTCCTGTCAGTAAAAGTGAGCTTCCGGTAAGCTTCCTTGCTTACGATCCATATCTCTTCATTGTTGTCTTTTGTGACCTTGAGTTTCACATGCTCGATATCAGGGTTCACCCAGAGGTTGGTAACACCGAAAATCGTTTCAGGGCGCAGGGTTGCACAAGGGAGCACTATTCCGTCATACCTGAATTTTATCAGGGTAAAATCAACGATAGTAGCTTCTTCTCCGTGAAGTATATCATGGTCCTCAACTGGATTATTGTCATTTGGACACCATTTTACAGGGTGCGCGCCTTTTACAATAAGTCCTTTGTCATGGAGAAGATTGAACTGCCATTCGATGAACTTCTTATATGCATCATCGGTTGTTGTGAACTTGCGTCTCCAGTCAATTGAATAACCAATTGAGCGCATGGCTATTTCCGCTTCCACTTTGAAGTACTCTACTATCTTCTCAGGAGTTGTGAGTGTTTCAAGTATGTCATCCGGTATCCTGTGCAGACGGGAATAAACATCCATTGTTTGCGGGTCTTTGTTTGCGATAAGTTCTGCAAGTCCTACAATAGGTGTTCCTGTTACGTGGAATCCCATCGGGTACAGTACATTGTATCCAAGCATTCTCTTGTGCCTGGCAATGACATCTCCTATGGTGAAAGTTCTTGTATGCCCGGCGTGTAAATTGCCGTTTAAGTATGGGTAAGGAATGGTTATGAAATATTTCTCCCTTTCATCAGGTTCAGGCTCGAATATCCTGCTTTCGTTCCAACGGCTTTGCCATTTGTTCTCTATACTATGTGCATCGTAATCCTGTTCCATTGTTAGCACCTCTCACACCAGACATTAATAACCGCAAGAGTTCAATACATAAACTCACTCAGGTCAAATATTAAGTTTCTGCATTCATCCTGAAATACAGTTATCTTGTACCTTGGTATCAAGCACATAGATCACAGGCAAGAAAGCTTCAGGTGATACATAAGTTGCTTGTTCAGCAGTGTTTTATGAGGTAATAAATAACAACCTACATAAAACACACGGAAAAGCGAACACCGATGTCTCTGAATAACTCCTTGCAAAACATCATTCATTTTTGCTTTGTTTAGGTTTGGATTATTGCCATTTTTTTGCCATTTGTTCCCCGCAGAAAGGACACCTGACTTCCCCCTCTCCACAGCTATGGCAGGGATTTACGACTTCCATGGCAAAACCACAGTTTGGGCATTGATATTGCTCTCCTGTATACACATCACAGTGTTTGTTCATATTTCCCCGTCCTCCTATTGATATTTAAATTTAAAAATAGATAAAGTTAACCAATTGCACAAGTATGTACTAATCTTCCGACCGTTATACTTATTCTCAAGTATCCTTTATCTTGGTGCATGGAATTCAGGATTACAGGTGGATTTGCCTTCATAGAGAATGTACCTGATTTTTTAAAGGAAATAAGGTATATATCTTCAACCAATGATACTATTATTCAGGCAATGGATGCTGATAAGATAGCTGGGGAAGACCACATTCTTTTTGCTGTGCAGAAAGCATTGCGTTCAAAAGACAACAATTACAGCATGGCACGTGATATGGGTATCGAGATTATGAGGTACGCTTCGGGAAAAAGGCAGATCGAAGAAGCATTTTCCATGGGTGTTCATGAAGGACAGATGAATGTTGTTCTTGTTGTAATGGGCGAAAAAGAAGATGTGCAACACTCTGTTTGGGCGTTAAAATCCATTATTGAAGAAGCGCCTGTAATAGAGTACACCAGTTCAAAGAGATCGCGCATACTTGAACAGTTTTCAATAACGGATAAAGAGATACTCGCAGCAGGTGAAGATATGATCCCTTCACTTGTTCTGGAGCGGGTTGCTCTGGTTGATGTTTTGAAATAATCTCACAACTTTACTTTACCCGCGAAAATCTAATATAGAAACCATTAATACTTGTGCCATCAAAATCTTTATAATCAGGAAACAATTCAGGAAGTGATTATTATGCCTCATCCTAAAACCGCTGAAAAGATGATTAAGTGTGCGGGACCAATCGAGTGTTCCCTCTTGCCCAGATTATTGCATGTTACAGAAGCAGCAGCAATTGCAGCTTCTTATCAGATGGGCCGTGGCGATAAAAAATATTCAGACAAAGTTTCTGTTGAAGCCATGCGCAGAATGCTGAACAGTCTTGATATGAAAGGTATCATCAAGATTGGTGAAGGGGAACGTGATGAAGCACCCATGCTGTTCATTGGTGAAGAAGTAGGTACCGGGAAAGGCGATCTGGAAGTTGACATTGCAGTTGATCCACTGGAAGGCACCAACCTTGCAGCAAATGGAACTCCGGGTGCCATATCTGTTATGGCTATGGCAGAAAGGGGTGGTTTGTTTCACGGTCCGGACATCTATATGGACAAGATAGTTGTTGGTTCAGAAGTCGTGAAGTATGAGAGGGAGCATCCGAACGAAAGAATAGACCTTGACGCACCAGTCATCCAGAATCTCAAGATCGTTGCAAAGGCTCTCAACAGGACAGTGGGTGAGCTTGTAGTTGTTATCCTTGAACGGGAGAGGCACGAGGAAAAAATAAAGGAGATAAGAGGGACAGGCGCTAGGGTCAATGTGATCAGTGATGGTGATCTTATGCCTGGAATAGCAACTGCGATCCGTGGTTCAGGTATCCATATAGTACTTGGTGCGGGTGGTTCGGGAGAGGCTGTCCTCACTGCAGCAGCTGTTAAGATCCTTGGTGGCAAGATCCTTGCAAGACTTGTCCTGCCTACTGTGGCAAATGGCGGTACTCCTGAGGAGATTGCAAAGGAGAAGGAACAGAAAATGCCAAGACTTGAGAAAATGGGCATCACAGAAGATAACATCAACGACATACTGGATACAGAAAAACTGGCTCCTGGAAAGGACATCATTTTCTCTGCAACTGGTGTGACTCCAGGTTTCCTTCTCAAGGGAGTAAGTCTTTTCGGTGACGGTGATTCAAGGGTTCACAGTCTCACGATGGGCAGTTCGGGTGTTGTCAAGTTCACAGATACTATCTATATCAATGACAAAGAAAAAACTCCTCTCCGGTCGGTATAAGCTTAACGAACTGTAAAATGAAAGTACATATTTCAACTTACGGCTGTTCTGCAAGCCAGGCTTCAGCAGAGATAATGAAAGCAAGTGTCAGGGACAGCGGTCATGAGCTTGTCCCTCAAGTCGTTGCCGATGTAGTTGTTATCAATACCTGTACTGTAAAGTATACAACTGAACAGAAGATATTTCACCAGATACGGGAGCTTGGTGAAAAAGGTACAAAGGTTATAGTTACAGGCTGTATGCCTGAAGTGCAGCTTGAAGATATCATGCACCAGAACCCCAATGCTCATATATTAGGCGTGAATTCGATTTCACGACTGGGGCAGGTGCTTGATTCCTTGAATTCTGCAAGTGGCAGTGTAAAGGTCTTCCTCCCGGAGCCGGAGGGTTTTCAGAGTGTTCCAAGGATTCGTTATAACTCTAATATTCATATCTGTCAGTTATCTCAGGGATGCAATTATGCTTGTGCTTATTGTATAGTTACTATTGCACGTGGAAGCCTGCGTTCGTTTGAACCTGGTGAGATAGTAGATGACATCAGAAAGGCCGTTGTTGAGGGTTGCCGGGAGATCTGGCTGACTTCCCAGGATAATGGCCAGTACGGAACTGATAAAGAGGTGTTACTTCCCCAACTGCTTGATATGATCTGTCAGATTCCGGGGCAGTTCAAAATAAGAGTAGGGATGATGAATCCTTTTTCAGTGACTCCTATTCTTGATGACCTGCTGGAAATTTTTAAGAATGAAAAAATATACAAGTTTCTGCACCTGCCGATACAATCCGCATCTGATAATGTCCTGAAGAGTATGAACAGGTATCATTCAATATCAGAGGCAAATGTCATTGTCGATAAATTCAGATCAATGTTTTCTGACATGACCCTTTTCACGGATATCATTGTGGGTTATCCGGGTGAAACAGATGAGGATATCCAAAAGACTGTTGACTGGGTTAAAGAGTACAAACCGGAAAAGGTCAATATATCCCGCTTTACTCCAAGGCCGCATACCAAGGCATGGGAGCTCAGGAAGATTGATTCCCGCATAATCGTGAACAGATCAAATAGGCTGCATGGAGTTTGTGAAGCTGTTAAGCTTGAGTCAAGGAATTGCATGATCGGAAAGGATGTTGATGTTTTTCTATCAAAACCAGCAAAACAGAAAGGTATGATGGCACGTACCAACTCATACAAGCCGGTTGTCATTCCTCAGTGCAATGTGGGGCCGGGTGTGACATGTCGCGTGCACATTTATGATGCAACCCCAGGTTATTTCCTTGGGAATATCGTAATTTGATGCTTATTTCTATTCATCACTCTATGTTTTCAATGGCAACCCCGGTCGGAACAAAAGAGGATCTTTTTATTCCTTTTTCAGATGCACCTTATCAAGGATCTTCTTGTCATATAACTTGACAATATCACTGCGGGTTATTATCCCAAGCAGTTTTGTTCTGTCTGTACTTGAAACTACCGGAAGCCTGCCAATGTCTTTTGCAGCAAGGCGCTTTAGTACCGTGTTTAAGCTTTCCTCAGGATATGCCACTTCCACATCTTTGCTTGAGATCTCATTGATGGTCTTGTCAAGTTCGTCATGGTCTACCTTATCTCTGACATCTTTGAGCGTAACAATTCCACACAGCTTACCACCAGAATCAAGGACTGGGAATCCTGCATGCCTGCTTGACTGCATAAGAGCGATCAATGCCCCTACGTTTTTGTTCTCCGATACTGTCTGAACATTTTGCTTCATTGCGTCCCTTACAATCAAGGATTCCATTATGTCTACTTCCCGTCCTCTCCTGATGGTGAATCCTCTTCGATGGAGGCCTTCTGTAAATATGGATTCTGAATTAAGGGAACTTGATACCAGATTGCTGACAACACATGCAAGCATTATGGGCAGTATCATGTTATAATCTTGCGTAAGCTCAAAAAGAATAAGGATCGATGCCAGAGGTGCCCGGCTTGTGCCTGCAAACACTGCACCCATGCCTGCAAGTGCATATGCGCCGGATTCTGCTGTAATGGCCGGGAACATATCATGGACGATTGAACCGTAGCCTCCTCCCAGCATTGCACCTACAAAAAGTGCAGGTACAATGGATCCTCCTGATCCGCCAGACCCCATTGTGAGTGAGAATGCAATAATTTTAAGGAATATAAGCATCAGCATAAGTTTCAATGCCAGTCCGTTGTTCAGGGCATCGGTGATAACATCATATCCCACACCGAACACCTGCGGATAGAAAAATCCTATGATCCCTACACAAAGCCCTCCTATGGCAGGTTTTATTGCGGGGTGTATTTTAAGGGAATCAAAGAACCGGTGAGTTCCAAAAAGGGTACGCATTAGTATCGCAGATACAATACCTGCTAATATTCCAAGTCCCAGATACAAAATGGATTCGTAGAAAGGGTTGACAAAGGTATATGAAGATACTTCTATAGTCTTTACATCAAATACCATACTTGCCACCAGGGTTGCAAAGACAGCTGAGATTACAATCGGGATGAATGTCCTTGCTTCAAGCTCACCAAGAATCACCTCAACAGCGAACACGACTCCTGCAAGAGGTGCATTGTAGGCTGCGGCAATTCCTCCGGAGGCTCCGCATCCTATCAGTATCTTTACCCGGTTGCCATGTATCTTCAGTACCTGTGCAAGCAAGGAACCTATTCCAGAACCTGCAAGAACCACAGGTGCTTCCTTTCCCACAGATCCTCCTGATCCAATGGACACGATAGATGCAAGTACTTCAAGGAATGCATTTCGAGGTGACATCCTGCCACCATGTAGGGCAGTGGCCTCTATAATCTCTTCAATGTCATAACGTCTTGTGTGTATGAACAGGTGAACTATTAGGCCAACAACGAGTCCGCCCAAGGCAGGCAGAATTATTATGAAATAGCCGGGAGATTCAGGGAGTAGTCCATAAAATGAATTATGGCTCAGTTCCAGTAACATGTCATAAAATACAATGGTAAGGCCTGTGAGGACACCAACAATAAGTGCCAGAGAATTGGATA
Organism: Methanolobus psychrotolerans; assembly: GCF_002243045.1. Taxonomy (GTDB): domain Archaea; phylum Halobacteriota; class Methanosarcinia; order Methanosarcinales; family Methanosarcinaceae; genus Methanolobus; species Methanolobus psychrotolerans. The sequence continues at coordinate 94,906 of NZ_MBKP01000008.1, forward strand.
TCAATGATTCTGTCTGTAACCATTGGAGCAGTTTTTGTTTGAATCTCTTAACAGTTGTTTTTCCATCCAAGAAGTTTCATCTCAATTGCCGGGATGATAGGAGTAACATGTACCTTATTGATATATTTTTTGAATTGTTATCATGTTTTCATATTCTGCTGGTGATATTTCTAATAAATATTTATATTGTACTTTTTAATATAATAATTAGCACCAATTTATAAAAAACACTAAATTGAATACTTTTATAATATATCATTGTATATTGGTACTTGTGGAGTAATGTGGGGGCATCAGTGATAATACTGTATGTCCGCAAAAGCGATCAGCAATAGTTGTATACAGGTGTGTATTCAACTGAATTCAATTTGAAATTGGCAGATAATTAGGACTCAGATCACAGATTATTGTCAAGGGTGAGAGTATGCATCCTTTAATAAAAAACAGTAGACAAAACGGGATATTGAAATATATAAGGGTACTTTTGTCGATTTCCATTGTTATTTCGACTTTTAACCCCATGATTATAGCAAGTGCAGCATCAGCAGATACAATCTTCATTAGTTCTGATAAGGTAAACCTAAGTGATATTGCACACGTAGTGATTTTTATCGATAACTGTGTTAATGTTACAGGCATGAACCTGACTCTTTCATATGACTCTGGTATAATATCTCTGGAAAATGTTTCAGCAAACGGGAGTTATGTATCAGGGCATGTTGTGAGTTATGTCGATAATTCTGGAACAGTAGGAATAGAGCTTAGGCAGTTGGAGAACTTCACAGAAGCAAGTCTAGTTCCAGTGATCGACCTATCATTTTATGCATTGGCCAGTGGTAATTCTGATCTCTATCTGCAGGATGTCGAGCTTCTTGAGGGTGAAGTATCATCATCTCCGGCAAACAGTATTGACGGTTATATTCTTGTAGAGGAAACTACGGCTTCAAACACTGCTCCTGTATTTTCCCCAATTGGTGATAAGTTTGTCAATGCTTCTGAAGAGCTTTCATTCAATCTTAATGCCACTGATTCTGACAATGACTCTCTTGAATATTCAATGAGCGGCCTTCCGTCAGCAGCAATCCTTGATCCCTCCAGCGGTGCTTTCTCCTGGACTCCGGTCTATAATGATAATGGAACTCACAGTGTTGAGTTCAATGTTACTGATGGTCATGTCAACGTTTCCGAAACCATCACAATTACAGTTGTCGATGTACCTGCTGCAGTCAATCAGGCTCCTGTTCTTGAGACGATCGGTGACAGAACTATAAATGAAACTGATATCCTTACAATCATCCTTAATGCAACCGACCTTGATGGCAATGATCTTTCATACTCCAGAAACGCCAGCTTCGGAACTCTTGTAGACAACGTTTTCAGATGGGACACTGGTTATGATGACGCTGGAATCTATGATGTCATGTTCACTGTTTCCGATGGTAATGCTACTGATTCAGAAACCATTACAATCACTGTCATTAACGCAAATCAGGCTCCTGTACTTGAGACGATCGGTGACAGAACTATAAATGAAACTGATATCCTTACAATCATCCTGAATGCAACCGACCTTGATGGCAATGATCTTTCATACTCCAGAAACGCCAGCTTCGGAACTCTTGCAGACAACGTTTTCAGCTGGGACACTGGTTATGATGACGCTGGAATCTATGATGTCATGTTCACTGTTTCCGATGGTAATGCTACTGATTCAGAAACCATTACAATCACTGTCATTAACGCAAATCAGGCTCCTGTACTTGAGACGATCGGTGACAGAACTATAAA